>CAVVGS010000021.1:0-89988 GCA_963747795.1 uncultured Verrucomicrobiae bacterium
GGGCCAAGGCCGGACCTGAGGATCGTCGTCATGTCCGCGACCCTGGAGGCAGGACCCCTTCGCGAGTACCTCTCCCCATGCGAGGTCCTTGTCTCGAAGGGCCGCTCGCATCCGGTGCAGGTCGAATACCTTTCGAAGCCGGTCAACTTCGACGCGGAGCCGGTCTGGGACGTCGCCGCGCGCGAATGCGAGCGGATCGCCTCGCGGACGCCGGGCGATCTTTTGGTCTTCATGCCGGGCGCGTACGAAATAGGCCGCACGGTGCAGGCGGTCCAGGGGATGCGCGGCTTGCGCGATTTCATCGTTCTGCCCTTGCATGGCGAACTTCCCGCGGAGGCCCAGGACCGGGCTGTGGCACGCTACGAAGCCCGGAAGATCATCGTCTCCACCAACGTGGCGGAGACCTCCCTGACGATCGACGGAGTGACAGCGATCGTGGACAGCGGGCTCGCGCGAATCGCGCGATTCGATCCGCACCGGGGGATCAACACTCTGCTGATCGAGAAAATATCAGCTGCCAACGCGGACCAGCGCGCCGGCAGGGCCGGCCGCACGGCTCCGGGCGTTTGCATCCGGCTCTGGACGGAAAGGGAGAACGCGCAGCGGCCGGCCCAGGAGCTGCCCGAGGTGAAGCGGCTCGACCTGTCCGAGGTCGTCCTGACGCTGAAGGCCGCGGGGATCGACGACATCCGCGGTTTTGCCTGGCTCGAGACCCCGGATCTGAAGGCGCTCGAAAGGGCCGAGGAGCTGCTGCGCGACCTGGGAGCCCTGGCGTCCCGGCCGAAGGACCCGGCCTTGCGGATAACGGAGACTGGCAAGAGGATGCTTCGTTTTCCGGTCCATCCGCGCTATGCGCGGATGTTTCTCGCGGCCAAGGAACGGGGCTGCGTGCGTCCCGTGGCGCTCATGGCGGCCCTCACGCAGGGGCGGAATTTTCTCCTGCGGGGCGTGCCGAAGGAGGTCGAGAGGGCCCGGGAGGATCTTTTCGGCGAGGAGCATGAGAGCGATTTCTTCGTGCTTATGCGGGCTTGGCGGTATGCGGAGAGGGCGGACTTCGCCCTGGACGCCTGCCGCCGCCTGGGCATTCACGCGCAGGCTGCGCGGCAGGTGGGCCCCCTTTTTGACCAGTTCCTGGAAATCGCAAAGACCGAGGGCCTGGATGCGGGGGAGCCGGCACCCGGCGCCGCGCGCGAAGCCGAGGTGTGCAAGTGCGTCCTGGCCGGATTCTCCGGCCACCTCGCCCGTCGGCTCGACGCGGGGACGCTGCGATGCGAGATCGTCCACAGGCGGCGGGGCGTCCTCGCCCGCGAGAGCGCGATCCAGAAGGCGCCGCTTTTCGTTGCAGCCGAGATCAGCGAGATCGGCGGCCGGGGAGGGGAAGTGAGCGTCGTGCTGAGCCTTGCGACGAAGGTCGAGGAGGCCTGGCTGAAGGAACTCTTTCCGGACGATTTTCAGGAGCTTCGCGCGGTTGTCTACGACGGGGCGGGCAAGCGGGTTGTCGCCCGCCGGGAGCGGCGTTTCCGCGATCTCGTGCTCGAGGCCCGCAGCAGCGAGGACGTGCCTCTGGACGAGGCGGCGGGCCTTCTCGCGAAGGAGGTCCTCGCGGGGCGGATCACGATCGACGCCTGGGATGAGGCGGTCGAGCAATGGATCGTAAGGGTAAACCGTATGGCGGAGTGGTTTCCAGAAATGGAGGTCAACCCCGTGATGGATGCGGACCGGCAGACCCTCATCGAGCAGATCTGCTACGGCGAACTCTCCGCGCGCGGGGTGAAGGGGAAGGAAGTCATGCCGACCCTGCGCGACTGGCTGACCGCCGAGCAGCTCGCCGCCCTGGACGAGTGCCTGCCCGAGCGGCTGGTCATGGCGAACGGGCGGCGCTCGCGCCTCACGTACTCGAAGGAGGGACCGCCCGTCCTAAGTGCCAGAATTCAGGAGCTTTACGGTGTGGACGGGAAGTTCGCGATCGGCCACGGCCGCATCCCCGTCAGATTCGAGGTGCTCGCCCCCAACCAGCGCCCGATCCAGGTGACCGAGGACCTTGGCTCGTTCTGGCGGGAGATCTACCCGAAGCTCAAGCCGGAGCTTTCCCGCCGCTATCCGAGGCACGAGTGGCGCTGAAAGTCGCCTCGTCGGGCTATCCTAATTCAAGGGAGGGCATGCCGCATTCGTCGGGAGCCGCCAATGCACAGATCTCCGTCAAGGCCGGCCGCCAAGAACCGCCGGCTGATGCCGGCCAGATGGCGCCCAAGAGACGTCGAAAGAGGCGGCAATCTCCTCATGCGGCATGCCCTCCCTTGAATTAGGATGGATCTCGGCAATCCTACGGCTTCTTTTTTGGCCTGCCGTTTGACCGCTCGATGTTCAGGTAGGTCTTGTTGCGCATCTGGCTCTCGTAGATTTCGAGGAGGCGCACGCCCTCGCGCGGCTTGACCTGGTCCTTGCGCGTCGCCGCGTCGATCATGAGCCTTCATCCGGCGGCAGAGGTCCTCCTGCTGGTACTGGACGCCCTCGATGACGTCGGCAATCCGGCTGCCGTTGATCGACTCCTCGATGTAGAATCCGTTGGGCTCGTCGTCCTCGAGGAAGACGTGAACCTCGTTCACGCGGCCGAAGAGGTTGTGCAGGTCGCCCATGATGTCCTGGTAGGCGCCCGTCAGGAAGATCCCGAGGTAGTACGGCTTGTTGTTGAGCGGATGAAGGGTGATGTACTCCTTCACGTCCTGCAGGTCGATGAAGCTGCTGATCTTGCCGTCCGAGTCGCAGGTGATGTCGACCAGGATCGCGTTGACCGTGGGCTTCTCCTTCAGCCGGTGCAGCGGCGCGATCGGGAAGAGCTGCTTCAGCGCCCAGTGGTCGAGAAGGGACTGGAAGACCGAGAAATTGCACACGTACTGGTCGGCCAGCAGGGTGGAGAGGTCGTGCAGCTCCTCGGGCTGGTAGCCGGCCTTCCTTCCCTCCTTGGCGATCTGCTCGCAGATCTGCCAGAAGATCGACTCGGCGGCCGCCCGGTTCTCGAGGTCGAGGTAGCCGAGGTTGAAGAGCGAAAAGGCCTCCTCCTTCTTCTGGATCGCGTCGTGGAAGCGCTCGAGGCGGCCGAGCTTGGTCTTGTTCTTGAGCATCACCTCCAGGTCGGTGACGACCTTGTGCTTTTCCTCAGGCTGGTGCTGCTGGCCGAGCGATTCGCGCTTGCTGATCCGCTCGAACACCTCGACGACCAGCATCGAGTGCGGTGCGACGACGGCCCGGCCGGACTCGCTCACGATGTCCGGCACCGGAATCCCGGAGGCATTGCAGATCTCGCGGATGTTGAAGACGACGTCGCGGGCGTACTCCTCGAGCGAGTAGTTCATCGAGCTCTCGAAGTTCGTCCGCGAGCCGTCGTAGTCGATGCCCAGCCCGCCGCCGACGTCCAGGTAGCCCATCGGGAAACCCAGCCGCGCGAGCTGGCAGTAGAAGCGGGTCGCCTCGATGACCGCGTTCTTGATCGTGATGATGTTCGGCACCTGGGAGCC
Source organism: uncultured Verrucomicrobiae bacterium (assembly GCA_963747795.1). Classification (GTDB taxonomy): domain Bacteria; phylum Verrucomicrobiota; class Verrucomicrobiia; order Opitutales; family Opitutaceae; genus Palsa-1447. The sequence continues at coordinate 3,516 of CAVVGS010000021.1, forward strand.
GATGTGGAAGTGCACGAGGCGCAGGCATTGCGTGAACTTGACGGCCTTGAGCTTCTCGCAGGCGAAGAGGATTTCGGCGGTGTTCAGGCCGAACTTGGCGTTCTCCCCCGTCGAAAGGGCCCACTTGCCCTCGCCGCGGGTCTGGAGCTTCGCGCGGAAGCCGATCATCGGCTTGACGCCGGTTTCCTGCGAAAGGCGGATGATCTCGTCCAGCTCGGAGAGCTGCTCGACGACGAGGATCACCTTCTTGCCGAGCTTGCGGCCGAGGAGGGCCAGGCGGATGTAGTCGTTGTCCTTGTAGCCGTTGCAGATGATCAGGCGGTTGGCCCCCTCGTGCATGGCAAGGGCGATCACCAGTTCCGGCTTCGAGCCGGCCTCGAGGCCGTAGCTGTAGTCCTTGCCGGCGGCGATGATCTCGTCGACCACCTCGCGCAGCTGGTTGACCTTGATCGGGAACACGCCGCGGTACTCCCCCTTGTAGCCCTCCTCCCGGATCGCCTTGCGAAACATCTCGTTGAGCTGGATGACCCGGTGGCGGAGCAGATCCTGGAAACGGATGACCATCGGGGCGTTCAGGCCCATTCCGACCGCCTCGTGCACGACGTCCAGGACCCTGATAGTGCGGCCGTCGGCCAGCGGCTGGACATTCACGAACCCCTCGGGATCGACCGAGAAGTGGCCATAGCCCCAGCGCTTGAAGCCGTAATGATCCTCGGATTTTTCTGCCGACCAGCCGGATGCGGGTTTGTTTTTCAACGTGGTGATGGGGAGGCGGAACGGATAGGGCTTGCCATTGCCGGAGCGAAAACCGTTAGATTGTTCTTTCTTTTCCTTTTGGAGCGTATCTGTGAATTGCCAATGGCCATTGCAGCACACCTTTCAGCCTGGCGCTGCGTTGCCGCCTCGGGGCAAGCCTCTCCGAGGATTGCAACCTCGGCGTCGCCTTGCTCCCGGCTGAAATTTGTGCCGCACTGTCCATCGGAAAATCACAGATAAGCTCCCAAATTCACCAACACGCAAATCCGAAAATGTCCCCGATGACCATGGCTTCCTTCCTTGCCCAGGCGTCCGCACCCGCCTCTCCCGCCGGGGCGCCGGCGCAGGGTCCGTCGCAATTCATGCCGTTCCTGACGATGGTGCTCATCCTGGGCGCTCTCTACTTTCTCATGATTGCACCGCAGCGCAAGAAGCAGAAGGAGCACGAGAAGATGCTGCAGGCGCTGAAGACGGGCGATGACGTGGTGACATCGGCGGGCATTTTTGGCACAATAACGAACGTCAAGGACGATCGGTTCGTCATCCGGATTGCCGACAATACGAAGGTCGAGATCGCCAAGGGCTTCATCCAATCGGTCGTGAAGCGGGGCGACGCCGCCGAGACGAAGTGAAGCTGCCCTCGCGCGGGCCCCGGGACCAGCCCGCGGCCGCCCAATCCCGCCGCCCGGGTGAAGCCGGAAGCGGCAGGCGTTCCCGGCCATCCGGCCAACCCCTTTAACCAAATACATCCATGTTCAAACAAAACATCTGGAAGCTTACGCTCAGCCTTGTGATTGCGGGCTGGGCGGTCTCCCAGCTCGTGCCGCTCAGGGACATCTATTTCCCCACCTATATCAAGGAACACGTTTCCGCCCAGCCGCAGGAGTTCTCGAAGCTGATGGACGAGGCGACGGCGCGGTGGAAATCGGGCCAGGCGCTGAGCATGTTCGTGGGCCTCAAGCAGATCGCGACGGAGCGCAAGATCGACCTGACGCAGTATTTTCCGAATATCCGGATCGAGAGTTCGCTGCACAACATCCAGCGACGCAATGACATCCTGCTAAACGAGCTGCTGAAGCGCTCCAAGGGCCGGCTCCAGCTCGGCCTTGACCTTCACGGCGGGGTTGCGGTCACCCTGGAGGTTGATCCCAAGGTGGCGGCGCGCGATCCGAGCGACGTGAAGGAAAAGCTCGGAAAGGCGGTCGAGATCATCAGCGCCCGGGTAAATGCCTTCGGCGTCGGCGAACCCATCATCCGGCCGGTCGGCGACAACCGGATCGAGGTCGAACTGCCCGGAATCAACACCAAGGACAACCCCGAGATCGTCGACAACGTGAAGGCTCCGGCCCGGCTGGAATTCCGGGTGGTGCATCCGACCCTGACGCCCAACCAGGCGGCCCCGGGCCAGGTTCCGCCGGGGTATGAGGCGATGACACTGGACGACCAGCGGGGCGACCAGGACGTGACGGAGGAACTTTACATCAAGCGGATACCCGAGGCGACCGGAGAAATCATCGCAAAGGCCTTCCCCCATTCGGACAGCTACGGGAAGCCGGAGATCCTGATGCAATTCACGAGCGACGGACGGAAGCTCTTCGCGGCGATGACCAAAAAGATCGCCGACGAGGGCCGCCGCACCGGCCACATCGGCCGTCTGGCCATCGTGCTCGACGGCAAGCTCTATTCGGCGCCGACGGTTCGCGAGGAGATCGACAACGATTCAGCCGTCATCGAGGGGCGCTTCACGGACCGCGAGGCGATCGACCTCGCCAATGTGCTCAACAACCCGCTCGATCTGCCGCTCGTCGTCAAGGAACAGAACGAGATCGGTCCGTCGCTGGCGACCGACGCCGTATCAAGCGGCGTGCGGGCCGCGATCATCGGTACGGCCGCGGTGGCGGCCTTCATGATAACCTTCTACACGACCGGCGGGCTCGTGGCCGTCGGCACTCTGGCGGTCAATCTCCTGATCATCCTCGGCGTCATGGCGAGCTTCGGGGCGACGATGACGCTGCCCGGCCTGGCCGGCATCGTGCTCACGATCGGAATGGCCGTCGACGCGAACATCCTAATTTTTGAGCGCATGCGCGAGGAGCTCGCCGCCGGAAAGTCGCTGGCGACCTCCAACCAGAGCGGCTACCGGAAGGCCCTCATGACGATCATCGACGCGCACGTGGTCCAGCTGATCATCTGCTTCATCATGATCACCCGGGGGGCCGGCCCGATAAAGGGCTTTGGCGTCACGCTGGCGATCGGTGTCCTTTCGACGATGTTCTCCGTGCTGGTCACCGCCCACATGATCATGGAGGAAATCATCCAGGTCGGGTGGCTGAAGAAGTTCACCATGCGGCACATCCTGAAGAACATCCACGTGGACTTCATCAAGTACGGCAAACCCGCCTTTATGGCGTCGTGGATGCTGGTCCTGGTGGGCATCGGGGTGATCGCCTACAAGGGCAGCGCTATCTATGGAATCGACTTTTCAGGGGGCGACGTCGTGAGCATGCAGTACAGCCAGAAGATAGACATCGCCGCGGTCCGCCAGGTCGCCCAGGCGAACAATATCGGCGAGATAAACCCGACGTACGAGAATGCGGTCGGCGGCGGGGGGGAATTGCTCAAGATCGAAACACCCGAAGGCCGGTCCGGCGCGCTGCTCGGCGCCCTGCAAAAGGCCTATCCCCAGGCCCACCTGGAGACGGTCGGCGAAAGCCACGTCGGAGCCGCGATCGGCAAGGAGATCGAGCTCAACGCCCTCTACGCCGTCGGCCTTTCGATGCTGACGATCCTCGTCTACATCGCCTTCCGCTTTGAATTTGGCTTCGGCGTGGGGGCCATGGTCTCAATCCTCCACGACATCCTGATGGTCATCGGCATCTTCGTGATCACCAACCACCAGTTCTCGGCGCCGATGGTGGCCGCGATCCTGTGCATCGCCGGCTACTCCATCAACGAGACGGTGGTCGTTTTTGACCGGATCCGCGAAGAGTTGAAGATCAACCCGAACGGTTCGCTGCGGGACGTCGTCAACACCGCCATCAACAAGGTGTTCGCCCGGACGATCATGACCGCCACGACGACGTTCCTGGCCGCCCTGGCCCTTTTCACCTTCGGGAGCGGCGTCCTTCGGGATATCTCGTTCACGTTCCTCGTGGGCATCGTGACCAGCACCTTCTCGGCGATCTTCCAGGCTTCCCAGGTCTTCTATTACTGGCACAAGGGCGACCGGAAGCACGTTGAGGCCCACGCAGACGTAGCACCGAAATACGAATGGACCGGGTCCAGCAAGGCCTCGAAATGACCGCAGGCGATGCGCTGGATCTACACGCCGTTCCCGGCCGCTGAGGTCGAGGCGTTGAGCAAGCGGGCGGGGGTCAGCCTGGTCCTCGCCGAACTTCTCCTGCGCTCGGGCATGGGAGGGGCGCCCAGCGCGGGGCCGTTCCTCAACCCCGTGCTGGCCGGGCTCTCCGATCCGTTCCTCGTGCCGAACGTGGCCGCCGCGGCGGCGAGGGTCGCGCAGGCGATCGACCGGCACGAGAAGGTGGTCGTTCTCGGCGACTACGATGTCGACGGGGTCACCAGCACAGCGCTCATCGTGACCGTCCTTCGCCGCTTTGGCCTCGAGCCGCGCTTTGTCGTCCCCAGGCGCTCCGAGGACGGCTACGGACTTTCGCGCAGCGCGATCGACCGGGCGCTGGAGCAGGGGAGGCCGGACCTTTTCATCGCGCTCGACTGCGGCACGAACTCCCATGACGAGGTCGCCTATCTGCGAGGCATGGGCACCGACGTGATCGTCGTCGACCACCACCGCTCGAAGGAGCGGGCACTTGGGGACGGGATCCTGATCAACCCCCATGTCCAGGCGGAGGCGGACGGCGTCGCCGAGGCCTGGCGAAACCTTTGCACGGCGGGCCTCGTGTTCAAGCTGATGCACGGGCTTCTCAAGCTCATGCGGGAGGCCAAGCATCCCGTTGCGTTCAGCCTGCGGCTGAGCGATCACCTGGACCTTGTGGCGCTCGGGACTGTGGCGGACCTCGTGCCCCTGACCGGGGAGAACCGGATACTGGCCCGGCACGGCCTTCGGATCATGGCCGACACGCGCCGGCCGGGGCTTCGGGCCCTGATGGAGGTCTGCGGACTGAAGCCCGGCCAGGAGATCCTGCCCGTCGACATTTCCTACCGCCTGGGCCCCCGGATCAACGCGTCGGGGCGGCTGGCCGACGCCGCCCTTTCCGTCGAGCTTTTGGTCAGCGCGGACAGCCGCTTTTGCTACGAGACGGCTCGGCAGCTGGACCTGTTCAACCGCGAGCGCCAGGAGATCGAGCGGCAGATAACCGACGAGGCCGAGAGGCTGGTCGATTCGCGTTTCGCGGCTGAGCCCGGGATCGTGCTGTTCGACGAAAGCTGGCACCCCGGGGTCGTCGGAATCGTGGCAGGCCGCGTGACCCGCAAGTACAACCGCCCGTGCATTGTCCTCGGTAACGAGGGTGACATGGCGAAGGGCTCCGGCCGGAGCATAGATGGCATCAGCCTTGTCGAGGTGCTATCCGGATGCTGCGAGCACCTAAACAGCTGGGGCGGCCACCCGATGGCCGTGGGGGTGTCGCTCCCGAAAGCCAGGCTCGATGCCTTTCGGGAACAATTTTCGAGCGCCGTCAGGGCCCACTCGGGAGGGGACATAGCCGAGCAGCGCCTCAACCTGGCCGCCTGGCTGCCGCTGGACCATGTCCGAGAGTGGCTGATGGAGGAGCTCGATTCGCTGCATCCATTCGGCCAGGGCAATCCCGAGCCGGTGTTCGGCGTGCACGGCGTCTCGTTCCGCCAGCCGCCGGAGGTCTTTAAGGAGCAGCATTTCCGCTTCTGGATTCCCGACGGGGACGGCCGCCGCCTGCACGGCGTTGCCTGGAAGATGGCCGGGCGGCTCCCGCCGTGCGGCCCCGCGCTCGATCTGGCGGTCGGGCTGCACTGGAATCATTTCAGCGGCCGGAAGTTTCTCCAGATGGAGCTCATCGACTGGCGCCTCTCGGGTTAGCCTGCATCCATCACAAACTCTGGCCAATCTTGGTCAGTTTTGTGATGGATGCAGGCTAGGACGCCGGGCCGACGGGGGTCAGCCTGCAGAGAATGACGCCGTGCGCCGGCATGGTCACGGTGAGGCTGTCCCTCTGGGGATTCACGACGTCGGGCAGGTCCTTCTGGCGCCACAGATCCCTGACGTGCTGGCGCTTGCTGAATCCAAGGTAACCGAGTTTGTTGAATGAAAGTGTCTGCGCTGACGATTCGCGGTTGAAGAATCCGAGCGCCCTGGATCCGTCCTCGAGTTCCTTCATGTACACGTCGATGCCGCCGGCCGTTGCCACCCGCACTGCCTGCCGGCCCAGGGCATCCTGGTCCAGGGCTAGGACCTCGTCATTCGTCAGGAGGTTGAGGGTGAACGGGTCGAGCTTCCCGAGATCGCAGCCGATGAGAAGCGGCGCCGAAAGGAGGCACCAGAGGCTGATGTGGGAGTACTGCTCGTCGGCGGTGAGCTGCGCGGGCTTGGGGTTTCCCCAGCCGACGCGGCCGACGACCAGCATGTCCGGATCGTTCCAGTGGCCGGGACCGGCGTAAGCGGCCCAGCGGTCCTGGGAGAAGCCGATCTCGGATACGCCATACTGCCAGGATTGGCCCTCCGCCACCCACCGGTCCCTTATGTCGCTCGTCGTCCGCCAGCTGTTGGCCAGGCGGGCGAGGCCGGCGGCGATTTCATAGGGGGCGGTGTTGGACAGGCTGAAGACGATGTCCCTGCCGGAGGCGCGCAATGCCCTGCTCATTTCCTCAACGTGGGCGAGATCGTTCGGGTTCCAGTCGTACTTGAGGTAATCGAAGCCCCACAGGGCCCACTGCCTCGCGTCAGCCCGGGCGAAAGCATGCGCGCCGTGGCGCCAGTTCGCCTCGCTTGCCAGCGAGCGGTCCCAGGCCCCGGAGGGTGAATCGCTCGAGCCGCCCGGGAACTTTGCGTACGAGGTGACCCAGGGGGTCGAGTAGATCCCCGCCTTGAGCCCGATACCGTGGATCGCGTCGCAGAGGGCCTTCATGTCGGGAAATTTTGCGTTGCCCTGGAGCGCGTGGTCCGGCCCGCTGCGGTCGCCCTGCCAGGTGTCGTCGATGTTGACGTAGGTCCACCCGTGGTTGATCAGGCCCGACGAGACCATGGCCCTGGCGGACTCCATAACCCTCTCCTGGTTCACCGCCTCCGCCCAGCAGTTCCAGCTGTTCCAGCCCATGGCGGGCGTGAGGGCGATTGATTCGCCGACGACGATGCGCAGGCGTTTCTGCGCGGTTCCCAGGGCGTTGCTTGCGATGAGGGAGACTTCGTATTTGCCCGCATTGGCCACCGAACCGCTGATTTGTCCTGTCGCAGCATCGATCGACAGGCCTCCGGGGAGGCCTTCAGCGGCGAATTGCATCGGTCGATCGCCGGTGGCCGGGATCGTGTAAAGAAAGGGCGAAGCCGGGCGGACGCCGAAGACTGTGGGGCCGTTTATCCGGGGAGACCTGGGCTCAGGCGGCGTCAGGATGGCGGCATCGGAAATGGACGCGGCGGGGGCGGCCCCGAGGGGCCGCGCCAGAATGAATGCGACTGCGAGGAACAGGGCTGGGCGGATCATGGAAGGTTGGCCTGGATGGCGCACCCTCCACTCTGCCGCCCGGCGGCGGCTATTTCAATGCGGCAAATTCCGCTGCGAACAGCTCCCGAGCCCGCGCCTTCGCGTCGGCCAGGGGTATCTCGCCCTTGTCGATTTTTGCGAGGAAAGCCTTCTGGGCGAGGTAGTCCTTGTTGGCGACTCCGGCCTTGCTCTGGAGCATGCGCCAGGCCTTCCGGCGCTCGACGGCGAAGAGCACCATCTGGCGGGAAACCGCGTGGTGCTGGATCTTGCCGTGCCGCTCGCTCGAGATGCAGCAGCCGAAATTGGTCACGAAGCTCCGGTGGGCCGGGTTGAAGACCCGGCGGTGGATCACGTCGTCCTGGGTGATGAACAGCAGCATGTCCTCCAGCGGAACCAGCCTTGCCGCCTCCTCGTCGCTCACGGGATTCACGTGCTTGCGGAACCGGCCCTCGGTTACGGCCCAGTGCGCGACTGTGAAACTGTACTCCTCGCCGTTGCTTGCAAACTTCGTCCGCCACCAGTCGCGGTCGACGCTTGGATTGCCCTTGAGATCGAACGCCTCCTGCGAGGTCTCGCCCCGGCGCGGGTTGAAGACGAACTCCGGCATGCCGCGGGCGTCCCGGACCAGCTTCGCCTGATCGGCGCTCATGTTGTCGCCGACGCCGTGCTCCGGCTGGCAGGTCGTGTAGGCCTGGAAGAAGGCCGTTCCCCGGTACTCCAGCCCGTCGAAGAGCGCCTTGTAGAGCTTGGCCGCGTTCGCCATCGAGACCTGGGCCACAAATGGCGAGCCGTGCCCGCTTGTAAACGCCTCGGCGACGTTTTTCTTTTCGATCAGCTTTCCCTGCGAGGCGACGCCGAACTGGTTCATGTCGTAGCCGCCCAGCATTGTCGAGGAGTCGGAATTCTGTCCGCCGGTGTTCGAGTACACCTGCGTGTCGAGCATGAGGATCTTCACGTTCGGGCGGTTCTGAAGGACGACCTTGGAGACATTCTGGAAGCCGATGTCGCCCAGGGCGCCGTCGCCGCCGATGACCCAGACCTTAGGCAGTTCCTTGATTTCCTGCTCGGTCATGAGGGCGTCGTCCAGGTGGGTGAGGGTGAAGTACTCAGCCTCGCTTGCGACGGGCCCGGTCCGGTCGAGCAGGGCGTCGGCCAGCCGCTCCGGCACGACGGAGCGGCGCACATGCGTCAGGATGACGGACTCGGCCATGAGCCACGAAATTGTGGCTCCATCCTGGAAGAGCGAATTCATCCATGGGTAGAGGTGGGGATTGGACGGGGGAGTCGATCCGTAGACCGTGTTGCAGCCGGTGCTGGCGCCCATCATCATGACCGACATGCCGTTTGCCCGCCGGCCGTCGACGGACTGGAGATCCTTGTGGTTGAAGGCGTCCTGCTCGATGACCGCGGCGAGCCCGTCGATCAGGTGTTCGTCGGTGATGGCGCCGCGCTCGACCTCGTAGGCGGATATGCGCTTCGAGGTGTCGGCCTCGCTTTCACCGCCGAGTCCGATGATCGCGTGGGCGAAGGTCCGGCGGAAAAGGGCGTACTCGGCCTCGCTGCGCGCCTTGAGGGCGGCGAGCTTGGGAAGCCCCTCGGCCTTGAGCCGCGCTGCCTTGCCCCTCAGGCGGTCGGCCTTCCGATGGTAGATCGGCCGCATGTAGGCCTCGGTCACGCTGGCGACCCCGCGAAGAATGCTCTTCTCCCCGCAACCGGCGCAGGCGCCGTCGCCGGAGACGAGCGCCTCGTAGTTGCGGCGCACCATCAAATGATTCCGCAGCGCCGCCTCGCGCGAACCCGCGGCGTCCTGGTCGTTGTAAAGCCCGAGGAATTTCTGCGGCGTGTCGGGAAGGAGCCGGGAGAAAGTCTGCGCCGTCGTAAGCTCGGCGTTTAATTGCTCGGTCTCGCGGGTCATCCTCAGGGCGTCGTGGTCGCCGCATACCTGGACGCATTCGCCGCAGCCCTTGCACAGATCGCTGACGAAGATCGAGAACAGGCCGCCGGCGCCGGGGGTCTTCTGCTCGAGCGAGCGGAATATCGCGGGAACATTGCCGTAGGCGAGCGGCAGCCGGTCAATAATGGCCGTGAATTCCTCCTTTGCCTTGGCCGAAACGTCGGGCAGGGCGGATACCTCCTCCCGGATGATGTCCTTGAACGGCAGCTTTGAGCGCGCCTTCACCGCATCGTTCATCCGAGCCCGGGCCCGCTGTTCGAGCCCGGCGAGAGCCGCGCCGAATTTCAGGCGCTCCTGGCGGTCGGAGACGTAGTTGTTGACGGCGGTCTTGAGAACCGTTGCGACTTCCTGGGCCGTGTTTGGCAGGGCCGTGTCGGGGCAGGCCGTGATGCACTCCATGCACTGGGTGCAGTTTTCGGCGATGTAGACCGGTGTTTCGCGGCGGGCGACGTACTTTGATTGCGTGGCGCCCGTGCCCGGGGCCATGACGCCCAGCGAGGCGAGGGCTCCCGACGGCTGGTGGTAGCCGAGGCCGCTTCGGAACTCGGAATCGAACTTGGCGAGGGTCTGGAACGGCGCCCGCGCCGGCTGGGCCGCAGGCATGGGAATGCCGGCGCTGGTCGCTGCGCAGCCCGCCGTGGGGATGAGGGCGTGGTCGCCGAGGGGCACGATCGCCGGGTTGCGCATCGACGAGCGATCGGGGTCGTCGGCGCGGCCGATCTTTATCTCCTGCACGCGCGAGAAGCCCTCGGTCATGACGGTCATGTTCGAGGTGACGACGGACGCGCCGAAGCGGGCGAATTTTTTCTCGTACTGCTTGTGGACGACCTTGTGGAACTGTTCCTCGGAAATGCCGAAATTCTGAAGGAAGGGCGATACGCGGAAAAAGGCGCCAAGGAACGAGTTGCCCTGCATTCGAAGCTGCAGTTCGGGCTGGTCGGTCGCCTTGCGGGCGATGTCGAAGCCGGGAAGGATGAAGACACGGATCGCGTTATCCTGGACAAACTTGCGGTATCGAGCCGGGATGCGCTGCCATGCGACTTCAGGCGAATCGCTCGATTCCCACACAAGCGAGCCCCCTTTCTTGAGCCCCTCGAGCGGATTCGTGTGCGTAAAGGCCTTCGGGTCGCAGCACAGGACGACGTCCACGTGGTTGAGCTCGCAATTCACCTTTATCCGCTGGGGTGCGACCGTGAGGTAGTAGTTGGTGGGGGCGCCCTTCTTCTCCGAACCGTACTTCGGGTTTGCCATCACGTGGATCTTTTCCACGAGCTGCCCATCGGGCTCGTAGGTCGGACGGGACTCGGAGATGAATTTTCCAAAGTCTCCGATGATCGAGCCGAGATTCTTGCCTGTCGTGATCATGCCCCAGCCGCCGATCGAATGGAAGCGGACGGCGATCGCCTTTTCCGGAAGGAGCGACGGAGTGTCCTTGCTGATGACCGCATACGGATGGTCAACACCGAGAACGAAAAAGGTCTCGCCGTCGGAGGCGCCGCGCCCGTCCGTGCGCTTTGTCTGGGCGGCCGAGAATTCGTAGGCCCCGAGCGTATGCTCGGGCCTGAAATCGCGGGAACCGATGCCGTAGGCCCCGCGGAAAAGGCGCGGCGTCTCGGCAGGGGAAAGCGAGGGAAGTGAGCCGCCGAACTGGGCGGCCTCGTTCGCCTTGCCCAACGCGACCCTTATGTCGCGGGCCAGCGGGTTGTCGCCGGCCATGCCCTCGTCCGTTCGCTCGAGGACGATCACGTTCTTTTTCCCGCGCAGGGCGTTGATGACGGCCGCCTCGGGGAAGGGCCGGATCACGTTGATGTGAATCGAGCCGACCCGCGCATTGCGCTGTTCGCGCAGATAGTCGCAGGCGGCCTCGATGTTTTCCGCGGCGCAGCCGAGCGAAACGAACACCGTCTCGGCGTCCTCGGTCCTGTACTCGGAAATCAGCCCGTAGACCCGGCCCGTGAGGCGGCCGAATTCGGCGTAGGCGTGCTCCAGGAAACCGAGGATCGGCTCGTTGAAATTGTTCCGGCGCGCGACGACGCCGTTCATGTGGTGCTCCTGGTTCTCGACGGGCCCGAGAAGGACGGGGTTCTTGAGATCGATCATCCGGGGCACACGCCGCCTGCGGGGGCCGAAAAGCTCCACCTGCGCCGGCGTTGGGCAATCGATATCCTCGTCGGGCGCCCCCAGGAATTCCCGGAGGAGTTCGGCTTCGGGGGCCAGGTAGGTGCGCTCCGAATGGGTCGTGAGCATGCCATCCTGGATGTTCATCCCCGGGTTGAGGGACAGTTCGTTCACCTTCCGGAGGATGACCGCCTGGTCGGCGGCCTGCTGCGCATCCTTGGCGACCAGCATGGTCCAACCGGTGTCCAGGGCGGCATAGAAATCGTCGTGGCCGCAATGGACGTTGAGCGCCTGTTTGGTCAGGGCGCGCGCCCCGATTTCGAGCACCATTGTCGAGAATTTCCCGGGTGCGTGATAGTACTGCTCCATCGCGTAGACGATGCCCTGGCCTGAGGTGAAATTGACCGTCCGCCGGCCGGTGATTGCAAAGGCGGTTGCGCCGCCCTGGGCGGCGTGCTCGCCTTCGGCCTCAACGGCGATTTTCTGCCGCCCCCAAACATTCAGTTCTCCTTGCGCGAAAGACTGTTGATAAAGTTCCCCGCCTTCGGTTGATGGCGTGATGGGATAAAAAACGCCACCCTCCGTGATGCGGGTCTCCACATGCTGGGCGACAAGCTGGTTGCCATTGCAGGTGACGCGGATACCGGGATACCGGGGCATGGCGCCTGCGGAGGCTGTTTTCGCCGCGGTTTCTAGCGCGACGGGAACGGATTGGCTCATGATGGGAAAGGGATGCGGATTCCGATACGGGGCGAGCGGCTGACAGAGAAAAGTGATCGATTTGCGATAGGATTAGGACGGCTTACATCAGTTGAAAGTAGAAGAATGCCACAGAATGCAAGCATCCGCTGTTCCAGTGGGCCCGGCACCCGGGAAACCGCCTGGAAGCGGCGCTTTGCTTTGGCTTACAGAGCCCCGATGGCTGCGGCCAGCACGTCGCAAGCCCGGTCTATCGTCGATCCTGCGTGAGCGGTGCTTAGAAAAGCCGCTTCAAACGCACTGGGAGCCAGATAAACCCCGCGATCGAGACACGAATGGAAGAACCGCCGATACACCGAAGCATCCGATGATAGGGCGGAATCGTAATCTCTTACTGGGTTGGGATTGAAGAAGATCGAGAACATCGAGCCGGTTTGAGGCACTTGGACCGGCACCCCCTTCGCCCTGGCCGCCGACAGGACGGCGTCCCTCAGTTGGGAGCCCAGTTTGTCGAGGCGGGCGTAGGGATCGGTCTCTTCCAGCAGGCGCAAGGAGGCGATTCCCGCGGCGAGAGCGAGCGGATTGCCGCTCAGGGTCCCAGCCTGATAGACAGGCCCGAGCGGGGCGACCATGTCCATGATCTCGGCCCGTCCCCCAAAGGCGCCCACCGGCAGGCCGCCGCCGATGATCTTGCCGAGGGTGGTCAGGTCCGGGCTAATGCCTTCAAGCTCCTGAACGCCGCCTTTGGCCAGGCGGAAACCGGTCATCACCTCATCGAAGATCAGGACGGCGCCCTCCCGCGTGCAGGACTCCCTCAGGTGCCTCAGGAAGCCCGGCTCAGCCCTGATGAATCCGAGGTTGCCGATGTACGGCTCGACGATGATTCCGGCAATCTTTCCCGGGTTGGCGGCAAAGACCGCGTCCACCGCGGCCGTATCATTATAAGGGATGATGACCGTTTCCTGGGCAAAGGCGGCCGGGATGCCGGCGCTGTCGGGGTATCCATGGGTCAGGGCGCCCGAACCGGCCTTGATCAGAAGCGAATCGGAATGGCCGTGGTAACAGCCGGAGAACTTGACGATCTTGTCCCTGCGGGTGAATCCGCGGGCGAGCCGGACAGCCGACATGGTGGCCTCAGTCCCGCTGTTGCACATGCGCACCTTCCGGATCGACGGCACAAATCGCACGATCAACTCGGCCATCTCGACCTCGTAGGGATTGGGCGTGCCGAAACTCGTGCCGCTTTCCAACGCCCGCACGATCGCTTCCTTGATTTGCGGGTGGTTATGGCCGTGGATCGCCGGCCCCCACGTGCAGACAAAATCGATGAGCTCCCGGTCGTCCGCCGTTACGAGCGTCGCCCCGCGCGCAGCCTTGACGAAGAACGGCGCCCCTCCGACGGACCGGAAGGCGCGGACTGGGGAATTGACTCCGCCGGGGATCAGCTCCAGCGCGCGCGCGAAAAGTCGTTCCGATTCGGTCATGGTCAGGCTAACTCACGTATTTCTGCACGATCGGTATCCGCCTGCCCACACCGAATGCGAGCGGAGTGATCTTAAGGCCTGGGGCGGCCTGCTTTCGTTTGTACTCGTTCAGGTCGACCTTGCGCACGACCTCGTTGACGACGCTCTCCGCGAAACCCCGCCCGATCAGGTCGGCGCGGGACAGGCCCTCCTCGACGTATCCCTTGAGGATGGCGTCGAGAAGGGGGTAGGGCGGCAGCGTGTCCTGGTCGGTCTGGCCGGGGCTGAGCTCAGCGCTCGGCGCCTTGTCGATCGTCGACTGGGGAATCGGGGGATTGCGGCCAGATTTCCGGGCGTCGGCGTTGATCCAGTTCGCCAGGGCGTAGACCTGGGTCTTGAAAAGGTCCGATATTATGGCGAGGCCCCCGCACATGTCGCCGTACAGCGTGCAGTACCCGACGGCGAGCTCGCTCTTGTTGCCGGTCGTCAGGAGCAGCGCCCCGAACTTATTCGACAGCGCCATCATCAGCACGCCGCGGATGCGCGCCTGGATATTCTCCTCGGTGACGTCGGGTTTTCTTCCCACAAATGCCGGAGTCAGCGCGGTCTCGAACGAGGCGAAGACCTCCGAAATCGGGATCACGACGTAGGGAAGCCCGAGGTTGTCCGCCAGGGCCTTTGCGTCATCCTTCGAGTGGGGGGAGGAGATGGGGGAGGGGAGCGACACGGCTGTCACGTTCTGCGGGCCCAGGGCCGCGGCGGCGATGACGCCGACGACGGCCGAATCGATTCCGCCGGAAAGCGCGATCAGCGCGCGGCCGAACCCGCTCTTCTGTGCGTAGTCGCGCAGGCCGATCGTCAGGGCCGCGAATATGTCGGCCAGATTGGATTGCTCGAAGGAGGAGGACACCTCGCGAACCTGCTTTGCGGAATCATCGGGATCCAGGTTGGTCGAGACGACGCGGATGTCCTCGGCAAAGGCCGCCAGGCCCGTAACGACGTGTCCCGAGGCGTCGCTCACCAGGGAGCGCCCGTCAAAGATGAGTTCGTCGTTTCCGCCGACGGCGTTGACATAGGCGACCGGACAGCCGAGTTCGAACGCGGCGTCTGTCACCAGGGTCCGCCGCACGCCGCCCTTCTCGTTGTGCCAGGGGCTGGCCGAGATGTTCACCATGAGGTCGCACCGCTCCGCCGCCAGCTGCTTGATCGGATCGAGCCCGTGGTAGAGCCGCCGGGTGTTGATCATGGGGTGGGTCCAGATGTCCTCGCAGATCGTGATGCCGATCCTGCGCTTCCCGTGCGTGATGACCGTGGGCTTCGCCACCGGCTCGAAATACCGGTCCTCGTCGAAAACGTCGTAGGTCGGCAGGAGGCACTTGTGCGCGGCGCTGGCGACCTTGCCCCCAAAACAGAATGCAGCGGTGTTGTAGAACGGGCGGCCAATGCCGGAGGCGTTTGCCTCGACCGTGCCCACGATTGCGGGCACATCGCCGACCGCCTCGGCGATCCGCCGCAGGGAATCCTCGACGTCCGGCACGAACCGGCGCTTGAAAAGGAGATCGCGCGGCGGGTATCCACAGACGACCAGCTCCGGAAAAATCACGAGCTCGGCACCCTGCCCAACCAGGGCCGCGTATGCCTCGAGAATCTTCCGGCGGTTGCCGGCGAGGTCGCCAACGATCGTGTTTATCTGGGCTAGGCCAAGGCGCATGGAGGCTGCAAATGAGCACGACTATCCAGCGGCAAGCAAGCTTGCAAGGCCGACTCCGATGCGCGTTAATGGAGGGTTTACGATGGAACCGGTGATTTCCCTGATACTCGCCTCGGCCTCGCCGCGCCGGCGCGAGCTTCTCTCGAGGCTTGGCGTGCCTTTCGAAGTGGTAGCCGCCGAGGTGACGGAGTTTGAGGAGCCGACCGCCGACCCTCACGCGATGGTCCTGCACAATGCCGCGTTGAAGGCTTCCTGGGTTGCCGCCAGGCGGCCCGGAGCCCTTGTTCTGGGCGCGGACACCACCGTTTTCATCGATGGAACGGTGCTCAACAAGCCAAGGGACCACGACGAGGCGCGGCGGATGCTTAAGCAATTGTCCGGGCGCACCCACACTGTTTTTACCGGCGTCGCCGTGAGGCGCGCCGCCGACGCCCTTGCACGGGAGACCGGGATAACGAGCGAAGTCACATTCAAGACCCTAAGCGATGACCAAATCGAGCTTTACATCAGCAAGGTCGAAACCCTCGACAAGGCCGGAGCATACTCCGTGCAGGACCACACCGACCTCATCATCGCCGATTATAAGGGCTCCTTTACCAACATAATGGGTCTTCCGCTCGAAGAAACGAAACAAATTTTGACGCAATGCGGTCTGCGGGTGTAGGTAACCGCTTCACTCCATAGATGACTCCCATGCTTGAGCCGATTCACTCCCAGGCAGACCTGGGGGAGGCACCGCATCATGCGCTGCCCTGGCTTGCCGACGAGTCGGACCGGCGCTCCGTGCAGATCGGCCTCGTTGGGACCATCCTGATCCACATCATCCTGCTTTTTCTTGCGCCCCGGTTCGTCAACTTTGCGGGAGTGAACCATGTGTCGACCCCGCGGCCGCGGCCCAAGGACCGGAACATCGAGATTCCGCTCGACATGTTTCGGCCCAAGCAGCCGACGAAACAGCTGCCGAAATTCGTGGAGGCCAACCCAAACGCCCCGGAGAACATTCCGGACAAGACCAACAACATAAGCGATCGCAACCAGCAGGTGGCCCAGGAGAAGCCCACTCCGAATGGCAAGAGCGACATGCCCGCCCTGGAAGGCAGGAAGGACATTCAATCGACCCAGATCGTGAGCGGACAGCTGGTCCAGCCCGATCGGACCGTTCCGGCGCCGCCGCAGGTGACCGCCCCGCCGAAGCCGCCCTCGCCGGCCGCGCCGCGCCGCGAGCAGAATTCGTACTCGGGATTCGACAAGCAGCAGGGCGGCGATTCGAGCGGCTACGCGTCCAACCTGGCAAAGAGCTCCAATAATCCGACCGATGTGCAGCAAAGCGTCAACGGAGCCAAGGACGCGCCCGTCGCCGACAATGGAAGCGCGTTTTCGCCGCAGATCGACCCGAAGCATCCGCAGCCGCGAAAGAACCTGGAGCAGCACGTGCGGCCGGCGATTTTTGCCGAGAACAAGATCGGCACCTCCAATATCGGCCTGACCGCGGTCGATGCGCGCTGGAGCAATTACGGCGTCTACCTTCAGCGGCTCATCGAATCGGTCCAGATCCAGTGGGAGCGGATCCTGAGCGAAAGCGGCGTGTACCCGAATCCCGGCAGCATCGTCGAGGTCAAGTTTGTCCTGAACTCGAGGGGCGAAATCTCCAAGATCATCCATGTCAACCCGTCCGCCGGAACCTCGGATGCGGCGACACGGGCCTGCCCGGCAGCGATCGAGGCCCGGGCGCCGTACGGCGATTGGACCGATGACATGATCGCCATGCTGGGAAGCGAGCAGGAGATGACATTCACCTTCCTCTACCAGTGAGCGGTCCCGGGGAAGGCTTCTGGGCGGCGCTTCCGCTGGGACGCGGGGTGGAGCTCCTCGAAAGCGATTCCAACGGTGTGGCGGCATTGGCAAAGCCTGCTGGAGTCCTTTCCCACCCGAACAAGGCGGGTGAAGAGCCGCGCTCGCTCCTGAATGCGCCTTATGCTTTCGACGGCGAGTATTACGAGCTCGGGCCTTCCGCGGGGGGCGCAGGCCGCCTGTGGCTGCTGAACCGCCTGGATTCGGCGACCTCGGGTGTCATCCTCGCCGTTTCGGACGAGGCCCTGGCCTCGGTGATTCGCGCGCAGTTCAGGCGAAAGCAGGTGCACAAGGTCTATCTGGCCCTGGTTTTCGGAAAGCCTCCAAAGCAGACGGATGTCTGGAAGGACCGGCTTGCGGTCGACAGGCGCGGAGGGAAAATCCGGACCTCAGCCGGAGCAATCCCGTCCGAAAGCCGGATGAGCGTCCTCCGGCAGGGTGCCTCCCATGCTCCGGTGAGCCTCATCCGCCTCGAGCCTCGGACCGGCCGGAGTCATCAGCTCCGCGTCCAGTGCGCCCGCCGCGGGCTGCCGATCGTGGGCGACCAGACGTACGGCGATTTTGCCCGCAACCGCGAATGGGCGAAGAAGACGGGCATCAAGCGGCTGTTCCTCCATTCGCTCGAAACCCATTTTGATTATGACTTCGCCGGCCGCTCCCACACCTTTGCCGCCAAGGCGCCCCTCCCTCCGGAGTTCGAGGCGTATCTTTGATTCGCTGTGCAGTTCGGGCGGCACGGGCGCTCCTAGGGGAGTTGCTGGCCTCATTGACCGTCTCCGGGCCGCCTCGCACGGGGCGGCCGGTTTGACGGTCAGCTTGGGTCTTGGCCAGCTCCGACCCGAGAGTGCCCGTGCCGCCCGAACTGCGCGGGGTTCGGGATTTATGGGAATTGCCCCCGGCGGGGCGGCCCGGCTAAGCTGCAGGCATGATCCTGCCCAAGTCCCACCGACTCACGCCCGAGCAGCTGTCCGAGGTCACTGCGATCGTGACGGAATTCGGCTGCCAGATCCAGCCGATCATCGGGGCGGTGCGGACGATCTACGCGATCGTGGGAGACGAGCGCGACGAACTCATGATCAACAGGCTGGAGGGCCTGGGCTACATCGAGCGCATCGACAGGATCCAATCGCCCTTCAAGCTGATGGACCGGCGCTCGGACCTGGCGACCCATCGGATCAAGCTTGGCGGCGTCACCCTGGGCGAGGAGCTTTTTGTCATCGCCGGCCAGTGCACGATAGACCCGAGGAATCCCCAGTTCTTCTTCGAGACGGCTGCGGCCGTCAAGGAGGCGGGAGGCCATGTCCTTCGCGGGGGAGTGTGGAAACCGCGCACGAACCCATACGCCTTCCAGGGGGACGTCAAATCGCTCGATGTCCTGATGGAGGCTTCGCGGCGCACCGGGCTGCCCGTCGACGCCGAGGTGATGGACGAATCGCACGTGCAGCTCGCGCTCGCGGCCGGCGTGCACATGCTCCAGGTCGGGGCGCGCAACGCCCTCAATTACTCCCTGCTGCGCGCGATCGGGAGGGCCGTCGCCGAAAAGGACACGGTCATCCTTCTCAAGCGCAGCCTGCACATGGGGCCCATCAACGAGTTCATATCGGCTGCCGAATACATCGCCTCGTTTGGAAATCCCAATGTCATCCTCTGCCCCCGGGGGACCGCGCCCGCGCTCGACGGCTACCGGAATCATCCCGACGAGAGCATCATCCCCCTGCTGAAGGAAAGGACCTGGGCCCAGGTCGTCGTCGACCCCTCCCATTCCGTCGGAAAGGCCGTTTACGTGCCGGCCTGCGCCCTGGCCGCGGTCGCCTATGGCGCCGACGGCCTTTGCATCGAGACCCACGTTTCACCGAGCCAGGGCATCGGGGACGATCCCAAGCAGGCGATCACGCCGAAGGTCCTCACCGAAACGATCAGCCAGGCCCGTCAGATCTGGGCGCTGCGGCATCCGCCTAAGGCCGTTTGAGGGCCGGTCGGGCGGCGTGCGGAGCGTTTCGGCTTCTCCTGCGGCGCTGGGAATGAGAGGATGTGGCGTGCCCACCCCTTCGCTCCGTCTCAAGCCCAATGCAAAGGCCCGCGTCCTTGGCGGGCACCCCTGGGTGTTTGCAAACGAGGTCGAGGGGCTGCTCCCGGCGGAATTTGACGGCGAAGTCGTCGAATGCAGGGACCGGACCGGGCGGCCATTGGGATTGGGCATTTTCAACAGCCGCTCGCAGATCGTCTGGCGGAGGCTGGGCAGGGAGAAGATCGCGCTCGATGCCGATTTCATCCGAGCACGGCTTGCGGAAGCGCTCCGGAAGAGGGCCGGTGAATTCTGCCGCCTGGTCTGGTCCGAGTCCGACGGGCTCCCGGGCCTCGTCGTCGACCGCTATGCGGACACACTGGTCGTGCAGATCCAGACCCTCGCCCTCGAAAAAAGAACGGCCCTGGTGGGCGATGTCCTTGCCGAGATGTTGAAGCCCGCCGAGATAGTCTTTCGAAACGACGCACCGATCCGCCGGCTCGAAGGCCTGCCCCTGGAGACGCACACCCGTTCCGGCCGGCGCTGGGAGCCCCGCTGGATGCGAATCGACGGATTCGATTACTGGCTCGACCTGGAGCAGGGCCAGAAGACCGGGTTCTACCTGGACCAGCGCAGCCAGCACGGGATCGTGGGGGCCCTTGTCCGGGACATGGTCGAGGGCGGCCGCCATCCGCGGGTTCTGGACGCATTCTGCAACCAGGGACCGTTTGCCCTGCATGCCTCGCGGGCGGGCGCGGGCGAGGTCCTGGGCCTGGACAGCGCCGAGGATGCCGTCGCCGCAGCGCGGCGGAATGCGGAGCGAAACCTCGTTCCAGCCCAGTTTTCAGCCGTCAATGTCTTTGACTGGTTGAATGATCCCGCGCGGAAGGCCGAGAAGCCCTGGGACGTGATCGTCCTCGATCCGCCGCCCTTCGCGAAGTCGAAGGGCTCGCTCGAGGGGGCCCTGCGCGGGTACAAGGAAATCAACCTGCGCGCGCTCCAGCATTTGGCCCCGGGCGGAATCCTCGCCACCTACAGCTGCTCCCATCACATGCACGACGCGGACCTGCGGGGAGTCCTTGCGTCAGCCGCCGCGGACGCCCACCGGAAGGTGCAGATCCTCGCCTGGTGTCACCAGCCCCCGGATCATCCGGTGCTGGTGACAATGCCCGAAAGCGAGTATCTGCGCGGGTTTATCCTGGCCGTTGAGTGACGGCGCCTCACATCTTTCCGCCGTAGATCGCGCTGGCGCCCAGTTCCTCCTCGATCCGGAGGAGCTGGTTGTACTTGGCGATCCGGTCGGTGCGGCAGAGGGAGCCAGTCTTGATCTGGCCGGCGTTGGTCGCCACGGCGATGTCGGCGATCGTCGTGTCCTCGGTCTCTCCGGAGCGGTGGGAGATTACGGCCGTGTAATCGGCCTCCTTGGCCATTTCGACGGCGTCGAGAGTCTCCGTCAGGGTGCCGATCTGGTTGACCTTGATCAGGATTGAGTTGGCAACCCCGAGATCGATGCCCTTGGCCAGGAACTCCGTGTTGGTGACGAAGACGTCGTCTCCGACCAGCTGCACCTTGCCTCCGATCGCGTCAGTCAGCTTCTTCCAGGTGTCCCAGTCGTTCTCGGCGCAGCCGTCCTCGATCGAGACGATCGGGTACTTGGCGACCAGCTTCTTGTAGAAAGCGACCATTTCGTCGCCCGTCAGTTCGCGATTGTCCGACTTCTTGAAGACATACCGCTTCTTTTCCGACACGTAGAATTCCGAAGCTGCGGGATCGAGGGCCAGGGCGACGTCCTTGCCGAGCTTGTACCCGGCGTTCTTGATCGCCAGGGCGATCGAATCCAGGGCGGCTTCGATGGACTCGAGTTTGGGCGCAAAGCCGCCCTCGTCGCCGACCGCCGTGGACAGACCCTTGTCCTTCAGGACCTTCTTGAGTGCGTGGAAGACCTCCGAACCGTAGCGCAGCCCTTCGGCGAATGACTTGGCTCCGATCGGCATGATCATGAACTCCTGGAAATCGATCGGGGCGTCCGAATGGGCGCCGCCGTTCATCACATTCATCATCGGGACCGGCAGGACCTTTGCATTCGGCCCGCCGATGTACTTGTACAGCGGCTGATTGAGCGCCGCGGCCGCGGCCTTGGCCGTGGCGAGCGATACGCCGAGGATTGCGTTGGCGCCGAGCTTTGCCTTGGTCGGCGTGCCGTCGAGGGAGATCATGGCCCGGTCGATGCCGACCTGGTCGCATGCGTCATGGCCGATCAGCACCGGAGCGATCTTGGCCTTCACGTTCGCAACGGCGTTCAGGACGCCCTTGCCGCCGTAGCGCTTCTTGTCGCCATCCCGCAGCTCGAGCGCCTCGTGCTCGCCTGTGCTGGCGCCCGAGGGCACGGCCGCGCGGCCGAAGGCCCCGCTGGCGAGCTTGACGTCGACCTCGATGGTCGGATTGCCGCGGGAATCGATGATTTCCCGGGCGGTGATGGCATTGATCGTGGTATTCATGCGGATGAGGGGGAAAATGACAGAATGGCGAGCCTCCCATTAAAGCGACGCCGCGGCGCAAGGGAAAGGCGAAAAACGGCCGTATCAGCGAACGAGCGTCAGAAACGTATAACGCCAGCCGTCGCCTCCGGCCTCCCTGCGCTCGATCTCGCGCGGGAAAGCCGTGCGCCAATCCGGAAAATGCCTGTCCCCGGGCACCCTGGCGTGGACCAGGGTAAGGTAAAGCCGGGCAGCCTGCGGGAGCGCCAAGGATTCCCCGTAAATCCGTTCTCCGCCGCAGACATAGATCTCGCCCGGCAGGCCCGATGCCAGCTCAAGGGCGGCTGGCAGGGACGAACAGACCCGCACGCGATCCGAAGCCAATGCGGAGTTCGAAGTGACAACAATCGGCCGGCGGCCGCCCCGGCAGACGTCCGGCCATGTCTCAAAACATATCCGGCCGAGGACGACTATCTGGCCGTCCGTCTTGTCGTGGAAGAAACGCTGGTCCTCCGGTATGCTCCACGGCAGCCGCCCGTCGCGCCCGATGACCCTGTTCTCGGCGCAGGATACGATTAGGTTGAACGGCCGCACGCCGGCGAAGCCTACGCAGGGACGATTTTGACGCTCTCCAAGGCGATTCGCTCGACAGGCACGCTCGTCTCGCCGCCACCAGCCCGGGTGGGGACTCCGGCGATTCGCTCCAAAACGTCGTCACCGGCGACCAGCTGGCCGAACGCGGTGTACTGGCGGTCGAGGAACTTCGCGTCTCCGTGGCAGATGAAGAACTGGCTCCCGGCCGAATCCGGGTGCGACGAACGCGCCATCGAAATCACGCCCCGCACGTGCGACTTGGCGTTGAACTCGGCCTTGACCGAGTAACCCGGGCCGCCCGTTCCGGGCGCGCCCTTGCCTCCTTCCTTCGTGTTCGGGCAGCCCCCCTGGATCATGAAGCCCTTGATGATCCGGTGAAACGCGGTCCCGTCGTAGAAGCCGGCGCTCGCGAGTTTCTTGAAATTCTCGACCGTTTTTGGCGCCACGTCGGGCCAGAGGGCGATCGTCATTTCGCCATAGGATGTCTTGATGACCGCGTTTTCCGCGGGCTTGGGTGTGCTCATGTGCGGCCTAGGGAAAGCGGGCGGCCGGCGGACTGCAAATACGAAAAGACTTGTTCAGAACGGCCGGAAGAGTTCCTCCCGGTTTTCGCGGGTGAGGCGCTCAAACTCATGCTGGGGGAGCGACTCGAAGAAGAGCCTTCCGTAGGATTTGGCCAGGATCCGCGAGTCGAGGATCGTGATAAGGCCGCGGTCGGTCTTCGAGCGGATGAGCCGGCCGGCGCCTTGGCGGAATTTCACGAGCGCGTCCGGAAGCGTCATTTCATTGAACGGATTGCCGCCGTTGTCCCGGACTCGATCCGCGCGCGCCTCGGTGACCGGGTGATCGGGCGGATCGAAGGGCAGGCGGGTGATGACGACCTGCGCCAGGGCGTCCCCGGGAACGTCGACTCCGGTCCAGAAGCTGTCGGTGCCGAAGAGAATCGCGTTCCCCAGCGAGCGCATCTGCCGGGCCAGTTCGGTGCGGGAGGCTCCCTCCCCCTGCAGCAGCAGGCGGCGGCCGGCCTTGGAAAAATCCGCTTCAAGCATCGCGGCAATCGCACGCAAGTCGCTGTGACTTGTGAAAAGAACGAGCGACCCGCCCTGGACCCGCAGCGCGCAAAAGGAGATGTAGTCGGCGAGGGCTTCGAGGGACAGGCGGGCTTGCTGGGCCGAGGGAGGCGGCACATCGGAGGCGACGTATACCCGCATGTTGCGCTCGAAATCAAAGGGCGAGCTGACGAGCCCGGTCCGCACTCCTTCGGCGCCGATGCGCCCGGCAAACGGGGCCATCTCGCCGGCGAGCGCCAGGGTGGCGCTCGTGCACACCACGCCGACTCCGCAGCCGAACAGCCGTCGGCGCAGTTCCGGCGCGACATCGATCGGGGCGCTGCGGAGGGTGACCGTGGTCTGGCGGCGGCCGGACCGCTCAGCCCAGTAGACGTGCTCGGAATCCGAGAGGTTCAGCCACTCTCCCGCGCTCGCCTGGATCGCCTTCAGGCGCCCCTTGTGGTCGAGCAGCTCATCGCGTTCGCGCCCCTCCTCAAGCTGGTCGGCGATTCGGGCGACGAGGCGCTGGAGGGCGTCGAAGGGGCCGTCCGTCAGCAGCTCAATTCCATCCGCCTCGCGCCGCCGCGCGACGGGCCGCGTAGCCAGGAACTTGGCCTCGATCAGGGCATAAAACTGCTTTGCGCTGTCCAGCGCTTCGGCCACCAGGCGCTGCGCCTCGGCCCCGCCCCGCTTTCGGAGGAGGCCGCGCTTCGTGCGGGGGTTGTAAAGGGTCTTCAGCGACCGGTCGACGCCATAGCTGCTGAGGGCGATGCCGAAGTGGTCCGTGGCGACCTCCGGGATCGTATGGGCCTCGTCGAGCACCAGGAAGTCATCCGGGAAAAGGACGCCCCGTCCCTCCGCGGAGGCGCCCTCCGCCTTGGCGCCGCCCGCGTTGATCAGGGCGAAAAGCAGGGCGTGGTTCACGATGATCAGGTTTGCCGACCGCAGGCGGGAGCGGGCGCGCTGATAGAAGCAGCTGGTGGGATCGCAATGCCTCCGGGAGCAGGAGGATGAATCGGCGTTGACCGCCTCCCACACCTCCGCCCGAGGGGCCGGCTGCAGCTCGTGCCGCAGTCCGCACTCGGTCGTTTCGGACCAGGCGGCGATCCGCTGCAGCTCGGAATACTCCTCGTCGTCGAAAAGGCTTGCCCGCTCGGCGAGCGCATGGGCGAGCCGGCTGGTGCAAAGGTAGTTGGACTTGCCGACGAGGAGGGCCGACTTGAACGGGGCGTACTCCTTTAAATCGGGGACCGAGGAGAAAAGGCGCCGGCACAAGGGCAGGTCCTTTGTCTCGAGCTGCTCCTGGAGGGAGATCGTGTGCGTCGAGACGATCAGGGGCCGGCCCGTGTCGACCGAATGAATGATTCCAGGGACGAGGTAGGCTAGCGATTTTCCCACTCCGGTCCCGGCTTCGAAAAGCAGCGATTCGTCATCCGTGAAGGCCGCCGCCACCGCGCGAGCCATCTGGTCCTGCTGCGGCCGGTATTCGAGCTGCAAACCGCCGGTCAGCCATCCCGCCTCGCCGAAGGTCGCGGCTGCGAGGGGTCGCGCTCGGTGCGGTTTGGGCGGGGCGCCCTTGTCGTCGTGAAGACCGATCATCGAATGTATAAAAGCCCATTCCCGGGTGGCTGTGCACGCTGGAAAACGTCAAAAAGTGAGAGTGGCCGGGAATAGGCAAGCTTAGCCGAAACTAAGAATTTGCCCGCCCGCGGCTTACTCGCTTTTATTCCCCCGTGACGACCATCCCGCCAAGATGAACAAGAAAGCGGATGCATCGACGGACTGGGTCGGCCAATTGACCGAGTTCCTGAGCTCCCGGCCCGGTGTGAACGCGGTCAGGATCGATCCGAAGGCACACCGGGTGTCTGTGGCGACAATCGGGCGGGTCGATTTGAAGGAGTTCGAGGCGGCTCTTGCGGCCACGATCGCCGGTGTGGAGGAACGCCTGTCGGCCCGGGATGCCGGCCGGCTTCCGAGCGGCTACATGCTGCGTCGGGAGGGACAGGCGGTGGTCCTCGGCCGGGAATCCTGCGAGACCGCCGAGAAACTCTGGCTCTGGCGGGAGATGCAGTGGCCGGAGATCAAGGCGGAGGCCACGCCCGAGGAGCAGGAGTGGAAGACGCTCGCCTGGCTGGCCGCGATCTGCGGAGCCACGAGCCTTGCCGGAGTGCTGACGGAGCATCTGTTTCCGTCCATGCCCATTCTGCCGAGGCTTCTTTTCTGCGCGGGCCTTGTCGCCGGAGGCTGGGACGCCGCAATCGACACTTGGAAGAACCTCCGCAACCGGGAGATCGACATCCATTTTCTCATGCTGGCGGTCGCAGCAGGGGCCGTTTGCATAGGCGCCTGGAGCGAGGCCGTCCTCCTTCTCTTCCTCTTCTCCGCGGCGGGCGCGATGGAGGAGTACTCGCTGCATCGAACGCAGCGGGAGGTGGGGGCCTTGCTGAAGACTTCGCCGAAGAGCGCGAACGTCGTCCTGCCCGACGGCAGCGAGAAAGAGATCGCCGTGGAGGCCCTCCGGGTCGGCCAGCGCGTCAGGGTGAAGCCCGGTGAGGCATTTGCCGCGGACGGGGTGGTGACCAAGGGCCGGAGCGCGAGCGACGAGTCCGCTCTCACCGGGGAATCGGTGCCCGTGCCCAAGGGCGATGGCGACCCGGTCTTCAGCGGAACACTCAATCTCTGGGGTTCGGTCGAGTTCGACGTCGTCCGGCCTCCCTCCGAAAGCACGCTTCAGAAGATCATCCGGCTCATTCAGACGGCCCAGAAGCTCAAGGCTCCGAGCGAGCGCTTCACCGACCGCTTCGGTACGCGCTACACCTACATTGTCATCGGGGGGGCTCTGGCGATGTTCCTGATCTGCTGGCTCGCATT
The DNA here is from genome assembly GCA_963747795.1 of uncultured Verrucomicrobiae bacterium. Taxonomy (GTDB): domain Bacteria; phylum Verrucomicrobiota; class Verrucomicrobiia; order Opitutales; family Opitutaceae; genus Palsa-1447. Next base: position 29,714 of record CAVVGS010000021.1, read on the forward strand.
CGGCCTCCCCGCATTCGAAAACTCAGGCGCGATCCGCTCTGCGTTCTACCGCGCGATGACGCTCATGGTCGTTGCGAGCCCGTGCGCCCTCGTCCTTTCAATTCCCTCTGCGATCCTCGCCGCGATCGCCTGGGGAGCACGGCACGGCGTTCTTTTCCGCGGGGGCGCCGCGATCGAGAAACTGGCCGACGTCGACGTCGTGGCTCTGGACAAGACCGGCACCCTGACGACCGGCGAACTCAATGTCGTCGGCTGCGAGAGTTTTCCAGAGGGCCGGGAGCGCGAGGTTCTGGAGATCGCCTATGCCCTCGAAATGAAATCGCAGCACCCGATCGCGCGCGCGATCGTGCGGCACGCCAAGGCGGAAGGGGTCCGCCCCGTAGAAGTCGACGACTTCGAGTCGCTGACCGGCCAGGGATTGCGCGCCCGCCTGGACGGCTCGACACTGCTGCTTGGGCGCCGGGAGCTTCTGGAGGCCGGCCCCCTTGCGGAATGGGCCAGGCAGCTACCCCCGGCCGCCGCCGAGCTCGCGGAGGTGTGGGTGATCGGCCGTGATCTTGTCGGCCGGGTGCTTCTGAAGGACCAGATCCGCGCGGAGTCCCGCGCCGTGCTCATGGCCCTGAAAGCCGGCGGCATCCGCACAGTCATGCTCACGGGCGACCGCAGTCACGCCGCCGAGGCGGTCGGGCGCGAACTCGGCCTCGATGAGGTGCGCGCCGGGCTTTCGCCCGAGGACAAGGTGGCGGCGATTCAGTCGCTGCGCGAATCGGGGCACAAGGTCGCCATGGTCGGCGACGGTGTGAATGATGCCCCGAGCCTCGCCGCAGCCGATGTGAGCGTCGCCATGGGCGCCCGGGGCAGCGATGCCGCGCTTGAGCAGGCCGAGGTCATCCTGATGCATGACCGGATCGAGAATTTCCTGGCAGCCCAGCGCCTGAGCCGGCGCGCGCGTGCAATCATCCGGCAGAATCTGACGATCGCCCTCGGCGTCGTGATCATCATGGTTGTTTCGACCGCCTTTGGAGTGGTGCCCCTCGCCCTGGGCGTCGGAGCCCACGAGGGGAGCACGGTCGTCGTCTGCCTGAATTCTTTACGCTTACTGTTCGGAAAGAATCGATAGAAACGACCTCAGGCCTCCAGTATTGAAATCCCGCACGCGGGATTTCAATACTGGAGGCCTGAGGTCGTTAGTCGATAATCCAGACCCAGTCGCCGACCCTCACCTCCTCGTAAAGTTCGACGATATCGAGGTTTCTCATGAGGATGCAGCCGGCGCTCAGCGGCCTGCCAATCTCGTCCTCCCGGCTCGTCCCATGAATATAGACATAGCGGCCGTAGGTGTCGACCTCGCCGCCAAGGTTCACCCCGGGCTCGAGCCCGCGCAGCCAGAGGATGCGGCTCGTGATGAGATTCGAGTCCGCCTTGTCGTCGGCAAATTCGGAATAATGCCGGCCGGTGGGCACACGGGAGTCGAAGACCGTTCCCGGGGGCTGCCCGGCGCCGATCCGCTCCGCGATTTCATGGAGGCCCCGCGGGGTCCCGAGGGAGTTCTTGATATTGGACGGAGGTCGGCGGGAAGTCGATATGACGTAACTCCTTACCAGCTCGCCACGGCGATAGAATTGGAGGGTCGCCGTCCCGATGCGGATCAGGAGCAGCCGGTCTGCGGGCTTGATACCGAGCCCTGAACCGATTCTATTCAAAGGTTCCCACAAAGTATCCATGAGCAAGACGCCATCATTCACAGTCGGCATTGTCGGTGCTACCGGCGCTGTCGGTCAAGAATTGCTGGGCCTTTTGCATGAACGTCACTTCCCGATGGCCGGGTTGAGGCTCTTCGCCTCCGCCCGGTCGGTGGGGAAGATCGTCAATTGCGCGGGCCGCCGTTACACGATTGAAGAGGCGAAAAAAGGGATCTTTGGGGAGTTGGACGTCGCTTTCTTTGCGACAGAGGGCTCGATCACCCGCGAACTCGCTCCGGACGCCGTGAACGCCGGGTGCCTCGTCATGGACAAGAGTTCTGCGTTCCGGATGGATCCGGCCGTGCCGCTCGTCATTCCGGAGATCAATCCCGAGGCGCTGCGCAACCACCACGGGATCATCGCCAACCCAAACTGCTCCACGTCCGTCACCTTGATGGCGCTCTGGCCGCTGCATCAGCGCTTCGGCCTGAAGCGCTACATCGCCGCAACCTATCAGTCGGTGTCGGGCACCGGCACGGACGCGATCGCCGAACTGGAGGGCCAGATCCAGGCGTATGCGAAGGGTGCTCCGATTCCCCGGAAGGTCTATCCCTACCAGATTGCGTTCAACGTGATTCCGCAGGTCGATTCCTTCGGCCCGGATGGCTACACGGGGGAGGAGACCAAGATGACCCAGGAAAGCCGCAAGATCATGGGCCTTCCCAACCTCAAGGTCTCGGCGACCTGTGTTCGCGTGCCGGTCGTGCGCGCCCACTCCGTCGCGATCAACGCCGAATTCGAGCGGCCGGTGAGCGTCGAGGCGGCGCGGGCTGCGATAGCGGCCTTTGAAGGCGCGGAGCTCGTCGATGATCCCGCGGGCAAGCTGTACCCGACTCCGCTCGATTTCACCCGGAAGGTGAAGTGCGGCGTCGGCCGTATCCGGATCGATCAGGCGATCGAGAACGGCCTCGCCCTGTGGGTCAGCGGAGACAACCTCTGGAAGGGTGCCGCGTTGAATGCGCTTCAGAATGTCGAATTGATGGCCCGCGAGGGCCTCCTGCGCCCGAAAGCGGCCCTGGCGGCCGTATGACGGGCGCGTTTCGACCCTGATCGGTTTTGCCCGGGTGGGGTAGCTCAGTGGTTAGAGCAGGGGTTTTACACGCCCAAGGTCGGGGGTTCGAGTCCCTCCCTCACCACCACGTTTCGCAATGCGAAACGTGCCACGCCGAAGCGCAACGCGCGTAGGCGGGCTACCGGTTGTGCGGTTTCCTTCCTTTTGGGGTGTAATTGTAAGATGCGCTTAAAACAGCGACCAGAATGGATCATGGCGGGGATTGCCTTTGGCTTGCCCGACGTGTTGACAAGGAGCTTGTGAAAGCGGCCGTCATCACACGTTATGGCTCACCGGACGTGGTGGCGGTGCGCGAAGTGCCGAAGCCGGTTCCCGCAGCGGGCGAGTTGCTGATCCGGGTCCGTGCGGCGACGGTCACGCGGACGGATTGCGGCGAGCTCCGGGGGCACCCCTTCTTCATTCGCTTGTTTTATGGGCTTCGCCGGCCCAGGCGGATGATTTTCGGCGTGGATGTCGCCGGTGAGATTGAGGCCGTGGGCTCCGCAATCGGCTCTTTCAAGCCGGGAGACCGCGTCTTCGGCATGTGCCCGTCCAGGGGCAATGGCGCCCAGGCGGAATATGTCTGCGTCCCGGAGAATGCTGTCGCAGCAATGCCGGCCGGCGCGCGATTTGCCGAGGCCGCGGTCTGCGAAGGCGCATTCTACGCAAACGGGGTTCTGGAGAGGATCGGACTCAAGTCCGGCCACAAGGTTTTGATTTACGGCGCCACCGGCGCCATCGGCACGGCGATGGTGCAGCTCGCAAAGGCGACCGGCGCGGCGGTGACGGCAGTCGTCGCGACCCGGCATGTTGAGCTCGCCAAATCCCTCGGCGCGGACCGCGCCGTCGACTACACCGCCGTGGATTTCACGCGAATCGGCGAGACATTTGATTTCGTCTTGGATGCGGTCGGAAAGATTTCATACTTCCGGTGCAGGAGGTTGTTGAAGGCGGACGGTGTCTTTGCCGCCACGGACCTCGGACCATGGGGGCAGAACGTGGCGCTCGCGCTATGGTCGTCGGTCACGCGGAGCCACCGAGTCGTCATTCCAACCCCGGGACGCATCGGCGGGTTTGCCGGTTTTCTGAGGCGCCGCATGGAGGCGGGCCAGTTTCGCGCGATCATCGACCGGGAATACCCTCTCTCATCAATTGCGGACGCCTACCGGTACGTTGAGACCGGGCAAAAGGTCGGCATCGTCGTGATCAATGTCGCCGCGATCGAGGTGAGCCCGCAGATGGCTTAAGATACGACAAATCTAGTGGCGGCGGCCAACCCCGGCTGTTTCGATGTAACTTTCCGGCATTTAATGGTGTAGACTAGACCAACCAGCAACCCGCCCCCTCACGAGTGAACGAGACGATTGCCGAACCCCCATTGACCGCCCCGCAGGGGAGGCCGGCCGACGGCTGTGTCATCGAGACGGCCGGCCTTTGCAAGAGTTTCGGCGGGCAGAAGGCTTTGGACAACGTGAGCGTCCGGGTGCCGCGCGGCACGATCGGGCTGCTTGGGCCGAACGGGGCGGGCAAGACGACGTTCATCAAGTGCCTTTTGAGCCTCGAGCTTCCGAGCTCGGGCGTGGCGAGGCTCCTCGGTCGCGACATCCGCGCCGGCAGCCGGGCATCGCGGGAAAAAATCGGCTACAGCCCCGAGCAGGACTGCCATATTCCAGGCATGGCGGGATGCGAATACGTGACCTACTGCGGGCAACTCTCGGGAATGCCGTTCCGCAGCGCGAGGCAGCGCGCCCATGAAATCCTGGACCTGGTGGGCATGGGGCAGGAGAGGTACCGCCGGGTCGAGACGTATTCGACAGGCATGAGACAGCGGGTGAAGCTGGCGCAGGCCCTCGTCCACGATCCGGAGCTGGTCTTCCTGGATGAGCCGACGAACGGCCTGGATCCCGCCGGCCGCGAGCATGTCCTGCGGCTGATCGGATCGCTATGGCGGGACTTCGGGATAAGCGTTGTCATGTCGTCCCACTTGCTCCGCGACATCGAGCGCGTGTGCGACCGGGTCATCATCATCGGGCGGGGCCGCGTCCTCGAGCACGACAGCGTGGCGGCCCTTAAGGACAAGCATCGGAGGATCATCGAAATCGCCCCCGCTGCGGGGACGGACCGTTATGCCGCCGCCCTTGCAGGGGAGGGGCTCGCGGTCGTCCAGCTCCCGAACGGGCGGTTGCGGGTCGAATCCGGTTCGGACTCGATCGAGTGGGTTTTGAAGCTGATGCAGGCCGGGGGGCTGCCTCCCGCGGAGATCATTTCCAACCCCGATGCGCTGCACGAACTGTTCTTAAAGGCGATCTCCGATGCCGATGGAGGCTGAACTCACATTAAGCCGGTGGAGCGGCAAACCGGGCGGCGTAGGCTACCGCCGCTGGGTGATCATGTCGGCGGGAATCCGGGAGCTCCTTGGCACCCGTTTTTTCCGGGCAATCCTGATCCTCGCCTGGGTCGCGGGGATTGCGACCGCCGCGGTTGGATTTCTTTTCGCACAGACCGTGTCGGAGGGAGGGTGGCTGGAGTCGGCTGCGTCCCACTTCGGGCCGCGCATCCATGCCATCGCAACCGCGATCGATGCCTTCGTCCTGCTCTATCCGGACATTTGCATAAGGGCCCTCTTCACGAACCTGTTCTGGTTGCATTCAATGGCGGGTGTCGGGCTCAGCATGGTCGCCCTGACGTTGATGGTGCCTCGGCTTGTCACGCGCGACAGGGCGGGCCGCGCCCTCACGGTCTATCTGTCGAGGCCCCTGACAACGGCGGACTACCTGTTTGGGAAACTGGGGACGATCGCAGGCGTCCTCGCGCTCCTGTGGACAGGGCCGCTCCTGTTTGGATGGTTGCTGAGCGTCCTATTTGCCCCCGACAGCAGCTTTTTTCTGTACTCGCTCATACCGCTCATGCGGGCCCTTGCCTTCAACGCCATAGGTCTCGCGGCCCTGGCGACGATCGCGTTGGGCGTCTCGGCGGTCAGCCGGTCGTCGCGGACGACCATCATCCTCTGGCTCGGCCTGTGGCTGGTCGCCGGGACGATCGCCAAGCCGCCGGGCACCCCCGATTGGATGAAGAGGGCCAGCTTCAGCCATGACCTCGCCCAGGTGCGCGAGGCTGTATTCAAGGTGGATGAGGCGCTCGAGCAGGTGGGTACGGAGCTTCCATTTCTAGATCGCTCTGTCGCCAGCGATTTTGTCCAGGTGGGCAGGAAGGCCGAAGCCAAGGATCTCGCGGGATCCATCGCCGGGCTCGGGGTCTTTGTCGCGCTTTCGTCGGCCGTGTTCTTCCGCAGGCTCCGCTCCGAATGAACCCGATCATCCAGGCGGAGAATGTGAGCCGCTTCTATGGGATCATTCTCGGGTTGAACAATGTCAGCTTCGCCGTGCGGCCCGGAATAACCGGAGTCGTCGGCCAGAATGGCGCGGGCAAGACGACCCTGTTCCGGCTTCTGACCGGGCAGATAAGGCAGAGTTCGGGCTCGCTTCGCATATTCGGCCAGAGCCCTTGGAACAACACCGCCGTCAAGGCGCGGATCGGTTATTGTCCGGAGACGGAGGAGCTCCCGGGTTCCCTGCGACCGCTGGAATGGCTCGGGGGGCTCGGAATGATCTCCGGATTCGGGGCCGCCGAGTCGAGGGTTCGGGCGGAGGCGATGCTGGGCCGCGTCCGGCTGGCGCCGGAGCACTGGAGGAAGCCGCTCGGAGCCTTCTCTAAGGGCATGCGCCAGAGGGTGAAGCTCGCGCAGTGCCTCCTGCACGAACCGGACCTTGTGATCCTCGATGAGCCCATGAACGGGCTGGACCCGGTCGGCCGCGAGGATTTTGCGAATGTGCTTCGCGACCTGGCCGCCGGGGGAAGGAGCGTCGTCATCTCGAGCCATATCCTTCATGACCTCGAGGCCCTGTGCGGGGAGTTTCTTTTGCTCAAGTGGGGGAGGATCCCGCGGTCGGCAAACGAGGCGCTCTCGCAGGAGTCGCGCGCCCGCTGGCCCGAGTCGACAATCTTCCGGTGTGGATCTCCCGAGAGGCTGGCACGGTATCTCTTTGAAGAGCGGCTGATCCGCGGTTGCGAAATCGCTGAGGAAACCGGAGTCCTTCAGGTTCGCTGGAGCGAACCCGACCGGTTTTACCGCGATTTTCACCGGTTCCTCCTCGAAAGCGGGGTTGCGATCTTCGAGGTGAGAAGCGCCGTCGCCAGCCTCGAAAAGGCGATCGAAACCCCGCCGACCCTATGAGCGTCCCCGGTTCCACCTCCGGTTCAACACGCCCGTCGCCGGGCTGGCTGCGCGCCTGGGGCGGAATCTGGCGCCTGACCGCAGGCCGGTTTCTGAACCTGCGCCACGCGGCGGCACTGGCCGGGATGGTTGCGCTCCTTCTGCTGATCGCGATCTGGAGCTCAAGTTTCCATCGGCCCCTGACGGCGGGCCAATATGTCGGGTGGGTCTGCAGTTTCTACCTTTGTTTTGTGATCCCGATATTCGTCCTGATTTCCGGCGGCGGAGCGATCCGTGAGGACATGAGGCCGGGTGCGGCCGATTACCTCTTCACCCGTCCGGTGGGCCGCCCGGTTTACCTCGCCTTGAGGTATGCAGCCCACATGGCCTGCACGCAGGCTGACTATCTTTTGGCGTTCGCGGTCCTGATCGGATTTGGCCTTTTTCGCGGCGTGCCGGGCATGCTTTCAATGGCGCCCCTGCTGCTGACAGGCCAGGTGGCGGCAATCGCAACTTACGAGGCGCTTGGATTCCTCTTCGGTGTTTTGACCAGCCGGTACGTCATTGTCGGCCTGGGGTACATCGCGGTCGTCGAATTAGGGATCGGCAACATACCGACCCAGATCAACCGAATCGCGATCGCCCGGGCGGTGAAGAATATGGTTCCTCCGTATTCCGCGCACACCGGCGGTCAGGTGGGCAGCTGGGCGGCTGCGGCCCCTACCGCGGCCGCGCTGGCCGCAGCCTGCGTCGTCCTGGTCGCGGTCGCCGGAACTTTTCTTTCATTCCGCGAAATGGCCGGCGGAGAATCCAGGGAGGACCTGTAACCTTCGGCGCCAATCCCGTGTAGAATATGGCAAGGCCGCCCGTCGCGCATCTGCCAAATGGCCGCCAACCGAATCAACCCAATATGACCGTGAATAAGCATCTTCTTACCGTCACCGTTCTGCTCGTTGTCCAACCAGTGACCGACTCCGCCCGCGCCGCATTCGATCCCGCCGTTGCGGGCGCCGACTCGCAGTGGGTGATCTACGCCGACATGAATGCCCTGCGTACGAGCACGCTCGGCAAGGAACTGGTCGCGCAGGCGGAAAAGGCGCAGGCTGGGGCGACCGACGCAAAGTTTCATGTCGACGTGCAGAAGCTCCTGGCGACCATCGGGACGGTCACGGCCTACGGATCCAATTTTGACAAGAGTCCGGAGCGGGTCAATGGGACGCTGGTTCTTCAAGGGACGGCGGACATGCGGAAGATCGCCCAGGGGCTCCTGGCCGGATTTACCCTGTCGGCGCCCGACAATGTGTCCGAATTGAAGACGCTTCCGCTCGAGGCGTATGCGATTTCGGGAGGCGCGAAATCCGCGGCCATGGGAGGCACGGATGACGCGGGCAAACGGATCGTGATCGCGTTTCCTCCCGAGGGGATGATCCTGGTCAGCAAGTCCGAGGCGCAATTGCTCAGGGCTCGCGAGGTCTTTCGCGGTCAAAGTCCGTCGCTTGCGCAAAACCCATCCTCGCCGCTCACCGGCCTTGTCGGGCATTCCGAGGGTGCCTTCCTCCTGGCGGCGGCGGTGATTCCATCCGGCGACAGGGTTCTCCAGGGGAGCGGTCCCAACGCCCGGTTTCTCCAGATGGCGCGGTCGGGCTCGCTGTCCGTCGGGGAGATCGGCGACAAGACATTCGCCCACCTGAGGCTCGTCGCGAATTCGCCGGAAATGGCCGACAAGCTCGGAAAGATTGTCGACGGGATGACGGCCATGATGTCGCTCGCCGAGTCGAGCGATCACGCATTGAACGACTTTCTGCAGTCGGCGGCGGTTTCCCGCGATGAAAACACGGTGACGCTGAACCTGTCCTATTCGAGCGCCCGCCTCGTCGAGATGATTCGCAGCATCGAGCAGGAGCAGCGCGGCGCAAATCCGGTTGCGCAGGCAAGGAGCGTCGTCCTTGCGGTCAGGGTCAACGGGAAAGCCGTGGCGAACTGGCCGGTTGCCTCGACGCCGGACAATGCGGAGGGGGGCAAGCCGGGCTGGGCCTGGTTTACGATAGACCGCGTGCACCTGGCGAATGGCGCGTCGGTGACGCTGACCGGCCGCCGCAACGGGGGAGATGACGCGCAATTCGACCGGATCGAGGTCCTTCCGGCCGGCGGCTCCGGCGCGCCGCTCGTCTTCCGGCCGCAACACATGAGGCTCACGGGATACCGGATGGTCGACAGGGAGGGCGAAGGATCCGCAAAGCGAATCGAGGCCAGGGGACCGATCGCCAGCGCCCAGTTCGATTTCCCGGGCGGCGACGGCGATTACAAGGTGCGGGTTCATTACTTCGCCGACCCGCAGGGCAAGGGGACGTTCACCCTGAGCGTCAAGGATTCGGATTCCCCGGCCGAGGACACGGCACCCCATGACAATTCCGGCGCTCCAGAGGCCCGCTGAGGAGATGGCTGCCGCGTCCGAAGAGGGCGATTCGGAAGAGGCGGGCCTCATCCGCGATGCCGTCGCCGGCGAGGGACGGTCTTTCGACCGGATCGTCCAGATCCACAGCCCGCGGGTCTTCCGCTTTCTTTGCCAGATGACCCGGCACCGGCAGGATGCCGAGGATCTCACCCAGCAGACCTTCATCAAGGCGTTCCACAACCTGGCGCGATACGACGCCCGCCGGCCGATCATCAACTGGCTTCTGACCATCGCAAGAAACTGCGCCTTGAATCATTTCAGGTCGGCGAGGAAATGGGTGGAAATCCCTGAGGAGACCGCGAGCGACGCGCCTTCGCCGTCGGTCGAGGCCGAACAGAGGGAGGAGGCCGCAGGCGTCTGGGAGCGCGCGAGGGCGTGCCTTTCCCAGGGCCAGTTCGAGGCGCTGTGGCTCAGGTTCGCCGAGGGCCTTTCAACGTGCGAGGCGGCCGAATTGATGGGGTACACCCAGACTCACGTGAAAGTGCTCGTTTTCCGCGCCCGCCAGAAACTCATAAAGGGAGGATTGCCGTCATGAATGATTTGAAAAAGCAACGGCCGCGGCTCGCCTGCCGCTTTGTCCGCGCCTGGGCTGCCATCCGGGAGCGCGAGGCTGGAGCGGAGATCGGGTCGTTTGAGGCGGGCCTGCCGCCGGCGGTGCGCCGGCATGCCGCTGGCTGCCCGGAGTGCAGGCGTTTCTTCATCGAGTCCCGGGTCCTGGAGCAGGCGCTGAAGCGCGGGGCGGCCTTTGGAATGCCGCCCATTCCGGAGGGGCTCGAACGCCGGGTTGCCGCTGCCGTCGCGCAGTCGCAGCCGCCGGAGGTTCGCGCTTTCCCGTGGCGGGCGTTTGCGGCTTGCGGAGTCGCTGCGTTCGCAATCGCAGTCTTTGTCCTTGAGCGGGAGTTCAGGACCGCGGAGCCTGGTTCCGTCAGCGGAATCGAGGCGGCCGATGTGACGCGCCTGGCGACCGAGGTCAACCGGCTCCCGGGCGCGATCTGGGAAAGCGCAAAGCCGTCGGCTGCCGCCGTATGGACGGAGGAGCCGCTCAGGCGCGAGGCCGATGCCGTTTATTCGGACGCCCGCAACGCGGTGGGGTTTTTGAAGGCCAACTTCATCCCTGATTCGGGAGCCCAGGCCGGAGCGGAACCTTCATCGTGACCGCCGGGAGCGGATTTGGATCGGCTAGGCGGGCCTGGCGCCGGCTCTCCTTGTTGGAATAAAGCGCGGCGTCGGCGATCGCGGTCAGTTCCTCCATGCTCCTGGGCCCGCTTTGGTCGAAGTAGGCGACACCGACACTCGCCTCCAGCCTGAACTGCGGGCCCACGCTGTTTCGAACGGAAAGCACGATCTCCAGGGCCTTGATCGCGGCGCCCGCGGCATTGGGCGCGCGCTCGATCCCCATGGCGACGAATTCATCTCCGCCGAGTCGCACAAGAAGGGCGTCCTTTGCGAAGATCCGGCGCAGGTCCGAGGCAAACTCAACCAGGGCGTCGTCGCCGGCCTGGTGGCCCAGCTCGTCGTTGATCCGCTTAAGGCGATCGAGGTCGAAAAAGCAGAAGTATCCCCTGACGCCGGGTTGCTGCGCGAGCAGCAGTATGTCCTGGTGCAGGGCATTGAATCCGCGGCGGTTGTACAGCCCGGTCAGCTCGTCCAGAACGGCCAGCTGCCGGATGGTCCGCTGCAGGTGGTGCCGCTCGATCCCGTACACGATCGAGCGGTCGAGCATCAGGAAGTTGAAGTCGCCCTTGACCAGGAAATCCTGGGCGCCGAGCTTGATCGCCGTGAAGCCCATCTCGTAGTTTGAGGTCGCGGTAAGGACGATGATCGGGGTGTCCACGGACTGCGCGAGCACGGTCTGGAGGGTGTCCATCGCGCTGCTGTCGGGCAGGTTCAGGTCGAGCAGCAGGACGTCGAAATTCTCGGTCCGCAGCTTCTCGAGCCCTTCGGCCAGGGTGCGGCAATGCACAAGCGAGTATTTCCGTGTCGCGGCCTTCCTGAGCATCTGCTCGGTGACCCGGGCGACCAGCTGTTCGTCCTCGATCAGAAGAACGCTGGTGGCGAGCGGAGTCATGGCTGGGCGGGCGGCTGACGGCCTAGGCGAGGGCCGGAGGATCCCTGACGATGCGGGAAGTCCGGAATAACACGAGCCTGTGACCCGGTAGTCAGCCGGGTCATGTTCGAAGGATCAGGGTTCAGTTCTCGCCGCGGCCGCCGATCCCCTTGGTTGTCGAGGGGAGCTGCTTGGTCTCCAGCTTGGGACGGAGGGCGCGGGTGGCCTTGCCGGCCAGCCACATTTCCGAATTGCCAAGGGCATGAAGCTCCTTGCCCAGCGCCTGCTGGTAATTGGCCGCGCCGCAGGCCGAGAGGACGCGGGCGCACTCTTTGCCGGTTGCAACCCGCTTGTACAGATCCCTGAAGACCGGCATGACCGCCTTCTTGAACTTGGGCTTCCAGTCAAGGGCTCCGCGCTGGGCCGTGGCCGAGCAGTTCGAGTACATCCAGTCCATGCCGTTTTCGCCGACCAGGCGGATCAGGCTCTCGGTCAGTTCCTCGACGGTCTCGTTGAAGGCCTCGCTGGGGGAATGGCCGTGCTTGCGCAGCACCTCGTACTGAGCCTCCATCACCCCGGCCAGGGCGCCCATCAGGACGCCGCGCTCGCCGGTCAGGTCGCTGAAGACCTCCTGCTGGAAAGTGGTCGGGAAAAGGTACCCCGAACCGATGGCGATCCCGACTGCGATGCAGCGCTCGCGGGCCCGGCCGGTGTAATCCTGCGCGACGGCGAAGCTGGAATTGATGCCGGCCCCGGAAAGGAAATTGCGGCGCACCGACGTGCCTGAACCCTTTGGCGCGACCATGATCACGTCGACGTTCTTCGGCGGGACCACCCCGGTCTGCTTCTTGTAGGCGATCGAGAATCCGTGGGAGAAGTACAGGGCCTTGCCGGGCTTCAGGCATTTCTTGATCGAAGGCCAGATGGCGCGCTGCGCCGCATCGGAAACAAGCATCTGGATGATGGTTCCCCGCTGGGCGGCCTCCTCCATGTCGAAGAGGGTCTTGCCAGGCACCCACCCGTCGCTCACGGCGCGGTTCCAGTCGCGCTCGAACTTTCTGGACTGGCCGACAATGACGTTGAAGCCGTTGTCCTTCATGTTCAGCGCCTGGGCGGGGCCCTGGACGCCGTAACCGATGACCGCGATGGTCTCCTTTTTCAGCACCTTGCGGGCTTTCGCGATCGGGAATTCATCCCGCGTCACGACTTCTTCTTTCACTCCGCCAAAATCAATGATGGCCATACGCTTCTTTCCTTGGGTTATTGTTGGATTGTTTAACCTGCATCGATCACAAAGCCGATGAAGATTGGCCAAGATCGTCGAGCGAAAAGGACCGAAGGCGACCGAGCTGTGCTAGCAGCACAGCGCAGGGAGCCAGAGGACCTTTGCGCCGACGAGATTGGGCAGGATTCGTCGGAATTTGTGATGGATGCAGGTTAATAGCAGCTGTAAGAACGAAAAATGATCTGGTGAGGAACCACGCTACAACGACGGTGAATTGGCGAAAAGGTAAATGTAGAAAGCAACCGGCGGGGGGAAGGCAAGCAGAAGTCTCGGCCCGCAGTGGGCCAACTGACCCCTGCCTGTCGCGGCGTTTGTTCTTTCCTTTTGCCTGCAAGCTTGGTTGAGTGCGCAATTCAGCGTCCGCCGGGCTGGCATAAGACGCTGGAAACCAGCGCAATCACAATGCATACACACCGCCACACCATCTCGGTCTTGGTCGAGAACAAGTTCGGCGTGCTGACGCGTGTCGCCGGGATGATTTCCGGCCGCGGCTTCAACATCGACTCGCTCAATGTTGCGCCGACCCACGAGGCTTCGCTCTCGAGGATCACGATTGTGCTGCGCGGCGACGACAGCGCGCTCGACCTGTGCACGAAGCAGTTGCGGAAACTGGTCAATGTTGTGGAAGTGATTGATTTTAAGGATATTCAAGCGGTCGCCAGGGAGCTGGTCCTCGTCAAGGTCAAGGCCGACTCAAAAGCCCGGCCGGAGATCCTCCAGATCAAGGAGATTTTCAGGGCCAAGATCGTCAACGTGACGCCGGACAGCCTCATCATCGAAGCCACGGGCGACGAGGACAAGGTGAACGCCTTTCTCGGGTTGATCGAGCCGTTCGGAATCATCGAGCTCGCCCGCACCGGCAGGCTGGCCCTCAAGCGTTGAACGCCCGCCGAGCCTCCGGCGTTCGGTTTTGCGCGTCTTCCCGCGCCTTGTGATCGCCGGGCAAACACGCCATAATCCCCATTCGCAAACGTGAAGAAACTGGTCATCGCCACACGAAAGAGCCCGCTCGCCCTGGCCCAGAGCGAGCAGGTGGCCGCGCATTTGCACGCTGCCCTGGGAGTTGAAACCCAGCTCTTGAAGATCGTGACCACGGGGGACCGCCAGACCGGCTGGTCGCTCGAGAAGCAGGGCGGCAAGGGGCTTTTCACCGGGGAGCTCGAGCAGAGCCTTCTTCGGGGCGAATCGGACGTGGCCGTTCACAGCACGAAGGATCTGCCGGGAGAAATGACCCCCGGCCTGGCGATTGCGGGCTACCTGCCCCGGGCGGACCCGCGCGACGTCCTGGTCATTCGCGCAGGCCTGGCCGCGCCGCGCCTGGTCGCGACGGACAGTCCGCGCCGACGCCTTCAGCTGGCGCTCCAGTTTCCCGGGGTTGAATTCACCGGCATACGCGGAAACGTCGACACCCGCCTTCGGAAGATCGCCGGGGGGCTGGCCGATGCGACCGCGCTCGCGGCCGCCGGCATGGCGCGGTTGGGCATCAGCGCCTGGAGCGGCCTTGAGTTTCGCCCGCTCGGATTCACCCAGGTGGTGCCGGCGGTCGGCCAGGCGGCGATAGCGGTCCAGTGCCGCGCCGGCGACGCGGCGCGATTTGCCGGCCTCTTCGACACCGAGACGGAGCGCTGCGTTTCAGTCGAGCGTGCATTGCAGTCGGCGCTCGGGGGCGGCTGCCATACCGCTTTTGGCGCGCACGCGAGCGGCTCCACCCTCCATTTTTTCCACGAGTCGACAGGCATCCGGACGCTGGCGCTCGGCCCATCGGATTTTGACAGGCCCGAGGCCGCCGCAAGGCGCATCCTGGGCGAGCTTGGCCTGAAGGCCCAGACAACGCCGCGTTGATTTTCCCCAATCGTGCCCTCCGCGACGAATACTCCGCTCTCCGGCCTCCGGGTCGTCGTCACGCGCGCGCTGGACCAGGCCTCGGCGTTGTCCGAGCGCCTCGGGGCGCTCGGCGCCGAGGTGATCGAACTGCCCGCCATTCAAGTCTCCAGGGAGATCTCGAAGCAGGCGCTGGCCGACGTGATGCTCGAGTTCGCCAGCTACGACTGGCTTGTCTTCACCAGCGCAAATGGCGTCCGGTTCTTCTTCGGCGAGTTCTTCCGCCTTTTCGACGACATCCGCTCGCTGGGGTTCGTCCGGATCGCGTGCGTGGGCGACGCCACCGGCCGCCAGCTCACCTCGGAGCTGCACCTGCGCGTCGAATGCCAGCCGCAGAAGGCGACGGCCGAGGCGCTCGCCGCAGCGCTGGTCGAGACCGGAAGCCTGGACAACGCCAAGGTCCTGGTCGTCACCGGAAACCTCAACCGGGATGCGCTTGTCCGAAACCTCGAGGAAGCCCGGGCCATCGTGGACTGCCTTCAGGTCTACAAGACCGAAAAAAACGAACTGGCCGGGACTCCCGCCGCCGCGGATTTTCGGGCCCGCGGGGCCGATGCCATTCTCTTCACCAGTTCGTCGGCCGTGGACTCCTTCGCGGATCAGGCGGCCGCCCTCGCGCCCGCCCCCGGGGCAAAACGGCCGCTGGCCGGCAGCATCGGGCCCCAGACCAGCGCAACGATGCGCAAACGCGGCATTGCTGTGGATTTCGAGGCGAAAGAGCCGGGCATCGAGGAACTGGTGGATGCGCTGACGAGGAAGACCGGCCCCAATACCTTAACCGCGTGAAAGTCCCCTTCCTCGATTTATCGCTTCAACACCGCGCCCTGCGCGGGCCGATCCTGGAGGCGCTTGCGGCCACCTACGACGCGAACCGTTTCTGCCTCGGGCGGGACGTCGACGATTTTGAGCGCAATTTCGGCGCGGCCATGGGCTATCCGCGGGTCCTTGGGATGAATAGCGGCACGGCGCCCCTGCACGTGGCCTGCATGATTGCGGGCTTCGGCACGGGCGACGAGGTGATCACCTCGCCATTCACTTTCATCGCATCGGCGTGGGGCATCACCTATGTCGGGGCGAAACCGGTGTTTGCCGACATCGAGAAGGACACCTACAACCTCGACCCCGCCCGAGTCGAGGCCGCCGTGGGCCCGAAGACCAGGGGGATCATCGTCGTCCATCTCTTCGGCCAGCCGGCGCGGATGGACGAGATCATGGCGATCGCCCGCCGCCACAACCTTTTTGTCATTGAGGATTGCGCCCAGGCGGTCGGGTCCCGGTACCGCCAGACGCCTGTCGGGCTCATCGGTGATTGCGGGACGTTCAGCTTTTATCCGACGAAGAATCTCGCCGCCTGCGGAGAGGCGGGCGCCTTCGTCTCGAGTCGGGAGAAGGTTCAGACGAGGGCGCGGCATATCCGCGTCCATGGATCGGACCGGCGCTATTATCACGACATCGTGGGCGGCAATTTCAGGATGGATGGTTTCCAGGCCGCGGCCCTCAACGTCAAGCTGCCGCACCTGCCGGCCTGGACGGAACGCCGGCGGGAGATAGCAGGCCGCTATGCGGCCGGCATGAAGAGGACCGGCCTGCGCCTGCCGGTTGCGCAGGAATACGGGCGGAGCGTTTTCCACCAGTTCACCGTCTGCCATCCCCGCCGGGACGCCTTCCGCGAGCATCTCGCAAAATGCGAGGTCGGAACGGACCTTATCTATCCGGTGCCTCTGCACCTGCAGAAGTGCTACGCAAGCCTGGGCCTCGGGACCGGGTCGTTCCCGAACGCGGAGGAGGTTTGCGCGACGTGCGTCAGCCTGCCGATCTTCCCCGAACTGACCGACGCGCAGGTCGACCACGTCATCGCGAGCGTGAATTCGTTCTGAAGGGGGCGCCTGCCATGGTCGACGGAATCCGATTCAAGGTCTGCGGACTTACCTCCCTCCTCGACGCCGAATTTGCGGATGCGTGCGGCGCGGACTTCCTGGGATTCATCCTCCATCCCGGATCGCCAAGGAGGATCGCGCTGGACCAGTACAGGGCGATTGCGCCGCGGCTGGCCGGGCGCTCGAAGGTGGCCGTTTCAGTCGAGCCGACGCAGGCGGCCATGGCGGCGATGATCGAGGCCGGTTTCGACCGTTTCCAGATTCATTTCGGCGAGGGCGTCCCGCTTTCGACCCTGGAGGAGTGGTCGCGCGCCGTGGGGACGGACAGGCTCTGGCTGGCGCCGAAACTGGCCCCGGGAAGAGCCGTTCCCGAGGCCCTTCTACCGCTCGCCGGGACCTTTCTTCTCGATACCTTCCAGCCCGAGGGCTTTGGCGGCTCGGGTCGCACCGGAGACTGGAAGGGCTTTGCCATGCACCGGCAATTGCACTCGTCCAAGACCTGGATACTCGCCGGCGGGCTGAATCCCGAAAACATCGGACCTGCCCTGGCTGAGTCCGGCGCCCGGTTCGTCGACGTCAACAGCGGCGTCGAATCGAACCCGGGCGTCAAGGACCACTCGAAGCTCAGGGCTTTCGTGCTTGCGATTCAACGAGCGGCAGGGATGTCTGTGTAATTGCGCCCTCGTGATCGAGCAGCCTGCGCTTGGTCGCCTCGCCGAAAGCAAACCCGGTGAGCGAACCGTCCGAGCCGATGACCCGGTGGCAGGGGATGATTACGCAGATCGGATTCGCCCCGCTTGCCTGCCCGACGGCGCGGGCCGAACTGCCGAGTTCGCGGGCGATGTCGCCGTAGCTTCGAGTCCGCCCGGCCGGGATGGCGCGCATCGCAGCCCAGACCCTTTTCTGAAAATCGGTCCCCCTCGGGGCAAGCTCCAGCGAGAAGGCCGTGCTGGCGGAACGAAAGTAGCCGGTGACTTGGCCCCTTGCCTTTGCGGTCCTGGCCTCGTCGCGGACTGGATTGGCGATGCGCGAGCGCCCGCCAAGCGAGCGCTCGCCGCCAAAGGCGGTCGCGACCACGGCGCCGGCGGAATTGACGGCCACCGAGAATGGTCCGGCTGGAGTTTCGAAGGTGGAACAATAGAGCGTTTCGGTCTGTTTCATGGTGGGGGTTTTTCAAATTGCCAGAGATGGGCTGTGGCGAGGCTGCGATAGGGAGAGAAGACGGCCATGAGACGACGGATGGCATCGATGTCCGGGCGCTCCTCCAGGCGCAGGAGCGCCAAAAGGCCGCTGGTGACGCCCGTATCGCCCAGCGGAACGCAGTCGGCGAATCCTAGGGAACGCATCATGAGATAATTGACCGACCATGGACCCAGCCCGCGGACCTCCAGAAGCGTGCGCTCGACCCGGGTGGCCGACTGGAACCGGAGTTTTTGCAGGTCCAGCGCTCCGCTCGCCACCATGCGGGAAGCCCCGACGAGATAGCCGGCTTTTTGCCGCGAGAATTGAAAGGGAAGGAGGTCTTCAGGGGACAGTTCGGCGACATCGCCGGGCTCGGGAGGCGCAAAGAGGTCGCCCGCCGGGCCTGTCCGGCTCAACCCGAGGGCATGGCCGGTCCGTTCGACCAGGCGGCGCTTCAAGAGGCATGCGAACGGAAAATTTATCTGCTGGCCGATGATGGCCCAGAAAAGGCCGTCGAAAACCGAATGGGTCTGGCTGATCCGCAGGCCCGAACGGCCTGCGACAAGGCGCGAAAGCCCGAGGCGCCCGGCCAGCCGCACGAAGGCGCCCGTGTCCTGGTCCAGGCCCAGGATCCCGGCGGCAATCCCGTGGGCGGCGATGGCCGCCGATTCCGCGGGACTCTGCGACGTGTCGATCCGGACGGCGATCTGCCGGTTGGAGAGTTTCAGGGTGAGCAGGGCCGGCGCTCCGGCAATGCGCACGGCCGCTTCGTATTTGTCGCCGGAGAGCCGCTCGGAGATCCCATGGGGATCGCGGCTTAGCGCGCGGCGGAGGTAGGCGAGGGGGTATTCCTCCGGCAGGGTCAGCACGAATTCCCGCTGGTCCCGGATCGCGCGGTACGCAGCCGGAGTCAGCCCGGTCAGCCTTCGGAAGTGCACGTGAAGGACGGAAAGAGACTCGAAGCCCGCATCGCCAGCGATCGCGATAAGCCGGTCGTCTGTCCCGACCAGCCGCTTCTTTGCATAGTCGATCCGGGTCCGCAGGAGCAAATCCGCGGGCGTCGCGTGGTAATGCTGCCGAAAGAGTTCAAAGACGCGGGTGGTGCCGTACCCCGACCGGTGGACGACGGCCCGGACGTCGGGAAAGTTTCCAGGCGCGGCGCGGATCTCGTCAACCAGCGCTTCCACGGACTCCAGGACGGGATCCGCCCCCCTGGCGAAGTCGTCCGGATGGCACTTGCGGCACGGCCGGAACCCCTCGACCCTGGCTGCCTCACAGGTCGGAAAGAACCGGACATTCTTGAACTTGGGTTTGCGCGCCTTGCACGAGGGCAGGCAGTATATCCCGGTCGTGCGCACACCCGTGAAGAAGCGCCCGTCGAAGGCCGGGTCCCCGGCGAGGAAACGCCCGTACATCTTTGACTCGGTCATCTTCATCGCTACACTGTAGCAGACTGGCTGGTGTTGTCGTCCGGATTCTTTCGGGGCAATTTCCATCTCTTGAATGAACTGCTCCAGGCAGGAAAATTGATCTGGCGCCCGGAAAAATGGCATCCAAACTGATTCCTATCCGTCATTCTCGTGTCCAACGACACAGCGTTACTAACCCTAAAAACAGCATTATGAAGATCAAATCCCTCCGAACCCTGGCAACGACGCTCGGCGCCGTATGCCTTTTCGCCGTGGCGGCTTTCGCCGGCGACCCGACTGGAAACTGGACATGGACAGCCCCCGGCCGCGGGGGTGGCCCGGGACGTCCGACAAAGGCCACCCTTGCGTTGAAGGACGGCGTACTCACGGGCAGCGTGGCCGGCCGCAATGGCGACACCCCGATCACCGACGCGACGTTCAAGGACGACGCGATCGCCTTCACCGTGACCCGCACCTTCGGCGACAACACGATCAAGATGACCTACACGGGCAAGCTTGATGGCGACACGATCACGGGCACCTTTGATCGTCCCAATCCCGACGGCGGCGATCCGGTCAAGACGGACTGGAAGGCCACCCGAGTGAAGGACGCGGCGCCGGCTCAATAGCCGCGCCGGCATTCGAGGTCTATTGGACCTTTTTCTTGGACCGCCGCCCGGGCACCCCGGGCGGCGGTCTTGTTTGAAGACCTCAGGCCTCCAGTATTGAAATCCGCAACGCGGATTTCAATACTGGAGGCCTGAGGTCCTTGTCGACAGCGTCGGCCGGCTGGATCAAGGTGGGCGCGAATCAAATGCCCTCCCCATCGACCCCCTTGCACCGAATCTGCATGATTTGCGCGGCCGCGCTTCTGCTTTGCGCCCGTTGGGGCCGGGCGGATGGGGCGGCAGCGCCGGCCACCCCGAACTCGCCGGCGCAGCTGCCGGGCAGGGGCCTGGCCCAGCATCCGTTCTTCTTTGCCGGGGAATGGTATTACACGCATCCGGAGCAGACGATGTTCATCGTGCGCGGCGGAAGCGTGGTGTGGTCGTACTCGATTCCGCTCAAGAACGCCGCCGGCGACCTTCAGGAGTTCAGCGATGCGACCCTGCTTTCTAACGGCAACGTCGTCTTTGCGCGGAAGACCGGAGCCGCAATCGTGACGCCGGAAAAGAAGCTGATCTGGAATTACGACGCGCCTAAGGGCTTTGAGGTCCACGTCGCGCAGCCGATCGGCCTCGACAAGGTCATGCTCATCCAGAACGGCAACCCTGCGAAGATGATGATCGTCGACATTGCGACCGGCCGGACGGCGAAGGAAATTGTCCTGCCGACCGGCAACCCGTTGAAGACGCACCCGCAGTTTCGCCGCGCACGGCTGACCGCCGCCGGAACGCTGCTCGCGGCCCACCAGGACAACAACAAGGTCGCCGAATACGACATGGAGGGAAGGGAAATCTGGTCGATCGCCATACCGGACCCCTGGGCCGCCGTGCGGCTGAAGGATGGAAACACGCTCATCACGAGCAACAGGGGATTCGTGATCGAGGTGAATCCGGCCAAGGAGACCGTCTGGAAGCTCACCCAGAATGACATTGCCGACATAAGGTTCTTCAGCCTCCAGGAAGCCGACCGGCTGGCCAGCGGCAACACGGTGATCAGCAACTGGTGCCCCAACGGACTCAAGGACCCAAAGGACTGGCCGACCTGCGTCCAGGTCTTCGAGGTCACCCCGCAGAAGAAGGTCGTCTGGGCGCTGCGCTCGTGGGAGCAACCGGCGGACCTCGGGCCGGCCACGGTCATCCAGCTGCTGGACGAGCCTGGCGTGCCCGAAAACGGCGACCAGCAGCGATAGCCTCTATCTCCCGTCAGTCCAGGACGAGGCGATAGCCTATGCCCGATTCGGTCTTGAGGTGCCGGGGCTGGTTGGGTGCCTCTTCGAGTTTTTGCCGGAGGCGGCCGACGTAGACGCGCAGGTACTGTGTCTGCTCTTCGGCGTTGGGGCCCCACAGTTCGCGAAGGAGCTGGCGGTGGGTGATGACCTTCCCGGCGTTGAGGACGAGCAGGCGCAGAAGGGCGTATTCCTTGGCCGTCAGGCGCACTTCCTCATGGGCCCGGGTGACGATCCTCCGGACAAGATCGATCTCGATGGACCCGAACCTCACCACCTTCAAGTCGTCGCTCGGCTGGTTGCGCCGGAGCATGACCCGGATTCGCGCCAGCAGTTCGCCGCCGCTGAAGGGCTTTGTCAGGTAGTCGTCCGCGCCGGAATCCAGCGCCGCGATCTTCTTTTCGTCCTCGCCCAGGACGGAGAGGATCAGGACCGGCACCTGGCTCCACTCGCGAAGCCGCTTGAGGACCTCCAGGCCGGGCATGTCGGGAAGCCCGAGGTCTAGAACGATGGCGTCCGGGCGCCTGAACGTGACCTCACTCATTCCGACGGCGCCGGAGTCGGCCTCGCGGACCCCGTAACCGGCTGCTTCAAGCGTGACCCGCAGAAGCCTTCTTATCTGCGCCTCATCGTCGATGATGAGCACCTCGTGTTTCGGTGCAGTGTCGCTCATTCCGTTGGAATATCGCCGTGCGGCGCATAGGGCAAGTAAACGGTGAAGACGGCCCCGCCGCCCGGATTCTCCCCGGCGACAACATCGCCTCCCTGCGCGGCGACAAATCCGCGGATGATCGAAAGGCCGAGGCCCAGGCCGCCGGCCCGGGCCGCGTCGCCCCGCTGGAACTTCTTGAACAGGTGCTCGTGCATCTCGGGGGGAAGGCCCGGGCCGCGGTCGGCGACCGTGAAGAACACGCGGCTGCGCGAGCCCTCGACCCCGGCGGCGAGAAAGATCGGCGTCCCTGCCGGGGTGTGGAGCGCAGCATTGAGGAGGAGATTCGCCAGGACCTGCTCCATGAGGGCGCCATCGGCCCGAAAAAGCGGCATGTCCTGCGGAACGTCGACTTCAAGGGGATGCCCGGCGAGCGACTCGCGCACCCCTTCGAGCGCCGCGTTGACCAGGTCCGAGGTGTCGCACCAGTCCAGCTTCGGCTTCAGGGTGCCCGATTCCAGGCGCGTCTGGTCCAGGAGGTTGTTCACCAGCCGCGTCAGCCTCCGCGTGGCTGTCCTCATCTCGTCGACAAGCGAGGCACGGGTGGACCCGGTCGCGGAGCCGATGTTCTCGGCGACGGAGCTCAGAACGGCGAGGGGGGTCTTCAGCTCGTGGGAGACGCCGTCGAGGAGCGTACGGTGGAGCTTCTCCGACTCGGCCAGCAGCTTCTCGCGCTCTCCGGCCTCCCGGAGCTGCTCGCTTTCGGCGAAAAGGGCCATCTGCGAGGCGAAAACGGCGATCAGGTCCCGCTGTGCTATCGACAAAGAGGCCTCCGGGGGCACGCGGACGACGAGGACACCGAGGGCTGCGTCTTCGCGCACCAGCGGCAGGTAGAAACCCTTGGCGGAGGGCAGCGTGTCCGTGAACCGGCCCGCCTGCTTCCTGTTCCGCCAGACCCAGTCGGCGACCGCCCGCTCCTTCTCATCCACCGAGAATGAGCCGGCAAAATGGGGAGTGAGCTGTCCGGAGCCGCCTTCATCCGCAAAAAGAAGGGCGGTTTTCGCCGAGAAAAGCTCGTCCGCCTGCCTCAGGGCCGTGAACACGCCCTCGTCCAGGGTCTTCGCCGTTCCGAGGGCCTGCGTAAGGTGGAAAAGCGCGGTCGCGCGCTCCTCACGGGCCCGCTCGTGCCTCTCCTGGGCGCGGATGCGCGCGGTCAGCTGCCCGGTGATCAGCGCCACCACGAGGTACATGGCCACCATCATCCCGTCGTCGAACTTCTCTATGACGAAGGTGAAGAGAGGGGGGATGAAGAGGTAGTCCCATACGAGGGCGCTCACGACCCCGGCGAGAAGGATGGGCCACCGGCCGACCCTGAGGCTGAGCGCGATCACGGCCATCATGTAGATCAAGCCGACCGACCGGTAGCCCATGATGGGGACGATGAACCAGCTGCACACCGTCACGGCGGCGAGGACCCCCATGACCTCGATGTATTCGCGCATTTGCGACACCGAAACCGGGGCCAGGTCTATCCACACCCCCGCCTTCTCGGCCCGCTCCGGCGGCACTACGTAGATGTCGATCGGCTGGCGGATTCGAAGCAGCCTGTCGGGCAGGCTCCCGCCGCGCAGGGTGTCGAGCCAGCGCGGGCTGAGGGACTTGCCGACGACAATCTGGGTGGCCTTGTTGCGCAGGGCCACCCTGACAAGGGCGCCGGCGACGTCCTCGTCGTGGGTCACCAGCACCTCCGCGCCCAGTTCGCGGGCCAGGGCGAGATTGCGGTCCAGGCGCGTGCGCGCCTCCGCGGGCAGGGTCCGGGAGGACTCCACGTTGACGGCGATCCACGCGGCCCCCTGCGCGGCGGCCATCCGCCGGGTCCAGCGGATCAACTGGGTGGACGACGGGCTCGGGCCTACCGCGACCAGCAGCCGCTCGCCCGAGCGCCAGACGGTCTGGGTGACGCCCAGGCCGCGCACCTCGCGCAGGCGCTTGTCCATCCGCTCCGCTGTGAAACGCAGCGCGAGTTCGCGCAGCGCCATCAGGTGCGCCTCCTTGAAGAAGTTCTCGGCGGCGTTGGCCGCGCGGTCTCCCATGTACACCTTCCCGTCCTTCAGCCGTTCGAGCAGCGCCTCGGGGGTCAGGTCCACCAGTTCGATTTCGTCGGCGAGCTCCAGGATCGAGTCGGGAACGGTCTCGTTGACAGGAGCCCCGGTTATCTGGCGCACCGCGTCCGCCCGGCTTTCGATGTGCTGGACGTTCAGGGTTGTGTAGACGTTGAGCCCTGCATCCAGAAGTTCGATCACGTCCTGATAGCGCTTGGGATGGCGCGATCCGGGCGCGTCGGTGTGCGCAAGTTCGTCGACAAGGACCAGCTTCGGCTTGCGGAGGAGCACCGCCTCCAGGTCCATCTCGGTCAGTTGGATCCCCTTGTACTCGGTCTGCTTGCGCGGGACGACGGGCAGGCCCTCGAGGAGGGCCATCGTCTCGGGCCGGCCGTGCGTTTCGACGACTCCGACGACGACGTCGACCTTGTCGCGCAACTCCTGCTGGCCGGCGCTCAGCATGGCGTAGGTCTTGCCGACGCCGGGGCACATCCCGAAAAAGACCTTCAGCCTGCCGCGGGCGGAGCGGGCCTCCTCGCGCCGGAGCGAGGCGAGCAAGGCGTCGGGATCTGGACGGGAGGCGGGTGTCACGATTGGCGGCGCCACCCACGTTACGCCGCGCGCCCCGTGAGGCGAGAAAACTCAGCGCGACGGCATTTCCCTGTCGAGGGCGAGGTTGAGAAGCAGCACGTTGACGCCTGGTTCACCGAAGACGCCCAGCTCGCGGTCCTGGGTGCAGCGCTCGATGAGGGCCTTCACGGCGTCGATTCCGGCTTGGCGGGCCTTTGCGACCCGGCCGGCCTGGATCAGCGCATTGGCGACACTGATGTGAGGATCCAGGCCGCTGCCGGAGCGGGTGACAGCGTCGGCGGGGACGGGATCGGAGGCCGGCAGGCCGTTCGCCGTCCGGTAGGCGGCGACCAGGTCCTTGATGCCGTCAAAATTGTTGGGATCGTTCACATCCTTGCCCCGGGCATCCTTGGCGTGGGAGCCGTTGGCCAGCTTGGCGCTCGTCGGGCCGAAATTGGTCCCCGAGGAACTCGTGGAATCGTAGCCGGTGCCCGCGGCTGAGGGGCGGGGCTGGAAGTACTTGTCCGAGGCGAAATTCTGGGCCAGCAGGCTCGATCCGCGAACGGCGCCGGATTTGTCGGCGACCAGGCTGCCGTCGGCCTTTCCGGAAAAAAGGGCCTGCCCGGCGGCCCACACGGCGACCGGGTAGGCGACGCAGCAGGCCACAACCAAGAGGATCGTGAGAAAGAGGGCGGTCCTGAGGTCGGAAATGAGCGTTTTCATGGTTCAGACGATGTGGATGGCGTTGATGAGCAGGTCGATCAGCTTGATCCCGACAAAGGGGATCAGGACGCCGCCGAGGCCGTAGATGAACAGGTTGCGGCGCAGGATGGCGGCGGCGCCGACCGGCCTGTAGGCGACCCCCCGGAGTGCCAGCGGAATGAGGGCGATTATGATCAGCGCGTTGAATATGACCGCGCTCAGGATGGCGCTCAGGGGCGATGCGAGGTGCATGACGTTGAGTGGGGCGATCGCGGGGAAAGAGCCGACGAGCATCGCTGGGATGATCGCAAAGTACTTGGCCACGTCGTTGGCGATGCTGAAGGTCGTCAGCGAGCCGCGCGTGATAAGCAGCTGCTTTCCGATCTCGACGATCTCCAGGAGCTTAGTCGGGTTCGAATCCAGGTCGACCATGTTGCCCGCCTCCTTTGCGGCCTGGGTGCCCGTGTTCATCGCTACGCCGACGTCGGCCTGGGCGAGGGCCGGCGCATCGTTGGTCCCGTCGCCCGTCATGGCGACGAGGTGGCCCTTGGCCTGTTCGTCGCGGATGCGGGCCAGCTTCATCTCGGGCGTCGCCTGTGCGAGGAAATCGTCCACGCCGGCCTCGGCCGCGATCGCCGCCGCGGTCAGGGGATTGTCGCCGGTGATCATCACCGTGCGAATGCCCATGGCGCGAAGCTGCGCGAAGCGCTCCTTGATGCCGCCCTTGACGACGTCCTTCAGAAAGATGACGCCGAGCACGGCCCGGTTTTCCGCGACGACGAGGGGGGTGCCCCCTTCGCGCGAGATCCGCTCCACGGTGTCCGCCACCGCCTGGGGATAGGCTCCGCCTACGGTCTCAACCCATGCCTTGACGTTCGAAGCGGCGCCCTTGCGGATCGAGCGTGCCGGCTGGCCGTCGGCCGGCTCGAGGTCGACGCCGCTCATCCGGGTTTGGGCGGTGAAGGCGACGAAGGTCGCGTGGGGGGCGGCCAATTCGCGGCCGCGCAGCCTGAACCTGTCCTTGGCGAACACGACGATCGAGCGGCCCTCCGGGGTCTCGTCGGCGAGCGAGGCGAGCTGGGCGGCGTCGGCAAGTCGTTCGGCCGTTACCCCGGGGGCGGGTATGAATTCGGAGGCCATGCGGTTTCCGAGGGTGATCGTGCCCGTCTTGTCCAGGAGAAGGACGTCGATGTCCCCCGCGGCCTCGACGGCGCGCCCGCTCATCGCAAGGACGTTTCGCTGGAGAAGCCGGTCCATGCCGGCGATTCCGATCGCGCTCAGCAGGCCGCCTATGGTCGTCGGGATCAGGCAAACGAGCAGGGCGATCAGCGCCGTGATCGAGAAGGCGACATTCGCGTAGATTCCGAAGGGCCGGAGGGCGATGATGACGAGGAGGAAGATGAAGGTCAGCGCGGAGAGGAGGATCGTCAGGGCGATCTCGTTCGGGGTCTTCTGGCGCGTAGCGCCCTCGACCAGGCTGATCATGTGGTCGAGGAAGCCCTCGCCCGGGTTTGCCGTGATGCGGATCAGGAGCTGGTCGGAGAGGACCCCGGTTCCGCCTGTGACGGCGCTGCGGTCTCCGCCGGCTTCGCGGATGACGGGCGCGGACTCGCCCGTGATCGCGGACTCGTCGACGGAGGCGGCGCCCTCGATGACCTCGCCGTCGCCCGGGATCAGCTGGCCGGCCTTGACGAAGACGACGTCGTCCTTGCGCAGCTGCGAGGCGTCGATGTCCCCGAAGGTGCCGTCCTTGCGGCGGCGGCTGGCCGTGAGCTTCCTGCGGGAGGCCCTCAGCGCCTGGGCCTGGGCCTTGCCGCGGCCCTCGGCGACCGCCTCGGCGAAATTGGCGAACACGACCGTGAAGAAGAGCCAAAGGGCGACCTGGAGCACATAACCAAAAGGCTCCTTCGACACGAACAGCTGCCAGAAGGTCAGCAGCGAGCCGATCAGCGTGACAAACATCACCGGATTCGAAATCTGGTGGCGCGGGTTGAGTTTCTTGAAGGCGTCGACGGTGGCCTTTGACATGATTCCGCCGTCGAAAAGGGAAATTGTTTTTGTGCTCATGAAAGTGCGCGTTGAAGGGGATCTCGGATGTCGGTTGCTCCTCTTCTTCCTCAGAACAGGGTTCCGGCCTTCATCAGGAAGTGCTCCACGATCGGCCCCATGGCCAGGGCGGGCAGGAAGGTGAGGGCGCCGACGAGCAGCACCGTGCCGACGAGCAGCACGACAAAGGTGACTCCCTCGACACGGAACGTGCCGGAACTCTCCGGGATGAGCTTCTTGCCGGCAAGGTTGCCGGCAAGGCCCAGGATCGGGACGATCATCAAGAAGCGCCCGATGAGCATCGCGATCGCAAGGGTCGTGTTGTAATGAGGATTGCCGTCGGCGGGATTGCCCGTGAGCCCTGCAAAGGCGCTCCCGTTGTTGCCGACGCACGAGCTGTACGCATAGAGGATTTCGCTGAATCCGTGGGGTCCGGCATTGTTCAGGCCCGCCTGCCCCCACGCGCTGACCGACGCCCAGGCGGAAAAGCCCAGGATCGTCGTCGCCAGGACCATGAGGACGAGCATTACGAGCTTCACGTCGTAGGCCTCGATTTTCTTGCCGAGGTACTCCGGCGTGCGCCCGACCATCAGGCCCGCGATGAAGACCGCCAGGACCACGAAGATCAGCATCCCGTAAAGGCCCGCGCCCACGCCTCCGAAGATGACCTCGCCGGTCTCGATATTGAACAGCGGCACCAGGCCCCCCAGGGGTGTGAACGAGTCGTGCATCGCGTTGACCGCGCCGCACGAGGCGTCGGTTGTGATGGTCGCAAAGAGGGCGGAATTGAAGATGCCAAAGCGCACCTCCTTTCCCTCCATGTTGCCGCCGCCGGCGGCGACGCCGAGGGACTGGTGGATCGGGTTGCCCGCGGCCTCAGATTTCCAGCAGACCAGAACGCCCGCGACAAACATCAGGAACATCGCCGTCCACACGGCCCAGCCGTGCCGCTGGTTCTTCACCATCCGGCCGAGATAATAGGTCAGGGCGCTCGGGATGGCGAAGATTGCGAGCATCTGGAAGAAATTGGAAAGGGGGGTCGGATTCTCGAAGGGATGGGCGGCGTTGGCGTTCGTGTAGCCGCCTCCATTGGTGCCAAGCATCTTGATCGCGATCTGGGAGGCCATGGGACCCTGCACTATCGTCTGCGAGTCCACGGTCTGGTCCACCATGACAGGCTTCCCGTCGGCCGTGACCACCGGCTTGCCGGCGTCATCGGTCTTTTGGACCGAGGTCGTGTAGGGTTCGAGGGTCTTTGCGACCGTGTAAGGCTTGAAGTTCTGAATCATCCCCTGCGATACGAGAATCACAGCGAGAAGAAGGCAGATCGGGATCAGGACGAAGTAGGTGACCCGGACGACATCCACCCAGAAGTTGCCGATTGTCTTCGCCGTGTGGCGGGCGATGCCGCGCACGAGGGCGGCGGCGACTGCGATGCCCACGGCGGCCGACGTGAAGTTGTGGAGCGCCAGCGCGACCATCTGCGAGAGGTACGACATCGTCGACTCCCCGGAGTAGTTCTGCCAGTTGGTGTTCGTCGTAAAGCTGGCGGCCGTGTTGAACGACAGCTGCGGAGTCAAGCCGGAGAATTTCTGCGGATTGAGCAGGCCCTGGAGCGGGAGCTTGTCCTGATAGCGCAGGATGAAGTAGGTGAGCAGCATCCCGACCAGGCTGAAGAGCAGCATGGACACAGTGTAGCCGATCCAGCCCTGCTCGTGCTCCGGATCTATCCCGCAGAGCCGGTAGGTCAGGCGCTCGACGGGCCTGACCACGGGGTCGAGCCAGGTCTTGCCGCGCGGGTCGAGGACGCGCACGAGATACAGCCCCAGCGGCTTCGTGATCAGGAGGAGGGCGGCGACGTAAAGGGCGAATTGGAGCCAGGCATTCGGATTGTTCATGGCGCGGAAGACAAAGTTGAAGGGATGGGGAAACGGGCCGGCGCGTCAGGGCGCGCTCGGTCTCAGGCTAGAACTTCTCGGGGCGCAGGACGGCCACAACGAGGTAGATCAGGCAGGCGACGGAAAGGACGGTGACGATTAGGTCGGACATGGCGGTTGAGGTTCTGGTCTTTCGGTTGGGAGCGGCGTTGCCGGCAATGCCACCCGGGAGAGGCCGGCTTGCGCCTTTCGCGGCGCAGCGGGAGCAGCGGTCTAGCGCACCTTTTCGCAAAAATAGGCGTAGGCGATCGCGACTGCGAAGAACGCGATTGTAATGGCAATGAAGGCTGTGTCTCCCATGGGTTTGTCTTTCGGTGACCAGGGATCATACGGACCGGGGACGACAAGGCCTAATAAACAACACGCACCCGGGCATAAATAATGCGCAAACGAGACCCTGCATCTGGTGTCGACTTTGGGGCGCCGGGCGTGGTGTCCTATGCGGGCCGAATGAAGTTCTCTTCGCCCCAAGCCGATATCTACGTGCCGCGCGGGTCCGCGCCCGAGGAGGCCCTTGCCAGGGTGACCCATCTTTGCGTCGCAGCCCATCCGGATGACATCGAAATCATGGCCTACGCGGGGATTTGCGACGCCCTGGCCCGGGCCGATGGCGGATTTGGCGGGGTCGTAGTGACCGACGGGGCGGGATCGCCGCGCAGCGGACCCTACGCGGCATACACCGACGAGCAGATGCGCACCGTGCGCCGGAACGAGCAGCGTGAAGCGGCCCAGCTAGGCGACTACGCGATCCAGATTCAACTCGGCCACCCCAGTTCCGACGTGAAACGCCCGGGGCATGCCGGGCTCGCCGGGGATTTGGCTGCGATTTTCGCGGGCTGCGCGCCCGAGGTTGTCTACCTCCACAATCCGATGGACCGGCACGACACGCATGTCGCCGTCCTGGCACGGAGCCTGGAAGCCATTCGCGCGCTGCCGCAGGGACGGCGCCCGCGGCGGGTCCTGGGTTGCGAGGTGTGGCGCGACCTCGATTGGGCGCTGGATGCGGACAAGGTGGCGCTGGATTCCGGGCGCCAGCCGCAGCTCGCACGGCAGCTCATCGCCGCATTCAAGTCCCAGATCGCCGGCGGCAAGCGCTACGATCTGGCGGCGCTCGGCCGGCGAACCGCGCACGCCACGTTCCACACAAGCCACGCCACGGACCGCCTCGAGGGGATAACCTGGGCGGTCGACCTGCAACCCCTGCTCGAGCCCGGCGGCCCGAGCCTCGAGTCATACGCCGAATCGGCACTCGCCCGTTTCCGCGACGATGTGCTCAGGCGGATTCGAGCCCATTGCTGACCTCAGGATCGCAATCAAGCCTCGTGCAGCCGCATCACCAGGTGGGCGGGGACATCAAATCGCCGTCCGGCCGCATCCTCGAGGATCAGGTCGCCGTTGGGCAGGATTCCATGGAAGCGGCCCGAGCGTTCAGGCAAAGGGGCTCCCTGGGCCATTTCAAGGCGCACCTCGCGCGCCTCACCCCAGCTTAGGTTCAGCGCCTCGGTGAATGCGCCCAGGCCGCCATGGGAAAAAATCATGTGCGCCGAGCGGATCGCCCCGAGGACAGGCGGCAGCAGGGCATCAATGCCGAGCTGTTCTTTCCGGGCGAAATCCGCAAGGCGGCACGCCGTGGCCCGGAGGCCGGGATCCTGGAGCCAGGGCCGATTGGCGACGTTGAGGCCAAGGCCGACGCGCAACGTGTCGGCTCTTCCCTGATCGACCAGGATTCCACCCGCCTTCCTGTCGCCGATCATCAGGTCGTTTGGCCAGCGAAGCCGCAGGCGGGCGATGCCCCGGGCCTGAAATCGCAAGGCGATGGACCAACCCACGGCCAGCGCAAACCCGCGCCAGCGCAAGGCGTCCCCGTCAAAGGGCAGGACGGCGGTCAGGTAGAACCCGCCGCGATCCGAAGAGAATGTGCGCTGCCACTGCCCGCGCCCGGCCGTCTGGCTGTCGGCCGTCACGGCCGTCCAAGGGGGCAGGCCGGCCGCCAGGTCCTGCGTGGAGGCGATCACACCGTACCTTCGAAGCGTCCATCCAAGAATCGATTCCTCGTCGAAGGCGCCAAAAGGGTCGGTCCCCGCCGCCGCGGTGCGCGCGGCAGGGGCACCGTGTTGCAGGGCGGGATCGGGGGCATCTCCGTTCATTCGATGACAAGCAGAGTCGCACCCTCCTCCACGGCGTCGCCGGGCTTGGCAATGATGGATGCGACGCGCCCGGCCTTGGGGGCGTTCACGTAAGTGTTCATCTTCATGGCCTCGATGGTCGCCACCTGGGCGCCCTCGGCCACGGTCTGCCCGACCTGGACGTCTATGGAAACGACCTTGCCCGCCAGGGGGCTGCGGGCATCCCCGGGTCCTTGGGCCGGGGCTTTGGCCGCAGGTGCGGGCGCTGGCGCCGGAGGAGGCGGCGGAGGCGTGGGTGAGGGCGCCGCCGCTGGGGCGGGGGCTGGCGCCGGAGCGCCTGCGGGGCCCTGGTCGGCATCCGCAATTTCGACTGTTACCTCGAAGACGGTGCCGTCGACGGTTACACGAAGTTTCTTCATGGTTGAATTGGATGGGCAATCGGGTGTGTCACCTGACCTGGTGGCCGCTGTGTATCATCCTGCGGCCTTCGAGCGACCAGGCGCTCATTTCCGGGCTTGCGATCGCGGTGGCCACGGGCTTGGCCTGTTCGACCGAGGCAATCCGGGCGTTCGATCCGATGGCGACGTAGACCGCGGCGGCGATGACCGCGCGGGTTTCAATGCTGGGCTCTTTGTTCATGGCTGATTTTGCAGAATCTTCTCTCAAGGAATGGGGATTAACCCGAACATTTCACGAAGCACGAGATATTTCACCCAAAATGGCGGGCATAAAAGCCCTCATTCTCCCTCGATGAAATGCATGGTTCCGGTTAAAGCGGAATGTTTCCGTGCTTCTTGGGCGGGCGGGTTTCGCGCTTGGAAAGGGTGTTCCGCAGCGCCATTGCGACGGTGGCCCGTGTGTGGGAGGGTTCGATTATGTCGGTGATCATTCCCTTACGGGCCGCCTGGTACGGCGAGGCAAACTTGTCGCGGTATTCGGCGACGTACTCTGGCCTCCTCGGCCTTGGGATCCTTGGCTGTGGCGATTTCCTTCTTGTAGAGGATTTTCACAGCCCCCTCCGCGCCCATGACCGCGATTTCGGCGGTCGGCCATGCGTACACGGCATCGGCTCCCATGTCCGAGCTGCACATGGCCAGGTAGGCGCCTCCATAGGCCTTGCGGAGGATGACGGTGATCTTGGGAACGGTGGCCGAGGCGTAGGCGAAGAGCATCTTCGCCCCGTGGCGGATGATTCCGCCGCGCTCCTGGGCGACGCCCGGCATGAACCCGGGTATGTCCACCAGGGTGACGATCGGGATGTTGAACACGTTGCAGAACCGGATGAACCGGGCGCCCTTGTCCGAGGAGTCGATGTCCAGGGTTCCCGCCTTGACCGTCGATTGGTTGGCGACAAACCCGGCCACGATTCCCTGAACGCGCCCAAAGCCGACGACCAGGTTCTTTGCGAAGTCCTTGTGGACCTCCAGAAAGTCGCCCTTGTCCACGAGGCGGGCGATGACCTTCAGGATGTCGAATGGGACCTTGCCGTCGGCTGGCACCAGGTCGTTCATGACCGAATCCGCGGACAGATCCAGGGACGGAGTCGGGCGGTGCGGGGGATCCATCAGGTTGTTGGCCGGAATGAAGCTCAGGAGCCGCTTGACCAGCGCGATCGCGCCGGCGTCGTCCTCGGCCACAAAATGGACGTTTCCGCTCACACTGGCGTTGGTCGCCGCGCTGCCGATCTCCTCCATCGTCACGGTCTGGCCGGTGGCGGCCTTGATGACCTCGGGGCCGCAGATGAACATGTTCGCGTTCTTGCGGGTCATGATCAGGAAGTCGGTGAGGGCGGGGCTGTAGGCGGCACCGCCGGCGCACGGGCCTGCGATGATCGATATCTGCGGGATGACGCCCGAAGCCAGGACATTTCGGAAAAAGACCTGGCCGTAACCGGAAAGGGAATCATCGCCCTCTTGGATCCGGGCGCCGCCGGAGTCGTTGATCCCGATCATCGGAATCCCCGCCTTGAGGGCGTAGTCCATCAGGTCGCTGATCTTCTTGGAGTGGATTCGGCCAAGGGCTCCGCCGCCGACAGTGAAATCCTGGCTGAAAACGGCGGCTGGATGGCCGTTGATGTAACCGACGCCGGTCACGACCCCGTCGCCCGGGAAGCTTTTTTCCTCCATGCCGAAGTCATGGCAGTCGTGGTCGGCGTGCATGCCCCATTCCAGGAAGGTGTTCGGCTCGAAAAGGGCGAGGACGCGCTCGCGCGCGCTCATCAGGCCCTTCTCGTGACGGGCGGCGAGCTTTTCGGCGCCGCCTCCCGCGAGAGCCCTCTTCCGGCGTTCCGCCAGATTGGTGAGAAATTTTTGTGCAATGGCCATGGTTGGATTTCCTATTGGTGGGTGCCGGCGCCCGGCTTGAGGGCGCAGAGTTCGGTCAGCACTCCGCGTGTCGACTTCGGGTGGAGAAAGGCGACCAGCTTGCCGGCGGCGCCCTCGAATGGCTTCTCGTTGATTAGGCGGATGCCGCCTGCGGATGCCTGCTTCAGCTGGCCTTCGATATTGTCGGTCCGAAAGGCGATGTGATGGATGCCCTCGCCCTTGTCCGCGAGGAACTTGGCGATCGGGCTGTCGGGAGAGGTGGGCTCGAGCAGCTCAAGATGGACCCCCCCGACGTCGAAGAAAGCCGTTTTGACCCGCTGGGACGCGACCTCTTCGCGGCCCAGGCAATGCAACCCGAGTGCAGTTTCGTAAATCGGCACTGCCTCGTCGATGGAGCGGACGGCAATGCCCAGATGGTCGATGGATTGAATCATGGTTGAGGGAAAATGGGTATGCTCTGAAGCGAAAGGGTAGGTGCTTTCCTGGTGCACGGCTGCGCATTGGCTGGGTTCTTTTGCGCAGTTCTGAACCTGCTCATGCCTTGCCGGCCGAGGCCGCCAGCCCGGCCGACTCGAGAAGCTTGCGGGCGGCATAGGGTGCGCTCAGGTTCCCCGCGGCAACGTCCAGCTCGAGCGAACGTTTCAACGCGAGCACCTGGCGGTCGGAGAAGACGGCGTCCCTGATTCCCTGCTCGAGGAGGGCCGAAAACCAGGCCAGGGATTGCGAGCGACGGCGTTCCGAGAACTGCCCGGTTTTCTCGCCATGCTCCATGAACCGCTCGACCTGTGTCCACACATCGCGGACTCCTTCGCTGCTGAGGGACGAACAGGCGAGGACGGGCGGATGCCAGGCCGCATCGGACGCGGAAATGTAATGCAGGGCCCGCTCGAACTCGAGGCGCGTGGCCTCGGTCCTCAGGCGGTTGTCCCCGTCGGCCTTGTTCACCGCCACCAGGTCCGCCATCTCGATTATCCCCTTCTTGATCCCCTGCAGTTCGTCGCCGGCGCCGGCGATCATGAGGAGCAGGAAGCAGTCGACCATCTCTCGGACCAGGACTTCGCTCTGTCCGACGCCGACCGTCTCCACCAGCACGATGTTAAAACCGGCGGCTTCGCAAAGGGTGATCGACTCGCGGGTCTTGCGGGCCACCCCGCCGATCTCGCCGCGGCTTGGCGACGGGCGGATGAAGGCCGAGGAATTTCGGGACAGGCTCTCCATGCGGGTCTTGTCGCCGAGGATGCTGCCATGGGATATCGGGCTGGAAGGGTCGATGGAAAGGACGGCGACCTTCCGGCCGGCGCTGCACAAGGCGGTGCCCAGGGCTTCTATGAAGGTGCTCTTGCCGGCGCCGGGGGCGCCGGTGATGCCGATGCGCCAGGCCTTTCCGGAGAATGGCATCAGGGCGTTGAGAAGCTGTTCCGCGGCGGGCCGGTGGGCGTGCGCCCGGCTTTCGATCAAAGTGATGCCGCGGGCCAGCGCCACGCGGTCGCCCGTCTTTATCTTTTCAGCCAGGGCGGGGACGTCCGCAGCCCTTGGCTGCACCGTCCTCAGGCGGGCTGCGGCGGGCTCGGGGACCCCGGCGACAACGCGGGTGGCGAATTCGGGGCCGGCCCCGGCCGGGGCCCAGTCTGGTTTCTTTGGTTCGGCAGGCATGGAGCGGCCCGAATGGTTTCAGGCACCGGGCGCAATGCCCAGTTTCTCCAGGGTCGCGACCGCGGAGGCGGGGACGGGCGTTCCTGGGCCGAAGACGGCGGCGGCGCCGTTCTTGTAGAGAAAATCATAGTCCTGCGCGGGTATGACTCCGCCGACGACGACCAGGATGTCCTCCCGGCCGTGCTTCCTAAGCTGCTCGACCAGCTGGGGGAGCAGAGTCTTGTGACCGCCGGCCAGCGAACTCATGGCGACGACGTGGACATCGTTTTCGATGGCCTCATTGGCGGCCTCCTCGGGTGTCTGGAAGAGGGGGCCGATGTCGACGTCGAAGCCCATGTCCGCCATCGCCGTGGCGACCACCTTGGCTCCGCGGTCGTGGCCGTCCTGCCCGAGCTTTGCGATCAGGATTCGCGGCCGGCGGCCTTCGCGCTCGGCAAAGGCGTCGGCCATCCTGCGCACCTTGGCAATTTCATCGCCTCCGCCATAGGCCGAACGGTAGACGCCGGACACGGAGCGGACCTGGGCTTTGTATCGGCCGAACACTTTTTCGAGCGCGTCGGAGATTTCGCCGAGCGTGGCGCGAACCTTGGCGGCCCCGATGCTGAGTTCAAGCAAGTTTCCCCGGCCCGTGCGCGCCGATTCCGTGAGGGCGTCCAGCGCCTGGGCGACCCGGGCGTTGTCGCGCTCGGCCTTGAGCTTATGCAACTGCTTGACCTGAGCCTCGCGGACGGCGGTGTTGTCGACCTCGAGGATCTCCATGGGGGCCTCGTGCTCGAGCCGGTAGCGGTTGACGCCGACGATCGTCTCCCGCCCGGAGTCGATCAGGGCCTGCCGGCGGGCGGCCGCTTCCTCGATGCGGAGCTTGGGAACGCCCGTTTCAATCGCCTTGGCCATGCCGCCCAGCCTCTCGACCTCCTGGATGTGGTTCCAGGCCCTGTGGGCCAGCTCGTGCGTCAGGCGTTCGACGTAATAGGAGCCGCCCCACGGGTCGACCACGTTGCAGATTCCGGTCTCGGCCTGCAGGAACAGCTGGGTATTGCGGGCGATCCGCG
Organism: uncultured Verrucomicrobiae bacterium; assembly: GCA_963747795.1. Lineage (GTDB taxonomy): Bacteria > Verrucomicrobiota > Verrucomicrobiia > Opitutales > Opitutaceae > Palsa-1447. Next base: position 65,908 of record CAVVGS010000021.1, read on the forward strand.
CGGAGAAGTCCGTCGGCAGGGCGATGGCCTCGTCCAGGGAATTGGTGTGCAGGCTCTGGGTGTGCCCCATGGCGGCGGCCATGGCCTCCACGCAGGTGCGGGTGACGTTGTTGAAGGGATCCTGCTCGGTGAGGCTCCAGCCGCTCGTCTGGGAGTGGGTGCGCAGCGCCATCGATTTCGGGTTCTTCGGGTTGAACTGCCTCACGAGCTTGGCCCAAAGCAGGCGGCCCGCGCGCATCTTCGCCACTTCCATGAAGAAGTTCTTTCCCTGGGCCCAGAAGAACGAAAGCCGCGGCGCGAACGCGTCGATGTCTATCCCCGCCTTGATTCCGGTGCGGAGGTACTCGAGCCCGTCGGCCAGGGTGTAGGCCAGCTCCAGGTCCGCCGTCGCCCCGGCCTCCTGCATGTGGTATCCTGAGATCGAGATCGAGTTGAACTTCGGCATGTTCCTCGAGGTGTATTCGAAGATGTCCGCGATGATCTTCATCGAGGGGCCCGGCGGATAGATGTAGGTGTTGCGCACCATGTATTCCTTCAGGATGTCGTTCTGAATCGTCCCGGCCAGGTTCTCCAGTTTGGCGCCCTGCTCGAGGGCCGCCACGATGTAGAACGAAAGCACGGGCAGCACCGCGCCGTTCATGGTCATCGAAACGCTGATCTTATCGAGCGGGATTCCCGCGAAGAGGGCCTGCATGTCGAGGACGGAGTCGACGGCCACGCCGGCCTTGCCGACGTCGCCGACAACCCTCGGGTGATCGCTGTCGTACCCGCGGTGGGTGGCCAGATCGAATGCCACCGACAGGCCCGTCTGGCCCGCCGCCAGATTGCGCCGGTAGAACGCATTGCTCTCGGTGGCCGTTGAGAATCCGGCGTATTGGCGGATCGTCCAGGGCTTCAGGACATACATCGTCGCATAAGGCCCCCTGAGAAACGGCGGAAGGCCGGCGGAGTAGTCGAGGTGCTCGAGGGGCTTGAGATCGTCCCGGGTGTACACGGGCGGCACCGGAATCTGCTCAAGGGTCATCCAATCGGCCATCGCGTCGGGGCCATGGCCCTCGGATTTTGCCGCGGCGGCCCAGGCCTGGGCGTCGCCGCCGGCGAGACTTGCGGGATCGAGGGGAAGGGCGGTGAAGTCGGGAAATTTCATGGAGGGGATCCTTTAGAGGCCGAGTTGGTCCTGGAGGGCGGCCAGCATCCGTGCGCAATTGGCGCGGATATGGATGAAATCGTCGACTCCAGCCGCGCGGAGGGAGTCGACTTGGGCCGCGGGAAATCCGGCTAGGATCACCTTTGGCTTGTGCTCCGAGGCCTTGAGCGCCTGCGCAATCGGGGGAACAAGCAGGGGATAGGTCTCATCCGTCGAGCAGATGACAACGATCGGGGCCTTCGACTCGATCGCCGCCGCCGCCGCCGCCTGCGGAGTGTCAAACCCCTTGTTTGTGATCGTCTCGAAACCGCCGGCGGCAAAGAAACCGGCGCTGAATTCCGCCCTCGCCCCGTGCTGCCTGCGCGGGCCAAGGTTGGCGAGGAAGACCTTGGGACGTGCCCCTGTCTTCTCCTTCCAGTTGTCGGAACGGCGGCGGATGGCCTCGAAAGCCTCGCTCCGGCGCCGGGTGCGAACCTTGGTTATTGCGGCCTCATCGGAACGGCTGGAGCGCAGAATCCGGGCGACCTCGCCCAGGGTTGCGCCATTCTTGAACGCGTCAATCAGGGCGGCCATCCTTGCCGACGCCGCGGTCTCGGGCAGGGCGGCCAGGGTTTTCATGAGATCGGCGCCGCGAGCTGCGCCGGTCGACGCCCGGAAAGCGGTGATCCGGGCGGCGCGCCTGGCCGCCAGGGCCGCGTAGTCGGGCACTTGGACGGCAGCCACCTGGTCCTTGAGATTTGGGTGAAGATTGGTGCCGATGATTCCGTCCTTGCGGCTCTCGGCACTGGCGATGCGATCCTTGGCGGAGGCGGCCACCGCCTCCTGAGGAAAGCCTGCCTTCAGCGCCGCAGCCATGCCGCCCTTGCGTTCGGTCTCCTGGAACAAGGCCCACGCCTTCTCGGCGAGCTGCAGGGTGAGCGCCTCGACGTACCATGAGCCTCCAGCGGGATCGACGACCCGGTTCAGCTGGCATTCCTCGGCCAGGATGATCTGTATGTTGCGGGCGAGCCGCCGCGAGAAGTCGTCGGGAACGCGGAAGCACTCGTCGAAGGCGGCCACGTGGATGCTGAGGCAGCCGCCGGCGATTCCGGCAAATGCCTCGCTCGTCGCTCTCAGCAGGTTGACGTGCGGATCGAGGACAGTCTTGTTCCAGAGAGAGGTGCGCCCGTGGAAAAAGAGGCGCTGGGCATCGTTTCCGCCGCCCGCCGCACCCGTGGCGCGGGCCCAGATCAGGCGGGCCGCCCTCAGTTTCGCGATCTCCACGAAGAAATGTGATCCGAGCGAGTAGGTGAAAAGGAATCGGGGAGCGGAATGATTGACGTTCAGTTTTCGCCGGGAGAGTTCGCGCAGGTATTCGACTCCCGTCGCCAGGCCGAACGCCAGCTCGTGCACGGCGCTGCCTCCGGCGTCAGCCCAGAGGCTTGCCTGCACGCCGACGGTTCTCAGGCGAACATTGTTCCTGGCGACCCAGTCGGTGAGGGCGGCCATCTCATCGTAGGCGCCCTGCAGTCCGCCGGGTATTGAACCCCGGCCAACCCACTCGCCAATCGGATCGTTGAGTATTGCTCCGCTTAGCGAGGAGGGCTTTCCACCCTGTCCCGCCAGCCAGGCGGCCAGAAGAGCTGTGATCGACAGCGCGGAGATGCCGGCTGGGGCGTGGACCGGGACTGCAGCCAGATCGACACCGCGCAGGGCGCGATCGACATCCTGGACGTTCGCAAGCGAAAGGCCGCAGCCTCCAACCTCGCCCGGCTGTCCGGAATCGGGGTCGAGTCCGAGGCGCGTCGCAATATCGAAGAGCAAATTGACGCAATTCTGGCCCCGATTGAGGTCCCGAAGAAGGGCCTGATTGAATTCCTCAGGCTCGCCATAGGGCAGCTCTTGCGCGATGCGCCAGCCGTTCGGACGGGAACCGAGTGCCTCGGAATCACGCAGATAGGGCGGCAACCCGGGCCAGGTCGCCTGGAGCGGCAGTTTCTCCCAGTCTTCCCTTGTATAGATCGGCTGCAGGTCGATCCCTTCAGGTGTCTTCGTAACCAGTTTCTTATCGAAAGGTGCTCCCTTCAGAAACTCCTCGGCGGCCTTCCGCCACTCGGATGCGCTCGTTGCGGGAAATTCCTCAAAAAATTTTTCGTACGTATTATTTGTCATATACTTATACAAATATCGTCCATCTCCTGAGACTCGTTGGCCGGGTTGATGCCGTACAGCGGTCGATGGATTTGGAAAGTCGACTCCATGGACGGCAGCGTGCCGGCCTGCTAGCTCAATTCCTCGACCAACACCTCACTCCTGCGATTGTTGATCGTGATAAAGAACCTTCGAATCAAATGCGCACCCGCAGCAAGGGTGGGCGAGGTGAGCACAACCGGCTTCGGAGCCGGTGCTGGGACTGCCGGCTTCTTATTGTAAAGCGCATCGGTTTCCCGCGGGAACATGGCATACAGGACGGCGTTGTCGTCCGAAGGCTCAATTCCTTTCTTGACCAGCTCCTCCTTGAGAGCGGGTAAACGCGGGGCGAGCAAATCCGCCGGGCGGCCTTCGACGGGTTCCTGTCCTGATTTCTTGCGCGCAAGGGCCAGGAGGTCTGCATTGATGCCGCCCGGAGGACGGCCGTATTTTCCGAGCGCCACGTCGATTGTGGCCTGGGCAAGGTTCTGCCAGCGGCCGAACTTGACATTGAGCATGGCCTGCGTGCCGACGATCTGGGAGGTGGGGGTAACCAGGGGAATCCAGCCCAGGGCTTCACGAACGACCGGAACCTCGGCCATCACATCGGCAAACTTGCTCTCCATCTTCATCTCCTTTAGCTGATTGCGGAAATTGCTCAGCATTCCGCCGGGGACCTGGAAGGTCAGGGCATCGCTGTCGACGCGATCATTGGCCGGGCTCATGAATGCGGCGAGCTCCTTGGCCACTCCTTCAAAATACTGCCTCAGCTCGAAGAGGACCTTGGCATCGTAATGAGGAATTCGGGGATTCTCAGCCAGTGCGGCCAGCATGCGAACAGTGTCGGGCTGGCCCGTCCCATTCGCGAATGGCGTGATCGATGTCTCCACGGCGTCGGCACCAGCATCGATTGCGGCGATGTATGAAGCCAGCGCAAGTCCGGCAGTATCATGGCTGTGGACAATGATAGGAGCCGAATGCCGCTGCTTGATCGCCTTGACCAAGTTGTAGGTCACCCGTGGTGTCAGCAATCCAGCCATATCCTTGATGCAGATTGAGTCGGCTCCCAGGGCGATCAGTTCGTCGGCAAAGGCCGCGAGTTTGGCCGGGGTGTGGACAGGGCTGATCGTGTAGCAAATAACTCCTTGGGCGTGCCTTCCGACTTCCTTGACGGTCTTGATGGCGGTCTGGAGATTGCGGGCGTCGTTTAGGGCATCGAAGATCCGGAAGATATCGAGACCGTGCTTGGCCGTGCATCGGACAAAGGTTTCGACCACGTCGTCGGGGAAACTTGCATATTGAACAAGGTTCTGGCCGCGCAGCAGCATCATCTGCGGGGTCTTCGGCGCGGCCGCCTTGAGGGCGTCGAGGCGATCGAATGGGTTTTCCCCCAGGTACCGCAAACAGGAGTCAATCGTGGCGCCGCCCCATGTCTCAAGAGCTTCAAAACCAAGAGAATCCAGCTTTGGAGCTGCCGGGAGCATCTGAGCGGTGGTCATGCGCGTGGCCGCCAGGGACTGGTGGCCGTCGCGCAGGACCGTATTATTGAAAACAACCTGTTTCATAGGCATTGGGTCCGATTCGCGAGCGGCTGGGGAGCAGTGAGTTCCCTTTCGGGCATCCCCTTGCGTGGGGACTCCCGGTGCCACTGAATTGCATATACCACGAGGACCATCCCATTATTCTACGGATTCAGCAATTGGCACACTCACCGTTTCTTGTTCACACATGCGCATGGTTTGGCTTTTACGATAAGAAAATCTACCTTTTATCAACTAATTTGGATACATAAATAAATCTAATACTAGGAAGCTACCTGCAGGTCAATTAGCCATGATTTTTCGTTCACCTTTGACCCCTTTCCTGTAGAGTCGGGCTCACCCCATCATCAGGCGAATGAATCCCCACAGGCCGTGACGCGCCGAGAATTCATAAAAGTTTCCGCATCAACGGCTGCAGGTGCTCTGCTATCCGGGCGAGGCCGCGCGCAGCCTATCGAGCCTGCGCGCACCCAGCCCCGGATCCCGCGCTGGCGCGGTTTCAACCTGACGGAGATGACCGGAGGCTCCCACAGCCATCCCTTCAAGGAGTCCGACTTCGAGTGGATGGCCGGGTGGAATTTCGACTTTGTCCGACTGCCGCTGTCCTACTGGGCGTGGTCCACCCCGGCCAACTGGATGACGATCGACTCCCTCGCCATTGACCCGGTGGACCAGGCGGTCGAATTCGGCCGGCAGCACGGCATCCACGTCTGCCTGTGTTTTCACCGGATCCCGGGCTATTGCGTCAACGGCAGGGACCGCGAGCCGTTCCAGCTCTTCGAAAGCCCGGGCGATTCCATGCGAAGGGCGCTTGAGGCCGCGGTGCATCACTGGCGTTTCTTTGCCGAGCGCTACAAGGGCATTCCGGGGTCGCGCCTCAGTTTCGATTTGCTCAATGAGCCGCCGTTCATGCGCGACCAATCGCGTTACGTGGAGATCGCGAAGAGCCTGATCGCGGCAATCCGGGAGATCAGTCCGGACCGCCTTGTCTTTGTCGATGGCGCCGACATCGGACAGACGCCGGTGCCCGGACTCATCGATGAGGGCATCGTCCAGAGCTCCCATGACTACCAGCCGAAGATGGTGAGCCACTACAAGGCGAACTGGGTGCCGGCGGGCGAATTCGAATCGCTTGAGAGGCCGGCGTGGCCGATGGTCGACAAGCGCGGCGTCCTCTGGAACCGCGAGAAGCTCAGGGCCGAGGAGATCGCAAAATGGAAGGTGCTGACCGACCGGGGCGCCCCGGTGCACGTCGGCGAATGGGGCTGCTACACCCGGACGCCCCATGATGTCTGCCTCGCCTGGATGGGCGACCAGCTGGCGCTCTGGAAGGAGGCCGGCTGGGGCTGGTCAATGTGGAATCTGCGCGGCGAATTCGGCATTCTCGACAGCAACCGGGATGACGTCCGCTATGAGGACTACCGGGGCCACAAGCTGGACCGGCGGATGCTTGAGCTATTGCTTGACGGCTGATGGGGGAGCGCCGGCGCCGGTGAGCTCGCGCGCCCGCTCGATCAGCTCAAGGCACGAGCGCCCGCTGTGGTACGGGCATTTCCACAGGGTCACCTTGGGCCGCGGGATCGGCGTTCCGTCGCGCCTGATCTTCTCGATCCAATCGCCGTGTGCGCGATCGACGAATTTCGCCTCGATGAGGTCCCAGCTCCGGCGCGATGCCACGAGGAAGCGCGTGTCTCCCGAGAGTTGGTAGGCGTTCATGAATCCCACGGCGGCTTCCGCCTGCGGCCACCAGTCCTTGCCCGTGTCGGTGTAGCCACGCGGTCCGCCCTCGTTCATCACCCCGCCGTCGGAATCGACGCCTTCGGCCAGGGTCGCTCTCGCCATTTCGAGCGATATCGGCCGGACCCGGGCGATCAGGGCGGGATCGCCCAGCACCTTCGCGGCCTCGACCAGGAGCCAGCTCAGCTCGATGTCATGGCCGTAGGAAACTGCGTCCGAGACGGGCGTCCAGTCCTCCCTCATGAAGAGGATCAGGTGGTGGGTGCGCGGATCGATGATGCGCCTGATCACGATGTCGACGAGTTCGCGCTGGTTGGCCCGCAGGCCCGCGTCCGGCCACACGCGCAGGAGATTGGTATAGCCCTCCAGGATGTGAATGTGCGAATTCTGGGACTTCGGGGCGCTGCCCAGCGGGTTGCGCCGCCCGCCCGCGGGCCTGGCCCAGGCCCTGTCGAGCGAGTCGAAGTACCCGCCGAACCGCCTGTCGCGCGCGTGCCGCTCGATCAGATTGTAGATTGCGACCGCCCTCTCCAATGCGACGGTATCGCCCGTCGCCCGGTGGAATTCGGCCAGCGCGTAGATTCCGAACACCTGCAGGTAGACGAGTTTTTGGGTGTCCAGGGGCCTGCCGTCCGCTGTGATCGTCCAGAGGATGCCGCCTGACTCAGTGTCCCAGAAATGATCCAGGAGATCCCGGTACGCCCATCGCGCCATCTCCAGGTAGGCCGGGTCGTGGTAGGCCCGGTATGCCGCCGAATATGTCCAGAGAATGCGGCAAGTCAGCAGCGCCCCCCTCGCCGAATCCTTCCTGACCGTCATGTCCGCATCGATTTGCCCGTAGAACCCGCCGTTTTCCGGATTGCGCGTGTATTTGAGCCAGAAGGGCAGGATATCGCCCCTCAGTTCCTTTTCGGCACCCGATGCCAGGTTCGCAAGCTCCGCCGCAGGCGCGTCCGAGGCACGAAGGGCCGCGGAGGCGACGAGGATGAAAAGACAGATGGCGCGCCTCACCTGGCGAGTCGTTTGTCAGGGCGCGGAGGTTGCGATGTCGACCCTTGCCGCGGCGAGACCGGGCGCCGTCGCGCTGAGCGTGATCTGACCGGAGGATGCCGATGCCCTGACGAAGGCTACGCAGCGTCCCTGATAGGCTGCACGTTGGGTTGAACGGAACGGTTCGTGGCTTCGGTGGTCGCCGCTGTCGACCGCGGCGATGATGCCGGGGCCGGCGACCGTGAAACTCAGGAGGTCGGCGGCGTCCGGAACGACGACGCCATTGGCATCGACTATCGTTGCCTCCACCGTCGCGACGGAGTCATACGAGGGGGCAATGGTGGCGTGGTCGCAGGCGAGGACGATCGCGGCCGGCCGACCGGCTGTTCGCAGCTCCTCGGAGGCGACGACCGCGCCCTGGTTTGAGGCCGCGGCCCTGAGGGTTCCTGCGGCATAGGGCACGGTCCAGACCCGGGGCGAGGCGTCGGCTGGCAGCGGCTTGGACCCGAGGGACTGGCCGTTGAGGAACAGTTCGACCTGCTCTGCGTTGCTGTAGACCTCGACGTTCTCGTCGTGGGGCTGCGCGTTAGACGGCGTCCAATCGGCGAAAACCTCGGGCGGCCGCAGCCGGTAATTGGCCGCCGCGGCGGGTGCGGCGCCATCGGTCCCACGCGAGGTCGCAGGGCGAACGCGGCGGGCGATGTGGACGACGGGCCCGGCGGCCCACCAGCTCTGCCTTTCGAGCGCCTGGGGGTGCGGGCTTCCCGTCCGGTCGATGAGCCCGGAGTTGGAGGACACCAGGGGCCACAGGGGTGCCTCGCCGAGATAGTCTATGCCGGCCCACAGGAACTGGCCGGAATAGGGCGCGTTGTCCCGCACCGCGAGCCAAGCGGCCCGGTCGTGATGGTTTTCGGTGCCGACGATTATCCGCGAAGGCCTGGCCGCGTGGGCTGCCAGCAGTTCGGTGTCGCGGTAGTTCGTGCCGATGACATCGAGCAGATCGGCCAGGCCGTCGTCGTAATCGTGGGTCGCGTTCGGCCGCAGGAGAGCCTGGGTTACCGGCCGCGTGGAATCGTTCTCGTGGAATACCGCGACAAGTCCGGCGAGTATCCGCTTTGACAGCTCCGCATTCGGCGTGTCGTGAATCTCGTTTCCTGCGCTGTAGAGGATGATGCTCGGATGGTTGCGGTCGCGCCGCACCGTGTCGCGGGCGTCGGTCTTCGACCAGTCCTCGAAGTAGAGGTGATAGTCGGCGATGTTCTTGGCCACGGTCCAGCAGTCGAACATCTCGTCCATCACCAGGAAGCCCATGCGGTCGCACAGGTCCAGGAATTCGGGATCGGGAGGGTTGTGCGCCGTCCGGATCGAGTTGGCCCCGAGCCCCCTGAGGATTCGCAGCCGCCGCTCCCAGATGTCGAGGGGCACCGCCGCGCCAAAGGCGCTTCCGTCGGCATGCAGGCAGACTCCCTTCAACTTGATGTTTTTCCCGTTGAGCCAGAATCCCGTGGCCGCCTCGAAGTGCGCGTCTCGAATGCCAAAGGGGGTCCGGCAGTCGTCGAGCGTCGTTCCGGCGGCCCTCACGCGGCAGACTGCAGAGTACATCTTCGGATTGTCGAGGCCCCAAAGCTTTGGGCTTGCCACGGTGAGTTCCTGCTGAAAGGCGGCCGTCTGCCGGGCGGCGATCTTCTGCGGCGCGCTTTCGGCCGTCCCGACGCTCGCGCCCTGGTCGTCGAATAGTTCAACCTGCACCGTGGCCTCGGACTCCGCGTCCGATTGGTTTACCACGGAGTTTTGGATCCGAACGACGGCCTGGTCTGCCGACGCCCTGGGTGTGGACACAAAGACGCCGCCCTGGTCGAAATGGACGGGGTTGACCACGATCAGGCGCACATGGCGGTAGATGCCCGACCCCGTGTACCATCGCGACGCAGGCTGGTCGGCATTGTTGACCCGAACCGCCAGGACGTTGGGGCCCTTGTCGCCCAGCTTGAGGTGGGCTGTAATTTCATAGCGGAAGCTGACGTATCCGAACGGCCGCCGGCCGAGGTGCGCGTCGTTTATCCAAACGTCGCTGTTGGCCATGACCCCATCGAATTCAACGAAGACGCGGCGCCCGGCGAAATCGGCGGGCAGCCCAAAATGCTTGCGATACCAGCCGGTCCCCGCCGGCAGAAAGGCCCCCGCGCCGCCGGCCGGATTCAGGGCATCGAATGATCCCTCGACTCCCCAGTCGTGCGGGACATCCAGGCTGCGCCATGCGGAATCGTCGAAGCCCGCCTTGTCGGCGCCGGCGAAATCGCCAAGCTTGAACTGCCAGCCGGCGTCCATGGAGAGCTGCTGGCGGAGCTGATCGGCGCCCCGGGCGGTCGGGACAAGGCCCAGCAAGATTCCGGCGCCGGCCAGAATGACGGCAAATGGTCGTTTCATGGGGGGGCCGAGCGGCTACTTCTCGACCACCCGCTTCGCCACGACCTCCTCAGTGGCGAAGTCGCCGACTTTGCGGGTGAACTTGATCTCGTTGTCGCCGGTCATCTTGCCGGTGTACTCGATCGAGACCTCCTGGCCGTCAAAATTCAGGGGCTCGACGAAAAAGATCCCGTCCTTGGTGACCGTTCCCTTCTGGATGGCGACCGTGCCCTTCTCCCCGTTGCGTTCGCTGGCGGCGGTGCCGGTCAGCTTCTCGCCGTCGACCTTGAATACATAGACATATTTCTGGACGCCGATTTGCGAGTCGAATTCTGACTGCCATTTTCCTGAGATGTCGGCTGCTTGGGCGAAGCTTGCGAGGCCCAGCCCGAAACTGATGGCGATGAGGAGTCGTAGGGAGTTTTTCACGGGGTTAAGAAAGGTTGACCCAAACCAAACATGGACAGCCTAAGACAGGCCGGCCCGGCGGTCAACCGCCGCCTTCAGGGGCGGGTGCGGGCGAAACGGGTGGCGGCGAATCGGCGGCTGGCTTCAGTCGTTCGGCGGCCTGCTTGATCAGGGCCCCTATGTCGTCGAGGCATGAGATCAGCTCGGCGTCGGCGCCCGCCTCGGGCGATGCCGCCCCCGCGCCCCTCTCGTCCAGGATCTTTTTCAGCGCCTGAAATTTCCCGGAAAGTGCGGACAGCTCAAAATTAAGGAAGGACCCGACGAGTCCCGGAATCCGGCTCGACACCGCTTTTGCACCGGCGTCATCCGTTGGGTTGCGCACACTGGCAAGGACCTCCCCAGCGTCCGCGAGCAGGGATTCGACCATCTGGGCGTAGATTTCCGGGCCGATTCCAAGCCTCTCGCAGACCCTTGCCGAGTCTTCCTTTGGAGTGGCCTTCTTCAGGCCCGCCGCCACCTGCAGCAGCTTCTCGCGCATGACGAGGCGGCTGTAGGGTTTTCCGATGAAATGCGCGACGCCCAGCCTCGCGGCCCGGGTCACGGATTCACGGTCCTTGAGGGCCGTGCACATGATGACCGGCGTCCGCTTGTGGGCCTCGTCGCCGCGCATGCGTTCCAGCAGATCGAAGCCGCTCATCCCGGGCAGGCTCAGGTCGAGCATGCACACGTCGATCTGTCCCGAGTCCTTTGCGAGGATGTCCCAGGCCTGCTCGCCGTCGCAGGCGAGTTCCACGGTATGGCCCTCCGACTGCAGCACTACTTTCAACAGGGTGCGTGAAGTCCTGTCGTCTTCGACTAGTAATATATGCATGGACCGGGCTGTCTGTCTGGACCTGCTGAGTTAATCGGCTCGGCGACCTGATAATCAAGGGGAAACCAAAACCGGGCCCGTCGCCGGGCAATCGGCCGGCCGCGCGCTCTGCCGGAAAGGTTGCATAATCGTCTTTTCCAGATGCCTTTGATGTACAATGTGCGCCAAACCTCTCAAGACGGCCTACCTAAAGCCGAGTTCACCTTCCGGTGGACTCAATTACGCCGCTCCGGATCTCACCCGGCATCCGCCCCGCAGCCCGCGGACCCGCCTCGGCGGGTTCGTCCATCTTCCCCGCCTTATTGACAAGGCGCGGGCCACGTTGTCCGGCAAGAACGGCGATTTTCACTATGACTGCCCGATGGACCAGCGTTTCTTCGCTTTTACCGGCATCAAAGCCTCCGAATTCATGCGCCAGGTGAAGGCGGGCAAGGGAGACGGCGCGCTGCTGAGCTGGGTTATGGCGCACCTGCGGCCGCGCCGCACCGAGTCCGAGATCGTCGCCTGGTCTTCCTGGTACGAACAGCGTGTCCCCTCGGCCGTCGAGGGCCGCGGGTTCTTCAACGAGGTCCACAAGAAGAACGCGCCGAAGCGGGACGACATCTCCACCTGGTTCGACTGGCTCGAGCTCGACGACTACGTGACCTTCGGCGGCAAGGCCTGAATTGTTTGGGCGGCGCCGCGTCCGAGTCGTCCGGTCGCTTGAGCAGGGGTTCGCGGGCCATGCTGGCTTCCCGGAAAGAGTCCTGTAGTTATGCTTTTCACGCGCTGTGCCCGAGGCGTGAGGGTGGCAAGCGAGTCAGATGGACTTCAGAAAACTGCGGATGTCCTCGTGATTGCCGATTCGTGTCATGACGAGGACGGCGCCATCGAGCTTGAAAACAATCCGAAGATCGCGCCCCACGCGACACTCGAAGTAACTGCCTTTCAGGCGGCGAATTCCCAATCCGCTGTGCTGATGGGGACGTCCGAACACTGCCGGAAGTTGCTGCAATACTGCTTCGACCTCCCGTCGCTTCCCGTCGGGCAACCGACTGGCGTCCGCCCGGAATCGACCAATAAAGTCAATGGCGCAGGGAGGCATCGAAATCGCCCGAGAACCTGCGGATGCGCCCCGCCTTGCGATCCAGCGCAATTTCCCGGTCCGTCCGTTTCACAAACGCTTCCAACTCCTTTTCGGTAACCCCGTATTCTCGCCTAGCATAATCCAAATCTTCGGAAAACACCTTCACCGGCCGGAGAGCGATGACCTGGTCCCCGCAGAGGATGCCGACATCCTCGCCCTTTGCGGCAAGCTTAAGCCAATGCGTAAGATTGGTTCGGGCCTTGGTGGCAGAAAGCGTCGTCATAAAGCCTGAATAAAGGCGATAACGCGTGCAAGTCAAGGGTGCCGTCGGGGCTAAAGTACCGGCCGCTCTTTCTGGAGCCGGTCGGGGCGTGGCGCAATTCTTTGATCGGTTTCCGCTCCGGCGGGGATTATAAGGTGGGACCACGATGACCGATGACTCCGACCTCCTCGTCCGGTACTGCCAGGACCGTTCCGAATCGGCGTTCACTGAACTTGTGGGGCGCCACTTCAACCTGGTCTATTTTGCGGCCCTGCGGCAGCTCGGTGGCGACACCCACCGGGCCCGAGATGTGTCCCAAGCGGTCTTCACCTGCCTGGCCGTCAAGGCTCCAACCCTCTCCCGCCGGGTCTCGATCGCCGGCTGGCTCCACAACTGCACCCGATTCATCGCCACCCGTGAAATCCGCAGCGAACGCCGCAGGCAGGCCCGGCACGCGCAGGCCAATACGCTGATGGAGACCAACGCAGATCCCTCTGGCCGATTAGACTATGACCGGCTGTCGCCGATCATCGACGAGGCGCTGCACGGTTTAAGTGAGCGGGACCGCGAACTGGTCCTTCTTCGCTACTACCAGGAGAACTCATTTGTAGAAATCAGCGCCAAACTGGGCCTCTCTGCTGACGCCGCCCGTTTCCGGCTGGACCGGGCCCTTGGACGGATGCGGACCACCCTCGCCCGGCGGGGGATTGAATCGACTTCAGCCGTTCTGGCATCGGCCCTGGCGAGCCAGGGGCTGGTCGCGGCACCCTTGGACGTGGCTGCGACGATCGCCGGAGCGGCACTCGCGGCCCAGATTCCGGCGGCCTCCGGCTTTCTTTTGCCCCAAATCCTCATGACCACCTTCAAAATGAAAGCCGGCCTGTTCATTGTTCTTGCAGCCGCCTGCATCGGAACCGTGCTGGTTCAGGATCTGCGGACGGAACACCGGATCCGCGGACTGCAGCAGGAGGTTCGCGGTCTGCGGGACCAGCATGAGCAACTCGCCTCCAAGGTGCAGCCCAACACGACCCCGACGAGTGCCGGAGCGCAATTGACCCTTCTCCATTCCAAATTGGCGGAACGGCAGGCCCGCGTGGCGGATGCCCAACCCAGTTCCCTGCTCGGCCTGAGACCGGGGATGAAGGCTGCCAGCGCCGCGACCAATGCGGGTCTCGACACCCCCTCCGCGTCGTTGGAGACGGAGATTTGGGCAAATCTCGCTGGAGCTGGGACCAACCCCGCGTCCGGGTAATCGAGGCTCCTGCTCGGCTGGCTCAGCCATGCGCATCTTAAGGCTGAGAATCAGTTTGTTCATGATCCTTGCGGCCGCGATCGCCGTGGCCTTGTTTTTTGAGAAAGGGCGCGAGGATGCCCGACTGCGCGATCTACAGCGGACCGCTCAGACCCTTCAGGCCCAGAATCAGCGCCTTTCTGCTTTCGTGCAACGGGGCTCGGCTCGTCCTGTTAGCGAGAAAGAGGGCGCAAATGCAACAGGCGGTGCCAGGGAAACGGCAGCGTGGAAGGCCAGGATAGAAGGCTCAACCGGTTCGCCCCATGAACTGCGTCCGGGGATGGAGTCGCTCAAGGCCCTGATCTACGCTGGCAATGGCACGCCGCTCGGTACAATCGATTCCGCACTTTGGGCCGGTTATCATGGCGATATCGACCAGCTGTCCAAGCTGATCGTCCTGACTCCCGACGGAGAAGTTGCGGCCGCGGCGCTCTTTGCGAACCTGCCGGCTGAAACCCGAGCCCAGCTTCAATCCCCCGCGTATATGACAGCGCTGCTCGTCGCGTACTGGTACAATGCCGTCGGTTACCAGGTGCAGGCTGCGTACCCGATCGACGGCGATCCTGCGAGCTGCGCCGCGAAAATCCTGGTGCAAACGGAAGACGGCCGGACCATAGGGGCGAGCCTCGTTTTGCGACAGGCCGACGGAAGTTGGCGGATCGAGTGCGATCAGAGCGAGGTGAAGCGCCTGGCGGTCCTTCTAACCGGCGCTGTACTGTCGTTGCCTGCTGGCGGCAGGTAGGGACTGGTTCGCCGGCATTCCAAGTTCCGACCTGTCGGTGCTGCCGTCCTGAGTCCCCTCCGAACTGCGACAGTTGGGCATATATCTTTTGGAGCGAAACCGCCGACCGTGGACTGCGGCGGGAACGAACAACACTGCGGCACTCAGGACCAAACCGTTGAGGTTCATTCCTCCACCAGGGGCGTGGATTGTGAATCCGGCCGACGACGCATTCTCTTGAATTGGCCGAGTCGGCTCACATCCCCGGAAACCCGCCCTTGCCCTTCATCGCCTCCATCTGGCGCATCATCTTCCGGGCCCCGCCCCCCTTGAACATCTTCATCATCTTCTGCATCTGCTGGAACTGCTTTATGAGCTGGTTCACCTCGGCGATCTTCACCCCGGAGCCCGAGGCGATGCGCTGCCGCCGGCTTCCGTTGAGAATCTCTGGCTTCCGGCGCTCCTGAACGGTCATCGACTTGATGATCGCCTCCGCGCGGAGCCATCTGGCGCTCGGCCCCGTCGCCGATCTTCACGCCGCTCATGCCGGGCATCATCCCGAGGATGCTCTCCATCGAGCCCAGCTTCTTGACCTGCTGCATCTGCGCCAGGAAATCCTCAAGGTTGAAGTCGGCCTTGCGGAGCTTCTCAGCCATCGCGCCGGCCTCCTTTTCATCAATGGCCTCCTGGGCCTTTTCGACCAACGAAACGACGTCGCCCATCCCCAGGATGCGCGAGGCGAGCCGGTCCGGATAGAACGGCTCGAAGTCGGCGGATTTCTCGCCGGTGCCGACGAACTTGATGCCGACCCCGGTGATCGACTTGATGGACAGGGCGGCTCCTCCGCGCGCGTCGCCGTCGAGCTTGGTCAGGATGAAGCCGGTCAGCTGGAGTGCCTCGTGGAAGGCTTTGGCGACATTGACCGCTTCCTGGCCGAGCGCGCCGTCCGCGACGAGCAGGACCTCGTCGGGCTGGACGCACGCGCGGAGGCGCTTCACCTCCTCGATCAGGTCCTGGTCGATCTGGAGCCTTCCCGCGGTGTCGAAGATGATTGCATCGGCGCCGGCGGCCTGGGCCGCCGTCAAGCGCGGCGGCGCCAATCGCCGGAACATCCTTGGAGAGGCGGTCTGCGTAGAAGCCGAGCTCCTCCTGCTTCGAGAGGATTTCCAATTGGTCGATGGCCGCAGGGCGCTGGACGTCGACCGCGACGAGCGCCGGACGGTAGCCGCGCTTCTTGAGCACGCGCCCGAGCTTTGCCGCGCTCGTCGTCTTTCCCGACCCGTGGAGGCCGACCAGCATGATCTTGAGCGGGCGCGCCGGGCTCAGTTCGTTCGCGCCCTCGCCCAGAAGCCGCACAAGTTCGTCATGGATGATCTTGATGATCTGCTGGCCGGGCGTGACGCCCTTGAGGACATCCTGGCCGGCGCACTGGGCCTGGACCCGCTCGACGAATTCGCGGGCGACCTTGAAGTGCACATCGGCGGCGAGAAGGGCCGTGCGCACCTCCTGGAGGGCCGCCGCCATGTTTTCTGGCGACAGTTTGCCGACCCCTCGGAGATTCCGCAGGGCGGCGCCCAGCTTGTCGGTAAGCGATTCGAACATGGCTTTGGGTCATTGGTACCGGCCGCGGGCCATTTGTCCAGAGGGTATCCGAAAACTGACCGTTGTCAGTTTGCGGATAGCCTCAAGACTCGCACCGGCCAAAATTGTGTCTGGCCAAATCCGCCGGGATTGCCGATGATGCGCGGCTCCCATGAACCCAGTTCTGGGTCAGATGCGGGACATCAATGGCTTACAAGTGTCACAGTCGGCGTTATCGGACAATAAATATGGCGATTTTATGCCACCAAGTTCCGGCATAATTCTTGTTTTTATTCTTACCCGAAAGGATCAGGAATCCGCGCCGCGCTCAGGGCGTCACTGATTCACTGGGCTTCCAATTGGAGCAACCTCTGTCTTGCCGCGGAAAACCCAGGTTGGATGCGAAGGGCCTCCCGATACTGCCCAATTGCTTCTGACACCCGCCCGAGCTTCAGGAGCGTGTTGCCGAGATTGTAGTGGGCAACGGCGTGATCAGGGACAAGGCGTAAGACCGCCTGATACTGGGCGGCCGCTTCTGGGAAATGTCCCTGCCTGAACAAGGCATTGCCAAGATTGTCGTGCGCACCCGCGTTGTCCGGCTCAGCGCGAAGCACATCTTCGTATTGGGCAATCGCCTCGGCCAGGCGCCTTGAATTCAGCAAGGCATTGGCAAGGTTGTAGCGCGCCGCTGTGTATTTCGGGTCGGATTGCAAGGCTTTTTGAAACTGGCCTATGGCCTCGTCGAGGCGGCCCGCCGCGGCTCCCAGGATACCCAAGCCATTGTGCGCTTCCGCATCGGCCGGCCGGAGGCGAAGAACTTCCCTAAATTCACGTGCCGCTTCGTCATTGCGATTCAAACGGAGCAGCACGCCGCCCAGATTGTCGTGAGCGGCGGTAAACCTGGGATCGAGCCGGATCGCCGTTTCGTAATGATCCACAGCCTCCGTCAGCCGGCCCTGCTGCTGCAGGGCATTTCCTAGGTTGTCGTGTGCGATCGGATAATCGGTCTTGAGCAGCAAAGCCTTCCCAAAGTGTTTAATCGCATCGCCAAAACGCCCATTGGCGAGCAGGACCGTGCCGTAATTGCATTGGGCGAATGCGTTGGCCGGTCGCTTCTCCGCCGTGTCCTTGTAAAGGGTCAGTTCGCTCCGGTAATCGCCGTTGCGGCGAATGGTAAGTGCCCCGAAACCGGCCGCAATCGCGGCAACCGTCAAGAGACAGGCCGAACTGCAGTGGGTGGGATCGGACCTCCGGCGTCCGGAAAATCCATGAATTCCGCAAACAACCAATACGACAGGCGCCGCCAGACCGAGATACATCCGGTGCTCGGCCAAGGTCTGCCGGTTTCCTGGAACAAGGCTGGTCGGCGCAAGTGTTGCGAAGAACCAGGCTCCGAGAAACCCGATTGGCTGCTTTCGCCAAAGCGCGGCAAGCGTGAAACCCGCCAAAGCGAGCACAACCATCGCCTCGCCCAGGACGATCCACCCAGACGGTATTCCTTCCACACCGTAATCAAATACCAGGGGATGCGGCCAAACACTCAACTTAAGGTAACGCAACAAAGCCGGGAATTGTGTCGGCCAGTAGCTCCAGACTGAGACACCGCTTCCAATTCCCGAGGTTCCTCCGCGGTTGCCTGACCCTATCACAAGAAAAATGAGGAGTATCCACGTTGATGCCAGAGCCAGGTAGTATCCGCGACGCTTTTCCCAAGCGGCGCGGATACTGCCCGCAATGAAACTCCTGTCATACAGAAACACCAACAGCGGCGCGGAAACCATCACCTCCTTCGTGGCCATCCCGAGGAAGCAGCAAGAAACCGAGAGCACAGCCCAAATTCCGGAACCCGGATCGGACTCCCGCGACAAGGCCTGCGTTGCCGGACCGCGGTCCAGGTCTGGCGGCCTGCGACATCTGGCGAATCGAATGAAGCAGTAAAGCGTCAGCAGATATAACAGGCCCATCAACGACTCCGCCCGTTGGGCGATGTAAGTGACCGATTCGGTTTGAAGGGGATGGAGCGTCCAGAGGAGGGCCACGGCGAACGCGACGGGTCTTGAGCGCAGGGTCCTGCGCACGATTCCGAAAAGCGTGAGGCCAGCAAAAATGTGGATGAGCAGGTTGAGCCAATGATAGCTCCATACTTGTGCCCCGCTGATAGCGTGGTTGACCGCAAACGAAAAGTTGAGCAGCGGCCTGCCCTCAACAGTGAGTCCCTCTCCTCGGGGCGGTGAGAGGGTGGACCACAGCTGCCCCAAATGCCGGATCGTTGGATTGTCCGGGATCGAGGATTGGTCGTCCAAAAGGAATGGCACCGACAAGCTGCGCCAATAGGCGGCGATTGCGGTCGCCACGATGGTTGCGGCCATAATGGCCGCGCTCCTGTCAGGGCGGCTTCCATCCACAGGGATGGCCTCGTTATCCCCGGTAGTCGGCATATTCGGTTATAGCCGTGCCCATGCGGCCCATGACGATGCGCGCCCCTTCGGAGATGTCAGCAGCCAACCTGCACCGCAGCTATGGTTGGGACGCAAGCCATTGGGTCCAGGTTCGGGGGCTGCCGCCGGGATTCTGTTGCGCGTATTCGTAAAACGCCCTGACAAAATTGGCACGGTCGGCCGCAGCACCGGCATTGGTCCCGGGCTCCTTTTCCTTGCCCAGGAGGTCATAGTCCCCGGCAAGGAGCGACTGGCGGTCGACAATCGCCCGAAGGGACACGTTCCGGGCATTGCGGACCATGTCGTAAAGCGCCATGAACGTGGTCGTGCGCCCGCGGCCCGCCCGGCAGTGAAAATGAACCCATTCGCCAGGCGGCAGCGCCCTCACCGCCAATATGAATCGGTCCACCGCCTCGTCCGTCGGCCGGGCATGGTCGTTCACGGCAATCCTCACATACGATGCGCCGGCCGCCCGCACAATCTCCGCCTCGATGGAGGCCGAGGCAACCACCTCGGTTCTTGTCGGAGCCTTTCCAGTCTGGGACTTTTTTGCCGAATCGCCGGAGAGCGTAACAGAATCGCCCGCCTTAATTCCGGCGAGGCGGGCTGTCTCCTCCGCCACAATCTCAGACTGAGTCTTGCCGGCATTTGCCCAGTTGTTCGTCGCGTACCAGGACACAGGCTCTCCGTTGATGAAACCGTGGTCCTCCTGGCGGAGATCGAACACCGTGACCGGGCCTGTGGCCTTCAGGAGCATTGTCCCAAGACCCGCTGCGGAGAATGCCGAGCTGCCGGAGGCATGGAGGGAACGGAGCCCGGTTGCATCCGGGAGGGGCCCGGGCGCCTCAGCCTTCAGCGGATCGTTAGTCGTCCTGAAGTTTCGAAATCCCGTGGGAAGGACCTCCGGAGCCAGGTCCCATACCAGAAGGGGCGCATCAGCCGACCGGACCGGCGGAGCCTTTATTTCAAGCCCAGCCAGGACCGGAAGCGGAAGCGCGGCGAGGAGAACGAATAGGTACTTCTTCATGACAGCTAGTTTGTATTCTTGCTGGGTGCGGGAAGGCCTATCGGCGCTTGGACTTGGACCTGCCTGTACTATTTCGTCAAGCGCAGGCCCGCTTCGAATCCCGGCCCGTATTTCTCATATTGACTGAGACGCTTCCACGCCGTCCCCCCGTAGTACTCGCGCAGCGGTGCGTTGTTGAGGTTGGCGATATTGATGTACACCTGCCAATGTTGGTTAAACGAGTAACTGCTCCCGAAGTCGATCTCCGTGAAGGCATCCTCATACAAATCCTGGGTCGAATTCGCACCCAGGGCGGAGTCCACCTGCACCCGGGGCGAGTGATGGTTGACCGCCAGGTTGAGCACTAGGCCGTTCTTGTCGTACGTAAGCGCTGCGTTGCCCACAAACTTGGCATATCCAATAAACGGAAGGTTCTCCCCAAGCCGCGTGGGATATGTGGCCTGGCTGTCCCCGAACATGGCATTGAGATTCATTCCAAGGCCGTCGAGCGGAGCCGGAAGGAACCCGAACCGCTGCCGCGCCGACAGATCCAAGCCGTAGATCCAGGCGCTCGGCGCCGTGTGGTAGGTTGTCAGGAGATACCCGGTCGATGGATCGATGCCGGACTGCGCCTGATAGGCGAAGTTGTAGATGTCCTTGTAGAAGAAGTGCGCCTCCACGGCCCCGAGGGACGAATAGTAGTGCTCAAAGGACAGGTCGTAGTTGGTTGAATGCAGCGCATCGAGCTCCGGATTGCCCTGGGTCACGAGGTGGTTGACGTCATCCACCTGGCGCCCGGGGATCGTGTCGCCATAGTCCGGGCGGGCGATCGTGCTCGTCACCGAGGCCCGGACCACCGTCTTGGGATCAAGGGCGTAGGTAAAGATGACATCTGGAAGCACGTTGTCGTAGTCTTTCACATACCCGACCGTGGAGTATTTCGTCACGGAGGAAGAGACAGCTTCGGATTGCCAGCCCCCGATCCAGAAATGCGTATCCTCAAGGCGGACTCCGGCAAGGATCTTCAGCTTTCCGAGTGTCACGCCCTCTTCCGCGTACGGGGCCATGATCTCCTCGTATGCCTGGAACGAGCCCAGGATGCCGGAGGCGGTGTTCGCCGTCGGGAAGAGCGAGGGCTCGGTGTAGAACTCGCTGATGACGCTCGCCGGAATCCGGGGGCTGATGAATCCGCCGTATTGGTACTGTGTGTCGGGGACAGCCACGCTCGCAAAGGTGAAGGGAATCGAGGAGATCGTGTTGCTGTTGGCCGCCTCGAAGTTGTTCTTGTTGCGGTACTCGACGCCCACTTGCGTGAACGCCGGCACGCCGTCCAGGGTGTAGTCGTTGCGCAAGTCGTCGCGCACCGATTGCTCGTGTTCCCCGGCGATCGTGTTGGTGAATTTGCTCTTGGTACTGAAGGCGTACTGGCTCGGGTCGTTGAAGTTCTGGCCGGCCGACTGGGTCACCGTGTCATTCCACGGATCGGAGAAGGCGTAGCTCACCGTCATGGCCGACGTGTTGGCGAATGCCAGCGTCTCGGTCGGCCGGGTGTACTTCGCATTCGTGTACGCCACCTTCAGGTTATTCGTCCACTGGCCGGAGCTCTTGTCATAACCGCCAACAATCGAACTGCTGATCTTGGAATTCACCACCCCGACGCTCTCCTTGAGGATGTCCTTGGCCGGGAGGACAACGGTCGCCGAGGTAGCTGTCAGGGAAAGGAGCGAGGAATAGCTCAGGTAGTTGAGTTCCGTCAGCCAGTAATTGTCGCGCTCGGTGTAATAGGACATGCTATAGCGCACCCACACCTTGTCCGTGTCGCTCAGTTTATAGTCGACCGATCCGTCGAGCCCGTGCCGCCAGCGCTGCACATCGTAATGCCGGAAATCCTGGCCGCCCAACAGCTCCTGCGTTTGTCCCGCCGGAGTCGCCCAGGGGTTGTCGGCCTCATTGTTGTAGACGGTGAAGGGGCGAAATTCGCCCGTCGCACCGATGAATATTCCAAGCTTTCCGCCCAGGTACTGGTCTCCGACGTAGGCCGCCGTGTTGTACCCGCCGTGGCGGTCCTCCTGGGTCGAAAAATTGGTTCCCGCGGCAAGCATCTCCTGGAGCCCCTGCTGGTCGAACCCGCTTCGTGTCGTGATGTTGACGTGGCCGCCCATGCCGTCTCCGTCCATATCGGGCGTTGAGACCTTGTTGACCTCAAGGCTGGAGATCATGTCCGACGAGATCACGTCGAGCGTGGTCTCCCGCGACCCTTTTTCGGTGGTGGAGGCCGGCATGCCGTTTATGGAAACAGCCTGGTAGACAGGATCCAGGCCCTCGATCTCGACGAACCTCCCTTCTCCCTTGTCGCGGTACAGATCCACACCGGGCACGCGCTCAAGTGCTTCGGCGATATTCTTGTCGGGCAGCTGGCCCACCGCGTCGGCCGCCACAATGCTGATCAGAGCCGGGGCGGCCCGCTCCTGGTTGATGGCGCGGGCGGTACCGACGGCCTCGCCTTCGACTTTCAACTCACCCATTTTGACCACTTCATCGCCGAAGATCGCATTCAGTCGGGTCGTCTTATCCACCTCCACCGTCGCAGCCAGTGTCTTGGACTCATAGCCGACGTAACTGAAAACCACAGTGACCGCCCCGGCCGGGACCCGATCGAGCCTGTAGTTGCCCTGCTGGTCGGTGGAGGTCTCAAGCGCCGTCCCGATCACCGATACCCGCGCGCCCGAAAGGGCGAGCTTCGAGCTTGTGTCGACAACGTTTCCGGCGACGGAACCGGTGCCTCCACTGGATTGGGCGAATGCGTGCGAAAGGGAGAGGGTGACGCATGCCACTCCTGTGAGGAACCCGCGCAGGACGCAGGCTGAGATGCGATGAAAGCGTGAGGAGTTCATTGTATTTGCTGGAATACCGGCTGTGTTGGGCGGAGGACGCGGTGATTCGGCGGATACGAAAAGCGCTAGTCAACCGGCCTGGGTTACGATTATGTAAACGTTTACATTATTACTTTCCCGCTTGCGGCGCGCCGGATTGTCATCGTCGATGATCACCGCAGAATCTCCTCTAATGCCCCGCTACAGAAAACCTGCAGGCCCCGCACCAAGGGCAGGCCTTACCGATGTCGCGCGCGCAGCGCGGGTCTCGATCGCGACGGTCTCTCGCGCGACGAATTCCCCGGACCTCCTCGACAAGGACACGATGCAGCGGGTGAAACGGGCAATGGAAAAGCTCGATTACACGCCGAACCGGGTGGCGCGCCGGCTTCGCCAGCGCACCGGGCCCCGGCACCTGATTGGGCTGATGGTCCCGGAGATCGAGAACCCCCATTTCGCGGAGATCGTCAGGGGCGTGGAGGACGCCGCCTATGAGCAGGCGTACGCGGTGATGCTTTGCAATTCCGACAACAACGACGCAAAGCAGCAATTCTACCTGGACCTGCTCAGGGCCGAGTCCGTCGACGGCATCATAATCCCTCCAATACACGATCGCGATCCGTCCGTCCTTGGATTGACTGGGCTGCCTGTTGTGGCGATCGACAGGCGCCTGAGGGGCTCCTCTTTTGACAGCGTCCGTGTCGACAACCGGCTCGGGGCGCGGCTGGCGATGGAACACCTTCTGGCCAGGGGACACCGGGCAATTGCGCACATCGCCGGCCCTCGGCAGAACCCAACTTCCATGGAGCGTCTCGAGGCATGGAGGGAATCCCTCGCGGCCCATCGCGTTGATTGTCCGGCTTCTCTTCTGTGGCAGGGCAACAACCTGAGGGATGGCGGTGTGGCCGGCGCAGAGGCCCTGCTGTCGCTCCGAAAGAGGCCCACCGCGGTTTTTGTCTGCAACTGCATGATGGCCCTGGGCGTTCTTGAGGTTGTCAACCGCATGGGACTGTCGGTCCCGGGCGACGTTGCGGTGGTGGGGTATGACGACCCACCTTGGGCCCAGGCCCTCAGGCCGGCATTGACGGCAATCAGGCAACCCGCCCGGGAAATGGGCCGCATGGCCGTGGAACTTCTCCTTAGGCGCCTAAATTCTCCAGGGGCGCGTCCCGAACACCGCATCCTGATACCCGAGTTGATGATCCGCCAATCCTCGTAAAAGGCTGCTGGGCAGATTGGCCTCCGCAAAAAGGAAACCGCGTCCGGCAGGTTGTCCGCGATGTTCCGCGACCGAGAGTGTTGGATCGCGTTGAACGCGTCCAGGCGCTGCGGGCCCGCCATGAACCCGGTTTTGCCGCCCTCGCCCAGTTCCTTGCGCCACTTGCGTGCTTGCTCTTGGGCCTGCGCCTCGGCACCGTACCGCTTCCTTTTCCGACTCTTTTTTCCCAGTTTCGTCCCCGTGTCACACCACCAAAAACCTCTCGACTGATAGACATAGGGCCATGGTGCCATGCTGCTCCTAATGGCACCGGCGTGCCAATGTCGTCAGTCCCCCAGAGTAAACTTTACATGAA
>CAVVGS010000022.1:0-105689 GCA_963747795.1 uncultured Verrucomicrobiae bacterium
TTGTGAAGCTGGTGCGCGACATCACCGAGCGCAAGCAGGCCGAGGCAGCGCTCACGGCCTCAGAACACCGGTATCGCCGGCTATTTGAATCCGCCAAGGATGGCATCCTGATTCTCGATGCCGAGACGGGGATGGTAATGGATGTGAATCCCTTCCTGATCGACACACTTTGCATATCGCGCAATCAATTCCTCTCCAAGAAGATTTGGGAACTTGGGCTTTTCAGCGATATCATCGCAAGCCAAGCCAGCTTCGCGGAGCTGCAGAAGAACAAATACATCCGCTACGAAGACAAGCCGCTCCAGACCGCCGACGGACGCCGGCTGGACGTGGAGTTCGTCAGCAACGTCTATCTGGTGGATGGCAAGAGGGTGATCCAGTGCAACATCCGCGACATCACCGAGCGGAAGAGGATAGAGGGGGAATTACGCGAATCGCACAAGATGCTGCAGCGGGTGATCAACAATATCCCCCAGCATGTCTTTTGGAAGGACCGGGACCTCAATTACCTGGGAGCCAACGCCGTTCTTGCCCGATCCGGCGGCCTATCGAATCCAGCGGATATCATCGGCAGGAGCGATTTTGAATTGGCCTGGAAGGAGTCCGCCGAAGCGTACCGGGCGGATGACCGGAGGGTGATTGAAAGTGGCATTGCCAAGCTGAACTACGAAGAGGAGCAGAAACGACCCGACGGAAGCCTCATTTGGCTCCGAACCAGCAAGCTCCCGCTGGTCGACGATGCCGGGAAGATCCTTGGCATGCTCGGCATTTATGAAGACATCACCGAGCGCAAGCGGGCGGAGGAGAGATTGCGCAAGCTCTCGCGCATCGTCGAGCAGGCCCCCCTTTCCATCGTCATCACCAACCTGTCCGGCGCAATCGAATACGTGAACCCGCGGTTCTGCACGGTGACGGGCTACTCGCAGGAGGAGGTGCACGGGAAGAATCCCCGAATACTCAAGTCGGACCAGACGCCGCCCCAGGCCTATCAGGACATGTGGCGAAAGCTGACGCGCGGCGAAATTTGGAACGGCGAACTTTGCAATCGGAAGAAGAACGGGGAGGTCTTCCTGGAATCGGTCGTGATCGCCCCGGTTGTCGACGAGACCGGCCGGACGACCCACTACGTCGCATTGAAGGACGACATCACGGCGCAGAGGCGCTCGACGGAGGAGGCCAGCGCCGGGATCGCGAAGGAGCGCGAGATCTCCGAAATGAAGTCCCGGTTCATTTCCCTCATCTCGCACGAATTCCGCACGCCGCTGACCGCCGCCATGGCGTCGGCGGAATTGCTGCACAATCACCTCAATCAGCTCGCCCCGGCCAAACGCGAGGAGCTTTTCGTTCGCATCAATTCCTCCGTGCTCCGCCTGACCGAGATGCTCGACGATGTCCTGGCGCTGAACCGCGCGGACACTGAGAACTCCGATTTGCGGCTGGTGGCGACCGACCTCCCGCTCTTCCTTCGCGACGCGATAGAGGAGATCCGGCTTGGCGACCGCGATGCGCACCGCTTCGAGCTCCTGGCGGGCGGCGATTTGGCGGCTTTCGTCACCGACACCAATCTGCTCCGCCACATCGTCTCCAATCTCCTGGGCAATGCCGCGCGCTATTCGCCGGCCGGTACGCTGATCACGATGCGGACGGAGGCCGATTCGCAGGGAATGAGGCTGTCGGTCGAGGACCAGGGCATCGGGATACCCTGGACCGATCGCGAGCGCATTTTCGAGCCCTTCGAGCGCGGCTCCAATGTCGGAGCCACCAAGGGCTCGGGCCTCGGGCTGAGCATCGTCAAGCGCATGACCAGGCTTCTCGGCGGCTCGATCACCGTTGTGAGTGCGGAAGGCGGTGGAAGCCGATTCACGCTGGTCCTTCCGCGGCTGAAGGCCCGGGCAACGCTGCCATGAACCCGATGAACAGACCCACGATCCTTGTCATCGAGGATGACGAGGCCGTCCGCCAGACCCTGGCCGATATGCTCGAATTGAACGGCTACCGCTCCGAATTGGCAACCAACGGGACGGAAGGTCTTGCCGCCGCCGGTCGGGAGATCCCTTCGCTCATCATCACAGACCTTGCGATGCCGGGCATGACGGGGTACGAACTTCTCGAGATCTTTCGGACGGATCCCAACCTGCGCACGGTGCCGGTCATCGTCATCTCCGCCAAGGCAGACCGGGCCGCCACCCGCCGAGGAATGGAGCTTGGAGCCACCGACTTCATCACGAAGCCCTTTACCGAGGAGGAGGTCATCCGCTCAGTCGCGGCCCGGCTGGAGAGGCAGGAACTCGTTGAGGAGCTCGACGCGTTCTGCCACACGGTGGCGCACGATCTCAAGAACCCGCTCGCCACCCTCACCGGCTGGATTGAGCTGACCCTGTTGTTGGTTGGAAAGGCCGACGAGGCGACGCTGCGGCATCACCTGACCAAGGCCGTTGACTCCGGCCGCCAGCTCAACGGAATCATCGAAGGGCTTCTCGTCCTCGCAGGGGTCCGGGGGCAGTCGGTGACTGCAGGGCCGCTGGACACGGCTGCCCTCGTCGCCGAAGCCATCAAACGCTTGGGGCATTTGCTGGAGACGCAGCCGGCGCATATCCAGAAGCCGGTTTCCTGGCCCGCCGCCATCGGGTACGCGCCATGGATCGTCGAAGTGTGGACCAACTACATAAGTAACGCCATAAAGCACGGCGGAGCCCATCAGCAAATCGTCCTCGGCGGGGAAGGCAGCCCGGACGGACGCTTTGCGCGATTCTGGGTTCAGGACAACGGGCCGGGTTTGGACGAGGCTGCCCAGCAAATGATGTTCGTCCCCTTCACCCGCATCTCCAAGGTGAAGACCCGCGGTCACGGCCTTGGCCTGTCAATCGTGCGCCGAATCGTTGAAAAGCTCGGCGGACAGGTCGGCGTCGTGAGCAAGCCCGGTGCCGGTGCCCGGTTCTGGTTCGAGCTGCCCACGGATGCCAAGCCCCAAACCAACACAGGCCTCGCAGCCCCATGACCATCCTTGTTATCGAAGACGAAGTCGCGGTCAGGCAAACCCTCGTGGATTTGCTGGAGCTCAATGGCCATTCGGTGCTCGCAGCCGCTGACGGGATTGAGGGGGTGAGGCTCGCCGAACGCCGTCCCGACCTCATCCTCTGCGACATCCACATGCCGGGAATGGACGGCTTTGAAGTCATCGCCGCCATCCAAAAGCTCCCGAACTGCCGCGACATTCCCTTCATCTTTCTCACGGCCAGGGCCGGCCGCGACGACCAACGACGCGGCATGTCGCTCGGCGCGGACGACTACATCACCAAGCCCTTCACCGAGCACGACATCATCGAGGCGATCGCCGCGCGCTTCCGCCGGCAGCAGCCGCTGAGGGAGCGAGTTGAGCAGCTTCTTGACGAGCGCAGCCGCGAAGCCAGCGCCGACTGGTCCCACGTTCTGGCAACGCCGCTCAACGGTGTCCTCGGCGGGCTCCAGCTGATCGAGGCTGAGGCCGACACGATCAAGCCGGGTGAGCTCAAGGAACTGCTTGGGCTTGTCCGCGCCAGCGCAGAACAGCAGTGGGCACTGACGCGCAAGCTAGTCGTCCACTTCGAATTGGAGAGCCTCAAGTTGGCGCCCGCGCCTTCGGTGTCATGCGATGCGCCGATCGCCGTTGCGGCCGGAGCCATGCGGGCCGCGGAAGAGGCCAAGCGGACGAAGGACCTGGCTGTGCGCTGCGACCCGGGTTCGGTGGCTATCGGCGAGGCGTTCCTCACGGCCGCCGTGGCGGAACTGGCGGAGAACGGGTTCCAATTTTCGAAGCCCGGGCAGGAGGTGAGCGTTTCAGGGACGCACCAAGGCGGGCGCTACCTGGTCGCCATCGCGGACCGGGGGCCGGGCATGACGGCGGAACAGTGCGCCAGCGCCGCCGGATTCACCAAGTTTGAGCAAAGCGGGCACAACCATCAGGGACTCGGCCTGGGCCTGGCCATTGCAAGGGCCGCGGCTGAATCGGCCGGCGGCCGGCTCCTGCTTGAAGCAGCGGGGCCCGGCCGGAGCGGACTGAAGGCGTGCCTGGAACTCCCCTGCAGCGGCTGAAAGAGGGCGTCAGATGAGCCCGAGCTTCATCTTCCCCTCTTCGCTGATCATCGACTGGTTCCAGGGGGGATCCCAAGTAAGGCGGACATCGGCCGAGGTGACGCCCGGGGCGAGCATGACCTTGCTCTTCGCATCCTCTGCTATGGCGGGCCCCATGCCGCAGCCGGGCGCCGTCAGGGTCATCGCCACGTTGACGCCGTAGCCCGCTCCAGCCTCCAGCGGAACGATGTCCATCGAGTAAACGAGCCCGAGGTCGACGATGTTGACCGGGATCTCCGGATCATAGACCTTGCGAAGCTGGTCCCACACGGCCTCGGGATCTGGGGAGCCGTCGGCCAGCGTTGCGTGCTCGGCGTCGGCGGCCGACGACTTTTCCTCGCCGATGGCATCCGCGTCCTGGCCGTCGACACGGAAGAGTCCGAAATCGGTCTGGACGGTGTAGCTGCCGCCCAGGGTCTGATGGATGAGAACCTTGCTGCCGGCGGGGAGGAGCTGCCGCTCGCCTGAGGGGATCTGGGTCCCGGCGACTTCGCGGGTGAGGATTCTTTCTCGGTTCATTTGAATCGTGACTGTATCAACGATCTCAGGGCCGCGTGCAATTCCTCGCTTTCGAGGCGGTTGAGCACCTCCTCGAAGAACCCGAAGATCAGAAGCTCGTGGGCGCTCTTGCGCGGGATCCCTCGGGAGAGGAAATAGAACTCCTGCTCGGGATCGATCCGGCTCGTCGTGGCGCCGTGGGTGCACCGGACATCGTTCGCCTGAATCTCCAGGCCGGGAAGGGAGTTGGCCTCCGCCTCGTCGCTCAGCATCAGGTTGCGGTTGCTCTGGTAGGCGTCCGTCTTCTGCGCGTCCTGGTCGACGATGATCAGCCCGGAGAAGATCGTGCGAGCGGTGTCAAACAGCGCGTTCTTGTAGAGGAGGTCCGACTTCGTGTTGGGCGCCTGGTGCACCTGAAGGGTGCGCTGGTCGAACTCCCGCGAGCCGGTGGCCACGGTGAGGGCCAGCATCTCGGAGAATGCACCGGGAGCCTGGAGCTGGCTCAGCGACTCGTGGCGGGACTGCCGGCCTCCGAGGTGGAGGTTCAGCGACTGTACGCGGGCGTCGCGGCGGACGACGGTCGAATTCAGCTGGAAGGACTGGGTCTCCCTGGACCAGTTCTGCAGGCCGACATAGGTGACTCGCGAACCGTGGCCGGCGTACAGATCGTTCGCCCCGCAGGCGAACTGCGGCACGTCGCCGGCCGAGACGAAGGAGTCGACGACCGTCACCTCGGAATTCTCCTCGGCGATGACGAGGGTGTGCGGGAAAACCGCGGCGCCGGCGCCGCACGCCGCGTGCACGACGAGGATCGGCTCGGGGATCTCGACGCCCCGCGGCACGTAGATGAAGGCGCCGTCGCCCACGAAGGCCGTGTGCAGGTCCGCGAACTTCGCCGAGCCGAGCCGCTGGGCCTGGGCCATGAAATGGGCCCGGAGGATCTCCGGGTGCTTCCGGAGGGCTTCCGTGAGGCTCGTGATCACGACCCCGCGGGAGGCGAGTTCCGGGTCCGGCTCGGCCGCCGAATGAAGGCGGTTGTTCGCAAAGACCAGGGCGGGCTCGGCCGAAAGCCCCGGGTCGGCGAATTGAAGATTGGCCGGCGCCGCGCCGGGAAGGGCGAAGCCGTCGAGTTTCAGGCCGGAGATGTTGCTGAAACGCCATCCCTCGTCCGTGCGCGAGGGGAGCGGCATTTCGGAAAAGCTGGCATGGGCCGCGCGCTTGCGCTCGAGCCACCAGCCGGGCAGGCCGGCAGGCAGTTCGGCGAGGGCCGATGTGAACGATTCGCCGGTGAAGCTTCCGGCGAGGGCGGGAGTGGCGGGTGCTGTCATGTCAACCGACGCTGCCTTCCATTTCGAGGTCGATCAGCCGCTTGAGCTCGACCGAGTACTCCATCGGGAACTGGCGGGCGAGGTCGTTGACGAATCCGTTGACCGACAGGCTCATCGCCTGGCCCTCGGTGAGCCCGCGCTGGCGCATGTAGAAGATCTGCTCCTCGCTCACCTTGGAGACGCTGGCCTCGTGCTGGGAGCGGTTTGCGGCGCCGCGCACCGTGATCGCAGGGTAGGTGTCGGTGCGGCTGTTCGTGTTGATGAGCAGGGCGTCGCACTCGGTGTTGTTCTTGCAGCCCTTGAGGTGCTTCGGGATGTGCACGAGGCCCCGGTAGGTGCTGCGGCCCTGGCCGACCGAGATCGACTTGGCGATGATGTTGGAGGTCGTCTCGTCCGCGGCGTGGATCATCTTCGCCCCGGTGTCCTGGTGCTGGCCGTCGTTGGCCAGGGCGATCGAGATCACCTCGCCCCGGGACTTGCGGCCCTTGAGGACGACGCCCGGGATACTTCATCGTCAGGCGGCTGCCGATGTTGCAGTCGATCCACTTGATCTCGGACTCCTCGTGCGCGAGGCCGCGCTTGGTGACGAGGTTGAAGACGTTCGACGCCCAGTTCTGGACGGTGATGTACTGGATCTTGGCGCCCTTCATGGCGACCAGCTCGACGACGGCGCTGTGCAGGGTCGCGGTCGAGAACTTCGGCGCGGTGCAGCCCTTCCATGTAGGTGACCTCGGAGCCCTCGTCGCACGATGATGAGGGTGCGCTCGAACTGGCCGAAGTTCTCGGCGTTGATCCGGAAGTAGGCCTGCAGGGGATGGGCGACCTTGACGCCGGGCGGCACGTAGATGAACGAGCCGCCGGAGAAGACCGCGCTGTTGAGCGCCGAGAACTTGTTGTCGCCGGTCGGGATCACCTTGCCGAACCACTTGCGGAAGATCTCCGGATGCTCCTTGAGGGCCTCGCGTCGAGTTGAGGAAGATGACGCCCTGCTTCGAGACGGCCTCCTTGATGTTCGAGTAGGCCGCCTCGCTGTCGAACTGGGCCTCGACGCCGGCCAGGAACTTGCGCTCCTGCTCGGGAATGCCCAGGCGCTCGAAGGTCCGCTTGATGTCCGCCGGGCACCTCGTCCCAGGAGCGCTTGGGCTTCTGGCCGCTGGAGAGGTAGTAGCGGATCTTGTCGAAATCGATCGTTTCGAGGTCCCTGGTCGCCCAGTGGGTGGGCAGCGGCTTCGACGAGGAACGTCTTCAGCGCGTTCAGGCGGAACTCGCGAATCCAGGGGGCCTCCTTCTTGACGGAGCTGATGTAGTCGACCGTGCGCTCGGTCAGGCCCGATGCCGGCGTCGAATTCATATTTCACGTCGTAGCTGAAATTGCCGGCGGACTGGTCGATTCCGAACCACGGGATTTTCCGTGGCGGCATCCGCGGGTAGCAGGGTTGTGTCCGTTTCTTGCATGATCGGGGCGTCGTTGGGTGTTTGCGGTCAGGCGGTAACGAGTTCCTTCTTGACCCAGTCGTAGCCCTTGGACTCGAGCTCCAGGGCGAGGGACTTGTCGCCGCTCTTGACGATGCGGCCGTCCCACATGACGTGCACGTAGTCGGGAACGATGTAGTTGAGGAGGCGCTGGTAATGGGTGATGAGGAGGACGCCGAGGTTGGGTCCGCGCAGGCTCGTTGACCCCGTCGGAAACGATCCTCAGGGCGTCGATGTCCAGGCCGGAGTCGGTCTCGTCCATCATCGCGAACTTCGGCTCGAGCATCGCCATCTGGAGGATCTCGCAGCGCTTCTTCTCGCCGCCCGAGAACCCCTCGTTGACGGAGCGCGAGGTGAACTTCCGGTCGATCTTAAGAAGGTCCATCTTCTGGTAGAGCCGCTTGTAATAGGCCGTCGCGTCGAGTTCCTCGCCTTCGCCCATGTGGGCCTGGACGGCGG
This sequence comes from uncultured Verrucomicrobiae bacterium, assembly GCA_963747795.1. Taxonomy (GTDB): domain Bacteria; phylum Verrucomicrobiota; class Verrucomicrobiia; order Opitutales; family Opitutaceae; genus Palsa-1447. The sequence goes on from CAVVGS010000022.1 coordinate 7,869, forward strand.
CCCGCAGGAAATTGGCGATGCAGACGCCGGGGATCTCGCTCGGGTACTGGAATGCGAGGAAAAGGCCGGCGCGGGCCCGTTCGTCGGGCTCCATCTGCGAGGATGGACTTTCCATCGAGCAGGATGTCGCCTCCGGTCACCGTGTAGTCGGGATGGCCGGCGATGGCCTTCGACGAGGGTCGATTTTCCGGTGCCGTTCGGCCCCATGACGGCGTGGATCTCGCCGGATTTGATCGTCAGGGACAGGCCCTTGACGATTTCCTTTTCGCCTATGGAGACGTGGAGGTTTGCAATTTCGAGGATGGAGGGCATGAGAAAGGGCGGGCGTTCAGATTTCGGGCGCCGACTCGGGCTTTGCGGCAGGCTTGGCCGCCCCGCGGAAGATGATCTCGACGGACTTCGCCTGGAACCCGGGGGGAAGAATCGAGCCGACCTCCTTCATCAGGCTGGCAGGAAGCTCGATATCATGGGTGGTCCCGCTCTGTTCGTCGTAGAAATGGGCGTGCGGATGCAGGTTGGGGCAATAGCGGGTCGCCCCCCGCTCGAAATTGACCTGGCGCACCAAGCCGCGCTGAACCAGGAAGTCGAGGCAGTTGTAGACGGTCGCCAGCGAGATGTTGGGCATCTCGGTCTTGACGCGCGCAAAAACCTCATCGGCGGTGGGGTGATCCCGCTTCTTGAGCAGCACTTCGTAGATGACTTCCCGCTGGGGTGTGGAACGCAGACCGCTTTCAGCCAGTCTCTGGGCCAAGGCATCCGGGATGAGGGTATTTGACGCCATGATTAGTTTTGGGACCCCTCAATCAATAGGATTGGGACTGAGTTTCAACTAAGAATTAGAACTATTCTAATGATTACTATCAATTTATTACTCATCAATAGGTTATAATTAGTATTTGCCGATATCACGTTGCAGAAAAGGGATGCTGCAGATTGGAGAACTGGTCGATGACGGAGGTGTATGGCCTGAGCCGCATTGCGTCGGAGGCAGCGCTCGGGTGCTCATCTCTCCGGTGCGATGCATCGCCTTCTGGGCGTCTTGTGCTTCGCCGGCTGAAACGCTCGGCGCCCGACCCGTTCAGACTGTCACCCGCGATTTGGTGTGGCTTTTCTTCGATGCCGAAGCAATCAAATGACAAGGCTGTTTCTTGGCGCCGGTTGAAATCGGCGGAAGATTTTCGCCGGCCCGCGTTTGATTCGCGGTTTTATCCGATATATTTATATAATATAATATTGTGTATAAGTAATCTCACTACCGCCGGGTTGACTGTTGGCTATTGATTATTGAATATTTGAAGGCATCCCATCGCGAAATCGTCAAAACGTCCGATCTCCAGCCAGCCATAAAGACATGGTTCACCTCCCGCCCTTAAGGCGCTCATTGCTTCCCCTTTTGCTTGCGATGATCCCGGCCGTCCACGCGTATTCCGGCAACCGGCATGTCTTTGCCGACTCGATCAAGGCGATTTCGGGCGATTCCAATGTGCAGATCACCAACTCGGCTCTCGACGCGGCTGATAGCGGAATGCAATTGGATTTCTCCGTGGCCCTGAAGATGCGCAACATGGATGCGCTACAGGCCCGGATTGGCGCCGGACAGCAGGTTTCGCAGGCTGACATGGAGGCCAATTACCTCCCCTCCGCTGCGGAGTACGCAGCCGTCAGGAATTGGCTCATCACCCAGGGGTTCATCATCACCCAGGAGGACCCGAACCATACGAATGTCTTTGCCCGCGGCACGGTGGCTCAAATCGAAAATGCGCTCGGAGCCATTTTTGCGAAAGTCGCGACGGCCGACGGGAAATTCGTCTCGGCGATCGCCCCGCCCTCGCTTCCATCGGAGATTTCGGATTCGGTCCTTGCGGTCAACGGACTCCAGCCGCATGTCCGGTTGCACACCCACTCGGTCTACGAGCCGATTTCCGGAAGCCCCGGCATGCTGGCGCCGGCGGCAATCGCGAGTGCCTACCAGGCGCCGACGAGCCTAACCGGGTCGGGACAAACGATTGCGATCCTGATCGATGCCGTGCCCCAAACGAGCGATCTGACCCAATTTTGGACGACTTGCGGAATCAGCCAGAGCCTTTCCAACTACACGGTTGTCAATGTCGGCGCCGGGCCTCCGGCCCGCTCGCCAACAGACGGGGAGGTCTTCGAGGCCACCCTCGATGTCGAATGGGCGAGCGGAATTGCGCCAGGGGCCGCCGTCCGCCTTTACGGCATGCCGGACTCGAACCTGCTAAGCATCCAGGCGGCCTGTACGCAGGTGCTCAGCGACGCTCGCGCGATCCCGGGGCTGCGCCAGGTTTCGATAAGCCTGGGCGCCATAGAGAGCCAAAACTCCGCGGGCGCCCTTCAATCCATTTCCCAGACCTTTGCCCAGCTGACGGCGCAGGGGGTGACGGTTTTTGCCGCTTCCGGGGACGGCGGATCCAATCAGGGAACCGGCGGCGCGCTGGGCGTCCTCTACCCGGCCAGCGATCCCTACGTGACCGGAGTCGGAGGGACCCTCCTGACGCTGAACCAGGACGGAGCCACGATTGCATCCGAGACAGGCTGGACCAGTTCCGGCGGAGGGCTCAGCGGATTCTTTTCCCGACCGTCATGGCAGTCGGGAACGGGGGTTCCTTCGGGGACGATGCGGTGCGTTCCGGACGTGGCCGCCGTGTCCTCGGACGCGGGGAACCTGCAAGTCACGGTCCAAACGGGAAATGGCACCCAGACGACCACTCAAAGCCAGAACACCTTCATCGTCATTAATGGCAGCGTCCCGACCTATGGAGGAACCAGCCTGGCGGCTCCGGTATGGGCGGGTTTTTGCGCCCTGATCAATCAGGCGTGCGTCAGGAACAACCTTCCCAACGTGGGATTGCTGGGCCCACGGATCTATCCGCTCATTGGCACAACTTCTTTCAGGGACATCACATCGGGCAGCAATGGAGCCTACAGCGCTGGCGTTGGATACGACCTTGTCACGGGGATCGGCTCACCGAATGTCGGAGCTCTCGTCACCGCGCTCAGCAGCTCGGGGGCTCCTGCCTTCACCCTCCAACCGGCTGGGGGAACCGTCAATGCGGGTTCGACCGTCACCTTAAGCGCCCAAGCTACCGGGACGCCGGCGCCCAGCTACCAATGGTACTTCAATGGGGGAGCAATCTCGGGTGCGACAAATTCCACACTCACGCTGGCGAACATTGGCACGACGCAAGCGGGCAGTTTCGGCAACTACACAGTGATTGCGACAAACCAGAACGGCTCGGTGACCTCATCCGCTGCGAGTATTACAGTCTCGGTCAACTCGTTCCTATTCAATATCTCCACGTATGGCTATGTGGGTTCGGGCACCGGCCAGGACCTGGATGCGGGATTCTTCATCTATGGATCGGGCACCAAGAACATCCTGGTCATGGGCGCGGGTCCGAATCTGGCCAATGCCGGCAATGGTGGCAGCGCTGCGTTTGCCGGCCTGGTCCTCGCCGCTCCTGAACTGGCTTTCGATGGCGTGTACCCCGCCCCGACCTCTCTTCTGGGGACCAATCCGGCCTGGGGCGGCGGACAGGCCCTGATCAACGCGATGAAGGCGGTCTATGCCCCTGTTTTCGTGTCCAATTCCAACGACACGGCGATTACCGGGCCTGTAACGGTAAGCGGATCGAACGGTTACACGGTGGATGTGACGATCAACAGTGGCGGCCCCGGGCTTGCGCTGGTCGAGGTGGACGACGTCGATTCGTTCAAGGCCCTTCCCACGATCGCGCCAAGCTCATACCTGGCCAACATTTCGACGCGAGGCTACGTCGGGGCGGGTGGCGGATCGGGCAACGGGACCGGCATCAGCCAATATGAATTCCTGGACGCCGGATTCACAATCTTTGGCAGCACCTCTCAAACCCTGCTGATCCGTGCCGTCGGCCCGTCGCTGAACGGTGCCCCGGCGCCGACCCTGGCCAAGCCCAAGCTGGCTCTGTATGACTCTGCCGGAAACGTCATTGCGACCAACACCGGATGGGGAACCGCCCCGGTCCCGGGCAATTCGGCCGTTGCGGCGGGGATCCAGCCGGCGACAACGGCGATCATGAACAGCGTCTTCGCCAGCACCATCACCCCGGGGTCCAACGACTGCGCGATGGTGGTCACCCTGCCGTCCGGCACCAGCGGGCAGGGAGCCTATACCGCCAAGGTGACGAGCGCCGACGGCACGTCGGCCGGGATCGCCCTGGTCGAGGTCTACAACCTGCCGTAGGCTCGCAACAGGCGCTTATTATAAGACCTCAGGCCTCCAGTATTGAATTTCATTCAATACTGGAGGCCTGAGGTCTTATGTCTCGTCGTGCGACCAGCCCCGCGACTTGCTGCGGGGCTGGCGCTCCGTTTCCACTGTGCTATAATGGGAATTATGCTTAGCGAACTCATAAAGTCGTACTTGAGGGCCGTTCCTTTTCAGCCGTTCGTGATCCGCATGAACGATGGACGGCAATTCCAGGTGCCTCATCCCGATTTCGCCACCGTGTCGCCAAAGGGCTCTCGGATCCACATCTTTGACGACCGCGAAGGGGGAGCCGACGTGAGCGCCCTGCTCGTCGCCTCGGTCAGCCTGATGGACTCGGCGGCTGCGGAGCGATAGGGGTCTAGCCGGCGTGTTCGGCCAGCCAGCGCTCGGCTTCTATGGCGGCCTGGCAGCCCATTCCGGCCGCGGTAACGGCCTGGCGGTAAATGTGGTCGGCGCAGTCGCCGGCGACGTAAACGCCCGGAACCTTGGTCTTCACCTGCGAACCGCCGACGGGAAGAAAATAGCCGTTGGCATCGACATCCAGCGCCGCCGCGAAGAGTGCCGTATTCGGCACGTGGCCTATCGCGACAAAGAGCCCCTTGATCGGCAGAACGGATACGGCGCCGGTCTTCACGCTCCTGACCTTCAGCCCGCTGACCGCACCTCCGGCGACGCCCTCAACCTCGACCGGGACGCTGTCCCAGACCATCCGGATCTTCGGGTGCGTCGTGGCCCGGTCGGCCATGATCTTGGAGGCTCGCAGGGTGTCCCTTCGATGGACGAAGTACACCAGGTTTGCGAAGCGGGTGAGGAAAAGCGCCTCCTCGGCGGCGCTGTCGCCGCCTCCGATGACAGCGACATCCATCTTCCGGTAAAATGCGCCGTCGCAGGTGGCGCAAGTCGTCACCCCCTTGCCGCCGTAGAGCTCCTTCTCGCCGGGAATCCCGGTCATGCGGGGCGAGGCGCCCGTGGAAATGATGACGCTCCTTGCGAGAATAGTCCGCTCCGCTGAAACCAGCTTGCGGGGCATGGAGGCGAAGTCGACCGAAGCAACGAGGGCCTGCTCAAAGCGGGCGCCGAACTTCGTCGCCTGCTTGCGCAGGTTCTCCATCAGCTGGAATCCGTCGACGCCTTCCGGGAACCCGGGAAAATTCTCGACTTCGCTCGTCGTCGTAAGCTGGCCGCCGGGTTGGGGGCCCTCGAGGATAAGGGGATTCAGGTTGGCCCGCGCGGCGTAGACTGCGGCGGTCAGGCCGGCGCAGCCCGTGCCGACGATGACGAGGTTCTCGACTGCTGGAAAAGGGATGACGGACATGGGTTCTTGCTGGATCAGGGGTCTTGGGAATGTTTCCGAGGCTTGTCTCAATATATCATCCTTGGCAAGTCGGGCATTGTTTTAGCCTACCAGCCGAACCGCCTGATCTTCAGCTGCTGATAGAGGTTGGGCGACAGTTCCTCGAGAAAGCGGCTGGGGGGCATGAGCATGGTGGGGCCGCCCTTGGTGCTCACCTTGGGATAACAGAGGTACAGCTCGTCGCGGGCGCGGGTTACGGCCACGTAAAAGAGCCGGCGCTCCTCCTCGATGTCCCCGGACTCGACCGCGCGGCGAAGGGGAAACTGGCCCTCGGCGAGTCCGATCAGGAACACGGCCGAGAATTCGAGGCCTTTGGCCTGGTGAATCGTCGTCAGCCGGATGGCGTCGGCGTCGGGATCGGCCGAACGGTCGCTCGTCTCGCTGTTGAGGAGCATGATCTGGCCCAGCATGTCGGGCATGTCCTGGAACCGCCCGGCGAATCCGATCAGGGACTTGAGATCATCAAGGCGGGAAGGGTAGTTGGCATAGGCTCCCTTGAGGTAATCCCCGTACCAGCCCTCGATCGCGGTGTCGACGGCGTTGGAAGGCGAAAGGGTCCGCATCGTGTCGCCGACCTGCTGGAGCGAGGCGGCGAAGCGGGGCCAGTCCTCCTTCGCGTCCGGGGCGACTCTTGCGAGCACCTCGGGGGCGTCCAGGGCGTCGAGAAAATCCTTCTTCTGCGATTTCGCCGCTTCGAGGGCGGCGGCGTAGATCTTCTGGGCGCCCTTTTCGCCGATCTTCGGCAGGAGGATGGCGATCCGCTGCCAGGCCGGCGTGTCGCTCGGGTTGTAGACGAAGCGCAGGAGCGCGATCAGGTCCCGCACGTGGGCCTGCTCGAAGAAGCGGACGCCGCTCGTGATCTGATAGGGTATCTGGCGCCGGGACAGCTCGAGCTGGAGGTCCAGGGCCTGGAAATGGGCCCTGTAAAGGACGGCGATGTCGCGCAGGGCGCAGCCCTCGTCCGCCAGGCCGCGGAGGCGCTGGGCTATGAACAGGGCCTGCTCCCGGCCGTCCATCGCCTCGACGACAAAGGGCTTCTCGCCATTGGCCCGCGAGGGCCTGAGCTCCTTGTCGAAGTGCCTTCCCTTGGGCTGGGCGAGGAGGACGCCGTTCGCCAATTCGAGAATCTGGGGTGTCGAGCGGTAGTTCGTCTCTATCCGGTGGATATGGGTCCCCGGGTGTCGGTCCGGAAAGGTAAGGATGTTCTCGAAGTTCGCGCCGCGCCACGAGTAGATGCACTGGGCGTCGTCGCCGACGGCCATCACGCGGTGATGGGACCCGATGATGTCGACGATCTCCGCCTGCAGGAGATTGGTGTCCTGGTACTCGTCGACGAGGACGTGCCGGAACCGGTTGGAGTAGTACGCGGCCGCCTCGGGGGACTTGCGAAGCAGGTCGAGCCAGAACTCCAGAAGGTCGTCGTAGTCGAGCACGTTGGCCGAGCGCTTCTTCTCCTCGTAGCGCTTCGCAAAGGCGGGGATCCGGTCGACCAGGCCCTCGTGCTGCGGAAAATAGCGCGTGATCGTCTCCGCGTGGGTGGCCCGGGTGTTGCGCGCGAGGGAGATCAGGTCGTGGAGAGGCCCGGGGCGCGGGTGGGTCTTGTCCTTGAAGAAGGCCTTGTCGAGGCCGTCGACGGCGTCGCGCAGGAGGTGCTCGGATTCGTCGGCGTCCATGATCGTGAATGAGCGCGAAATGCCGATGGCCTCGCCGTGCATGCGAAGAGCCCGGTGCCCCATCCCGTGGAATGTGCCGCCCCAGAACCGGCCCGGCTCGACGCCTGTCAGGTCGGTCACCCGGTGCAGCATCTCCTTGGCCGCCTTGTTCGTGAAGGTGAGCAGCAGGATCTCCCCGGGCCGGACACCCTTGGACAGAAGCCACGCCACCCGATAGGTGAGGGTGCGCGTCTTGCCCGAACCCGCCCCCGCCAGGACCAGCAGCGGCCCCGGCTCGGCGGTCACCGCGGCGAGCTGCTCGTCGTTGAGCTCGGCCTTGAAGTCGAGCGGCGGGACGGCATCGCGGGGAGCCGGGTCTTCGAGGATAAAATCCATGTGCGAGTTGTCGATTGCGGCGAAGTCGCCGGACTTTCCAAGCTTTAACCTGCATCCACGCCCTGGGCTTGCGCCAAAAGCGTCGGTTGCGTCCGGTCCGGCCGGGTCGCGGCGGCCTATAGTAGCACGAGATTGTTGCGGTGCACGACCTCCAGGTGCCTCCGCTTGGGGTAAAGCGCCCGGACCGCCTCTCCCTTGAGTCCGGCAATGGCCGCAATCTCATCGCTGGCGAAGGCGGTTTCGCCGCGCGCAAAGACAGTGCCGTCCGGCCCGGCGACGTTGACGACGTCGCCCGCCGCGAAGGCTCCGCTCGATCCCGTGACCCCGACGGCGAGCAGGCTCCGCCCCTGTTCGCGAAGGACGGGCACGGCGCAGGCGTTCAGGTGGAGGGTGCCTGTCGGGTGCTGGAAATAGGCGAGCCAGCGCTTGCGGGCGTCGAGGGGGATCCCGCTCGGGACGAAGAACGACCCCGGGCCCCTGCCGGAAAGAAGCCGGGGTAGGATGTCGGGCTCCGCGCCGCTCGCGATGAAGACGCCGCAGCCGGCGCGGGTGGCGAGCTTGGCGGCCGAGATCTTGCTCACCATGCCGCCGACGGCCGTCTCGCTCTTCGTGCCGCCCGCCATCGCCTCGATTTCGGGGGTGATCTTCTCGATGACGGGCACCACCCCGCCGGTGCCGTGAAAATCGACGAGGCCTTCGGCCGTCGACAGGATCACCAGATAGTCGGCCTCGACCAGGCTCGCCACCATCGCGGAAAGGGTGTCGTTGTCGCCAAACGTGAGTCCGGCTCCATACTCGAGCTCGGCGGCGCTCACGGCGTCGTTCTCGTTGATCACGGGAACGGCGCCGCAGGATATCAACTGCCGCAGGGTCTCGCGCACGCCCAGGTACCGCGAACGGACGCGCAGGTCGTCGTGGGTCAGCAGCACCTGCGCGACCGTGATCGCGTGCGGCTCGAATGCGGCCTGCCATACCTGCATCAGCTTGCTCTGGCCGATTGCGGCGCAGGCCTGAGTGAGGCCCAGGTCACGCGGCCTCTTGGCGAGGCCGAGGGCTCCCATGCCAAGGCCGACCGCGCCAGAGGAGACGATGTAAAGCTCCGCCCCTTTCTCGCGCAAGGCCGCCATCTGCGCGCAGACGGCGGCCATCCGCCCTTCGTCCAGGCTCCTGCCGCCCGAGGTGAGGACTCCCGTGCCGAGCTTGACGACAATCCGCCTGGTCTTGGGCGCGCGCACGGTCAGAACGTCAGCAACTCGGCCTCTTTTTTCGCGAGGTTGTCGTTGATGTCCTTGATCGAGCGGTCGGTCGCGGCCTGGATGTCCTTCTCGAGGCGCTTGCCCTCGTCCTGCGGAAGCTTCGCCTTCTTCACGTTCTCGAGCTCGTCGCGGCGCACATTGCGCACTGAGACCCGGCCCTCCTCCGCCAGCCGGTGGGCCGTCTTCACGTACTCCTGGCGCCGTTCACGGCTCATTTCAGGCAGCGGAATGCGGATGACCTTGCCGTCAACGATCGGATTGAAACCGAGGTTGGCGACCTGGATGGCCTTCTCGATCGCCTTCGTCAGCCCGGCGTCCCAGGGCTGGATCTGGATCAGCCGGGCGTCCGGCGTCGTCACCGCCGAGCAATCGCGCAGCCGCATCTGGGTGCCGTAGGCATCGACCATCACTCCCTCAACCATCGACGGCGTGGCCTTGCCGGTGTGGATGGCGCTGAATTCATGCAGGGTGTGGTCGACGGCCTTTTTCATCTTGGCCAGTGTGTCATTTAATATTGGGTGGCTCATGGCGTGTGGGGTTAGACTTTCACGAGAGTGCCGATCTTCTTTCCCTGGACGGCCCTCCGGATCGAATGCTCCCCGTTGAGGTCGAACACAAGGATGGGCACGTTGTTGTCCAGGCAGAGTGAAAAGGCCGTCGAGTCCATGACGTTGATCCTCTGCTTGAGGGCGTCGATGAACGTGATCTCGTCGTATTTCACGGCATCGGGGAACTTCTTCGGGTCCTTGTCGTAGATCCCGTCGACCTTGGTCGCCTTCATGATAATGCTCGCATGCATCTCCGAGGCGCGCAGGGCGGCGGTCGTGTCCGTCGAGAAATACGGATTGCCCGTCCCCGCGACAAAGATGACGACGCGTCCCTTCTCCAGGTGGCGCATCGCCCTGCGGAGAATGAACGGCTCCGCGATCTGGTTCATCGGGATCGCGCTTTGAACGCGGGTCGTCACCCCCATCTTCTCGAGGCAGTCCATGATCGCCAAGCCGTTGATCACGGTGCCGAGCATCCCCATGTAGTCGCCCGTCGTCCGGTCGACGCCCCGCATCTCCCCGTTCAGGCCACGGAAGATGTTGCCGCCGCCGATGACGACGCAGATCTCGACACCCATTTCGTGGATTTCCTTAATCTGCGCGCAGACCCGTTCCAGGGTCGCCGCATCAATGGGGTCCCCTGTTTTTCCGCCCCGGAGGACCTCGCCCGAGAGCTTGAGAATGATGCGCGGATACTTGACCGACGAATCAACAACCTTGGGTTCGTGCATGCTCTGCATGAAACGCTTGCGCAAGTGCGGCGTCAATTCGGGATTGAGTCCGCAAGGCCGCTCGACCTTGGTGCAAAACGGGGCAACTGCGCCTTTGCAGATCCCTTGCCTGTTCCGTGTTTTTCGTGTTTTCCTGCTCCTTTATCACCCATGAATTCCACCGGCCTTTGCCTCCTGCTAGCCCTCCTCGGGGCATTGCTAGGGGTCGTGGCCTCCGACAGGGCTCCGCGGCTCTGGCTTGGGTCGGTCGTCACTTCGTCGGCATTGGCTCTCGCGGCGGCGCTTCCCATCCTCGCCGGAGGCGGTGAGTGGACCTGGCGCGGGGGGTTGCGGATCGGGGGCGAGGCCGTTTTCCTGAGGCTCGACGGTCTGAGCGCCTTTTTCCTCGTGCTCGCGGCTGTCGTCGGCGCGGCTGCCGCGGTCTACTCGGCGTCCTACTGGCCCGACCGGGCGCATCCCCGGACGGCTCCGCGGAGCCGGTTCTGGTGGTGCATCCTCCTCCTGAGCATGGCGTTTGTCCTCCTCGTCTCCAACGGGATTCATTTTCTGATCGCCTGGGAGGCTTTCGTCGTCAGCGGCTACTTTCTCGTCACGCTGGAGTCCCAGAAACGCGAGGTGAGGGAGGCGGGGTGGCTCTATCTGGCCGCTTCGCACGCGGGCGCTCTATGCCTGCTGTGCTTCTTCGCGACCCTGTCGGCGCGGCTCGGGACCTGGGAACTCGGGCCGATGCGCGACCATGCGGAGCTGGCGCCCCTTTTCTGGCTCGTTCTGCTGGGATTCGGCGTGAAAGCGGGCCTTTTCCCGCTGCACGTCTGGCTGCCCTCGGCTCACGCGAACGCCCCGGCCCATGTCTCGGCGATATTCTCGGGTGTCGTCATCAAGATGGGGATCTACGGGATCATGCGTTTCAGCGGCTGGCTGCCGGTGCCCGGCGCGGCCGGCTGGACGATTGCGGTGGCCGGGGCCGCGAGCGCGATCATGGGGGTCGTCTTTGCCCTGGGTCAGCACGATCTCAAGAGGCTGCTCGCCTACCACAGCGTCGAGAACATCGGCATCATCCTCCTGGGACTCGGCTTCTCGATCGTGGCGACGGGGTACGGGCACCCGGTCTGGGGCGGACTGGCGCTCGCCGGGGCGCTGCTCCACGTCTGGAACCACGGCCTTTTCAAGGCGCTGCTCTTTTTCGGGGCCGGATCGGTCGCGCATGCGACGGGCACGAGAGAAATGAGCCGGCTCGGCGGGCTTTGGAGGCGCATGCCCTGGACGACGGCCTATTTCGCCCTGGGCGCCGCGGCGATCTCCGGCCTGCCGCCCCTCAACGGATTTGTGAGCGAATGGCTTGTCTATCTCGGGCTCTTCGGAGCGGCCGACGGGCGGGGGAGGGCTTCGCTGGCGGCGATCGCGGCGGCCGTGATTCTGGCCATGACCGGAGCCCTGGCGCTGGCCTGCTTCATCAAGGCCTCGGGGGTCGTCTTCCTCGGCTCGGCGCGCGCGAAAGCCGCCGCCGCCGCGCACGAATGCGGCCGGCCCATGCTCGCGGCGATGGGTATGCTGGCCGCGGCCTGCGTGGCGATCGGTCTCGCTCCCGCCGTTTTCTGGCCCGCCGTAGCCTCGGCGGCGGGAGCCTGGCGCGGGCCCTGGGTCGGGGTTGAGGCCCCGCCGTCGCTAGTCACCCTGGGGCTCTGCGCGATAGGCTTGGCGATTCTTGGCGCGGGAGCCGCATTCTTGCTCGTGCGCCGCATCGAGGCAGGCCGGTTCGAGCGGGGTCCGACTTGGGACTGCGGCTACGCCGCCCCGGACCCGCGGATGCAGTACACGGCGGGCTCCTTTGCCGCCACGATTCTCGAGTGGTTTTCGTGGGTCGTCCGCCCCGTTCGCCACGAGCTCCGCCCGGAAGGGTCATGGCCGGCGCGGGCAAGTTTCGAGGAGCACGTGCCCGAGATCGTCCTCAAATACGCCGTTTTGCCGGCCGGAGCCGTCGTGATGCGGGTCTCCCTCGCCGTGCGCCGCCTGCAGCACGGCCGGCTGCCGGCCTATCTGTTTTATATTCTGGCCGGGGTCGCGGGCCTTTCGGCCCTGGTCCTCCTGAGCCGCGGGTGAGCCGGAACTTGGCAAACCATTGAAACAATCACCGTTTTTCGACCGCTTCCAACCTTGGGACATCTTTCCGTTTCCACGCGACGATGTACCTTAACCTAGTTCAAATTGCCGAGTCCTTCGGCGTATCCGAGAGGGTTGTCGAGGACTGGATGCGCAACGAGGGGATGCCCCACGTCCCGGACCGTGGACGCGTGCTCTTCGACCGCGGCCAGGTCGTGGCGTGGGCGGCTGAACGGGGCCTGGCGGCGCGCGCCGGTTTCCTGGCCGCGGAAACCCCTGCGTTTGCGTCGGGGGTCGGTTTCGAGTCGCTGATTCGCGCCGGTGGCATCTGGCGGGATGTGCCCTCTGGCGAGGTGCTGGCAACCTTCGAGAAGATCGTCTCCCTCCTGCCCGGTCTTGCGCCCGCCGTCCGGCGAATGCTCGCCGGATGGGTGAATGCGAAGGACGGCATAAACTGGGCGCCTGTCGGAGTCGGCTTCGCCCTTCCGCATTTGCGCGCGCGCGTCGCCCTCGGCCACGACAGGGGAGCGGTGGCGGTCCTGCTCCTTCGGGACGCGCTCACCCTCGCGGAACCGCCCCCGGACGGAATTCCGATTTCCCGGCTTTTCTTCTTCCTCGCCCCCTCGCCGCGGGCTCACCTCGAACTTCTCGGCAGGCTCAGCCGCGGGCTGACCCGCGGACCCTTGCGCGAACTGGTCCTGCGCGGGGCCCCGGATGCGGAGATCCTCGCCGCGGCGGCAGGCATCGCCGCTCTCGAACCGGCCGTTCCGGAGGCGAAGGCATGATCGCGGGGTCCGGCGCGGCCTCCATCCCTGGAGCATGATGATCCTCATCCTGGAAACAATTCTTCGGCTGGCCGCATGGCTCGTCCTCGCGCCGATCCTGCCCGGCATCATCAACAAGGTGAAGGCCTGGGTGGCCGGCCGCAGGGGGCCGCCCGTCCTGCAGCTCTACTACGATCTGGCGCGCCTCTGGCAAAAGGGCGTTGTCCTGAGCAATCTCGTTTCGCCGGGATTCGTCATTGGCCCGGCCGTGGCCTGGGTGGCTGTTGTTTGCGCGTCGCTTTTCCTGCCGCTCGGACCCGCCGCCGCCGTTTTGAGCTTCAACGGCGACGTGATCCTATTCGTCTATCTTCTGGCCCTGGCGCGCTTTTGCACGGCCTGGGCGGCGATGGAGACGGGCTCGGCCTTCGAGGGAATGGGTGCCGCCCGGGAGGTCAGCTATGCGGTCCTGTCGGAAGCAGCCATCATCACGGCGCTGCTGGCCCTGAGCGTCCAAAGCGGAAGCATCGCCCTGGCGGCGATGCTCGCTCCCCCGCAAATAGCCGGGGCCGCGCTCCTGGCGGCCGGGCTGTTCACGGCGCTCCTTGCGGAGAACTGCCGGGTGCCTTTCGACGATCCGAACACGCACCTCGAACTGACGATGATTCACGAGGCGATGGTCCTCGACCACAGCGGGCCTCCGCTGGCCGTCATCCTGCACGGGGCCTCGCTCAAGCTGGCCCTGTTCGCCGTGTTCCTGGTCGAGGCCGTCCTTCCGACCGGCCGGCTGCCGGCCGCGGCCTCGTCGGCCGCGCTCGGGGCGGGCGTGCTGGCCGTCACCGTCGGGGTGGGGCTTGTCGAGTCATTCCTGGCCAGGTTTGCGTTCAAGCGGGTGCCTCTTCTTTTGACCACGGCCTTCCTCCTCTGCCTTTTCGCGCTGCTCGTTGCGTGGAATGGAGGCGCCGCGTGAATGAGATTCCGAACCTCCTCATCGGAGTCGCGATGGGATTGAACCTCCTTGCCCTCGCCAGCGGCCGGCTCCCGTCGCTCATCAGAGTGGCCGCCGTCCAGGGCGTGGTCCTGGGTCTCCTTCCGCTTCTCATGGAGAAGGTGGACTGGCTCGTGGTCCTGGTCGCCGTATGTTCGACGGCCCTCAAAGGTTTCGTGATTCCCGGCCTTCTGCGCCGGGCGATGCGGACGGCCAACATCGACCGCGATCTCGATCCCCTGATCGGGTTCATTCCCTCGCTGATCCTCGGGGCGGCGGGAACGATCGCCGCGGTGGCCCTGGCCCGAATGCTGCCGCTGCTGCCCGAACACCGGGGCCTCCTGCTCGTCCCGGGTTCGCTCGCCTCGATCATCACCGGGTTTGTCCTCCTCATCTCCCGCTCAAAGGCGATCTCGCAGGTCTGCGGCTACCTGATCCTCGACAACGGCATCTACCTGTTCGGGTTGCTCCTCATCCATGCCGTTCCATTCATGGTGGAGGCGGGCATCCTCCTCGACCTGACCGTCGCGGTCTTTGTCATTGGAATCATCGTGGACCGAATCCAGCGGGCGTTCGACACGCTCGACACGCGGATGCTCACGACCCTTCGAGAATGAGAGAGCTCCTGCTCATCGCGATTCCCCTTCTGGCCGCCGGCCTCGCAATGGCGTGGCCGGACGAGCGCACGCGTCCGTGGCTGCTGCCGGCGACCGGCCTCGTCCATGCGGTGCTCGCATTCTGGCTGCTCATCGCCCCGCCACAGATCGCGCCCGGGGCGTGGGTGGGCTTCGACCCGCTCGCCCGGGCGGTCCTGCCCGCGGTGTCGCTCCTATTCCTCGCATGCGCGGCATACGGGGTGTCGTACCTGCGGTTGCACTCAGAGCGGTCGAACCGGGTGTTCGTCGCCCTGATGCTCGCGGCCCTGGGACTGATGAGCCTCGCCCACCAGGCCCGGCACCTGGGCGTCCTCTGGATCGCCACGGAGGGGCTCACCCTGACGACGGTGCCGCTCATCCACTTCAACGGCACGCCGCGCGCATTCGAGGCCACGTGGAAATACCTTCTTGTGGGCGGCACCGGGATCGCGCTCTCGCTCCTCGGCTCGTTCTGCCTGGGCTACGCCTCCCTTCAGGGCGGCGGCGGCGGCAACCTGACCTTTGCCGCGCTGACCGCGCAGGGGATGGGACTGTCGAGGGTCTGGGTCGCTGATCGCATGGATCCTGATTCTGGTCGGTTACGGTACGAAGATGGGGCTGGCGCCCATGCACACGTGGAAACCCGACACCTACGGCGAGGCGCCGGGAATCGTAGCGGCGATGCTGGCCGGAGGCGTCACGACCGTTGCCTTCACGGCGATCCTGCGGGTGCGCGCGGTTGTCGATGCTGCGGGGGAGGGCGCCATGGCCGGCCGCACGCTTCTCGCCATCGGGCTGTTCTCGATGGCGGTGGCGGCGCTTTTCCTCCTGGCGACGCGGGACTTCAAGCGGATGCTGGCCTATTCGAGCGTCGAGCAGATGGGCATCCTCAGCATAGGGGCGGGCATCGGCGGTATCGGCACCTGGGCGGCGCTTTTCCACGTCTGGAACAACTCGCTCACCAAGGGATCGCTCTTCCTCAGCACCGGCAACATCCGCCGCGCGGCGGGGGCCAGGACGGCGGACGAGGTGGGCGGAATGTCCATCCGAACGCCCAGGTCGGCCGCGCTCTTTGTCACCGGCCTTCTTGCGATCACGGCGTGCCCGCCATTCGGGCTCTTCTTCAGCGAGCTGCTGGTCCTCAAGGCCTCGATCAGCGGCGGACACCGGGCGGTCACGGCGCTTTTTCTCACCAGCCTCCTCTTCGCATTCTTCGGGCTTACGCGGCTGGTCTTCGCAATCGTGAACGGCCGGCCGCGCGCCGCCTCGGCAAGCCCGGCGCGGCGGTTCCCGGAGACGGCGGGAGTCACGGTTCCGCCGCTGATCCTCCTCGGAATCGCCCTCTGGCTCGGCCTTGCGACGCCGGCCGTTCTCCGCGAGGCCTGGACGGCCGCGGTGACCCAGCTCTTTCCCGCCCCATGAGCGCCGGTTCGTTCCTTCCCCTGCCGAACCCCTCGAGCACGCCCTGGGCGGACGTGCCCGAGCTTCCAATCTTGAACTTTCTGGCGGCGAGCGCGGCGGAAATGGACCGGGGCGGCAGGCTGTGCGCCTTGTTCGGCGTGCCGGAAGGTGGGGCGGTTCGCATCGTCGCCGTGATGGCCTTCGACAACGACAACACCCTGGAGCTTGCGCGCAGCGAGCCGGTGCGCGGAAGCTATCCGGCGCTCACGGCCACCCACCCGCAGGCGCACCTTTTCGAGCGCGAGATCTGGGAGCAGCACGGCCTCGAGCCCGAGGGCCACCCCTGGCTGAAGCCGGTCAGGAAGGATCATGGCGCGGGGCCCGCCGTCGGGAACTTTTTCCGGGTCGATGGCGGCGAGATCCATGAGGTCGCCGTCGGGCCGGTCCATGCGGGCATCATTGAGCCGGGGCATTTCCGCTTCCAGTGCGCGGGCGAGGAGGTCCTGCACCTGGAGATCGCGCTCGGCTACCAGCACCGCGGAATAGAGGAGGCGCTCCCCGGCGGCCCGCACAGGGCCACCCTGAGCCGCATCGAGACGGCTTCCGGAGACGCCTCGATCGCCCATGCGACGGCGTACGCGACCGTCCTGGAAACACTCGCCGGAGGCGAGGCTCCGCTGCGGGCCCAGTGGATGCGGGCCCTGGCGCTCGAACTCGAGCGAATGGCCAACCACACCGGGGACCTCGGGGCCCTTGCGGGCGACGTCGCCTTTCTTCCGACGGCATCGGCCTGCGGCAAGATCCGCGGAGACTTCCTGAACCTGACGGCGCTGATCTGCGGCAATCGTTTCGGGCGGGGCCTCGTGCGGCCGGGAGGCTGCCGGCACGACCTGGAGGCGGAGCGGCTCCGCAAGCTTGCCCAGGGGCTGGCGCCGGCCATCGCCGATGTCGAGGAGGCGGCGCTGTGGCTTTGGGATGCGGCCTCGGTGCGTTCGCGCTTCGAACTCGTCGGCGTGGTCACGCAGCGCCAGGCGTCGGAGCTGGGACTCGTAGGCCCGGCTGCGCGCGCGTGCGGGCTTGTGCGCGACATCCGTTTCGACCATCCGGCAGGCTGGTATCGCTTCGCCCAGCCGCCTGTTGCGGTCTGGCCGGGAGGCGATGTCTTTGCGCGGGCCCGGGTTCGCGGGCTTGAGCTGCAGCGCTCGGGCCGGTTCCTGGCCGACGAGCTCGCAAACGGCCCCGAGGGCGAGATCCACTCGGAGATCGCTCCGCCCGCCCCGGACGCCCTGGCCATCGCCCTGGTCGAGGGGTGGAGGGGCGAGGTGTGCCACGCCGCCCTGACCGGCGCCGACGGCCGTTTCCGGCGCTACAAGATCGTCGATCCGTCCTTCCACAACTGGCCAGGGCTTGCCCTTGCCCTTCGCGGGCAGGCCGTATCCGATTTCCCGATTTGCAACAAGAGCTTCAACCTTTCCTACTGCGGCTTCGACCTGTGAAGCCGCGCTGAGCGTCATGTTCGTCCTCGACTCAATCGCCCACCGCCTGCAACGGGGCTGCCAGACGATGGCCTATCCCGGCGGGCCCGCTCCCGCGCTTCCGGACAGGCACGGCGGAGCCCTGCGGGTGGAGCCCGGGGGGTGCGCCGATGGGTGCTCGGAATGCATTCCGGTCTGCCCGACCGAGGCCATCGCACGGCCGCCGGGCAAGACGGCGTTGCTCGACCTCGGGCGCTGCATTTTCTGCGCCGCCTGCGTCGAGGCGTGCCCGCATGGCGCGATCAGGCAGACCGGTGACCACCGGCTCGCCGCGCGAAGCCGGGAGGACCTCGTCCTCGGCGCAAAGGGAGGCGAGGAGGTGCGGCTGGCCGGGGAGCTTGACGAAAAGCTGCGCCGGATGTTCGGCCGCTCGCTGCGCCTCAGGCAGGTGAGCGCCGGCGGCTGCAACGCCTGCGAGGCCGACATCAACGTGCTTGGCGCGATCGGCTGGGACCTGGGCCGGTTCGGCATCCAGTTCGTCGCTTCCCCGCGCCACGCCGACGGGCTCGTCGTCACCGGGCCGGTGACGCGGAATATGGAACTCGCGCTCCGGAAGACCTACGACGCCATGCCGCATCCGAAGATCGTCATCGCGGTCGGCGCCTGCGCGATCGCCGGCGGTCCGTTCGTGGACAGCCCGGAGGTCCGAAACGGCGCAGCCTCCGTCCTGCCCGTGGATCTTTTCATCCCCGGCTGCCCGCCGCACCCGATCACGATCCTGGACGGCCTTCTGCGGCTTCTCGGCCGCCTGGAGGAAAAGGCCGCCGGCCGGCCCGTGCCAGGGGCCTAGGGAGCGTCGGGACTGAACGTGCCGATTGCGGAGTCCTATGCGGACACGAAACGTGCCGGGTCGACGACCCGAAGGCCGGCCACACGGCGGAATTCCCCGAGGTTTAGTGTCACGACGGCATAGCCATGATGCAGGGCCGTCGCGGCAATCAAAAGATCGTAGGGCCCGATCATTTCGCCTTTCCTCTCAAGCGCGGCCCATGCCTCGGCGTGGCGCCGGGCGACGGGCAGGTCGAATTCGATCGGCTCCAGTTGGGAGAGGACGGCCTCGACATAGAGCGACCGGTGCCTCCTGCGGGCGGGGGGCTGGGCCCGCGCTACGCCGTGAAGCAATTCGGCGGCTGTGATCGCCGCAATGTAGAAGGGTTCCCCCTCGTGGACGGCGAAGAGCTGGCGGATGTCCAGCCGGCCTTTCTCCGCCGCAATCAATACCGACGTATCGAGGATCAATCCCATTTGGACTTGATTTCAGGCAACTTGCGGCGGGCATCGGCCAGATCGCGATCAAACGCCCCGGCGTCCCTGGTTCCGAGCCGCGGCAATGCCGGCCAGACGGCCGCCAGATCGCGTCCCATCCTGGGCCGCCGTGCAGGCGTCACCTTTGCCATCGGCCGCCCGCCTTTGACCAACAGCGCGGTCTCGCCTTGGTAGTGGACACGGCTCACGAGTTCGGAGAAGTTTCGCGCCGCTTCAGTGACTGTGACCGTTTTCATACATGAATCTGATAATCTGATTATCTGATAATGCAAGAATTCCGTTGCCTCCAGGCCGTGCCACACCGCCGGAAATGAAGGCTTCAGCATCGAAATTGCTGCGGTGGATCGTTCTGCTTTGCCTTTCCACCGCCCTTGTCACGATCGGAACGCTGATCGTCACGGACGCGGCCCACGGCCTCGGCCACACCGTTCTCCACTCCCGCCTGGGGGCGGTGGCGCTGATCATGGTCGGCTGCTCCTATGTGAGCCTCCAGATGATTTCGCGGCGGCCGCGCCATGAGCTGGTGAAGGCGATCCTCCTGGGAAGCGCCTTTGCCCTCTGGGGAGGCGAGCAATTGCTTCCGGCAAGCCGGTGGACGACCGCCATGGACACGGCGGTCATCGCGATCTTTGTCGTGGACCTGGGCAAGATCATCTTCGACGAGCTCAAGCGGCCGGCCGGATAGCAGCGCGGTTTGCGCTAGCCAAAGGCCGGTTTCGCTGCAGAATCAGGGCAAGCCATCCAGCCGTGTATCACATATCGTGATACACAGGCCGTTTTTTCCAGCAACCCAACTCGCCACGCCCATGCCCAACCCCCAAGTCCCGGCGGCCGGAATCCCAACCGGCGATCCGAACAACGACCGGCCGCTCCGTGTGGACGGTTTCAAAGGAACGGCCGAGGAGATCGAGCGGCAGTGGCTGGAGGAGGTCTACAGGGGCCGCGGCGACACGATGCCGCAGCTCACGCTGAGGGCCGTGATGATGGGGACCGTCCTCGGCGGGGTTCTCTCGCTCACGAACCTGTACATCGGCCTGAAGGCCGGCTGGGGCTTCGGCGTCACGATCACCGCCTGCATCGTGTCCTACGCGGTCTGGTCGGTCCTCCTGCGCATCGGCGCCGCCAAGACGCCGATGACGATCCTCGAGAACAACTGCATGGCGCTGACCTCGAGCGCCGCGGGCTATTCGACGGGCACGACCCTCGTGTCGGCGTTCGCCGCGTATTTCATGATCAACAACGTGGCGGTGCCGCTCGGACTGACGTTTGCGTGGATCTTCTTCCTCGCTGTCCTCGGGGTGACGATGGCGATCCCGATGAAGCGCCAGATGATCAACGTCGAGCAGCTGCGGTTCCCGACGGGGATAGCGACGGCGGTGGTGCTGAAGGCCCTGTATTCAGAGGGCAGGCGAGCCGTGCAGTCAGCCCGGGCGCTCACGTACGCCGGCGTCGGGGCGGCAGCCAGCCAGTTCTGGTCGGACGGGCTTGGGCTGGTCAGCCGGAAGCTCGAGCCCTTCGGGCTCAGCTCGATCGTGGAGCGCGTCGACAATGTGGTCTTCGGACCTGCGTGGGTCGGACGCACGGTCACGTTTGTCTGGGATCCGATTTTCATCGCGGCCGGAACCCTCATGGGCATCCGGGCGGCCGCGAGCATCTTCGTCGGCGGCACGCTCTGCTGGGCGGTGTTCGTCCCGATCATGCAGGCGCAAGGCGTCATCACCGGGACCGGCTACCGCGCCGTGGTCCAGTGGACCCTTTGGGGCGGGGTGTCGTGCATGGTCGTCTCCGGGCTCCTGGCCTTCGCCATGCAGTGGCGCGCGATCGCCAAGGCGTTCAGCGGGCTGCGCAGCCTCTTCGGAGGAAAAAAGCGCCAGCAAAGCGAGCTTGACGCCCTCGAGACCCCGATGTCGTGGTTTGTCTACGGCCAGGTCGTCTCCCTAATTGCGCTTTGCTGGCTCGCCAAGGTGAGCTTCGCCATGCCGATTTGGGAAAGCGTCCTCGCCGTCGCGATGTCGTTCTTCCTCGCGCTTGTGGCCTGCCGCGTAACCGGGGAGACGGACACGACCCCGACGGGGGCCATGGGCAAGGTTACGCAGCTGATCTACGGCGCCCTCAATCCGGGCAACATGAACATCAACCTCATGAGCGCGAACATCACCTCGAGCGCCGCCATCTCCTCGGCCGACCTGCTCACCGGCCTGAAATGCGGCCACCTGCTCGGGGCGAGCCCGCGCAAGCAGTTCCTCGCCCAGTTTTGCGGGATCTTCGTCGGGACCGTGGCCACGGTGCTCGCCTTTCGCATCATGGTTCCAACGGCGAGCGTCCTCGGATCGGACCAGTTCCCGGCTCCGGCGGCGCAGGCCTGGCGCGTCGTGGCGATCGCCCTCAGCAAGGGCTTCGATTCGCTCGAACCGGTCAAGATCTGGTCGATCGCGTTCGGCGCCCTGACCGGAGCCGTGCTGACCCTGCTGCCCAAATGGTTTCCGCGCCAGGCCAAGTGGATGCCCTCCGCGTCCGGAGTCGGCCTGTCGTGGACCTTCCACTGGTATTACGGCTTCCTGTTCTTCATCGGCGCCTTCGGCGGATGGCTGATGGAGAAGAAGCAGCCGGCGAAGGCCGAGCAGTACAATCTCCCCGTCGCGGCGGGCATCATCGCAGGCGGTTCGCTCATGGGAGTCGCCCTGATCTTCTGCGAGAACGGCCCGACGGTCTGGCGCCAGCTCTTCGGCGGCTAAGCACTCGATTTCTGAAATGGAGTACTAAGAGCCCGGTTGCGCCTGCGCGATCTTCATGTCCCTGGCGAGCCTCTCCTGCAGTTCGGGAACGAAGCCCAGAAGCTCGTCCCGGCTCAGGTGAAGCATTGCGAAGATCTCCTCATCATTGCCAGTCTCGGCGATCGGCTCTGTCTGACAGGCGGCGGTTCGCAGCAGGCGGGCACCGTAGAGGATCGCGGCCGCGCGGTCGTTCGGTTCGGGAGCGTTCAGCGGATCGTACTGCCATTGAACCGGCTCGATTGTCGCCCTGGCGAATTCCCATTTCTTGAGCATGACGGCGCCGACGTCGGCCTGGCTGAAGCCGAGCAGGGCGAACTCCCCGCCGCTGAAATCGCCCGGAAACCCCTCGTTGGCCAGGGGCTTGGCGCCCTGGTGCGACGTCACGAGGTAATGGTCGACCGGGATCCGCCCTATGGCGTGGAGCAGGCCGCCCATGTACGCGGCGCCCGTATCCTCGCCGAGGCGGTCGGCGAGGATCTCGGCGCCGTCCGCGCACGCCACGGACTCGCGCCACAAGGTCTCGGGATCCTGGCGGTAGGCGACCAGCCGACGGGCCACCACGGCATTTGAAACGATGATCGAGACCAGGTGGTAGACCTCCTTGAATCCGACGCGGCTGACCGCATCCAGGATGGTGCGGCAGGGCGTGCTGCCCCCGAACCACGCGCTGTTGCTGATCTGGACAACCCGGCTGGCCAGGGCGAAGTCCAGCCGGATCAGCTCCGAAATGTCGTCGAGCCCGGACTCCGGGTCGGACAACAGTCTCTGCAGGCGCGCCAGAATGTGGGCGACTGGCATGAGCGGCCCAAATCCCTCCACAATGCGCTCGGGGGTCGGCGGGAGTGAGAGATCCATGCACTTTCATATAACAACTGTCAGGGGGAAAACAAAGCTAATTGGCCCTGCGGACGCGGCGGCCGGGGCGTCAAAATATGCGCATTCTTTTTTTGGTGCGAAACCGGCGCCCCTGCGTCATGCAAATGGGACATGGGGCATCCCCCGCGCCCCGTGTTGTTCCACCCCTAAAAGACCATGATCCTCAATACCCTGGCGAATGATTTCACCCCGAAAGCGTCAATGAGCCGGACCCCCCGCAGCACTATGGGGGGCATCGCGGCGACATTGGCTGTCCTGGCGAGCGCGGCGGTCGCACCGGCGGCCGAGCCGGTCACGCTCAACTGGCTCGACGGCGGCCCCCCCGCCGTCGCGCAGAGCGTGAGCTGGGGCGTGCCATGGCCGAAGGGCGCCGTGCAGAAGGGCGACACGCTCGTCCTCAAGGCCGCAGATGGCGCGGCCATCCCCGCGCAGGTCTGGCCGATGGCGTACTGGCCCGACGGGTCGATCATGTGGAGCGGGCAGTCGATTGTCGCCACGCCGGCCATGGCCGGCCCTCTGCAGCTCTCCGTCGGCGCGGCGGCCGATGCGCCGGTCAGGATCAGTTGCACGCAGGACGACCAGGCGGTCACGATCGACACAGGCGCGATCCGCGTGCGCGTGCCGAAGCAGGGCTCCAGCCTCGTCGAGTCGATCTCGGTCGGCGACCGCAAGGTCGCCCAGGACGGAAAGCTCATCTGCCTTTTGGAGGACCGTTCGGGCGTCGAGACCGCCGGGACGGTCCGCCAGGAGGAATTCGTCAGCCGGATCAAGGCCGTGACCCTGGAGCAGTCCGGGCCGGTCCGGGCCGTCGTCAAGATCGAGGGCGACCACAAGTCCACCTCGTCCGACCGGGCCTGGCTGCCCTTCGTCGTGCGCCTCTACTTCAACGCCGGCCTCGACTCGATCAGGATCGTCCACTCATTCGTCTTCGACAGCGACGGCCAGAAGGACTTCATCAAGGGCCTGGCGATCTCGTTCTCGGTTCCGATGCGCGAAGAGGTCATCAACCGGCATGTGCGTTTCGGCGGTGACACGGGCATGTGGGCCGAGCCGGTGCTGCCGATCGTCGGGCGCCGCGACGTCGGCTACGGCGGGCAGCGCACGATCTATCCGGACCAGGTGGCCGGAAAGCGGATTCCCAACAAGGAGCAGTACACCCCGCGAGAGCAGCAGTACATCACCGACAGCGCCCAATGGGACGATTACAAGCTCACGCAGGGCAACGCCAACGGCTTCCTGATCTCCAAGCGCACGCAGGCAAAGAGCGCCTGGGTGCGCGTCACCGAGGGCAGGCGGGCCCTGGGGATTGCCTATCTCGGCGACGTCAGCGGAGGGATAGCCGTCGATGTGAAGAAATTCTGGCAAAAGAACCCGGCGGGCCTCGAGATTCACGGTGCGACCTCTTCCATGGGGGAACTTAGGGTGTGGCTCTGGTCGCCGGACGCGCCGGCGATGGACATGCGCTCCTACGACATCGTCGGCCACAGCCTGGACATGTCCTATGAGGACTGGAAGGCGGGCTGGGATTCGCCGTACGGGGTGGCCAACACGAGCGAGCTGACGCTCTGGGCATGCCCGGGCGTGCCGGCCAATGCGGAGCTGGTGAAGATGGCCAAGTCCGGATCCGAGCCGTCGATTCTCGTCTGCTCTCCGCAGTATTATCACGACCAGCGGGCTTTCGGCTTCTGGAGCCTGCCGGACCGTTCCGGCGCCGTCCGCCGGGCCCTCGAGGATCAGCTTGAAATCGCGATCGACTACTACCGCGACGAGGGCGAGCAGCGCGCGTGGTACGGCATCTGGGACTACGGCGACGTAGGCCGGATGTACGACGAGGTCCGCCACGAGTGGCGCTACGACATCGGCGGCCAGGCCTGGAACAACACCGAGCTGCTCCCGGACTACTGGCTGTGGTACAGCTTCCTCCGAACGGGCCGCGCCGACCTTTACCGGATGGCCGAGGCGATGACCCGCAACACGAGCGAAGTGGACGTCCACCATCTCGGGCGCTTCGCGCCGCTGGGCTCGCGCCACAGCGTCACCCACTGGGGCGACGGCGCCAAGCAGCCGCGGGTCAGCCAGTCCGGCCTCAAGCGGTTCTACTATTTCCTGAGCACCGACGACCGCACGGGCGACCTCATGCGCGAGCAGCTGAAGGCGGACTTCACCTATGCCGAGGTCAAGCGCACCGATCCGCGCATGGCCGACAACCGGGGCAAGTACACGACCGCCAGCTTCGGCACGGATTGGGCCGGCTACTGCGCCAACTGGCTGACCGAGTACGAGCGGACGCTCGATACGAAGTGGCTGGACAAGATCAAGGCCGGCATGGACACCCAGCTCGCCCTGGGGCCGAAGCCCGGCCAACTGCTGGGCGCCGGCGCGTACGATCCGGAGACGGGCAGATTCATGGGCAGATCTCCGCGGTTCATGCCGCCCGAGGCGGCCCAGGGAGAGGCCCAGGGCGCGCCGAAGGCCGCGCAAAAGGGTCCGGGCAGGAAGGGCGGACGCGGCGGCGAACCCGGCGAGGACGTCGGCGGGGCCTCCGGCTTCGACCTTCTGTTTGGAACCACCGAAATCATGGCGGAGATGGAACTGGTCGTCGACCACCCCGCGTACTGGACGGCCTGGCACTATTACGGCGCGCACACGCCCGGCAACCCCATGGCATACGCGGCCTATGTGATGAAGGACGCCAACCTCGCCCAGCAGGCGGCGCAGACCCTGGTCGCCGCCTCGAAGCACCGGGTGATCCGTCCGGGCGAATTCGGGGCCAACTTCGACGTCAAGCCGCACCTCAATTCTTCTCCGGATGTGCCCGATCCTGTATGGGAGCTTCCCGGCCGGCCAGAGGGCGGGCCCGACGGCAGGAAGTTTGGCACGATGATCGAATCCCTGGATTGGGTGGGCGACTATCTGCCCAAGGACTGACCGCCATCGGCATTGCCGCCGGCCCGGGCCGCCCATTCGCCGCGGCCCGGGCGGCGGAGGCCGGACCCATTGATCCTTTGGTACTTAGCCCTCCAAACATGAAACTCCACTCGATGCTTTTTCGGGCGGTGCCGTGCGCCTTGGCGCTCATGGCCGCCGCAGCCCAGGCCCAATCCGCGCTTCCCGCGCCCAAAATCGAGAAAAGGGGGGCTGCCACGCAGCTGATTGTCGACGGCAAGCCCTATCTCGTCCTCGCGGGCGAGACGGACAACACCGCCTCGTCCGACCTTCCCTACATGGACACGGTGTGGCCGAAGGTCGTGAAGATGAATCTCAACACTGTACTCGTGGGGGTCTCGTGGGATTGGATCGAACCGGTGGAAGGCAAGTACGATTTCACCATCGTGGACGGCCTGCTGGCCGGCGCCCGCAAGAACAACCTGCGCCTGATCCTGCTTTGGTTTGGCAGCTGGAAGAACGGCCTGTCGAGCTTCGTGCCCGATTGGGTGAAGATCGACCAACAGCGGTTTCCGCGGGTCCGGATCAAGAACGGCAAGTCGGTCGAGGTGCTGACGACCTTGAGCGAGGCAAATCTGCAGGCGGATACCCGCGCCTACACGGCCTTCATGAGCCATCTTCGCGAGGTGGATTCGGGGCAGCACACCGTGATCATGATCCAGTTGGAGAATGAAGTCGGTCTGATCGGCGACTCGCGGGACCGATCCGCCGCGGCCGAGTCGAGCTTCGCCGGCCCCGTGCCGCCGGAGCTTGCGGCCTACCTGCAGTCCAACCGGACGGGCCTGTGGCCGGAGCTTCGCAGCCTATGGGAGGCGGCCGGCTCAAGGACCGCAGGAACATGGCAGGAGGTGTTCGGCACCTCCGCGACGACCGACGAGATCTTCATGGCCTGGAATTACGCGCGATACCTGGATCACCTGGCGGCCGCCGGAAAGGCCGAGCTTCCGATCCCCGTGTTCACGAACACCTGGCTTGTCCAGCCCGAGGACCAGAAGCCGGGCGACTACCCATCCGGCTGCGCCGAACCGCTGGTCATCGACATCTGGAAGGCGGGCGCCCCCTCGATCGACATCAATGCGCCGGACGTCCACCTGCGGAATTTCAGGGATTGGGCCGAGAGGTTTCACAGGCCCAACAATCCGCTCTTTGTGCCGGAGTCGTACGGCGACCTGGGCGGCGCGGCGAACGCCGTCTACGGAATCGGGCAGCACGCGGGGATCGGCTATTCGCCGTTCGGCGTCAACTCCCCCGAGCACTGGGGCGAGGTCCGGCCGGGCGGTGACGCGCCCGTGCCGACGGCCCTCGGGGACCTGCCGCTCGCGAGGGCCTACGGGCTGCTCGCCCAGATGACGCCGCTCATCGTGGATGCCCAGGCAAAGGGGACGATTGCCGCGGCGTGGCTCAACACGCAGGTGCCGCGTCGGGACATCGCGCTCGGCGACTACGTCGTCAATATCGACATACAGCGCAGCCGGCGCAATCCGGTGCCGGCCTTGGGTTACGCCCTCGTCGTTTCCGTCGGGCCCGGCGAGTACTTCATCGCGGGCCGCGATGTCCAGGTCACCTTCACGCCGAACACCCCCGGGCCGGAAATCGCCGGGCTTGCCCGCGTGGAGACGGGCAGCTTCGAAAACGGACGTTGGGTCGCCAGGCGCCGGGTGAACGGGGACGACGTCGTCCTGGACTACGATCAGGCGGCCGCTGCGGCGAAGAACCAGTCGGGCAGCGGCCTGATCTTTGGCGCCGACGGCCCCACGATCCAGCACGTCAAGCTCTACCGCTACAACTGAGCCCGGGGCAGGTTCCGCGCCCCGGGCGGCGCCTGCGCCCTGCCTTGACTCCGGCTGGGGGCTGGGCGACAGACAAGGCGATGGCCGACGAGAAGGAACTGCACACGCCCGAAATGGATGCGGCTCTGCGGAGGCGTTTGCGCTGGATTGGAACCGCCATCCTGGCCGCGGGGCTCCTTTCCGCGGCCCTGGTCTACCGGGCAGCCCCTCCCGCCGGCGCAAACCGTGATCCGCTCGAGTCCGGTTATTCCAAGCGCGACTTGTACGACATGGAGCGGATTGGGGGGAAGTCGGTCGTGTTCGCCGTCGAGCTCAACGATGGTTTCGACAGCCTTTGGCACGGAAGGAGGCTGGCCGGCACGCTTGTCTTCCTTTCGCTCGGCGGCTCCATCGTGTGCTTCTTCCTGGCCAACCGGCTGAGTGGGACCCTTCCGGCTGGTTCCGGCACAGGGGGCTAACGCCGCGGCTGCCGGGGTGCCTTGTCGCCTAGGAGCTTCGGCGCCGCTCCGGATAGACCGAGCCGGCCCAGGGTCGCCCGCAGGGCGGCGCGCATCTCAGGCTTGTACCAGAAGAAGAAGCTTCGCTGCTCCTGCTTCTCGGCGGGATTCCTTGCCACTGCGACCGGCTTCCCGTCGTACGGGTGCACGCCCGTGGCATAGATCTCCGTGGCGACCGTCATCGGCGTCGGGGTGAAGTCCTGGACTTGCTCGAGCTTGAATCCGAGGTCCTTTGTCTTCAGGGCGAGGTCGAGCATGTCCTCGGGCTTCGAGCCCGGGTGGGAACTGATGAAATAGGGGATGATCTGCAGCTGGGTCTTCCCGAACTTCGCCTTGGCGGCCTCGAACTTCTCCTTGAAGCGCAGGAAGTAATTGAAGGTCGGCTTGCGCATGACCCGGAGGACGGCGTCCGAGGTGTGCTCCGGCGCGACCTTGAGCCTTCCCGAGACATGGTGCCCGACGAGCTCCTCGACGTAGCGCTCGTGGCTCTTCTTCGCCTCGGGCGAGGCATGCTTGTGGAGGAACAGGTCGGGCCGCAGCCCGCTCGTGACGAAGGCGTGCTTGACGCCCTCGGTCTCACGCACGGCCTTGTAGATGTCGAGCAGCGGCGCGTGGTCGGTGTCGAGATTGCGGCAGACGTCCGGCCAGATGCAGCTCGGTCGCGAGCACGCGTCGCAGATCCACTGCTCCTTCCCCTTCATCCTGTACATGTTCGCCGAAGGGCCGCCGATGTCGGTGATCGTGCCGTGGAAATCGGGCATCGCCTTGATCGACTCCACCTCGCGAAGGATGCTCTCCTTGCTGCGGCTGGCGACAAACTTTCCCTGGTGCGCGGAGATCGTGCAGAAGCTGCATCCGCCGAAGCACCCACGGTGCATGTTGATCGAGTGCTTGATCATCTCGTAGGCCGGGATCGGCCCGCGCTTCCGGTACCGCGGATGCGGCAGCCGGGTGTAGGGCAGGTCCCAGCTTTGGTCGATCTGCCCCTCGGTCATCGTCGGAAACGGCGGATTCACGATCAGCGCGCGGTCGCCCGTCCGCTGGAAAAGCCGCCGGGCCTTCACGCGGTTCGACTCGGTCTCGATGTTCCTGAAATTCGCGGCGTAGAGCTTCCGGTCGGCGAGGCACTCCTCGTGGGAGTGGAGCGTGAAGTCCTCCCAGTTCTGGTTCCTCCTGACGGGCGCGCCCGGCGGAAGAAGCACCGCTGTCTGCGCGACCGTCCGCAGGGAGGCGAAAGGAACGCCCCGCTTCAGTAGGCGCAGGATCTCCAGCAGCGGCATCTCGCCCATGCCGTAGACGAGCAGGTCGGCGCCGCTTTCGGCGAGGATGCCTGGCCTGATCGTGTCCGACCAATAATCGTAGTGCGTCACGCGCCGCAGGCTCGCCTCGATCCCGCCGATCAAAACGGGCACCTCGGGGAACAGCTGCTTGAGGATCCGGGAATAGACAGTCGTCGCGTAGTCAGGCCGGAAGCCGTGCTCGCCGCCCGGCGTGTAGGCATCCTCGCTGCGCAGCTTCTTTGCCGCGGTGTATCGGTTGACCATCGAATCCATGCAGCCCGAGGTGACGCCGAAGAAGAGGCGGGGGGCGCCGAGCTTCCTGAAGTCGCGCAGGTCGTCCCGCCAGTTCGGCTGGGGGACGATGGCAACCCGAAGTCCCTCGCGTTCGATCATCCGGCCGACGACCGCGGTGCCGAAGGCCGGGTGATCCACGTAGGCGTCGCCCGAGACGATGATGACGTCGACACTGTCCCATCCGCGGGCATCGAGCTCGTCGCGGGTCGTGGGCAGCCAGCGGGCGGGGTCCCAAACGGGAGCTCGGGCCGCCGGAGTCGTCGGATTGGATTGCAGCAAGACGACAGACGCTCGCCCGGCTTCGCTCCTGGCGCAAGCGCGGGGATGATTCCGCGGCGGTCAGGTCGGGCGAACTGACCCGCCACCAACGATTGCGCGCCAGTCGTTGACGTTGCGAAACAGCGTGCTACGAAAGAAAAAGAAGCTGGCGACATGCTATCCGACTCACAAATCAAGAGCGTCCTGATCGTCGTGGACATGCAGACGTGCTACCTGAATCTGTACAAGAATCAGGACTACCTCCGCGAGAGGATCGGGTCGGTCAACCGGGCCATCCGGGAGGCCCGGGGCAAGGGGATGACCGTGATCATCACGGAGCACGAGTTTACCGGTTTTTGGACGCGTCTGGCCATCAAGCTCTTCACGAAGGGTGCCGGACTCCGCGGATGCGAAGGATTTTCCACGGATCCGCGGATCGACAGGTCGGCGGCCGAACCCGTCTATTTGAAGTTCAAGGAGGACCTGTTCTCCGTCGAGTCATTGGTCGAAAAGCTGAGGAAGGAAGGCGTCGGGAAGATCTTCCTGACCGGGCAGGATGGAATGTATTGCATCAAGGGATCGGCGCGCGGCGGCAGGAAGCTGGGATTCGAGGTTACGGTCTTGGACTCGGGCGTTTTGACCTGCAACGAACGGAAATGGAGGGCGGAAAGGTCGGCCCTGGAGTCGATCGGCGTTCGATTTGCCTCCGAAAACGAGTGACAGGTGGCGAACTCAGCGCGAAGCGCGTGGATGGCGATGCGACGCTTCGTCCCGAAGCGATGCCTCCGCCGGCCGTTGGGGCCGCCGGAAATTGAGTTTCAAGCGAAGCTGGATAGGGTGGGTGGGTGAGCGGGCCGTCGCCCGCCTGCCTTCATCCATAACATAATCATCATGCCCGAGCCCACGGTAGCCCAGAAGTTCCCCTATGTCCTCGATGCCAAGCCCGGCACCAGCTATTGGTGCTCGTGCGGCCAGTCGAAGACCCAGCCCTTTTGCGACGGATCGCACAAGGGAACGGCGTTTTCTCCGGTGAAAGTCGACGTTGCCACCGAGAAGAAGATCGCCTGGTGCGGGTGCAAGCATTCGAAAGCCGGCGCGTTCTGCGACGGCAGCCACAAGCACCTCTGACCGGCGGGGTGGGGCGGCCGGCGTCGCGCCGGATGTTTTTTGGCGTGGAATTGCGGATTCCTGCCGTTCAAGATCGGCGGGAATGACCAAGAGCACCTTGCGCGTTCTGCCGCAGGAACCAGGCCGTTTCGGGCCGGGCGCCGTGTTCGCCCTGGCGGCCGCGATCGCGCTCGCGTTCGCGCTCTTCACCGACCAGCGGTGGGAGGATTATTACATTACATTCAGGGTCAGCCAGAACCTGGCCAGGGGAGCCGGTCTCGTCTTCCAGCCCGGCGAACGGGTCCATGCGTTCACCTCCCCCTTGGGGGTGCTGCTGCCGGCCCTCATCAGCTGGTCGACGGGAACGCAGTCCGACGAGCTGACCCTGTGGATCTTCAGGCTTGTCACGATCGGCGCCTTTGCCGGCGCCGCTGCCACGGTCTGGTCGATCGCCCGCGCCCTGGGCTGGAGCCGGTTGGCTTGCGCGTTCGCGGCCGGACTGCTGATGACGGACGCAAAATCCGTGAGTTTTTCCACCAACGGGATGGAGACGGCATTCATGCTCCTTTTCCTGGCGCTTTCGATCCGTCGGTTGATCGCCGACACGAAGGGCGTCGACTGGGGGCTCGGCTGCTGCTGGGCGGCGCTCATGTGGACCCGGCCGGACAGTTTTATTTTTTTCGGCGGCGTCGCCCTGGGCTGGTGGCTCTTCGCCCCGGGGGCGCGGCTGGCCGGAGACCGGACGGCGCTTGCAAGGCGTTTCTTCAAGGCGGGCCTCGTCTGCGCCGCCCTCTACCTGCCCTGGTTCATCTGGGCCTGGTGCTATTTTGGCTCCCCGGTGCCGCACACGGTGGTAGCCAAGGCGATCGGCAATAATGTGCCGGGCTGGCCCGTCCTGCTGCTAGTCTTCTTCACGATGCCGATTCGTTGCTGGGCCGCCGGCAAATGGGACTTCATCCTCCTGCCCACTTACGCCGTGGACTTCGGAGGCTGGCCGCAATTCATCACTGTCGTCAGCCGCGGACTGGCGCTGATCGCGATTTGGGCGTTCATGCTCCCGCGCATGGCGCGTGCAACCCGGGCCCTGTCGGCGGCGTTCCTGATCGCGCTCTTCTACCTGGTCCTGGTCCAGCTCTTCCCGTGGTACATGCCTCCGGCGGCGATGCTGGCGTTTCTCGTCCTTGCGGGCGTCCTAGAGGCTGGCCTGAAGGCGATTCGCCGAAGGATCATCCCGACCGCCCTCGGAGCGGCCGTGTTTCTGTTTTCCCTGTCGCTGCTCACCGCATCCGCCTGGCAGCTGCGCCAGCAGCAGCGGATCATCGAAACCCAGCGCAAGGCGATGGGAGAGTGGCTCAAGGCCAACAGTTCATCCCCCGCCGACACCGTGTTCTTGGAGCCGCTGGGCTACATCGGCTACTATTCGGGGCTAAAGATGCTTGATTATCCAGGGCTTTCCTCGACCGAAGTGGTCGCAGCCCGCCGCAAGGTCGGGGAAAACAGGCTGGCGCTGGTCGGGGAGCTGAAGCCGCGCTGGGTGGTGCAGCGGCCGGGAGAGCTTTACAGCACCGATTCGGCCCTCAATGCGTGGTTTCTCGGGCACTACGCGCCCACGAAGATCTTCAATGCCAGCGACCAGATTGCGGCGATACCGTTTCTCCCCGGCAGGCGCTACCTGCAGTTCGACCAGGGATTCCTGATCTGGAAGCGGAAGGACTGACGCGGCTGCGCGGCCCGGCCTCAGACCCCGAAACTCTGGCGGAGCTCGTCGAATGACTCGCTGGACGCCCTAAGCAGCGCGTTGACCAAGTCCGTGCTCAGGCCGAAGCGATGCATGAATTCGCTTCCCACGGCGGTGGCGGTCCAGGTTGGCCCCACCTCGGGCAGGAAGGGTTTGCCGACGCCCTGGGGAAGCACCGAAGAGGTGAAGAAGAGCGCCTCCGCCAGCCAGTTGCTCTCGGGCAGAGTCGCCGGTTCATACTGCATTCCGATTCCCTGGACGAGCTTCTCGGAGAAATGCCAGTTGCCGAGCAGCAGGGCGCCGGCCTGCGCCTGCGTCATGCCGACGCTGTCTATCTCCCATTGGGTGATGGATTCGCTTCCATCCCACAGGGAGCCGGCATGGGAGTTGTCGAGGGCCTGGTTGATCGCCAGTCTGCCTATGAAACGCAGGAGCCCGACCGTATAGGCCTCCTCCGGATCGTCCTCGCCGGTTTCCATGGCCAGGGCCTGCATGAAAAGCCCGTTGAAAAGGCTTTCAGCCCAGTAGTCCACACCGTGGATTCCGTAGCAGTCCAGGTCGCGGTTGCTGGCGATCCGGGCCACCGCGACGTTTAGGAGCCGCATCGCCTCGCGCAGGCCGATCCTTTGAACGGCATCGCCGATGGTGGTGCTGGTCCCCACGCCGTAATATGCGCTGTTCGCGCAGCGGATGATGTCCGCCGCCAGCGCGGAATCGCTTCCGACCAGGGCTGCGATGCTCGCGATGTCCGACATCGGATCGTGAAGCAGGCTCATCGCGTTCGAAAGGATCACGGGCGCGGGGCTGAACTTCTCAATCTGTTGCAATGCTGCGTAGAACTGCTCCTTGGTGGGCTTCATGGATGGGTGGGTAGGGCAGGGGTCCGGGGTTGGACCCAGCCAATGGAACGTTTCTCATCGAGCCCGTCGGATCCTGGCAACAGGGCATTCATCCCTGCCGGTGGTTGGGACAGGGCGAATGACGGGGTGGAGGCTGGGTTCGACATGAATCGGTTATCCCCTATCCTGACAATCGGTTGGGATGGAGCGGACTTGAGAACGAATGGCGACCTGGCTTGCGCCGCGGGACGTTATTACCTTGGCTGGACCCATGCATTCTTGGTTCGCGCTTTTTCTCGGTTTGGGCGTTGCTTCAAACATGAGTGCGGCCGACGAAGCCCGCCTGGACAGTGCGCGGGCGGCCGCATTTGCGCAGCTAGCGCTAAAAGGGATCGACCGGGAGTATCCCAACAAGCCCGGCGAGGTGCTGAGGGGCCACGCGGACATCATGGGCCCGCAAGCGATGCATCCCGCGTTCTTCGGATCCTTCGACTGGCATTCATCGGTGCACGGGCACTGGCTTTTGGTCAGGCTGCTGAAGCTGTATCCGGACATGCCGGGGGCGGCGGAGGTGCGTTCGCGGCTCGGGGCTCATCTTAGCGCTGCCAACCTTGCGGCGGAGGCAGCGTACCTTGAGCCGAAGGAAAATCACAGTTTTGAGCGGATGTACGGTTGGGCATGGACCTTGCGGCTCGCGCTCGAATTAAGGACCTGGGACGATCCGGACGGGCGGCAGTGGGCCAGGAACCTGGAGCCACTCGAAAAGAGGCTTGTCGCCCTTACCGAGGATTATTTGCCGCGGCTCACCTATCCGGTGCGAACGGGAGTCCATCCGGACACGGCCTTTGCGCTGGCCCAGATTCTCGATTACGCCCGCGGCGTGGGCGATGAGGGGCTGGCAGAGGAGGCCGCGGCGCGCGCGAGACAGTACTTCGCCGCGGATCGGGACTATCCCATCTTCTACGAGCCTTCGGGCGAGGATTTCTTCTCGCCTGGGCTGAACGAGGCGGACCTGCTCAGGCGGGTCATGACCAGGGAGGAGTTTTCGCGGTGGCTGGACGGATTTGTGCCCGGCCTTCGTTTAGGGAACCTGGGCAATTGGTCGAAGGCGGCGGAAGTGAGCGATCTGAGCGACGACCGAATCGTCCACCTGGTCGGCCTCAATCTCAGTAGGGCATGGACGATGAGCGGGATCCTGTCGGCGCTCGCGCCGGACGACCCGCGGCGGCCCGCGCTGGAGGCGGCCGTGAAGGTCCATGAGGCGGCTGGGCTGAAATACGTTTTCAGCGGCCAATATGGCGGGGAGCACTGGCTGGCCACGTTCGCCGTCTACCAGGTCTCGAACGCCGGGTTGGATGCTTCATCGCCGCGGCCCCAGGCTACCGCCCCGTAGTTTCTGGCGGGGAGACCAGCCGTCCGGCGGCAGGGCGGAATATTACCAAGACATTAAACAGCAATTGATTACTGTTTGACGGGTGATGCGGAGGCATGTCCACGGTACCCGCTCGCCTCTTCGCCTAATGCCTTGCCCGGGGCCGAATTGTGCCGATGTGGGCTATTGACCTGCCCCATGCCACGCATCGGCAATATCAGACTCAGCATCCCCAAGAAACTCTGGCTCCTCACGATCATTCCCACCGTTGGAATGATCGTGGCTGGTGTCATGTGTTTCAATACGCTTTACTCTGAATATCAAGAGCTTAAACAGGACGCGAAGAGACTGGCGGCATTCCGCCAGGAGGTGGCCGACTTTGTCGGGCTTTGCGACCAGCTTGGCGTGGAGCGGGAGGCCGCGCTCCAGGTCTATGCCCATCCAGACGACCTGCAACGGGTCCAGGATTTCAAATCACACTTTGGCGACACCGATCGCGCCATTGCGGACATGTCGGCCAGGCTGAACCGGTATGCCGCCTCGCCCGAGGCACCGGCATTTGCCGAAAGGGATCCGTTGATCCGCGACTTTTTCGCCACTCAGCTTCCCCTTGCCCGAAACGGAGTGACAGGGAAGAAGCTCTCCTCGGGGGAGGCGTACACGATCTACATGAAACTCGCCTACGAGGCCCTTTTCATCAGCGAGTGCTTTCGTCCGACCATCCATACGCTGCCGGGGCTGAACGTTTTCGACGCCGTCCTGGCGCTTCAAAAGATCCAGCAGCAGGAGATGGTCGCCATGAAGCTGACGCTCTACGGCCTTCAGCAGGGGAGCCTGACCAAGGACGAGCTGGCCTTGCTCCGTCGGCAGATGTTCGATTCCACGGAAAACGAGTATTACGTCCTCAAGTTCCAGCCGGAACTGCGGGCGTTCTTCCGGACGAGCACCCGGGGGACCGACGACGACGCCGCGTTTTACGACTACCTTGTGAAAATGTCCGGCACGCAGCGGGACGGCGCTCCCCTGCCGGATTTCAAGCCAAAATCCGGATCGCTGCAGGAACTGGTTGGGCGCCATTTTGGGGCCTACCAGACGGTGTTTGCGTTTGCGTTCTCCCTCTCCGACGACCAGCTGCTCGGCGTCGCCGCGCAGCGCCAGCGGCGCGCGGAAGGCATTGGGGCCGCCCTGCTCGCCGGAATCGTTCTTAGCCTGGGGGCCAACGTCCTCATAACGCGCAGCACGCGCAGGAGCCTGCTCGCCGTGTCGCGCAGCATCGCCAAGGCCTCCGACGACGTGAATGAGGCCTCGACCGAGCTCACGACCGCCGGGGATCAGATCTCCCGGCATTCCACCAACTATGCGCAGGCAATCGACGGCATCGGCAGGAGCCTCGACCAGGTTTCGTCCGTGGCCGAAAGCAACAAGAACCACGCCACGAGCGCCGCGGCCACAACCGCCCGCGCGCGCGACTCCGTCAGCGCCGGCCTGGGCACGATCAACGAGCTCGATCATGCGATGAATTCGGCGCGCAACTCGGCCCAAAAAATCAACCAGATCATCGCCCGCATCAACGAACTTTCATTCCAGACAAACCTGCTGGCGCTCAACGCCGCGGTGGAGGCGGCGCGGGCCGGGTCGGCCGGGGCGGGCTTTGCCGTCGTCGCCGACGAGGTGCGGGGACTTGCGAGCCGCTGCGCCGAGGCAGCGAGGGAAACAACCGAACTCATCGAGCAGTCGGCCAGGGACACGGCTACGGCGATCTCCAAGTCGGACGAACTGGCCGGGCGCTTCAAAGGCGTCTCGCGCAACATTCATGAGGTGAACGAAATCGTGTCGATGATCAGCACGAACTTTCGGCAGCAGGCCTCCAGCATTTCCGAAATCAGCCATTCGGTCGCCAAGCAGCGCAAGATCGCCCAGAGCATCGCGGCGGAGGCCCTTCAGACCGCGAGCACGGCCCAATCCATGGAGGACCAGGTGGAGAGCCTCAAGACGAACGTGCAACGGATGGACAGCATGCTGGGCGGGCGCGCTGGAAGAACCGGGGTCGAAGTCGCGGCTCCCGAGCCGCCGCCGTCGACAAGTGTTGCAAAGCAACCCGCGGAGGCGTTCACTCACAATTAATGAATCGGCTATCGATTCTTGTGGTGGACGACCGTCCGGAGATTCGGAACCTCCTGCGCCTGTGGCTTGAGTCGGATTCCCACACGGTGGCCTGTGCCGACGGCGGGAACGATGCGCTGAAGATCCTGAAAAAGAGCGGCCATGACTTGGTCGTGACCGACGTTCTGATGCCGGATGGCGGCGGAGTTGACCTGATTTCGCAGCTCCGGAAGGACCATGCCCGCGTCCGCATCCTTGCGATTTCCGGGGGCGGCCCGCGTGTCAAGAGCCCCACCGCCCTCCAGATGGCGCAGAGCGTTGGCGCCCACGCGCTTCTCCTGAAGCCCTTCGGCAGGGAACAGCTTCTCAACGCGATCCACCACCTGATGGAGGCCGATTTGCGCCTCCTGGAGCTGACCGCCCTGGCGAGCGCCAGTCCGCGCGCCCAACGCGACCGGGTGGAGCACCGGCGGCCATCGACGATCGGTTGAGCGGGCAGGGCGCCTGCGGCTAGTGCTTGATCCCGCGAAACCGCCGGCCAGTGTATTCGCCTCGTGAAGATTCACTGGTTCCAGCACGCCCCGTTTGAAGGGCTCGGCGCCATCGAAGAATGGCTTCTTGCGCGCGGCCATGCCCTTTCGAGCACCCGTTTTCACGCCGGCGAGGCGCCGCCGGCGAATGCGAAAGGCTTTGACTGGCTCATCGTCATGGGTGGCGCGATGAACGTCTACCAGTACCGCGACTATCCGTGGCTTTTGCCGGAAAAATGCCTGATCAGCAAGGCGCTCGCCGCCGACAAGCGGGTGCTCGGGATCTGTCTCGGAGCCCAATTGATCGCCGATTCATTGGACGCAAAGGTCTACCAGAACGGAGAGCGTGAGATCGGCTGGTTCCCGGTGCGCGCGGTCCCGGAAGGGGCGGCTTCGCCATTCCGGTTTCCCGCCGAAACGAAGGTGTTTCACTGGCACGGCGACACCTTTTCGCTGCCCCCGGGGAGCACGTGGCTGGCGAAGAGCGCCGGTTGCGCCCACCAGGCGTTTGCGGTCGGCTCGCGCGTGCTCGGTTTGCAATTTCATCTGGAAATGACCCCCGCGGAGGTGTCCTCCATCGCGAAGGCCGACGCGGACAAGCTCACGCCCGGCCGCTACGTTCAGACGAAGGCCAAGATGATCGCCCACGCGAAGGACAACAGGGCTGCCGCGGCGCTTCTGCATCGGTTCCTGGGGATTCTGGAAAATCCCTGAGCAGAGGGCGGTCGCACCCCTTTCATTGAGGCCGAGTTGCCGGGGCGCGCTGGCCGCGCGCCGTTCCCGGGAGCTTCCGAGGGCGTA
The DNA here is from genome assembly GCA_963747795.1 of uncultured Verrucomicrobiae bacterium. Classification (GTDB taxonomy): domain Bacteria; phylum Verrucomicrobiota; class Verrucomicrobiia; order Opitutales; family Opitutaceae; genus Palsa-1447. Next base: position 45,967 of record CAVVGS010000022.1, read on the forward strand.
ACTTGTTAAATCGCAAAGATTGGTTTCCCTCCCACTGATGCGTACCTCCACTCGTGCCCTCGGCCCCGGATTCCTTATCCTCGCCCTTCTGAGCCCTGCAGCCCGGGCTCAGGACCTGACCTTGCAAGCCGGCGATGCGGCGCGCGGAAGGGTCCTGTTCCAGCAAGGCTGCGCTCTTTGCCATGCCACCGGGCAGGAACCGAGCCCTGTGAACAAGCTGGGCCCGCTCCTGGCAGGCATCGCAGGGCGGCCGGCGGCCTCGCTTCCCAACTACGGGTACTCGAAGGCGCTGGCGGCCTCGCACCTGACGTGGGATTCCGCCACATTGGACAAGTTCCTGTCGGGCCCGGCCTCGCTGGTGCCGGGGACGTCCATGGCCGTCGTCGTCTCCAATCCCGTCGATCGCAGCAACTTGATCGCGTTCCTGGCGACCCTTCGTCCCGCAGCCCCGGCAGAGCCGCGCGAGAATCCCGCCTCCCTCAAGCGTGTGACCACCGCGGGGGACTGGCAGAACGACCACCCCGGCATGCGGCATCGAATCCGGCTGGAGGAACTGCCCGCCCCCTTCGCCACGCGTTCGGCCGGAAACGCTCCACGGACCGTCGACCGCCCGGCTGGCGCAGCCCTTTCGGTCCCCGCGGGTTTTCAGGTCAAGCTATTCTCCTCCAATCTCTCCGGGCCGCGCCTTCTGCGCGCAGCCCCCAACGGGGACATTTTCATAGCGGAGACCCGCCGCGGCCGCCTCCACGTGCTTCGTGCGGCGGATGGGGCGGACACCCCCGCGGAAGACTCGGTTTTCGCTGAAAACCTGGAAGGGCCTTTTGGCATCGCCTTCTATCCCCTGGGCGGGAATCCGCAGTGGGTGTACGTTGGCAATCTCAACTCTGTCGTGCGCTTTCCGTATCGAAACGGCGACCTGAAGGCCCGTGGACCGGCGGAGACGATCGTGCCGCTCCTGGCCGACAGCACGGGGGGCCACACCACCCGGGATGTCGTCTTCTCTCTCGATGGGCGGCGGATGTTCATCTCGGTCGGCTCCGGATCGAATGTGGCGGAGGGGATGGCGACAAAATCGCCCGCGCAGATCCGCGAGTGGGAAGCCTCGCATGCCGTGGGTTCGGCGTGGGGCTATGAGGCCAATCGCGCCGATGTCCTAGTCACCGATCCTGACGGAGGCCAGCACCCGCAGATCTTTGCCGCGGGGATCCGCAACGCGGTCGGACTGGCCGTGCAGCCGCTAACCGGGCTACTGTGGGTGTCGACCAATGAGCGCGACGCCCTGGGCGACGACCTTGTGCCGGACTACATCTCGCACATCGAGGCGGGCGCGTTCTACGGGTGGCCTTGGTATTACATGGGCAGCAACGAGGACCCGCGCCACCCCGGCGAGCGGCCGGACCTGTCAGGGCATGTGACTGTTCCCGACGTGCCGGTGCAGTCACATTCGGCGACTTTGGAGATGACTTTCTACCCGGCCGGAGCTTCCGGTCCCGCGGCCTTCCCGGAGGAATACCACGGGGACATCTTTGCGGCTTTCCACGGTTCCTGGAACCGGACCGGGCGCACCGGGAGCAAGGTGGTGCGCGTCCTTTTGAAGAACGGCGTGCCGACGGGCGAATACGAGGATTTCCTCACCGGCTTCGTGGTCGACGACGGCCACGTCTGGGGCCGCCCCGTCGGCGTGGCGGTGGCCCGCGACGGCGCTCTCCTCGTGACCGAGGACGCCAACGACACGCTCTGGCGGATCTCCTACTCGGCCGTTCGCTAGCCCGCTCGGCGCCTTCCTTACCGTGTTCACGATATCTGCCATGTACTGCAGCCGGCCTGGGCGAATCGCGGCCGCGAAGCCGGAAGCTATCTGTCGGCCGTGACAACCGCGATCATGAGGCCGTCGTAGCCTTTTGCTCCCACAGTCTGGATCGTTGTCGCGCTCACCCGGGGCTCACTGGCGACGAGCTCATTCATCCGGCGGATTCCCCGGACCAGGGGATCGGTTGTGGCGGGGTCGGCGACCGCTCCATTGCGGACGACGTTGTCGGCAATAATCACTGTGCCCTGGCGGGAAAGCTTCATCGCCCAGCTGAAATAGTCGGGATAGCCCGGCTTGTCCGCGTCGATGAAGATCAGGTCGAACGGATCGCGATCCTCGGCGGCCAGCTGCGGCAGGATTTCCAGGGCGCTGCCGATTCGCACCTCGACGACGCCCGAGAATCCCGCCTTTGCAATATTGGAGCAGGCCACTTTGGCGTGCCTGGGCTCGTACTCCAGGGTGACAAGCCGGCCGTCGGCGGGCAGGCCCCGCGCGAGCCAGATCGTGCTGTAGCCTCCGAGGGTGCCGATCTCAAGAACGTTGCGGGCGCCCCGCATCGACACGAGCAGCTGAAGCAGCCTGCCCTGGCTCGGCGAAACATGGATTGCGGGCAGTCCCGCCGCGGCGCTGTCCATCAACGCCTCCTCGAGCACGGGGTCGGCCTTCAGAAAGAGATCCGCGATGTAGCTGTCGACCGCCGTCCATTGTTCCTGGGACATGGGGTTAAACAGATGTCGGGTTGCCTGGGTAAGTAAAACCAAGAATCGACGTCCGGCCCGCCGGCGGTATAGAACTTTTCGCACTCCCAAACGACAGGCTTATACCATGAAACTTACCCCGCTCGCCCCCCTATTGTTTGCGGCATCGGTCCTTGCCGCGCAGACAGCCGATGGCCCCGCGCCCGGGGCCGTCCCGGCCTGGCAAACCATCACCCTGCCGACGGTCGCGGACGCCGCCGCCGCGTTTCCCACCCCGCCGCGCGAATACGGCACGATCCACTGGGCGATCTGGGGCGGACTCCAAACGAAGGATAAAGTCCTGGGGGACATCGAGCGCATCTACGCCAACGGCGCGTTCGTCGTCATGATCGACAACTCGGGCGGGTTGACCCCGAAATATTTCACGCCCGAGTATCTCGACCTGGTCAAATTCACGATCGCCGAGTGCAAGAAGCGGGGCATGAAGGTCTGGATCGAAGGCGACGCGGGCTATCCCGACGGCCTGGCCGGCGGGATGATCCGCAGGGACTATCCCCAGCTCGGCATGCAGGCGATAGTCGCCGATGCGCATTATTCGGTCGTCGCGGGCCAGACCCTCAAGGTTGCGGTCCCGCCCGATACGCTGGGCATCCTCGCCTACAGCCGCGGCGCGGGGCTCTGCCAGCAGCTGCCCATTCCGGCGGATGGCCAGGTGTCCTGGACGGCTCCGGATCCGGGGATGTCGGAAATCGTCTTCGTGCGCCACGTCTACCGCAGTTCGCCGACGCGCTTCACCAACCGCGAGGACGGCACGCGCGACAAGGACAGCCTCTACACCCTCATCGATTACCTCGATCCCCAGGCCACCCAGACCTACATTCACCTGATTCTCGACACCTACACAAAACTCGTGGGCGACGAGTTTGGAAAGACGATCCTCGGCTTCCGCGGCGATGAAACCGACTTCACCGGCTTCATGCCCTGGACGCCGAAGCTTCTCGAGACCTTCAAACAGGAGAAGGGCTACGATCTGCAGCCCTACATCGCCCAGTTCTTCGCTCCCACCCTGACAGAGGAGGCCCGGAGGGCGAAGGCGGATTACTGGGATGTGTGGAGCGGGATGTTCCGCGACAATTTCTACAAGCCGCTCGCCGATTGGTGCGCAGCCCGCGGGATGGAGTATATGACGCACCTGAACCATGAGGAGTTGATGATCGACTGGAACAGGGGGGAGGACCTTGTCCGCAACGAGGGTTCCTTCTTCCGCTGCTTCCGCTACGTCCAGGTGACCGGTGTCGACAACCTGAACCAGATCGGCCCCGGCATCGTCGCCGATTTCCCGAAGCTGGCCACCTCCGCCGCGCACCTTTACGGCCGGCCCCAGGTCTGGAATGAGGAGGGCGGCAATCCCTATCAGACCGGAAAGTTCATCGCCGACTACAATTTCGTCCGTGGGATGAATTTTCTGCAGATCCGCGGGCTCAACAATCCGCCCGCCGACGACGGCCCGAAGCTTCTGAACCCCTCCGCGTCCATCGCCTGGTACGTCAACCGCGCCAGCTATCTGCTGGCCAACGGCCGCCCTGCGGCCCAGGTCGCCCTGTACCATCCGACGGACAACATGTGGTACGGCGACAAGGAGTCCGACGACGTCACGGTCAAGCTGGTGACCGAGCTGATGGAGCACCAGGTCGATTTCGACCACATCGACCTCGATTCGCTTGTTTCGGTCTGCTCCCTCGACGGAGCCGGCCTGAAGAACCTCAGCGGCCAGGTTTACCGCGCGGTTGTCGTCCCTAGCATGACTGCAATCGACAAGCGGATGCTGGAGCGCCTGCGCGCCTTTGCGGCCGCGGGCGGCAAGGTCGTATTCGTGGGCCGCACGCCCACGATGGTGGTCGACGGGACGTTCCTGCATGCCGAGACGGCGGCGCCGGACTTGGGCTTCGCGACGCTCGAACCGAAGCCCGAGGTCACCGATCGCGTCATCGCGGCGCTGCCCGCACCGGATGTCGCCCTGGATTCTCCGTGCCCGCCGCTCAAGTATATCCGCCGCAATCTGAAGGACGGGGACGTCTATTTCCTCTTCAATGAATCCAACCAGACCGTCACCCGAACGGCCACCCTCGCCGGAACGGGCCAGGTCCAGGTCTGGGATGCGACGAGCGGCACCATTCATCCGCTGGCCGCGGTCGCCAAGGCGGAGGGCAGCGTTTCGGTGCCGCTCACACTTGGGCCGCAGGAGGCCCGCTTCCTTGTGATCGGCCCCCTGCCGGCGAGTGCCGGCGATCCGGCGCCGACTGTCTCCCTGAGCCAGCCGGTCGCCGACTTGAACGGCGATTGGTCGATCACGCTGGGTGAAAAGCAGCTTACCGGAGCGCTCAAGTCATGGAAGGACCTCGGCGCCGGGACATTTGCCGGCGCGGCGCGGTATAAGCAGGTTTTCACAGCGCCCGATTCCCTTCCCGCCGGAAAGAGGGTTTATCTGGACCTGGGCGACGTGCATGAGATCGCAAAGGTGAGCCTGAACGGCACCGAATTCGAGGCTCGCGGGTGGCCGCCCTATCTCTGGGACGTGACCTCCGCCCTGAAGGGGGGAGCCAACACGATTGAAGTCGCCGTTGAAGGCGCGGCGAGCACGCAGCGCCCGGGATTTGGCATGGGCATGGGCCGCCGTCCCGGCGAAACGGCACCGGCCACGGGCGGTCCGAAGGGCTTTGCCCCGACGGGCGTTCCCGGCGGCCTCGGCGGAACGGGGGATGCGAATTCATTCGGCGGCCGGCGCGCCGGCTTTGCGCCCGGTGCCCCGCCCCTGCGAGGGGAGACGGCCAAACCGGAGGCGATGGGTCTCTTCGGCCCGGTGCGGCTGCTGGCCCAATGACAGCCGGCTCCCCCGGGAACCTTCCTCAATCCCCATGACACTACCCCGAATCAGCCTGGCCGTCCTGGCTCTGCTCGCCTGTGGCGTGCGACCCGCGGCGGCCCTCGACCGGCCGGAAATCACCTTCAAGGTGTTCCAGTTTCCGGCCGACAAGATACCCCGGATCGACGGCGACCCGAGCGATTGGGACATCGTGCCCGATTCATACGCGATCGACGGCAGCCAGTTGCGCGATGACGGCGGTCAGCATGACTCGCCGGATCCGAAGACTTTCGACCTGAAGGTCAAGGTCGGCTGGGTGAAGGGCCTTAACCAGCTCTTCTTTCTCTATCAGGCGACGAAGGGGCACTGGGATTTTTCGTCCCCGGCTCTCCCCGGCGACATCTTTGAACTCGTCGTCGACGGTGACGCTTCCGGAGGCAACCTGATCTATCCTCCGCGGGCGGAACCCGGATCGCCCCGTTCCCCGCCCGACAGCCGGATCGATCCCAACGAGGCGCACTGGGCCGTTGCGGGGGTGCAGGCGCAAAACTACCACATTTTCACCCCGGCGGCGGACAAGGACTGGTGCATGTTTTTCGGCGCGCCCACCTGGGTGAAGGAATTGCCCTATGCCAATGCCGCCACGCGCTACGCCTTTCATTCCGGCGAAGCCGGCAAGCTGGTGCTGGAATTCTGGATCACGCCGTTCGACTACGCCGGCCCCGAGGGGCCGCAGCGGTCCGTCCCGTCGGTCCTCACCGAAAACAAGATCATCGGGCTGTCCTTCGCCATCATCGACTTCGGCGACACGCCGGGGGGCCGGCACCATTTCTGGAACCTGTCGCGCCACCACACGATGTTCGGGGACGCCTCTTACCTGTGCGCATTCCGCCTCATGCCGATCGTGCCCGGCCTCCTGCCGGCGATCCAGGCCCAGTGGAGCTGGAAAGTCGTGGACATGGACCACCGCCTGGTGGCCTTCAAGGACCTGTCGGTCGGACAGGTCACCTCCTGGCATTGGGATTTCGGCGATGGCACGAGCTCGACCGAACAGAACCCCATCCACCAATTCAAGCGCGCCGGAGGCACGGTCATTCTCGATGTCTCGGGCCCCGCCGGCACATCGCGCCGCTCGAAAGTCGGCGACGTCCAGGTCAAATGAATTAGGAAGACCTCAGGCCTCCAGTATTGAATAAAATTCAATACTGGAGGCCTGAGGTCTTCAACCCCGTCCCCCATGAATCTCTCCCGAATTTGCCTCGCGACACTCGCGGCGGCGGCATTGAGCATTCGCCCCGCCTCCGCCCTCGACCGGCCGGAGGTCACCTTCAAGGTGTTCCAGTTTCCGGCCAACCAGATTCCGCGGGTCGATGGCGACCCGTCCGACTGGGCGATCGTCCCGGACTCCTACGCGGTCGACGGCAGCCAGCTGATCGACGACGAAAGCCCCCACGTGCCGCCGGATCCCAAGGTCTGCGACGTGCGCGTAAAGGTGGGCTGGGTCAAGGGGCTCAACCGCCTCTATTTCCTGTATGAGGCGACCAAGGGCAGCTGGGACTTTTCCTCGACGGGCCTGCGCAACGACACCTTTGAGATCGTGGTCGACGGGGACGCCTCTGGCGGGCCCCTGATCGACAAGGCCCACAAGGAATTCTGGATACCGGAGCACGTAGGCGTGTCCGCCGCCGTGCCCGACGACCGGATCAGCAATGACGAGGCCAATTGGGCGATCCACGGCGTGCAGGCGCAGAATTACCACATTTTCACGCCGGCCAAGGACAAGGACTGGTGCATGGCCTGGGGTTCCCCGACCTGGATCAAGGACCTGCCGTACGCCAACGCCGCGACCCGCTATGATTTCAAGGACGGCCAGCCCGGGAAACTGACGCTCGAATTCTGGATCACGCCGTTCGACTACGCCGGCCCAGAGGGCCCGCAGCGCGCCGTGGAGTCGGTCCTGAGGGAGAACAAGATCATCGGGCTTTCCTGGGCCATCATGGAATACGACAAGACGCGGCCCGGCGCGCACACGCATTTCTGGAATCTTTCGCGCCATCACATGATGTACGGAGACGCCTCGGAGCTTTGCGCATTCCGCCTCATGCCCCTGGAGCCTCAGTTCCTGCCGGCGATCGGGGCCCAGTACTCATGGAAGGTCGTGGACATGGACCGCCGCCTGGTGGCCTTCAAGGATCTCTCGGTCGGGCAGGTCACCTCCTGGCATTGGGATTTCGGCGACGGCACGACGTCGGCGGAGCAGAACCCGGTTCACCAGTACAAGAAGCCCGGCAGCCTGGTCGTCGTGCTGACAGTCGAGGGCCCCGCCGGATCGGCCCATCATTCGAAGGTCTGGGACGTTCAGCTCAGGTAGGCGCAGCGCGGCGGGCTACGGCGCGGTTGCTTTCGAATTGCGAAAGCAAAACGGCGGCCGAATACGCCTTCGGCCGCCGTCGATGGAATCTTCCCCGTCCGAAAGTGGGATAAGGAAGAGTCAGGGGTGGTGGATCAGAAGCTGAACGTCGATGTCAGGGACCACTGGCGCGACGGGATGATGCGCCATGTGTCGGGCAGGCCGTCGAGGTTGAACGCGATTGGCAGGATGTAGCCGTTTGATGTCAGGTCTACGCAGTTGAGCTGCACCTTGCACCTGATCTTGCCGTTGTCCCACGGGAGCTTGAAGGCGTAGTTTATCCACGCATCGACGTGGAGCTGCGCAGCCTGGTAGATCGGCTTGCCGAGGTCGCCGGCGGCGACTTGGTTCGCCGCGTTGAGGAGGGACGCCTGCGTCGCGCCGTAGTAGCCCATGAGGGTCGGATTCATCCAGCGGAGGCCGCCGCCCACACCGAGATTCTTGAGCGCCCCGCTCGTGAACGTGTAGTTGGTCAGGTAACGCAGGTTGTACTCGGTCAGTTCGGGAACCGCGCTGCCCTGGGCCGCCTCTTCAACCGTGATTGGGATCGTCACGACGGTATTGTAGTAGAATCCCACGGTTTGCGGCCCGCCGTTGGGTCCGCCGGTGTCGGTCGCATTGGAGCTGTAGCCGTATGAATTCCAGAATGAGCCGAGGTAGGTGATTGCCGTGGATCCCTTCCCCTGCCAGTTCGTGTACACGCCCGAGTACGCTGCGGGCGCGACGGCTGTCGTCCAAATCGGCATCCGGAGGGCCTGGTAGGCCTTTGCCTGGCTGTCGACGGACGAGAGCGAGGCAAAATTCCGGGAAGCGGTCAGCTTCATGGTCCAATTCGGCGTTGGGTTGAAGGTCAGTTCCGCATCATAGCCTCCGGTCGTCGTGGTGTTCGTCGCCTCGGGCTTGGAGTAGCCGCCGGTTATGTCGTTGCCGCCAAGTCCGGAGAGGTAGTTGACGTTCATTCCCGTGAGGCTGGCCATGGTCTGGTACTGGGCCTGCGTCAGGGGATAGAGGGTCTGGTTGTCGAAGCTTGTCGACGTGGGGCTTTCGCCAGACTCCAGCTCGACGATCGATCTCGCCCAGTTTTTCATCTCGTTCTGGTCGATGTAGAGCTCGCGGTTGGTGAAGGTCTGCGATACACCGGTCGTGTTGTTTTCATTGCTGCTCTTGAACCAGGTCATGCGCAGGTAAAGCTTCTTGTCGGGTGTCGCGATCTCCAGGCCGTAGTCCTTCTCCGTTCCCGCAGGTTTCCCGAGCGGATTGCCGAGGAGGTCGGTGTAGGTGCTGGTCGGCGGATTGAAGTTGTCCGCCTTGTTGAAGGTGAATCCGAGCGTGCGGATGAAGCCGGCCAGGATGTTGCCGTTGTTGGCCGCAGCGTCGATCCCAGACCAGTTTTCAAACGGCTTCACGACAAAGCCCACGCTGTACGTGTTGCCGCCGATCTCTCCCAGGCTGGTCTGAATCAGCTGGCTCGTGCCCTGGGCGTAAACGCCGGTCGTTGTGGTTGGGTTCCACGGGCTCACGTTGTACTTGAGGGCGGGATTGTACGTGCCGTTGATGTAGCTGACCAAGCCTGCGTTATTGGACGTGGACGTCGGAACGCCGTTGATGATCGCGTTGTAGATGGTCCCGCCGGATCGGTTCTTCACGATGTCGTCGTTGAGCCCGAGCGAGCCGATGATCCGGTCATTCCAGAAGAAGCTCTGCCAGAAGTACGTCTTCTGGTCCTGGACGTTTTCCGAGATGGTGTACCCGTCGAGCACGGGCGAGTACTGGTGAATCGCGCTGGTCACCCACTGCCCCGTGTAGTAGTTGTAGGTGGTGGCAGACAGATTGGTCGCGGCGCCGTATCCCGAGATGCCCATCTGGGAAGGAGGGAGGGTGGTGGCGACGCTGCCGGGTGCGCTCATGTACTGCCAGCGGGTCGCCTCGACGCCTTCGCTTGCAATGTTCCAGTTACCGGGAATCACGGGCTGATTGTTCAACTGGTAAAGTTCGGAGGTGTACGAGCCGTCGCCGCCGTCGATGACCGTGCGCAGCCGGATCGCCTGCTGAATATCGTCGTGAGTGGAGGCCTCCGCCATGAACCGGTGGTGGCCGAGCCACTGCAGCCACGTCGGAACCTTGTCGCGGAAGTCGAAACTGTACGTCAGCATGCCGCGCCAGTTCTGGTTGATTTCCGGGCGCTGGAATCCGTCACCCTGGTAGTCCTCGATGAAGGTCGATCCGGCGTAGGAGTTCGGCGCCCCGTTGAGCAGATAGGCGTTGGTGTCCACCATCAGGGTGTTCATGGCAGAGGTGCCGCCGTTGGAGTGCTGGTTGTTCTGGTCCATCTCCAGATCGTGGATTTCCTGGCGGAAAAAACCGAGGTCCGCATCCAATGAGCCCCACTTGCTGCTGGACAGGATGTTCTGCTGCAGGTCGGCGTGGTATGTCCGTGCCTTGGAGTTTGTGTAGTCCGACCCGTCGATGTTCGGACCGGTCTGCGAATTGTAGATACTCTGGTCGACGACGCCGGGCTGCTGATACGAGGCGTACCCGCCCAGCGGGGCGGTCGCCGTTCCGATTCCCGGGATGGGGAGCTGCTGGGATGCCGTCATGAACTCCGACCTGACCAGCGCCTGGGATGCGGTGAGGGGCGTCGTCGGCACCTGGACGGGAACCAGACCGCCGTAGTTTGATCCGATCGCCTGCTGCGGCTGGAAACCGTACAGGAAATGGCCGTTGGCAAACATTTCGGTGAAATGGTTTCCGAATGCAGTCATGCCCGGCACAAAGAGGGGCGAGGTGATGCTGGTCAGGGCGCCCGTGCCCGTCGGTATGCCCGCGACATAGCCGGGGCTCGTCGTCGAGCTGACGTAGGGGCCTGTGACCTTGCCGGTGGCCAGGTAGGTGACGTAGCCCGTGATCGGGTTCATCTCCGGCTTGCCGGCGGCGAGCCACGGGGTGACGAGATCGTCGGGCAGAATCGTGTTCTGGTCGTTGGCGTAATTGTTCCAGAATTCCGCGTACGCCGTGATCTTCGTCTTGTGCGACTTGAATGGATCGATCGTGATTGTTGCATACTGCCGGCGCGTCAGATCGGACGAGGGCTTGCGCTGCGTGCCTACCGAGGTGAACTCCTGCGCGAGATAGAGGGCCACATGGTCGCGGATCAGCGGGATATTGATGTCAGCGGTCTCGCGATATCCGCCAAAACTGCTGCCCTGGAGGCTCACGTCGCCCGTAAGCTTGTTCAGCTGCGCATCGGCGCTGCTGGCGTTGATAATGCCGGCCGCCGAGCCGGAGCCGAACATCAGCGAATTCGGTCCGCGGTCGATCTCAATCGATTGCACGTTGTACGTGTCGAAGGGGATCCGGTTCAGTCCGAAAAAGTTGTCCACTTCGTTGTCGGGCGCCCCCAAGCCGTTCACCCGGGTGCTCAGGGTGGTGGGGCCGCCGATCGTCGCGTCGTTCGAGCCCGCCAGAGCGTCGTCGAGGCGGGCGACCTCGGTGAATCCCGTATACGGCGTGTACGTATGCGAGCCTTCCGTTCCCGCCTCGTACATCATGATGTCATTGATGTTTTGCGCGTTCGTGTCTTGCAGCTGCTGCTTGTCGATCACCGTGACAGCGGAGGGAATGTCGCCGATATTGTTGGCGAGGCGCGTACCGGAAGTCGTGTTGGGTGTGAAGTACCCCTTCGCCTGACTGGCGCTGACCTCGAATGGCGTCAGCCTCACCGTTTCGCCCTCAGTTGCGGGGGCCGGGGTTGTCACGACCGGGACAGGCGGCTGGTTTGCCGGCGCCGGGGTTTGGTCCGGCGGGGGCGGTGGAGTGTTCGCCGTCTGGCCACAAAGGGTGGCGGGGATCAGAGCGGCAGCCAGAAACACGGCTAAAGCCGGGATGGCGGCTGCGGAATTTATCTTATGATGAAATCGCGGACGGTTCATAGGATGGTGTGGATTTTCAACTATACGAATCCAACGGCGGGGGCACCGTTGGGTGAACTAAGATCTATAGCGGGGCACCCTTCAGAAAGGGGGAGTTAGAGCGTAGGGGGTATAGAGAGCTTTGGCCGGTCCGTCAATCCAGGTTATGCAACAGCGGCCGCACACAACACACGGTCTCTATTAAACTGGAAAGACGGAACCGGGGACCACTAGCGCGGCGATTCTAGCAGAACGTTTGGGTTAATGCTCTCCCCAGTTCTGGTGGTTTTCCGGAATCGCAGCCAAACAGGGCGCTCGGCATCGATGCCATTTTCGATTGCCGATGTGCGCGCCGACCACCGGCAGGGAAAGGGATTGCCTCCCCGGCCGCGCGGGTCTCAGGTAAGAAGCCCCGATGAGAATAACCCCACTGGCCGCCCTGATTCTCGCAGTTCCCGCACTGCTGCGCGGTGCCGACAATGCCGGAGAGTGGAAGGAGGCGAATGTGGGCGATGGAATCGTTGTGTCTACCCGATCGGTGCCGGGATGGGGGATGAAGGAGTTCCGGGCGGTCATGCGCTTGCAGGGTTCGCTAGGCAGCGTCGTTGCGCTGATGGAGGATGTCGCCGCCTATCCGCGGTGGTTTGCCGACTGCAAGGAGGCCCGCATCCTCAAGACGCAGGGGCCCCGGGAAAGGTGGGTGTGCTTCGTCAATGGCGTGCCATTCCCGGTGCGCGACCGTGAAATAGTCTCGCACGATACCTTTGACCAGGATCCGGCGACCCGCGTTGTCACCATCAGGCTGCAGGGTGAGCCCGGCATGATCCCGCCGACACCCGGCCGTGTGCGCGTGCCCAGGCTCGAGGGACTTTGGACGTTCACGCCGCTTGCCGATGGGGGAGTTGAGGTAGCCTACCAGGTCCGAAGCGATCCCGGCGGCAGCCTGCCGAACTTTGTCGCCAATGCGACGGTCTCAAGATCGCCGTGGAAGACGCTCGACGGGATGCGTCGGATGCTTGCCGGCGACAAGTACAAGGGAGCGATCCCGGAATGGCTGCATTGAGTCCTTCGCCGAGGCATTCGGGAGTGCCTTTCCGATCCTCATGGAGGACCTGATCTCGATTCGAAATGCCTGCGCATCGGACGCGGCAGCTATCGCGGAGCTGACTGCCCAGCTGGGCTACGCCACGGACCCCGAGGCGACCCGCTGGCGTCTCGAGAGAATCGATGGCAGGGACGACCACCTCGTCGTCGTCGCGGTCCTCGAAGGAAAGGCCGTGGGCTGGCTGCATGCGCACGTTTCCGATGTGCTGGAGTCGGGCTACAGGGCGGAGATTGTCGGGATGGTCGTTTCCGAGGGCTGCAGGCGCCGCGGCGCCGGCCGGTGCCTGGTCCGGCGCGCCGAGCAGTGGGCCCTGGAGGCGGGTGCCGGGGTCCTGGTCGTCCGGAGCAACATTAAGCGGGTCGAAAGCCACGGCTTCTATCCCGCGCTCGGCTTTTCCACCTCAAAGACCCAGACTGTCTATCGTAAGCAGATCGGCTGCGGGTTGCCTGGCGAACGGTGAACGGCCGGTCCCCGGGGGCAAGGGCGCGGATTTGACAACGGGCGGGGCAGGAGTCCAAATCCCTGAGCAGTCATGCATTCTACACGGGCTTTTTTCCCAAGAATTGGCGGCCTCGTCCTGGCCGCCCTTCTTCCGTTGTGCGCCCAGCGCGCGGCTGCCGACGACAGCCTCCTGAGGCTTAAGTATGGCGACCATTCGCTGAGTCTCACTGCGGCGGACCTTGCGGCCATTCCACATGCGGAGTTTGCTGCCACAAACGGCCACACCAAGGAGACACACCGATATGGCGGCGTGCCCGTTCGGGTCCTGCTCGAAAAGGTCGATGTGCCCTCTGATGAGAAACTCCGAGGGAAGGTGATGCAGCTGACCGTCTTGGTTCGGGCAGCCGACGGCTATGGCGTCGCCTTTGCCATCACCCAATTCGACGAGCGATTCACTGACCGCACCGTTTACCTCGTGGACAGCGTGGACGGGCACCCCCTGGATGCGAAATGGGGCCCCCTTGCCCTGATCGTTCCCGGCGATAAGGTGCCAGGTCGTTGGGCACGGATGGTGACAGCGATTGAGGTTCAGTAGGGCTAGACCCGGCATCTCGCAGTTCGTCGTTTGTTTTAATTATTTAATCATTAAATAGTTAAGATTTTTGATGAGGTTTTTCTGATTGAAATAAGAAGCAGGTTATAACCTGCATACTGTTCTATTTCTGCAATTTGATGCTTGCCAAGAAACACCGATGGTCAGGTTATAACCTGCATGAAGATCTCTTTGAACGATCTGGACCGAGGACTCGGAGCTCTCAATGCAGCGAAGTCTTCGGCCAAGCGGCCGGCGCAGGGGTGGTTGAGGGCAGTTCGCGAATCCATCGGGTTCGGTCAGCAGGACGTGGCCACCAAGCTCGGCATCCGGCGCCAATCCTTCGCTGATCTTGAGGCTGCCGAGAAACGGGGTTCGGCGACGATCGCTTCATTGGAACGCGCAGCGGAGGCGATGGGTTGCGAATTGGTGTATTACGTCGTTCCGCGCGGGCCTTTTGCCAGCACTTACGGCGAACTCGCCCGGACCCGCATGTCCAAGCCCAAGCGCAATGAGGCGGGCGCGCTCCCGCCATCCTCTGAACCATTCTGCCTGACCCTTTCGCAGGATTGAGAGGGGACCGAGCCGAAGCGGCGTCATCAGAAGCTAAAACGCGTCGTCAGGGACCACTGCCGCGGGGGAATGATGCGCCAGGTGTAGGGCGTCCCATCCAGGTTGTACGCGATCGGCATGATGTAGCCGCTCGATGTAAGATCCACGCAGTTGATCTGAACCGCGGCTTTGATCCTGCCATTGTCCCATGGCAAACTGAATGCGTAGGAAAGCCAGGCGTCTAGGTGAAGCTGTGCCGGTGCACGGATGGGCTTGGCAATATCGTCAGCCGCAACCTGGCCCGACGCATTCAGCAGCGATCCCTGGGTGGCGCCGTAGTAGCCCATGAGGGTCGAACCCATCCATCGAAGACCTCCCCCGACGCCGAAGTTCCTGAACGGCCCGCTCACGAACTGATAGTTTGTGAGGCACCGGAAATTTAACTGTGTATCTTCCGGAACTTCAATTCCTTGGGATGCTTCCTCCACAGCAATCGGGACTGTCACAACATTATTGAAGAAGCTTCCCACAGTCAGCGGCCCTCCGTTGGGCCCGCCGGTGTCGGCGGAGTCCCCGCCGTAACCGTAGGAATTCCAGAAATTGCCCAAGTATGTGACGGCCGTGGATCCCGCTCCGGCCCAATTTGTATACACTCCCTGGTATGCTGCCGGCGCAGTGGCCGTCGTCCAAACGGGCATTCGCGCGGCCTGGTAGGCCTTCGCCTGCGAGTCGACCGAGGAAAGCATGGCGTCCTGCCGGGCGGCGGTGAACTTCATCGTCCAGTTCGGCGAGGGGTTGTAGGTCAGCTCAATGTTGTAGCCCCCGGAGCTGGTCGTGTTCGTGGCCTCCGGGTTGAAAAAGCCCCCGGTGATGGGATTCCCCGAGCCCGTCCGCAGGTAGTTGGCATTCATCCCAGTGAGCGAGGCCATTGTCTGATACTGGGCGCTGCTGATGGGATAAAGCGTTTGATTCCCGAAGTTCGTCGAAGTCGGGTCCTCACCCGACTGAAGCTCGACGATTGTCTGCGCCCAATTCTTCATGTCATATTCGTCAACGTAGTATTCCCTGTCTGTAAGGGTCTGGGATACCCCTGTTATGTTGTTCTCGTTGCTGCTTTTGTACCAAGTCATGCGCAGGTACAGTTTCTTGTCGGGGGTCGCGATCTCCAGGCCGTAGTCCTTTTCCGTTCCCTGCGGCTTTCCCAGCGGATTGCCGAGGAGGTCCGTATAGGTACCCGTGGGGGGATTGAAATTATCCGACTTGTTGAAGGTCATGCCGAGGGTGCGGACAACGGCGGCCAGAATATTACCGCGGCCCGCCGCCCCGTCGATCGCCGGCCAGTTTTCAAACGGCCTGACAACAAAACCCTCGCTGTAGGTGTTGCCGCCGAGCTCGCCCAGACTCTCCATCGCAAGCTGATTTGTGCCGGGCTGGAATTGGCCCGCAATCGACGTGGGATTCCACGGGCCAAGGGCGTACTTCAGGGCGGGGTTCTGCACTCCGTTGACGGTGCTGACGAGGCCCGGATTGTTCGCGGTCGCTGTCGGAACGCCGTTGATGATCGCGTTGTAGATCGTCGCACCGGAACGATTCTTGACGATATCGTCGTTCAATCCGAGCGAGCCGATGATCCGGTCATTCCAGAAGAAGCTCTGCCAGTAGTAGGTTCGTTGGTCCTGGACGTTCTCGCTTATCTGGTAGCCGTTGAAGGCGGGCGCCGCCAGGGTCAATCCGCTGTTCACCCACTGGCCTGTATAGTAGTTGTAGGTGGTCGCGGTAATGCCGGTAGGCGAACCAAATCCCGGTATGCCGAGCAGTCCGGGCCCGAGCGTTGCGGCGGTGCTGCCGGGTGAACTCATGTATTCCCACCGGATTGGAAGCGCCCCTTCCGTCAAAGCCCAGTTTCCCGCAATTGCGGGCTGGTTGTTCAACTGGTACAGCTCCGATGTGTACGAGCCGTCGCCCCCGTTGATGATTGTGCGCAGCCGGATGGTCTGCTGCACATCATCATGAGCGGAGGCTTCGGCCATGATCCGGTGGTGCCCCAGCCAGCGCAGCCAGCCGGGAACCTTGTCCCTTAGGTCGAATTCATAAGTCAGAATCGCCCGCCAATCCTGGTTGGTTTCGGGGTGGTAGAATCCGTCGCCGGCGTAGTCCTCGATGAACGTCGACCCGCTGTACGCATTCGGCGCCCCGTTCTCCAGATAGGCGTTCGTATCGACATAGAGGGCTCCGGCTGCGGGTGTGCCATTGCTATGCTGGTTGTCGGGGTTCACCTCCAAATCGTGGTATTCCTGGCGAAAGAAACTGACATCCGCATCCAGTGATCCGAAGCTATTGCTGGACAATAAATTCTGCTGCAATTCAACATGGTAGGTCCTGGCCCCCGATCGGGTGTAATCGGTCCCATCCATATTGGGTCCGCTTTGGGCATTGTAGATGGCCGGATTGACGACTCCCGGCTGGAAGTAGTTGGCATATCCGCCGGGGGCGCCTGCGGCGCCTACACCCGGGATGGGAAGCTGGGCGGACTCGGTCATGAACATCGAGCGAACCAGCGCTTGGGATGCGGTGAGCGGAATCGTCGGCACTTGGGCTGGGATCAGGCCGCCGTAGTTTGATCCGAGGGTTTGCTGCGGCTGGAAAGCCCAGAGGAACTGGCCGCTGGATGCCGTCGCATAGGTGAGGTGGTTGGATAATGAGGTAATCCCTGCCTGGAACAGGGGCGACGTGATGGTTGTCAACGCCCCCGGGCCCGTCGGCAGATTATAGGCCCACAACGGGCTATACGTCGAACTGACAAAGGGCCCCAGCATTTTGCCCGTGGCCAGATCGGTGACATAGCTCGTGATAGGATTCATGACCGGCTTTCCGGCGGCGAGCCACGGCGTCACATAGTCGGTGGGCAGCAGGGTGTTCTCGTCGTTGGCATAGTTGCTGTAGAATTCAGCGTAAGCGCTCAGCTTCGTCTTGTGCGACTTGAAGGGGTCGATCGTCAGGGTCGCATATTGCCGGCGAGTCAGGTCCTTGGCGGGCTGGCGCTGCATGCCGACCGAGGTGTATTCCTGCGCCAGATAGAGGGCGATATGGTCCCGGATCAGCGGGATGTTGATGTCGGCCGTTTCGCGGAAGCCGCCAAAGCTGCCGGCTTGAAGGCTCACCTCGCCCGCCAGCCTGTTTATCCGGGCTGCAGTGCTCGTGGCGTTGACAATGCCGGCCGCCGCACCGGATCCGAACATCAGCGAGTTCGGTCCGCGGTCGATCTCGATCGACTGGACGTTGTAGGTGTCGAAGGGAATCCGGTAGATTCCGTAATTATTGTCCACTTCGTTGTCCGGCGCCCCCAGGCCGTTCACCCGGGTGCTCAGCGTGTTTAGCCCCCCAATGCTCGCCGGATTGTCGTTCGAGCCCGCGAGTGCGTCGTCCACGCGGGTCAGCTCGGTGAATCCGGCATAGGGCGTGTACGTGTGCGAGCCTTCCGTGCCCGCTTCATACATCATTATGTCATTGATGTTCTGCGCATTCGTATCGTCAATCTGTTGCCTGTCAATGACCGTGACTGAATTGGGAATGTCGCCGATGTTATTGGCCAGCCGTGTGCCGGTTGTCGTGTTCGGGGTGAAGTAACCCTGGGCCTGTTTGGCGTTGACCTCGAAGGGGCTAAGCCTGACCGGCACGCCGTCGGGATTTTTGGGGACCGGGGCGAGCCGATACGGCGCCTGGATTGCCGGGGTCAGGCTCCTGTCCGCAGGCGGGCGGGGTGCCAGGGGTGGCGGACCCTCGGCCTGAGCGGCACCCGGGCGAGCGGCACCCGGGCGAGCGGCGACTTCGGGCAGCCGCACGATCGCAAAAGCCCCGGTCTCATCGTCCTGGTTCGCGCCAAGCGGCGTTCCGGCAAGCATCTGCTCGAGCGCGGCGCGAATGGGAAGAACACCGCTCACCCGGTGAGTTCGCACGCCCTTCACCAGATTCGTCGGGAAGATAACCTCCCTGCCGGACTGCTCTGCGAACCTCTTGAGAGCCGGCTCCGCATCATCAGCCGGAAGGCTGAAAGCCTTTTTTTCCGAATCGTCTGCGGCCGGCGCCGCCAGCGGCAGGATCAGGCCTAGCAGGACGGCACCCATGAACCGGACCAAGGCGCGCTGACCCAGCTGCACGCGCACCCTCGCGGCTCGGGGCATCGGCGAAGGCGAATGAGGCATCGTGAACAAAGGACGATTGCATCATCCGTAGGATGCGCGGCCAATCCAAATCGGCGGCGCCGCCCTATTGCTGGGGCGTGCCGCGCAGCACAACTTCGCCGTCGCCCCGGCGTTCGACTTTGACGCCGTAATTGGACTCGAGCAGGCGCACGAAGCCCTCCGCGTTCCCCGCCCTGAAAACACCGCTCAGGCGCAGGCGCGCCAGTTGGGGGTCATCGATCGAAAGATGCAGGCGGCCGCCTTGGTTAAACAAGGCCACTGCATCGGCCAGAGGAGTGTCCGACAGTCCGATGGATGGCTCGCGCCACGCGAGTCGGCGGTCGATCTCCTCTGGTGTAAGATTTTGAATGTGAAGCGTATCGCCAGACACATGAGCCCCGGTTGGGACCACCAGGAGGCTGCCCGCCGAAACAAAAACGGGCACCGCGGAGCCGGCTGGGGCCGCGCCTTCGCTCCGATCCGGGACCGGGTTGCCTGCAGGCCTATCCACCGCCACACGGCCTTCCGTGACCAGCAAATCCACGCTCTCCGATCCGAGTTTCAACGCGAAAGCGGTGCCGACAGCCCGCACCTGCACGCCCCCTACCGTCACGATGAAGGGCCGCTCGTGGTTCTTGGCCACGGCAAAATTCGCTTCGCCGCTCACCAGCCGCACATTCCTTGTGGCCGGCTGGTACTCCACCTCGATTCGGGCGCCCTTGTTGAGTTCGACGACCGAGCCATCCGGCAGCACGCGGCTTTCCGGTCTCAGAATGACCGCATTTGATGCTACAATCCCGGCTGCGGTGGAGGGTGGCACCGACCTCACGGAGAGGAAGGCCCAAGCGGCGGCGGCTGCTGCCGCGGCGGCCGCGCAAGCGCCAAGCCGGACTCTGAAAACCCGTCGCCGGCGGCGGGCGGCGAGTTCACGGACCATGGCCGGTGCCTCCCCGGAAATGCGCGGCCCGTCAAAGGCGTCCCAAACCCCCTTTAGGCCTGTCCAGGCGTCAGCGTTCAGCGGATCCTCGGCGAGCCATTTCTCGAACTGCCGGCGCTTCTCTGGGGAAACGCCGGCATCGAAGCCCGCCAGCCACGCGGCTGCGGCCGATTCAGCCCGTTCTCGCGCAGCCTGCGTCGGGAGACCGGAATGTTCCGGATTTCGGTATGAAGGCTCTTTCACGGCAACCTGCCGGTTACTCCGCGGACCCGCAGGAATTGCGAGCATTTCTTTGTCCCTCGGGCAATCTGCACTTGAACGGTGTTTTCCGAGATGCCGAGCCGGACGGCGATTTCCTTTTGTGGCACGCCTTGAAGTTTGCGCAGGATGAAGATTTCACGGCACCGGGCGGGAAGGGAGTCGATGGCGTCGAGCAGAATGGCGATTTCCTGGTCCGTGCAGATCCGTTCGGCCACATCGGCACCCTCTTCCAAGACGTTCAAAACGGTGGTATCCGTTACAGGTTTCTCCGAGAAGATGCGCGGTCGGCGAAACAGGCCCAAGGCCGCGTTGCGCACCGTCGCGAACAGGTACGCCTTGGTGCTGGTCACCGGCCTGCGCTCCGCCGCCCGCAAGACCTTTACGTAACTCTCTTGCATTATGTCATCTACGTCTGTGATCGAGGGAAACCGGGCGCGCAGGTATGCGCGCAGGCTCGAATCGTGAGGTTCGATTTCCTCGGCAAACCAGCGGGATTGCTCGGAAGGCGGTTGCTTCATAGCGCGCTCGCGGAACGCATTGCTATCTGTCTGGCGGCGCAATCCCTGTCAACTTGACAGTTCCCAAGGTGAGACAAAACGCCGTGTAACTGATTTTAGCCGACCGCGTATCTCATACTCAAGGCTGCTTTCTTTTCGTTCTGATGACCTCATTTGCGTCATCGTGAACGTGGTCTGCCAATTCCTTTACCCTCTTTTACTTGATTTAGCCGAAGAGCTTCAACGCCCGTCGGCTATTGCTGTTGCAATTGAACACCAAACCTATGAACCACCCCAGTATTGACTGTGTGAGAGAATCGGCTGGCGCCAGGCCGGCCTTGGCTGTGCTGCTGGCTGCAGCGCTTGTTCCAGCGACCCTCCTTGCCCAGACGGCAAACAACCCGCCCGCTCCCGCGGACCAGGCTCCGGCCAACCAGCCGCCGGTACCTGTGACGACAGTCCCCGTCCCGGAAACCGGGAGCGAGACCGTCAAGCTGACGCCATTCGAAGTCAGCGCCGACCAGGCCAAGGGGTATTTTACGCCGAACACCACCTCAGGCACCCGCCTGAACAACAATATTGGCGACATTCCCTCCGCGGTCACCGTCATCGACAAGCAGCAGCTGCAGGACACGAACGCCCAGAACATCAATGACATCATGATGTACGAGGCGGGAACGCAGGGCTCTCACACGTACACGCCGTTCACGGGCTTCACCGAATCCACACGCGTCGACGACGCCCTGGCGGGCTCGAACGACAATCAGGCGAGCATTGGCGGACCCAACACGCTGAGCACCCGCGTCAACGGACTGGGGGCTCCCGACAACGAGGTGGACAACGGCTACGGCATCTACCGGATTCCGTTCGACACCTACAATGTGCAGTCGATCGAAATCGACCGCGGACCCAACTCCCTGATGTTCGGATCCGGTTCGGCGGCCGGCATCGTCAATGCGTCCAGCACCGAGGCGGCGCTCAACAAGCTTAACGGCGACGCGAGCTTCCAGGGCAGCAGCTTTGGAGGGTTCCGCGAGACGGCCGACATCAACATCCCGCTGATCCGGGACCATGTGGCCCTCTATCTGGCCCAGGAATACAACTCCGTTGGCATGCAGAGGAAGCCCTCAAAGGACCTGACTCGCCGGCAGTACGCGACGATCACGATCGATCCGTTCAAGTCGCACAAGACGAAGATCACGGCCTACGCCGAATTCTACAACAACTACGGCAACGACGAGAATACCCTGCTGCCCGAGGACCTGATCACGCCGTGGCTCGCCGCCGGCAAGCCGGAGATGAACCCGGTCACTGGCATGATCACCGATCTGGCCACTGGCAAGGTGCTTGGGCCCTATGTCAGTTCGACAACGAGCCCCGGCTGGACGACGGGCCTGCCGACGGGCACGGGAGCGATGTCGAGCATCACCTCTCCCCTTTTCCAGGCGGGCATGGGCGCGCTTTCGAATCATTTCACCTATGCGTTTTCCCCCACGGGCCAGCAGCTATGGGGCTTTCAGCCGCAGCCGACGCTCGGATCGAACTACGGCGGGCTCATTCCCGCCCAGGTGCCGACGACTCCGCTCACGGCATCCCAGGCGCAGGTCCGCTCGATGTTTCTGACCACCTCCGCCCAGCTTCCCCTTCCCGGTGTGTTCACACCCGGCACCCCGGTCACCTATGTCAATGGCGTGGCGAATGGCGGATATTCCGCCTACTTCCAGCCCGAGGTTGTCAATTCGGCCCTCTACAATGCGCAAAACGGGCCGAACATCGACGGGACGGACTACTCGACTGCAAAAGCAAGGACCTATCACGCCGATTTCCAGCAGAGCATCATCTCCAGCAGCAAGTGGGGTTCATTGGATTTTGACGCCAGCTTCTTCCGCCAGGAATACCATGACCTGCAGATGTTCCCGGACAACCAGCACAGCAACGGCACGCCCGCCCAGGGTGCCCTCTATGTGGATACGAACTCCTACCTGCAGAACGGCGCGCCGAATCAGTACGCCGGGTCGGATTTCATCTATGACTACGCGGGCGACGGCTTCTACCATCCGGAAATCAACCAGAACTGGCGCTGGATGATGACGTACGGCTTCGACCTGCGGGACAAACTCCCCGGCTGGCTGCAATGGCTCGGACACCACCGGTTCATGGCCGAAGCCTCCTCCCACGATGACATCCAGCAGACAATCCGCCTCCGGACGATCGTCAGCGGCGGCGACGGCTCGTACACATCGGAGCTTTACCAATTGAACAATCAGCCGGTGATCCCCGGGAACTGGAACGTGACGACAGGCGGAAACCCGATTCGATGGGAATACATGAGTGCCCCCGGAAGCAACGCGGCAACGCTTCCGCCCGCTCTCAGCGGAATTCCGGGATTCGGCTCGCCGACGAACATAACCGCGACGACCTACAACTACTACACGGGCCAGTGGGTGAACAGCGGGCTGACCATGGACTCCCCCGCATTCAACGGCTACCAGATCACCGAAAACGTCCAGGACCAGAAGACCTACTACTGGCAGAGCTTCTTCTGGAATGACCGGATCGTCGGTTCCCTCGGACTCAACGACGACGTTGTCAAGAATCGCAACGGCGCGACAATCTACAACGCCGTCATCAACGGCGTTCCCACGGCCACGACCAACAACGCGGGTCTGGTCAGCTACATCAACGGCGTGCAAAACCCCGCCCTCAAATATGCCGTGGGCCCGTGGAATCCCACCTCGATCGCCGGTCAATATGCGCCTGGCACGAGCCAGCTGGCCATGGAGAGCCTGGGCGAGATCGGCGGCAACACCTACAGCGAGGGCTTCGTGGTCAGGCCGTTCGAGAACTGGAGTGCGATCGACGCGGCGGCCAACAACGGCAACATCCTCGCCGGCTTCCTCCGAACGCTCGGCATGACGTTCAACAAGTCGGACAACTTCAATCCGCCGACCGGCACCTACACCGACCTCCTCGGCCAGCCGCTTGGGAAGCCGGCAGGAACGGAGAAGGATTACGGCCTGGAGATCGCCACGCCCGACAAGAAGCTGTTCCTGCGCATGACCTGGTTCAAGAGCACCAACCAGAACAACATCTCGGGGGTGTCGCAGACGCTCACCCAGCGGGAACTCTACATCGACCAGAACGAGATGAAGAACTGGGCGCAAATCATTGTTGAGCTGCAATCCGGCGAGGACCCCACTTCGACGAACTTTGGCAATACGAGCCTCTACCCGATCACCTCTGCCCAGTACCAGACAATGGCTTCGTTGACGGGGATGAACGTCAATTACCTCCAAAGCGGCGGAGCGCCGCTGACAGGCGGCTACTTCAACGCCGAGGCCACAAATACCTATTCATCAGGCGGCTACGACATTGAGCTGACCTACAACCCGCTGCCGAACTGGACGATGAAGGTGACCGGCAGCCGCCAGGCCGCGCAGATCTCAGCGGTCGATCTGCAGGCCAAGGCCTACGAGGCAGTCAGAAAGCCGATCTGGACAACGGCCAACGCACCCGCCGCATTCCAGGGCGTATACACGAACTGGCATGGCGCGGGATCGACGGCGATCACCTACATCGGCAACTTCTGGAACTCGTACGGCTATGATGCGGCCTCCTCCGACACCGGCGGACCCAACAACGGGCCGTCGACTGTGGGCATGTACTACAACAACGTGGTGACAGTCCCGATTCAGGTCGAGGAAGCGGCCCAGGGCAGCGATGTTCCGGAAGAGACTCCCTACACGCTGAACTACCTCACGAACTACTCGTTCGTGAACGGACCGTTCAAGAACCTCAGCGTCGGCGGCGGTCTGCGGTGGATGTCCTCGACAATAGAGGGCTACTACGGCGCGACGCAGGCGAACCTGCTTAACTCCTCGTACCAGGTTGCCGCGAACGACCTCAACAAGCCCATCTACACGCCGGCGCAGCTCCACGTCGATGCCTGGATCTCCTACGCGTTCAAGCTTCCGTGGGACAACGGCAAGATCAGGGCCAAGGTGCAGCTCAACTGCGTGGACCTGACATCGAACGGCTACATCCTGCCGATCGCCTACAACATGGACGGGACGCCCTACACCTGGCGCATCATCCCGCCGAGGCAGTGGTCCCTGACAACGACATTCAGCTTCTAGGGTAATGTCAGGTTCTTCCCCGGTCCGTCGGTCGGATCGAGGGGATTAGTGTGGGCGGCGGCCGCAGACATCTGCGGCCGCCGTTTTGCTTTCGCATTGCGAAAGCAAAACGGCAGCGCCTCCGCCAACGCTATGGTGTGGCAAGCTCACCCGGCGCAATTCCATTTGAGTGCAATAATCATCGTTCTCCGCGGCTCTTTTTGCCTCCAGGGCCGTCAACCCTTTCCTCCCCCATGAATGCATTACATGCCCTGCCCTTCGCCTTGACCCTGGGTGTGCTCGCGGCTTCGGCCCAGCCCTCCCAACCGCCCCCGCCCGCGCCCGATCTGGCGCGCAATCCGGCAGCCATGCAGACTCCGCTCAATCCGGCGCTGCCGACCCTCTGGATCGCCGGCGACTCCACCGCGGCCCGCGGAGCGGGTGATATGCAACAGGGTTGGGCGGTGCCGTTCGCCGACTATTTTGACGCGGCGAAGGTCAACGTGGCCAACCGCGCCCGCGGGGGCCGCAGCAGCCGCACATTTGTCAGCGAGGGCCTGTGGGCTCAGATGCTGGCCGATGTGAAGCCGGGCGATGTCGTTTTGATCCAGTTCGGCCACAACGACGGCGGGGCCATCAACCAGGAGCCCCCGGGTTCCCGCAGGCCGTTGCGCGCCCGCGCCTCGCTGCCGGGGCTCGGCGAGGAGCAGCAGGAAATCGACAACGTGGTCACCAAGAAGCACGAGGTCGTGCACACATTCGGCTGGTACCTGAGGAAGATGGTCGCCGACACCAAGGCCAAGGGAGCCGCACCCATCCTGATGTCGCTCACGGTCCGCAATGAATGGCGGGATGGAAAGATCGAGCGCGGCAACGGGCCATTTGGAAAATGGTCCCAGGAGGTGGCGACGGCCGCCGGAGTCCCCTTTGTCGACGTCACGAACCTCGTCGCCGACCAACTCGAGCCGATGGGCATGGTCAAGGTCAAGACGCTGTATCCGCGCGACTCCACGCACTTCAATCTTGTGGGCGCCGAACTGCACGCGGCCACGGTCGTGGCCGGCTTGAGAGCCCTGCAGCCAAGCCCGATTGACGGCTGGCTTTCCGCCAAGGGCGGGGCGGTTCACTAGCGACCGCCACGGTAAAAGCCGACTCCAGGCGCGACAAGGCGTTCAGCCGGACGATTCCTGGCCGGCTCCCATCAGGGTCGGCGAGGCCGAGCCCGCGGCGATGACCTTGAGCCTGGCGCGGTCGATGTCCGGACCCAACCCCGGTTCGTCCGGCATGGCCATGACCTCGTTCACGGGCAAAAGGGCGCGGGTGCGGAAGCTCATCTTGCTCCGGGTCTGGCCCTCGTTGTTCTCAGCCAGCGGGCACAGGGCCACCTGCTGGGAGGCCACGCATTGGGAATCGGTCATGAAATTGTCGCAATGGGGAATGACCCGAAGACCCTTGTGGCCCCCCGCCATCTCGGCGACGCGCAGCCATTCGGAGATCCCTCCGCACCAATCCGGGTCGCACTGGACCCAGTCCAGGCATTTCCGGTCGAGCAGCGGCTTCACGTGCCAGCGGCCGTAATGATGCTCGCCCGCCGCGACCGTGATGCCCGTCTCGCCCTTGACCCGCGCATAGCCCTCGACGTCCTCCGGCGCGGTGGGTTCCTCCATCCAATAGGGGTCATACGGGATCATCGCCTTCGCAAGCTCCGTCGAGAATGCGCCGGATATCTCGTTTCGCATGCTGTGGTTGTCGAACATCAGGACGGCCTTCGGCCCGAGTTCCTCGCGTATCACGCGGACGAGCTCGAGATTCTTGCGCATGCCCTCCCTGCCGTCCTTGGGGCCATAGATGAAATACCACTTCTGGTGCCGGTGGCCGCGGTCAAATTCATCGCGCGCGCGGAGGCGGGCCTTTTCCAGGTCGCCCCCTTCCCCGATGCGCGTGTAGACGTCTATTCGCCCGCGCTCCGCGCCTCCGATGAGCCGTCGAACGGGCTGGCCGGCCGCCTTTCCCCGCAGGTCCCAGAGCGCATTCTCCAGGGCGCTCAGGGCCATGATGGTGAGGCCGGTCTGCGTGTGTCGTGTGCCCCGTGTCGTGCCCCAGATCTTTTCTCCGGTCAGCGGATCCACGCCGTCCGCATACACCTCCAGCGGCCTGCCGGGAAAAAGAGTGTCCCAAAAAACCGGGAATCCGAGCGCCGGGTCGAACGGATCGCTGCCGACCAGCAGCGGTGCGAGCCGGGGCAGCATGCCGTGCAATCGCAGGGGGATTCCCCACTCGAGCGTTCCAAAAACCCCGATGCGGCCTTCGTCATCCTCGATTTCAAGGTGGTCCGCCGCCACCTTGGGGAGGGCATACCGCACTACGGAAACCCGCTTGATCCTGCTCTTTGGGTGCGATTGGAGCAGTTCGACGGCCCTGCCCCATTCCGAGCAGAAAAGAAGGGCGGAGGCTGCCGCGCCCTGCCTTATGAATTCCCTTCTATGCATGGAGTGGTCCTTTCGTTTTCCAGAAGCCCGGCTCCGCAGCATGGCCTGTTTTAGCCGTGTTTCCATCCCGATTATCTGGTAATCAGCCTGGCGTACCCCGCACCCCAGTGAAGACATCACTCCGCAGCCTGGCCGTATTGCCCTTGTTGGCCGCAGTCTCGACGGCGCAGCAGCCGTGGCAAAAGCTAACGGACCCCTCCGTTGGCGAAGCCGCCGAAAATTTCAGGACACCGCCCCGCGAATATGGTGCGATCCAGCCGTTCCTCGGCTGGACCGGCGCGGATGCCGGGGAAAGGAAGGCGAGGATCGTCCAGGATCTCGACCGGCTGGAGGCGAATGGATTCTATGTGTTCAACCTCGCGCCCGGGAACGGCCCGCCGAAGTACCTCTCGCCGGAGCACATGGACCAGGTGAAGTTCGTGGTGCAGGAGGCGGCCAAGCGCGGGATGAAACTGTGGATACAGGACGAATCCGACTACCCCAGCGGTCTGGCCGGAGGCCTGATCAATACGGAGTATCCGCAGCTGCGCATGCAGGCCATCGTCGCCGACATCCGCGCGAGCGTTGTCGCCGGGCAGACCTTCACGATGCCCCTGCCGCCGGGCACGCTGGGCGCCTACTGGATCAAGGGATCCGACCAGAGCACCGGGATCATTCCGCTCCCCGAAAGCGGCCCGCTCGAGTGGATAGCCCCGAGCGAAGGCTCCGATCCGAACCAGCCCAACTGGACCTGGACCGTCGTCTTTGTCCGCCACATCTACCGCAGTTCGCCCACCCGGGCCAACAACCGCCCGGACGGCGTCAAGCCCAAGGACGCGCGCTACTCGCTCATCGACTACCTGGATCCGGAGGCGACCCGCGCGTTCATGACGCTGACCCACGAGACGTACAAGAAGGCGATCGGGGCCGAGTTCGGCAGAACCGTGCTGGGCTTCTTCGGCGACGAGACGAACTACAACGGCGTGATCCCCTGGACGCCCAGGCTCCTCGAGGAGTTCCAGAAGCAGAAAGGCTACGACTTGAAGCCATACCTGCCATTCTTCTTCATGGGCAAGCTGGCCGGCGACGCGCAGCGTGCCTGGGCGGATTATTACGACGTGTGGAGCGGCATGTTCAGGGACAACTTTTTCGGGGTGGAGGCGGATTGGGCCGCAAGGAACAACATGGAGGACCTGAGGCATGTGGGCGCCCTGACCGTGCCGCTGTATCTGGTGAAGGACGAGGGCGACTTTTTTAGGGACATGCGCTACGCTCAGGTGCCCGGGGTCGACAATATCAACCGTATCGGTCCGGGCATGACGGCCAACTTCGTCAAGCTGGCTTCCTCGGCGGCGCACCTGTTCGGAAGGCCAAAGGCCTGGGAGGAGGAGGGCGGCAGCTCGGGACAGCTGGGCAAGTTCACGGCGGACTACAATTTTGCGCGGGGCGTTGCATCCCTTCAGATCCGGTGCGCGGGAGTCGGCGGTGCCGGCGGCTCGGCCGGCAGTCGCGAGCAGCCACTGCTGAATCCGCAGAGTTCGGCGATTGCCTGGTATGTGAATCGGCTCGGATACCTGCTCTCGGTCGGACGGCCGAAGGGACAGGTGGCGATGTACCGGACCACCAACAGCATTTGGATGGGAGACCAGAAGACGATCGACGTCACGGATCGGCTTGCGCAGCAGCTGCTCGAGCACCAGGTCGACTTCGACTTCATCGACGAGCAGGCGCTGACGACGGACGGAACGGTTGAGGGCGGGGGCCTGAAGAATCTTAGCGGCCAGGTCTACCGCGGGATCATCATCCCGGCCTCAACGGTGATCACCCGCGCGGCGCTGGAGCGGCTTCGGGCGTTTGCCGCGCAGGGCGGCAAGGTGATCTTTGTCGGCCGGACCCCCTCTTTGGTTGTCGAGCGCACATTCATGCATCCGGAGGGCGGAGCGCCGGACCTGGACTTTGCTGTCCTGGAGCCCACAACGGAGATCACTCCGCGTGTCATGCAGGCCCTTCCCCAGCCGGATTTCGCGCTCGACAGTCCGTGCCCGCCGATCTCGTACAACCATCGGAGCCTGCTGGATGCCGACGTCTACTTCATTTTCAATGAGAGCGGCGTGAGGCAGTTGCGCACGGCGACCCTTGCGGGAGGGGGCCATCCGCAGGTGTGGGACGCAGGTGAGGGCGCTATTCACCCCCTCAGAGGCGCCACGGTCGCCAATGGATCCGTGACCGTTCCTCTCTCATTTGCGCCCTACGAGGCGAAGCTCATCGTCCTCGGGCCGCTACCGGCTCAGGCGGCCGAACCTCAGGCAACCCTTGCTGCCGACCAAACGCTGCTGGAACTGTCGGGCGATTGGAGGCTGACGATCGGAGACAGGCAATTCACCGGCCCGCTGAAATCGTGGGAGGACCTCGGTGTTCCGGCCTTCTCCGGCACGGCGCTGTACCGGAGGGAGTTCACGCTTCCGGCCCCTGCGGGCCCCGTGTTCCTCGACTGCGAAAACATTCGGGATTACGCCAAGGTGCGCCTCAACGGAGCGGACATCGGTGCCCGCAGCTGGCCACCCTATCGCTGGGACATCACCCGGGCTCTCAAGCGCGGAACCAATGTGTTGGAAATCGAGGTCCAGGGCTCCGGCGGACGCAGCGCCCGCGGCAGCGGCGGCCCGCCGCCGACCGTTGGCGTGGGCACGGCCGGTCTCCCTGCGCAGCGGTATGTTCCGGGTCCAGTCGTATCCGGCCTGCTGCCGGCCGTCCGGCTGACGACTTACGGCCCAATGTTCGTCCCCGGCGGCTGATCCGGCTCCGGGAACGAAACGGTTCGCCCGATAGCCTCCAGTCAGCGGTAATTCTTGTCGTCCAGGTTCTTCATGTCCGTGCCGTCGGCGAGGATTCCCAGGGTCACCGCGGCAAAGGTGAAGACCGTCGTTCCCGCCTCGAGATGTCCGCCGAATGCGCGATTCGGATCGGCCAGGGTGATGTGGGGGTGGAGCTGCCCCTCGATCACGTAGCCGCTCATGCCGATGATGTCCGCGGGCCCGTCCGGATCCTTGAAGAAGATATTCCTCGAGGGAAGAGTGCGGTTGCTGACCGTGTGAAGCGAATAGCTCTTCACCGAGCCGATTCCCCCCAGGATTATGGCGTTTTGGATGTGGAGCTCCTTCACCATCCGCTCCAGCCCTGCCAGCAGGTCGGTCTCGTACTTGAACCGCAGCACGATGACCCGGTCGAGTTTCGCGTCGATGGCATAGACGTCGGGCACCGACGGGCTGTTGGGTTTCGAGTCCTCGGCGGGTGTCGTGGTGCGCACGACTTCGGTGCGGGTCTCGGAGGCGGAGAGCAGGCCTTGAGTGGCCAGAAGCAGGATGGCGATTGGGATGATTTTCATTTTTGGGAAAGATTGCGGCTGACCCGGCAGGTTTGTCCGGATTGAGTCTCCCGCTCAACCCGTTAAATTGGCCTCAACCCGACCATGAACCGATTTTTCGCCGCCTATCTGCTGGCCCTCTCGTGGGCCTCCGCCGCAATCCCGGCCCCGGTCATCCGCAACGACAGGGTGATCGCCTACGAGGAAACGGTCTCTCCGGCCGCAATCGAGGCTCCGGGCGATGGCCTCCCCAACGTCACCGTTTTTCTCAATGACGCCGTCCTGTCCCGCACTCCCGATGGGGGCAAGCCGGTGACTTTCACGGTCAGGCGCGGGGATGCGATCTTCCGCGGACCAAGGGATGGCCGGATCGAGGCATCGGGCGGGATGGAGGTCCACCTGGTGCGAATTGAAATCATCGGAGCCGACTCGAAAGCCACGTGGGGACGGACGGGACTGGCTCCCGACTACCGGCTTCTCATCGAGAATGGCTACGTTCGGGTCTACAACATCTTTGTCGCCGCGGGAACGAGCGAGCCCCAGCACACCCACCACAACCGCGTTGTGGTGTGCCTGTCGGGAGCCCAGATGCGGCATATCCTGCCGGACGGGAGCGTGCAGGATTCCTCCCTCAAGACGGGCGACTGCCTCTGGCGTCCCGGCCAGACCCACATCGGCAGCAACGTCGGCCGGACGGACCTCTGGGTGATCGCGGTGGAACCGAAGGGGTTCTCCCCGAGTTCCTAGCCTTCGCTCAGGAGACATCGAGTGCCGCGTCGCGCTCCGGGTGGGCCGATTCGCCCGCGAAGCCGGGGTAGGAGAGGCCCGTGACATCCCGGGCCTCCAGGGCATGCGTGAAATAATCCGGCCTGTGCGCGCCCCAGGCAACCCGGCAGCGCCGCAGTGCGACGTCGTCCGCGAACCGCACGTCAATGCCCGGGGTCCCGTGCTCCTCGATCGGCGGATAGCCCGAAGTCGTGGGCCGGTTGTCCCACGCGCCTCCGCGGTACTTCGATTCCCGTTCGAGGGTCACCGCCACGTTGTCGAAGGCGACGTCCCGAATGCGGCTCTCCCTGCAACCGCTGATCCGCACGCTGTTTTCGGCGAATCCCGTGACGTTTTCGACGCGGATGTCGTGGAGACTTCCGAGTCGCGTGGCGGCCGTGCGCGGCAGGGCCGTGAACGAGATCGCCTCCCCGCGGCCCCACCAGGGGTCTGAGTGACAGCGGGCCTTGAAGGT
Source organism: uncultured Verrucomicrobiae bacterium (assembly GCA_963747795.1). GTDB lineage: Bacteria > Verrucomicrobiota > Verrucomicrobiia > Opitutales > Opitutaceae > Palsa-1447. Next base: position 77,409 of record CAVVGS010000022.1, read on the forward strand.
GATGTCGCGAAACAGGATGTCATGCACGTCGGCCTCGTCGCGGAGCTGGATGCACAGTCCCCGTGAGCTGCCGCGGATCGTGCAGCGCTCGAATCGCACATGGTGGACGGGACACGCCGTTTCGGTGCCGATCTTCAATCCGGCATCCTGCGTCTCGATGACGCAGTCGTGCACGCGGATGTTGGACGACTCGCCCCAGGCGGCGAACGCCCGCGAAGCCTTGACGGTGATGGCGTCGTCGCCGCAGACGACGTCGCAATTACGGATCTCCACGTCCCGGCAGTGGTCGGGGTCGATGCCGTCGGTGTTCGGCATGTCAAGCTGGCTGCGAACCCTGACGCCGTCGACCAGCACCTGTTCGCAGCCCACCAGGTGAAGCGAGCGGATGGGCGCATTATGGAACGTCAGGTCGCGCACCTCGAGATCGCGGCAGCCGAACAGTACGGCGAGGTTGGGCCGGAACGGCCCGGGCCTCCACCACTCGTCCTTCTCGTCGTAGCTCGCCATGAATTCGCGGAAGCGGCCGTCTATCCGGCCGGTGCCCGAAAGGCTCAACCCATGGGCCTCGTGCGCCGTCAGCAGGTTTGCCGCGCGCTCGGCCGGATCGGGTTCCAACCCGGCGATGCGGTTGCGCCTCCCGCGGACGGCCGCCACCACCGACGCGCCGCCCGTGTAATCCTCCGGCCGGATGCTGGCCAGGAGCACCGCATCGTCGGCGAGATGGAAATCGATCCCACCCCTAAGTTCGAGCGTGCCGACAAGCCAGCTGCGGCCGCCCGGCACGATCACGCGTCCGCCTGCGGCCGCCGCCGCGTCGATCGCCCGCTGGACGGCGGCGGTGTCCAGCGTGGTGCCATCGCCGGCCGCGCCGAAATCCCGGACGTTGAATTCGCGCCGTCCCGCGCGGGCCGGCTGTGCCTGAGCCCTCAGGGCGGATCCCAGCCCGCAGGCGAGGGTGGCGCCGAGGCCGGCGAGAATTTCAATCGCCCGGCGCCGAGTAAGGCGGTGTGGCCGCATCGCAGTAGCCAAGCGCCACCCCTGCGCCTTTGTCGAGCCTGCGCGGGTGCCACCGGCCGGACTCAGAGCGATTCCTGCTCGACACTTGGCCGCTTTGAATCGGGCACGCCGGGCGAGTCCGCGACAGAGAAATCCGAGACCTTGCGCAGGACGACAAGGGGCGCGCCGCCCGCGCGGCTGGCCGTCACGTGGTCCAGGGTCGCCCCGGCGACATCGTCGAGAACGATCGCCGGGCGCGTGTCGTCCCGGACGAAGCCCAGCTCGACGTCGCGCAATGAAAGTCCCGCCGCATGGCGCGCATACACGCCGTAGGCCGGCAGGATGCCGAACATGGAGGGTTCTGGATATGCCTTCTCCTGCTCGGGCGGAAGGTAGGGATCGCGCGGGCCGTCGAGCCCGTTTCCGCGGATGAAGAACCGGTTGGCAAGTCTGGCCGGCTGCGTTGCCGCATCGTTGAGCGTGACGCCTCCGCGGCAGATGACCCGAATGTCGCTCAGGCGCACATCCTCAATCGGATGGCCCGGCAGGCCGGCGATCAGGATGGGATAGCGGCCGTCGACATCCGATGCGACGACGTGGCTGATGGTGACCCGCCGGATCGCCCCGACGGGCGTTCCCGCGGGCCCGCGGGCGCGGTTTCCAAGGCGGATGAAGATCGCCGAATTGCAGATATCGTGCATCGCGATGTTGGTGATCGTGACGTCCTCGATCGTCCCGCCGTCGACCATCTCGAGCGCGAACCCGCGGCTGTGGTCGAAGACGCAGTTGGCGATCGTGATGTTCTTGAAGCCTCCCTCGGACTCGGTGCCGAACTTGATCCGGCCGGTCGGACCGTCCCGGTCCATCGCGTGCTCCTGGGTGGTCTTGTAGGTGCCGTCGAAGAACGAACCCGGATCATAGCCGCTCACCTGGCAGCCGGTGATCGTGATGTTCTCGCACGCCCGGGGTGTGCCCAGGGCATAGGAACTCTTGAGGCAGATGCCGTCGTCGTTGATGGCGTTGACGGTGCAGTTGCTGACCCGGACATTGCGGCAGGAGTCGAAATTGAAGCCATCGCGGTTGGTGTCCACCTTGACATTGTCGACGGTCAGATTGTCCACGCCCGTGGCGAGGAGCGCGAACCAGCCGGCCTGCAGGACGGACAAATCGCGTAAAATCACGTTCCGGCAGTTGACCAGGGCGATCGTCTTGTTGCCCCCCCGGCCCCTGGCGGAGAAGCCCGCGGACGCCGGCGGCGGCGCCGCCGGGGGCAGGGGCGGCAGACCGGCGAAGTCGCCGCCCGGACCCACCTTGCCTCCGGGCGGCCGCTCGCCCTCGCCGTTTGAGCGGGGGAGCGCCTTGCCATTGATCAGGCCGGGGCCGGTGATGGAGACGTCCTCCAGGCCGTCTCCCCAGATGAGGCTGTTGTGGAAATGGCTGTGGCCGAAGTTCTGGTACTGGTACCTGTCGCCCCATTCGTTCGGCTCGGCCTCATCGTAGGCGCCGAAGCCGGGCGCCTCCTTCGCCGCGAAAATGACGCAGCCCTGGTCGAGATGAAGGGCGACATGGCTCTTCAAACGGATGGAGAAACTCAGGTAGTGGCCGGCGGGAATCTCCACGGTTCCACCGCCTGCGGCCGCCGCGGCTTCAACAGTCCGATTTATGGCGTCCGTATCCAGGGTCTTGCCGTCGCCCGTCGCGCCGAAGGCGCGCACATTGTAGAGCTGCCCGGGACTTGCGGGCGGAGCCACCTGCCCGCGGGCAAAGCCGGAGGTCATGGCCAGAATGCACGCAGGAAGGAGACGCATTCTGAAGGTGAAGATTTTCATCGAAACGAGGGGTTGCGGGGATCCGGGTGATGCGGGGGCCCTTGGGGTATTCTTTTCATAGGACAGGACGGCGCGCCCTGCAAACCCAACTCTCTTTCCCGGAGCCGGTCCGCGCGCCGAAGGATCCCCTGTTCCTCCTTGCGGGTGGGCTCCCGGCCGGATTAAAGACTTGGTGATGACCCCCATAATCCCCGGGGCTGGCCGCACGCTTGAAGCGCTGCTGCAGGAAAAGGACAGGAAACGGAAGGCGGCCGCGCTCCAGTGGCTGGCCCAGGAGTTTCGACTCATCGTTCTCGAAGTCCTGCACGACAGGGGCACGGGCCACTGGGGTGGGGCGGCATCGGCGGCGGAACTGCTGGCCGCACTCTATTTCGACGCGATGAATGTCCGCCCCGCGGAACCATCTTGGCCGGACCGCGACCGGCTCGTCGTCAGCAAGGGGCACGCCTCCTGCATGCTCTACACCGTCCTGGCCCACCGCGGCTACTTCCCCGCCTCGGAGCTCAAGACCTTCAGGCAGATTGACAGCCGGCTGCAGGGCCACCCCTGCATGAGGAAGACCCCCGGCGTTGAAATGTCCACGGGCTCGCTCGGTCACGGCACCTCCGTGGCCTTGGGCATGGCCCTCGCCGCCCTCCTCCAGGGGAAGGATTACTGGACGTATGTCCTCCTGGGCGACGGCGACCTGAACGAAGGCCAGACCTGGGAGGCCATCATGGCCGCCGCAAAATTCAAGCCGGCGAGGTTCGTGGCGCTCATCGACTACAACAAGGTCCAGCTGGATGGGGCCAGCGATGAGATCATGCCGATGGATCCGCTCCCCGAGAAGCTGCGCGCCTTCAACTGGAATGTCGCCCCGCGGGTCTTTGACGGCCATGACGCGGCCGACGTATTGGATTCGCTGGACTGGGTGAAGGCCCATGGACAGGGCCCGACGGCCGTCATCTTCAAGACGAAAAAGGGGCGGGGCGTGTCCTTCATGGAGAACACCGCCCTGTGGCATGGCGCCGTCGTCGATGACGCGACCTACGTCCCCGCGCGGGCGGAACTGCTCAAAACCCTGCAAGCCTTGGAGGCTCGCCTATGAGCGCCGGACCGGCGGCCATGCGCGATGCCTTTGGCGAGGCGCTGCTCTCCCTCGCCTCGGATGTGCCCGAGATGGTCGTGCTGGACGCGGACGTTTCGACCAGTACGCGCACGGCGGCGTTCGGCCAAAAATATCCCGGCCGGTTCTTCAACGTCGGCGTGGCGGAGGCCAACATGGTGGACATCGCCGCGGGCCTCGCCACCTGCGGACTGCGGCCTGTGGTCAGCACCTTTGCCCTTTTCCTTACGCTCAAGGCGGCCGACCAGGTGCGAAACATCATCTGCTACAACAAGCTGCCTGTCGTGCTTGCCGGCAACTATGCGGGTCTCTCCGATTCCTACGACGGGGCCAGCCACCAGGCGATTCTCGATGTCGCGATGATGCGGGCCATGCCCAACCTGACGGTCGTCGTGCCCGCCGACGCAGTCGAGCTACGCGACGCCCTGGCGGCGGCGCTGCGCCGGCCGGGACCAGTCTACATCCGGATCTGCCGCAATCCGACTACGGTGCTTTTTGCGGGTGCGCCGCCCCTTGAAATCGGAAGGATCCGCAAGCTGCGGGACGGAGGGGACCTGACGATCGCCGTCTGCGGCGTGCCGACAAACATGGCCATCGAAACGGCCGAACGGCTGGCCGGGCGGGGGGTCTCCGTCGACTTGCTCGAGGTTGCGACCATCAAGCCGATCGATGTCCGGGGCCTGGTGGATTCGGCCCGGAAGACCGGGCGCGTGCTGACGGTGGAGGAGCACACGGTCCTGGGAGGACTGGGCGGCGCAGTCGCGGAAGTGCTCTGCCGGCACGCCCCTGCCGCGATGCGGTTTGTCGGGATCCAGGACACCTTCGCCGAGTCTGGCGCCTACGATGCCCTGCTGCTCAAGTACGGCATCTCCGTTGAACGCATTGAATCCGAGGCGATGCAGATCATGACTTCCATGCGCGGCTGAACTCCGCCTTCCTGCAATTTCTCCCGTCCAAGGACCCGCATCCATGTGGCAACAAGATTACGCGCCCGTTGCTCACAGCGTTGGCTTTTCAGCCACCCTTGCCGCGCTGCCGATGCTCGTCCTGCTGTACATGCTGGCGATCCGGCGCAAGGCGGCGTGGATTTCGGCGGTGGCCAGCCTGGGCGCGGCAATCCTGGTTGCCTTGCTTGTCTATCGGATGCCACCCATCCGTCTCGCATCCTCCGCGACCTTCGGGATGGCATTTGGCCTGCTCCCCATTGGCTGGATCACGTTCAACGCCCTCCTCCTCTACCGGCTGACGCTGGAGACCGGGCAGTTCGAGGTGATCAAACGCTCGCTCTCGGCTTTGACCGGAGACCGCCGGTGCCAGGCCCTGCTGATCGCCTTCGCCTTTGGCGCGTTCATCGAGGGGGCGGCCGGCTCCGGCGTTCCGGTCGCCGTCTGTGCCGCGATGCTGGCCGGCATGGGGTTCGACCGACTGAAGGCCGCGGGCATCTGCCTCCTGGCCAACACGGCGCCGGTGGTGTTCGGCGCCATCGGCCTGCCGATCATCACCCTGGCCAAGACCACCGATTTGCCGATTGCGAGCCTTAGCGCCACGGTCGGCCGGATCAGCGCACCCCTCTCCCTCTGCGTGCCCGCCTACATGGTCGTCATGATGGCGGGCCGGAAAGGTTTGCGGGGCGCCTTGCCGGCCGCCGTGACCTGCGGGCTTTCGTTTGCCATCGTCCATGTGGCGGTCTCAAATCTTATCGGACCGGAATTGGCGGACATTCTGGCGGCGCTGGCCGCCATCGCCAGCCTGGTCGTTCTGTTGCGCGCGTGGCGGCCTGGCGGAGACCGGGTCGCCGTCCCCGGAGGCGCTCCGGATGAACAGCCTGCCAGAATCGGCCTCCCCACGGAGATCCGAGCCTGGCTGCCTTATTTGCTTTTGGCCGTCTGCGTCCTTTGCTGGGGCACGCCCGCAGTCAAGGCGGTGCTGCTCAAGACCAGCATTCTGATCAAATGGCCGGCGCTGCATCAGTTTGTCCTGCGGACGCCGCCGGTCGTTGCGGTCGCCGCGCCTTACGACGCCGTTTACAGTTTCGACTGGCTAGCCAGCCCAGGCACCGCCTGCCTGATCGCCAGCCTCCTCGCGGCGGCATTTGCCGGCGTGTCGCCCGCGCGCTTCGCGCGCGTATTTGCCGGAAATTTAAGGGTGATGTTTCTTCCGCTGGTGACCATAGCCTCGATTCTGAGCCTGGCTTTCCTGATGAACTACTCGGGCGCGACCTCGACCCTGGGACTGGCGTTTGCCTCCACGGGAGCCCTCTTCCCCTTTTTCAGCCCGATTCTGGGATGGCTGGGCGTGTTCCTGACCGGATCGGACGCCTCGTCCAACGCGCTCTTCGGCAACCTCCAGGTGACGGCGGCCAGGCAGATCGGTCTGAACCCGGTCCTCACCGCAAGCGCCAACACGGTCGGCGGCGCCATGGGCAAGATGATCAGCGTGCAGAGCATCGCCGTTGCCGCAGCCGCCGCCGGCATGAAGCCCGCCGAGGAGTCTTCGCTTTTCCGGTTTACCTTCTGGCACAGCGTCCTTCTCGTGAGCGTGGTCGGCGTCATCACGACGATCTGCGCCTACGCAATTCCCTGGATCGTCCGGTGAGCTCCTTCGACTCTTGATCAAGCGCATCTTTTGATTGGCTGCGCGCGTCTTTCCCGCTGTTTGCAGCGTGAAAACGCTGACGCTCATCCGCGCTGCACGCATTCATTCCGGCACAAACGAAGGCAACCTCCATGCATCGACGTGATTTTTTCAAGCTCGCGGCAGGCGCGGGTGTCCTCCCCTTGGCGTCCAAACTCGGCCGGGCGGCCGAAAGCAGAGCCACGGGTCCGGCCACAAGCTACCCGCTGGCGGACTATCAAGCCGTCGTGAATGAAAGCTCCGGTCCGGGTCATGCGACGACCGGGCCGGTCACCTGGGATGTCGTGCCGATTGAGGCGCCCGTCCCAGGTTTGGCGGGCGAGGGTCCGTACCAGCCCACCTGGGATTCCTTTCAGCAGTACGAGGCGCCGGAGTGGTATCGCGACCAGAAATTCGGCATGTGGGCGCATTGGAGCCCGCAGTGCGTGGCCGAGAACGGAGATTGGTATTCCCGGCGGATGTACCTCCAGGATTCCAGGCCCGAATCCCAGTACAATTATCACCTCGCGCACTACGGACATCCCTCGAAATTCGGCTACAAGGACATCTGCGCCCAGTGGACGCTGCTCGATTGGGACCCGGAATCGCTCATCGCGCGCTACAAGCAGGCGGGAGCCCGGATGTTCTTCGCCCTGGCCAACCACCACGACGGCTTTGACGCCTGGAACTCCAGATTTCACCCGTGGAACTCCAAGAACATAGGGCCGCATCGCGACGTCGTCGGGGAGTGGGCCGCCGCCTGCCGCCGCCAGTCCCTTCGTTTTGGCGTCACAGTCCATGCGGCGCGCAACTGGTGGTGGTTTCAGGTGGCACGCCTCTGCGACCAGACGGGGCCTCTGGCCGGCGTGCCCTACGACGGACACCTCACTCTCGCCGACGGGAAGGGCCAGTGGTGGGAGGGCTACGATCCCGCGGTTCTGTACGGCCCGATGCACGGGACCCACGCGATGCCCGACGCGGCCTATCTTCGCAATTTCTACGACAGGGTGCGCGACCTGATCGACCAGTACGATCCTGACATGCTTTATTTCGACGACACGCTCCTGCCGCTCGGCTGGGCGGGCATGAACATCGGCGCCTATTTTTACAATCACAACCTCAAGACCCGTGGCGGTAAAATGGAGGCGGTGCTGAACATCAAGGGCGTTCCCGACCGCCTGGCCAAGACCGTGGTTGCCGATTACGAGCGCGGGATCACGGCCGGCATCATGGCCCATCCTTGGCAATCCGAGACCTGCCTCGGCCAGTGGCACTACAATCGGAGGCTGTTCCGCGACCACGCCTACATGAAGCCGGGCCAGGCCATCCAGTGGCTGGTTGATGTCGTGAGCAAGAACGGCACCTTCATCCTCAATGTCCCCGGCAAACCGGATGGCACGATCGACGCCGATGAGGAGGCGGTCCTCGATGCCCTGGCTGGCTGGATCAAGATCAACGGCGAGGCCATCTATTCCACCCGGCCATGGAAGGTCTTCGGCGAGGGTCCCCACATGGCCCGCGCCACGGTCCGCAGCCGCAATCAGTTTGACGCCCGCGACATCCGTTTCACCCGGAGCAAGCGGGGCGATGTGGTCTATGCGATCGTCCTCGGCTGGCCGCAGGACGGATTTCTTGTGCGTTCCCTTGGAACGGCGGCGGAGACCAATCCCGGAAAGATCGCGCGTGTGCAGATGCTGGGGACCGGCGAGCAGCTCTCCTGGAAGCAGGCTCCGGACGGGCTGCGGGTCGACTCAGTCGCCTACAGGCCTCCGAACGACTACGCGGTGGCCCTCAAGGTGGAGCTTGCCGGCCCGGGTTGACAGGATTGCAGTGGCCGCCGTGCCCGCGTTAAGAGAATTGGGTTGCAAGGGACATGACAACCAGGCGCGCAATCCTCTTTTGGGTGATTCTGACGGCGATGGTCTCGGCGGCCCGGGCATCGCAGGCATCCGCCGGTCTTCCGACCACCGGCCAGGTGGTGGAGCTCTCGCCGTTTATGATCTCGGGAACGCGCATCCCGTGGCGGTACGAAGCCCTTCCCGGATACGAAATCCTCTCCAGTTATCCCGATTCCGTGACCCGCGATTTTGTCCAGGGCTTGGATCACGCAAGGCGCCTGGTGCACGTTTTTGTGCCGGATGATCTGCTGGCCTCGTTTGACGTCCCGCATGCCACGATACTGAGCAATCCGGATTTAATGTCCTCCCTCTCGCAGGGAGTCGTGCAGGACGATCCGGGAAGGGAGAACTGGCAGCTGTTCGGCGTTCGATCGGCCAACGGCCGCCAGGTTTTTCCGAACATGGAGCTCAACGATCGCGACCGGACCGTCGCGTTTGTCAGCAGGCTGGACCGGACGTTTCAACCGGCGAGCGAGAAGATGGGCGACGGTCGCCTTCGGTTCCTGCTGGAGCGCAGAACCCCGCCGCTGCCGCCGTGGTTCGTGGCCGGCATCATGAATCTGTATTCCGGCGTGGCCGCCGTGACCGTGAACACGGGGAATGTGAACACCCGCGAGACCCATCCCGCGGCGGGCGCGAGCCCGAAGGTCTACGAGATGGACGAAATGGACTCGTTTTCCCGGAAGGACGACAGGCTGCGGACCGACGGATCCTACGAAGGCGTCGTCTCATACCGCATCCCCCTCCTCACGTGGATCTCAGTCGCCGAAACCAAGGCGCTTCGTTACAGGCAGGACGGCTTCTGTCCCGACGGCAAGGACAAGGCGTCCGTCATGAAGGACCTCCTGGAGGCGGATCCTCCTGAGGAACCCGGAGCATTGCAGATGTGGAATGCGCGGGCCACCTTGTTCGTGCGCTGGGGGCTCTATGGAGGGGATCGTCCCGGGCGGCGCGCATTCTGGGATTTTGTCGCCCTGGCCGCCGCGGAGCCCGTATCGGAGGCCCTGTTCCGAAACCGCCTGGGCATGAGCTATGCATGGGCGGCTTCGCGGTTGAACGACTATCTGCCGGTCGCCGCCGAGGAGCCGGTCGATCTGCAACTTGACGCCGAGCCGGGCCTTTCTCCAATGCCCCTGCGCCCGGCGACACCCGCCGAGGTGGCGCGCATGAAGGGCGAATGGGAGCGCCTGGTCCTGGGCCATGTGAAGGACTCGTACTCGGACTCCGCGTCCGGATTCATCAAGACCGAATTGACGCGGGCATGCGCGCGGGCGCCGCACGATTCCCGATTGCAGTCGGCATTGGGACTTTTCGACTGCGATTCCGGCGCCGGAACGGAGGGAGAGCCGTTTCTTGAAGCCGCCGCCAAGGCCGGCGTGCCGGGCCCGCGGGTCTATTATGAGCTTGCCGAACTGCGCTACAAGAAGGTCCGGGGCTCCGGCGACAGCCCCCTTTCGGCGGCCGATGCCGCCTTTGTGATCGAGCCCTTGGAGGCCGGCGGACGGCAGTCGCCGGCGCTGCGCGAAAATTGTGAACTCATGCAGAAAGTCTGGTCGCACAGCGAGGCGAGGCCCAGCCGCCGGCAATTGGCACTGTTCGATGCCGGGATCGAAAAATTCCCCAAAGATCTGGATCTTCTCTATCAAGCGGCCGTATTGAGCGCGGCCAGCGGCTACCGGACCGAGGCTGCGGCCGAGGCCAAACGCGGCCTGGAGCTCAGCTCGTCCGCCCTGGATCGGGATCGATTCACAAGACTTCTGGCGGAAGCGGACAAGCCGGCGGCGGCGGGCTAACGGCTCCCCGGAGGACGTTCATTCGCCTGCAGATGCAGGAGCAGGGCGAGCACGCCGGCCGCGCAACCGGCCCCCAAATAGGCTCCCGCAATTATGTCGCCGATGAAGTGGAAATTCGCGCCCCAAAGGCCGACGGCGACCGCGGCAACCAGCGTTGACCACAGCCAGCGCAGCGGCCGCACCCGCTGCCAGAGCACCGCCATTGCCGAGGTAATGATCGCCATATGGCCCGACGGAAAGTGAAGTGTCGCTTGCCGCACGGGCCTGCCCATGCGAGCGCTGCCGTTCATACGATCCAGCCACCTGGTACAAGAATATCATCCGCTGCACGCGCGAGCCCCTGGCGGCGCGCGGCAAGGTCCTCGCGATCCGGGATTTCGCCTTCAGCCGCACCGACCAGAACTTCATCCTGAACGCGTGCTCGGCGGTATCGAAGGACGTCGTCATGGCGATGAAGAACACGCCGCACGACTATTACCCGACTTTTCCCGACAATCCCCGCATCGGTCGCGCCGATGGCCATCCGCAGTGGATCGAATTCGACTGCTGGGGCCAGTATTTCGGGATGGGATTTTTCCCGGTCAGCGTGATCGAGGACATGCAGCGGCGGTTGCGGCATTGCAGGGCGAGCGGGGCCACCGGGGTCTGGTTCCGGACGGACCTCGAGGTCATCAACGACCAGAGCGTCTTCAGCAGCTTTGACGTGCTCAACCTGATGGGCGGCGCCATGCTCTCGCGGCAGATCGAGCAGGACCTGGACCGCGTCTACCGGGCGTGGCTCGCATTCGGGATTCCAGACGTGATGAAGTCCGAGTCCGAGCAGGGGCCTCCGGTACCGGTGGGAGCGGAGCACCTGGCGCAATTCCGCGACTTCATGCGGGCGTCCTGGTCGATCATGGAGGGGACAATCTACATTCGCGGGTTCGTCTTCACGGAGGGCAGCTGCCAGTTCCCGGTTTCAGTGGACCGTGCCTTCTCCAACATGCTCGTCTTTCAGGGGCGCGAGGATTGGGAGCCGGGCGCCAACCGGCGCGTTGAGCCGACCGAGGAGAATATCCGGGTCATTTTCGCCGAGAAGACCCAAGCGATTGAGGAGGTCAAGCGGCTGCCCGAGATTCTGAAGATCGACCAGACAGCCCTGCCCGCCCCGCTGAAGGAATCGGTGCGGACGATGCTCGACCTCTACGCCCTCTACGTCCGGGGATACTGTCTTTGCACCTTCGGATGCTACCTGACCCGAAAGGCCGAGCGGAGCCGGACGGCGGCCGACATGACGGCGGCCAAGGCCGCGTGCGATGCAATCGTCGCGTATCGGGCGGAACTCGCCCGGAAGTTCGCCGACACCGCCTACAACGAGCACGGCACCTGGTTTTTCGAGGTCAGTCACTTGGACCGGCTGATCGAGGACATTCGGGGCAAGCTCGCGGCCTTGTCCCCGCGATAGCGGGGCCCTTGGCGTTCGGATCAAGGCTGCAGCGCCTGCATGGCGGCCAGCATTTGGCGGGCCTGCTCGTTTCCGGGCTGGAGCGTCAGCACCATTTCGAGGTGCGATCTCGCTTCCCCGCGACCGCCGGGCAGCCTAAGAAGCGCGCCCGCCAGGCGCAAATGAGCATCGGCAAAATCCGGCTTCCAACGCACCGCTTCCGAGTATTGGACGGCGGCCTGCCGGGTGTTGCCCGCCAGGTCAAGGACCGTGCCCAAAATGAAGTGGGCCGTGACGAAATCGGGCTTCAGACGCAAGGCCTCCTCAAGCTCGGCCACGGCTTCCGCGGTCCGGTCGGCGCCGTAAAGAGCATTGCCCAGATTATAATGCGCCTGTGCGAAGTCCGGTTTCAGGCGCACCGCCTCCCGAAACTGGTCGATTGCATCCTTCAACCGTCCGGGCAGCTGAGCCAACGCGATGCCAAGGTTGTTGTGCGCCTCGGCAAGGTCTGGCTTCAGGCGCAGCGCCTCTTCGCTGATCGGGACCGCCTCGGCGACCCTGCCGGAATCCAAGAGCGCCCCCGCGTAATGGTTCCGCACCTCGGCAAACTTGGCCAGGCCTGCAAGCACGCTGAACGCCACCGAAAAGGCCAGCAAGAGGCCCCACGCGCACCGGGCCATCCACCGCCAGGCTGGCCGGCCTGACAGGCCCTGCTCCACGACAAAAATTCCCACGATCGCCAGCAGGGCCAATTCCGGCACAAAATCCTCTTCGTAGCGGCTGCAGGCCCAGTAGAAGAGGCACAGCGTGACCACCGAGGCGCCAAAAAAGGCGCTCACGGCCATGACGAACTCCCGCAATGCTTTTCCGGCCGCCCGGTCGCGCCAAACCCAAATGGAGGCCAGGGCCAGCCAAAGGACGGGCATGCCCGTCAAGGCTCCAAAGGGATCCTCCGGCGGCGCATGCCCCGGGGGCAGCGGGGGTGCGCCGGATCGGCCGATGAACGGGAACGTCCGGGTCCACTGCACCGGTTCAAGAAAATAGACCCGGAAATTGAACCACACATATCCCGGGCTGAAGCGAGGGGCGGCGTCCCGCCGGTCGCCGGCCAGCTGGTAGTTCTGGCCAAACTCCAGCGCTTGGCCAAAGCGTTCGCAGTTGTAGAGCAGCAGTCCCAGCCCGATCACGGCAATGGGTGCCAGAGCGCAGATCGCCTGGCGGGCCACCCTTCCGCCCTGCCGCAGTTCGACTCCTATCGGAACTAAAAGACACAAAGCACCTGGAAGAAGCGAGGGCCGTGCTGCCATCGCGAGTCCATAGGCGGCGCTTGCCGCCGCGAGCCATCGCCCCCGCTGCTCGGGCCGAACCGCGGATTGCCAGATCGCCGCCAGCGCCAGCAACGTCAGCAGGTATCCGCACGCAATCGCCACTTCATGGACGTCCGACTGCGCCAGCAGCAGGGGCATCCCGGTCGCCAGGCCGAAGGCCAGGGCGCACAAAACCACGACCCCGTCGCCGACTTCGGGAAAATGTTTCTGCCGCAGCGTGAACAGGAGGCCCGCGCCAATCAGGAAGGCCGCCCCGCAGAAAATAAACGTGGCCTCGCCATTCCAGAGGTACCGGCCGGTGAGTGCCGAGACCGGCCAGAAAAGGACCAGGGCCGGGGTGGCGCCAAAATACAGGTAGAGCTTTCCGCGGAAGTAGCTCAGGTCGTGCAGCCCGTGGGTGCGATAGCTCGAGTTGGCGCCGGGATCGTAAGGATCGGCGAGCCGGGCGAGGCCCGGAGGCACGTCCTTGGGTAGGTTCAGGTGGCCCGCCTCAAAGCCCCGAACCAAAAGATTGTAGTACGTCTCGGCGGGATCCGGGCTGAAGAGCTTCACCACGCCCGAGCGGGCCAAATAGCCATACGTCCCGAGGACCAGCGCACAAACCGCGCATAATGCGGCCGCTCCCAGCCATCTAGACGTCTTGATTTCCATGGCCAACCCGAGGGTTGCGCAATGTCCAACGAATTCAAGGAATTACCCCCGCAGGGGCGGCCAGCCCGCAGCTGATCAACTTAAGGGCGATTGGCGCGCCTCAGCCAGGAATCTCGGCCTCGACAAGCATCGCCAGCTGGGTGAGCGATTCCTGCCAGCCGAGGTAGCACGCCTCCGCCGGAATGACGGCCGGCACCCCCTCCTGCACGATGTTCACCTCGGTGCCGCAGAACACCTTCTTCAGGGTCACCGTCACCTGGAGTTCTCCGGGCATGTTCGGATTGTCGAAGTGGTCCGTATAGCGGATGCGTTCGTGGGGCACCAACTCGATGTATTTCCCTCCGAAGGACTCGGCCTTGCCGCTCCCGAAATTCGTGAAAGACATCTTGAAGATGCCGCCGACCTTGGCGTCCATGTGATGGACCTTTCCAGTGAATCCGTATGGCGGAAGCCACTTGGACATGGCTTCGGCCTCAATGAAGGCGCGATAGACTTTCTCGGGCGTCGAACGAAGGACGCGGTGAAGGCGGATGGTATGGGTGGACATGGTTTTGGTCTCCGATTTTCAGGTTTTGTTTTCTTTCGTCAAAGAGTCAACGAACGGGGCCGGGCTCGTCGGACACCAAAGGTGGGCCTTTCTTCGTCCGCAGCAAACTGAGCGCCGACTCTTGGTCTGTTCCGACCCGCTCGAGATTCAGGATCGACCTCGGCCCGCTCCTCCGCTTTATCCCCCGGCGTGGGACCGCTAGACAAGCTATTCGACCAGAACCGGACTTGGGCCGAAGCCATCCGCAAACAGACCCCTGATTTCTTCTCGAAATTGGAGCGCCAGCAGACGCCGGAATACCTCTGGATCGGCTGCTCCGACAGCCGCGTGCCCGCCAACGAAATTGTCGGGCTGATGCCGGGCGAGCTGTTCGTCCACCGCAATATCGCGAACGTGGTGGTTCACACGGACCTGAATTGCCTCAGCGTAATCCAATTCGCGGTCGATCTGCTCAAGGTGAAGCACATCATGGTCGTGGGGCACTATGGCTGCTCCGGAATCAGGGCGGCCCTGCGCTGCGAGCGGGTGGGGATCGCGGACAACTGGCTCCGGCACGTCCAGGACGTGCGCGAGAAGCACGACGCCTGCCTGTGCGGCATCGATTCGGAAGCCGAGCGCGGCGCTCGCCTGTGCGAGCTGAACGTCATCGAGCAGGTGGCTCATGTCTGCCAGACTTCAATGGTCTCGGAGGCGTGGGAAAGGGGCCAGTCGCTCACGGTCCACGGCTGGATCTACGGGCTGGCCGACGGGCTCCTGAAGGACCTGAACTGCTCAGCCTCCAGCCCAGCGGAGGCGCTGGCCCGCTACAAGGCGGCGGTGGCGTCCATCTCAGGCTCAACTGCCTGAGCGGCGGAACTGACTCACTGCGCGCATCCCGCCTTCAGCCGCAGCGCCCGTCGGACGCCCCTTGGAATCTCATCCTGCCGATGGGTCACATAGATGACCGTCGACACTCCTCCCGCGATCAGCGATTCAACCGCCCGCAGGAAATGGCCACGGTGGGTCAAATCGAGGCCCTGGCAGGGCTCATCGAGGACGAGGAGATCGGGACTCTTCACCAAAGCGCGCGCAAGGAGCACCATCCGCTGCATTCCGGCGGACAGCGATCCGAAGGTGCGTTCCTCGCAATCGGCGAGGCCGAGGCGTGCCAGCCACCGGCGCGCGACACTGCGCTGGCGCGGAGTGGTTGGCCGGAGGCAGCCGTTGGTGTCTAGCAGACCGGAGACCACGGTTTCCAGGCAACCCAGCGTTTCGGGAAAATGCAGGTGGAGTTCCGGTGAAACGAATCCGATGCGCCGCTTGAGGCTCCAGACGTCCACGCCCGAGCCCCGTTGACGCCCGAAGACCCGCACCGAGTTGGCGTAGGCCTGCGGGTGGTCGCCGATGATGACGCTCAATAGGGTGCTCTTGCCCGAGCCGTTCGGTCCCAAAAGCGCCCAATGTTCGCCCTGCCGCACGGTCCAGTCCACGTTTTGCACGATCGCCCGATGCCCGTAGCGAACCGTGACGCCTTCCAGACGGACGAGTTCGGCTGCCGTTGCCGCCCGCCGGACCTCACCGGCGGGCGGGAGCCGGCGAGCGGGCGCCCGCCGTGTGGCGCCCCCGAACAGCCGTCGCACCCGCGGATGCTTCAGCATCGCGGCGCGGCGCCCCTGGGCGACAACTCGGCAGCGATCCACGCACAGGACATGGGTAATTCCGCGGGGCAGTTCGTCGGGGTGGGTGACGATCAAAAACAGGTGGAGCGAACGGTGCCGCATCAAGGCCTCCAGGATCGCCTTGAGATGGGCGCGGAACGCGACGTCCAATCCGGCAAACGGATCGTCGAGGATCAGGAGCCGGGGCCTTCGCAGCAGGGCCCGGGCGAGCAGCGTCTTGCGCATCTCCCCGTTCGACAACGACAGGAGGCGGCGATCGAGCAGCGAATCAATGGCAAGCAGGCGCAGCACCCGGCGCAACTCGCGGCCGAATGCCGCTACCGAAGGCCTCGATCGCCGGACAACCTCAAACGGATTTACATCCTCGACGCTATTCTGGGAAAGGAATTGGCGGACGGTGGCCGCTTCCTCCTCTTCGAGGCTAAACCACCGGGCCGCCGATGGGGCGTTGCCGGCATAGAGTCTCTGCTGCTCGAAGGAAACCTGTGCCACCGCCCTCTCTGGCGCCCACCGGTAGCGGCCCCGCAGGCGGAAGTGGTACCGGATTTCTCCCGAGACGACGGGGATCTTCCCGGCAAGCGCCCTGCCAAAGAGGGACTTGCCGGATCCATTGGCCCCGACAACAGCCCATTGCTGGTTTCGGGCGAATGTCCAATCCGTGTCGCGGAACACCAGGCGGTCGCCGAACCGGAGGCTGACGCCTGCCATGGCCAGAAGCGGCCGGGATTGGATCGCGCTCATCCACGGTATCTGGCGGCGACCCAGGCAGATGTAAAGAGCCCGTCGCGGATCTATCAAGGGTCGTCCCCCAAATCGCACAAAACGAGCGTTGCAAGGCCTCTCTTGTCGACAGCAGGATGGGAAGAGCCTGCAGCCCTGGACACCACCCCCGAGGTCGTTCTTCACGCAGACCCCAGTCACGGAATCTGTCCAATGGTCGAAGCCTGACTGCCGACCCACTTCTATGAATCGCCGCCAATTCCTCTCCACAACGGCCGCCTCCCTAGCCGCGACTGCGTTGGTCACCCGGACCCGCGCCGACGCCCCCGTCCAAGAAGCGAGCGGCATGAACTACGCCCCGCGGGGCAAGCCGAACCCGGTCGTCAGGCCCGGCGAATTTCCGATCGCTGCCGTCCGCCTCGACCACGGGCACATCTACGGCATGGGCAACGGGCTCACCGAGGCCGGTGCCACGATCAAGTGGGTGTACGATCCCGATCCCAAGAAAGTCGATGCCTTCCTGGCGAAGTTTCCCCAAACAAGAGTCGCCCGGTCCCTCGACGAGGTCCTGGCCGATCCGGAAATCCGCCTGGTCGCTGCCGCCGCGGTGACCTCCGAGCGCGGCCCCCTGGGCTGCCAGGTGATGGAAGCCGGAAAGGATTATTTTACGGACAAGGCCCCATTCACGACCCTGGACCAGCTCGCTCAAGCCAAGGAGGTGGTCACCCGAACCGGCCGCAAGTACTTCGTCTATTACAGCGAAAGACTCCACAACGAGGCCGGCATGTATGCGACCGATCTCATGGACCAGGGCGTAATTGGCCGGGTGGTCCAGGTCGTCTCCCTGGCTCCCCACCGACTCAGCAAGTCGACACGGCCGGACTGGTTCTTCAAGCGCGACAAGTTCGGCGGCATCCTCTGCGACATCGGAAGCCACCAATTTGAGCAGTTCCTAACCTACTCGGGCTCGTCCGACGCCACTGTCACGCACTCAGCCATCGGAAACTTCGCCAATCCCGACACACCGGAGTTCGAAGACTTTGGCGAAGCATCCCTGGTGGGCAATACCGGTTCCATCAACTACGTCCGGGTCGACTGGTTCACCCCCGACGGGCTGAGCACCTGGGGAGACGGCCGCACCTTCATTCTCGGAACCAAGGGCACGGTCGAACTGCGCAAGTACGTCGATGTCGCCCGGGATGACACCAGCGACCATGTCTACGTCACCGATGAAAAGGGCGAGCACCGCATGGATGTTGCCGGCAAGGTCGGCTACCGCTTTTTTGGCCAGTTCATCCTCGACTGCCTGAATCGGACGGAAAAGGCCATGACGCAGGCTCACGCCTTCAAGGCGGCGGAAATCAGCTTGCTCGCGCAGGCCAAGGCCCAGCGCCTCGTCACCTGATCACCTCAGGCCGGCTCAAGGCGTTTGCCTGGGGATACGCCAAACTTACGGGACCTTTCCTTGGCCTAATAAAAGGCTGCCCCCTCCGAATGGGACGGGACATATCGATAAGGCAGACTTATTATTTAGATATATGAAGGCGGTCGCAATTAATCCTGCCATGCGATACCGCCGCTTTGGCAGTTTGGACTGGAAGGCCTCGGTCCTGGGATTCGGCTGCATGCGGTTGCCGACAGTGGCGGGTGCGGCCACGCACCCTCCGGTCGACGAGGCTGAGTCGATTCGGATGATCCGGCATGCTGTGGAGGCGGGCGTGAACTACTTCGACACGGCGTATGTCTACCATGACGGATTGAGTGAAGTCGTGTTGGGCAAGGCCTTGGAAGGCCTGCGGGAGGGCGTGAGGATAGCGACCAAGTCGCCCGTCTGGGCTATTCGGGACGCCTCGGATTTCGATCGGATACTGGACGAGCAGCTGGCTCGCCTCAGGACCGATCGGATCGATTTCTACCTCTTCCATGCGCTGAACAAGGATCGGTGGCGGGACACCGTGCTCAAGCTTGGGCTTTTGGCCAAAGCGGAAACCGCCATTCGCCTGGGCCGGATCGGCCATCTGGGCTTCTCTTTCCACGACCACCCTGAGGCCTTCGTTGAGATCCTGAACGGCTACGACCAGTGGACCTTTTGCCAGATCCAGTACAACTACATGGATATCGAGAACCAGGCCGGGACAGCGGGGCTCAAACTGGCGGCATCGAAGGGCCTTGCGGTCGTCGTCATGGAGCCCCTCCTCGGTGGGCGCCTGGCCCGGCCGCCGGAGACGGTCCGGCGCCAGCTGGATGACTTCCCGGTGAAACGAACGCCCACGGATTGGGCATTGCAGTGGGTCTGGGATCGGCCCGAGGCCTCGGTCGCCTTGAGCGGCATGAGCGCCTGGGACCAGCTTGAGGAGAACGTGGCTTCCGCGGGCCGGGCTTCCGTCGGTTCGCTCATATCAGCGGAGCACGAGTTGATCGCGGCGGTACGGCAGTCGTACCAGGACCGGGCCATGATCCCCTGCACCGGCTGCAACTACTGCCTGCCGTGCTCCAACGGGGTGGACATTCCGACCAACTTCCAGACGTACAACGATGCCTTCCTTCATGAGGACCTCGAGGGTGCGCGGCGCAGGTACCAGTATTTCACGGATAAGGCAGTCCGCGCCGATTCCTGCATCGAGTGCCATGAATGCGAGGAACGCTGCCCGCAGAAGATCCCCATCAGCGATTGGATGCCCAAGGTGCACGCCCTGTTGGGTGCGGCGTGAATTGGTATCGCCGGGCTTTGGTTGGCCCGTTGGGTTCTAGAGGCTATCCGAAAACTGCCAAAGGCCATTGCAGAGCACCTTTTGGCCTGTAGCCGCGTTGCCGCCTCGGGGCAAGCCTCCCTGAGGATTGCTCCCTCGGCGTCGCCTTGCTCCCGGCCAAAATCTGCCCCGCACTGTCCATTGTCAGTTTTCGGATAGCCTCTAGTGTTCCGCCACCTCGGCTGCGCGGGCTGCGTCCACCCAGGCCTCCCTCACGAAGGGAGCCTTGATGGCCGTCCATTCGTCCGGCGTGAAGACGTTCAATTCATCCCGGGCATGAGGACCTTTTTACCGAGGAGATTGGGCAAGATTACCCAGAGTTTGTGATGGATGCAGGTTAAAGAGGTCTGCCTGAACCCTACTCCACTTCACCCTCGACCTCCGGGGGCTTGATTTCCGTCAGCAGGCGCTCGAGTTCCACCCGGGTTGGGTTGCGGATGGCGAGCACGGTCAGGATGGTTTCCCCCGAGGGTAGCATGACCTTGGTGTGGGCGTTGGCCGAAAGGCCCAGCACGGCCGTGGCTAGGGGAGAATTGTGTGGCAAGCATTCAATTCCCGATTCGAGATCACTCGCGGTCTCACCGTGCGTCGTCACCAGAAAAGTAAAACGGTGTGTTCGTTTCGTCGCTACATCCTGCTTTTCAATGCTGGTCACGTGCCCGAGTTGAAGGGTGCCTGTCGGTTTGGTGAGCCAAGTGGCGGGATCGACCTCGATGAAGGTGTTGCGTGCGACAAAACGGTCGAGCGCGTGCATCTTGCGGTCCACGGCGCGGATCGCCTCCTTGGCGGCCTTGAAGCCAAAGTTCTCGCGCAGATCGCCCTGGCTGTGCGCTTCGACCTTGTCCTTGACCAAGCCGACCCGCTTGGCTTTGAGCGCCTCAAATTCTTCGGCCAGCACGCGGTTGTAGCCCGGCCGAACGTAGATCGTCGTGGCTCGCGGAGCGGCTGGGCGGAATATCCGTTTTCGGGTGAAGGGCATGCGACGCCGAGTTAGCAAAAGGGCGACGAAAGTGAAAGGCAATCCGATGGCGCTATGCCACAGGAATGCAAGGCGCCGGAGCTTCAGAATGAATGTTCAACTGGACCGATCTGCATATGGAATCTCTCGAGGAGTTGCTGGACAAACACACGCAGGATATAGGAATGTTCGTGCGCGTTCGTTTTGGACAGGGTGACGGTGCTGAAAAACGCCACGGAATCTTTAACCTATAACTTGAACACTTACCCGCTCGTGACATGAATCCTGGCGTCTGGATGGGGTCCCATTCGCTCCTGAAGGATGCGGAAGTTCTGAAACACAAGACCGCGCCTGGAACGATTCCCAGGGTTTTCAGATTCGGTCGGCAGTACCTCGGCATTCTGTCGTTTTTCCTGTTCCTCGTCGTCCTCGATGCGGCGGCGGGGGTCGTCAATCCCCTGATCTACCGGCACCTTATCAATCAGGGGATCCTCGCAGGCAACGAGGGGCTGATCATCCGGATGGCCCTGCTCGCAGCAGGGATCTCGGTGGTGGATTCGGGGCTCACGTTCTGCCAGCGGCAGATCGCGGCGAAGATCGGACTGGAGATCGTATTCGATCTGCGAACCAAGGTCTTCTGCCACATCCAGGAGATGTCCCTCGCGTTCTTTACAAGGGCCCGGACCGGGGCCCTGGTGAGTCGGCTCAACAGCGATGTTTCGGGGGTGCGGGATGCGTTCAGCAACATTCTTTCCGCAACCATAGGCAACGTGGTGACAGTGACGCTCGTGCTCGCGGCCATGTTCACGCTGTCCTGGCGCCTGACCCTGGCCTCGCTCATCCTCGTCCCGGTGTTCCTGCTGCCGGCACGCTATGTCGGCCAGCGCCTGAGGGCCCTCACCAAGGAGAGCTACGACCGGACGGCCGAACTCAACAACCTCATGGTGGAGCGCTTCAATGTGGCCGGAGCTATGGTTTCAAAGATCTTCGGCAGGCCCGATGACGAGAGGACCCATTTCAGCCGGCAGGCTGGCCGGGTGCGCGACATCAGCCTGCGCGTGGGGCTCTATTCGCGCCTCCTTTTCATCGGGCTCGGCCTCGTGGCGTCGCTAGCCGTTGCGGTGGTCTACGGCTGGGGCGGCGTCCAGGCCTCACGGCACGCCTTGGACGTGGGGACCGTTGTCGCCCTGGTCTCCTACCTCATCCGGCTCTACGGCCCTCTCACGGCGCTTTCGAGCCTCCAGGTAGATGTGATGACCACGCTCGTTTCCTTTGAGAGAGTATTTGAGGTGCTGGACCTGAAGCCCATGGTGACCGAGGTGCCTGGGGCGAAGCCCGTCCCTCCGGGATCGGTCAGGGTGGAGTTTGACCATGTCGGGTTCCGTTATCCGACGCCGGGGGAAGTTTCCCTTGCATCGCTTGAGTCCGTGGCGGTCCTGAGCGTTCACAAGGAGCGGCAGGTTCTTGAGGACATTAGCTTTGTCGCGGAGCCCGGGCAGATGGTTGCCCTGGTCGGCCCGTCGGGCGCCGGGAAGACAACCCTGGCCCAGTTGGCCGCCCGCCTTTACGACGTCAGGAGCGGGGCCATACGGTTTAACGGCCTGGACCTCAGGAGTGCGACCCTTGAATCCATCAGAAGCACGATCGGGATGGTTATGCAGGACGCCCACCTGTTCCACGACACGATCCGCGAGAATCTCCTCTATGCGAAGCCGGACGCCACCGAGGAGCAGCTGGCCGCAGCCCTGAAGGATGCCCAGATCGCCTCCGTGGTGGCGTCGCTGCCCCAGGGTCTGGACACCGTGATCGGGGATCGCGGTCACCGCCTGTCCGGCGGCGAAAGGCAGCGCGTGGCGATCGCAAGGCTGCTCCTCAAGGCGCCGCCCTTGGTCATCCTGGACGAGGCCACAGCCCATCTCGACTCGGAGTCCGAGCGGGCCATCCAGGAGGCGTTTCGTTCGGCGCTCAAGGGGCGCACCTCCCTCGTGATCGCCCACCGCCTGTCGACGGTCCGGAACGCCGACCAGATCCTGGTGCTGGACGCGGGCCGGATCGTCGAGCGCGGCCGCCACGAGGAGCTTCTCCATGCCGGGCGCCTTTATGAGCAGCTCTACAGAACCCAGTTTTCGCCGAAGCCCGGGCCATGACGCGTTCCGGCGGGCGCCTGAAGCCGAACCTCATCATTCAGCCAGGAGCTGAGTCTTGTAAGAGCCACGCAACCTCTGTCAGCGCGAGGAGAGCAGGCGGGGGCAGCGCGGGCGGAGGAACGCTTGCGCGTTAGCTTTATTTCCGTAGATTCATCGAGTTGGGTAATTTGGTGAACGTAGCTCAGAACCCCATGCTTTCATGAAGAAGACTCCAATCCTGTTCCTTCTATTCAGCGGCCTGCTCCTAGCCGCTCCGATCGCCCGGGCTGCCGACGGACCTCCGATGCCGCTCGTTTCGGATCCTCCCGCTAATGCCGAAATCCTCTGGAACGGCCGCGACATTGCCGGCTGGACCATTTTTCTGAAAGATGCGTCCGTTGATCCAAAATCCGTCTGGTCCGTTGACGCTGGCACCCTCCGCCTGACGGGCACGCCCTTTGGCTATCTCCGGTCGCTGAAGACCTACTCAAATTATTACCTGCACGCCGAATGGCGTTACCCTGCGGACGCGACGGCCAGCGCCAACAGCGGCGTCTTCATTCACGTTCACGGCAAGGATAACATCTGGCCTTCCGGGATCGAGTGCCAGCTTCATGCCGGGGAGGCGGGCCAGCTCATCGCCACCAACGTCGACATTCCAAGCGCCCCGCTGATTCGGGGCAAAAAGCGGGCGAATCCGACCGGGCCGCATGCCGAGAAACCCTTCGGCGAATGGAATTCCTACGATATCTTCTGCCGCGGCGATACCGTCGAGGTGTACGTGAACGGCGTCCTGGAAAATCACGTCGAGAAAATCACCGTAAGCTCCGGCTCGATCGCCCTCCAGCTCGAGGGCATCGTCATCCAATTTCGCAATGTTTGGCTCGAGCCCATTTGATCTCTGAGGAGGGTCGGTGGAGGACGGCTTCGAAGTTCTAAGCGATTGCAATTTGTAGTGTTGACCCTCATTGCCGAGCGACGCCGGAAAAGCGCAAAATTGATCGATGATTTGGGTCAGCCGCTCGGTGCCAGGATCCAAATTCGCGGCGCGCCTGTCGCCGCTCAATCGCGCGAAGTCCTCGATAGCCTGCCTCCAAAAAATGTCGGAGGGTTCCGTCGCCCGTGGAATGCCAAACCCGAAGCGCGACGTTTGGCCAAGGGCATCCCGCGGGCACCGCTTTGGGCATACAGTCCCGGCGGGGAGAACCAAGTCGGCTGCATCTACACCGCGCAAGGATTCGAATTCGACTACGTCGGCGTTATCTTTGGCACGGACTTGGTTTATCGGCCTGGCGAAGGATGGAAGGGGGACAAACGGAATTCCCAAGATTCGATTGTGAAGAGGGCAGGCGAGCGATTTGTGGAACTGGTCAAGAACACGTACCGCGTTCTTTTGACCAGAGAAATGAAAGGGTGCTACGTCTGCTTTTTGGACAAGGCTAACGCATTGACGTGGAAATGGGGTGACACTCCAAAGATACAAGGAGTGTTACCATGGAAGTGGAAAACAAAGTAGAGGCAAAGACGGCGCGGGAATCCCGCGCCGCGAAGTGTGGACGGCGTTACACCTTCGAGGAGAGACTGAAGGCGGTGCGGCTGCACCTGCAGGAGGGCTTTCCGCAGAAGCTGGTGTGCGCGGAGAGCTGTCTGCTCCCACTCCAGGAAATTGCGCGTCGGTTGAAAACGGCGCTACGGCGCGCCCGTGCGGAAATTGGAGTAAGCAACGCCTGGCCGACCGGCAAAGGCGTTATCGTCGTCTCCGACGATCTTGAGGTTGGCCAATGTGGCGGTGGCAGCGATCCAAGCATCGTTTTCGCCCATTCGGCGGCCGGATTCTCTGGCCCGGCGCTGCATTAAGCCGGCGCGCCGGGCGTGCTGCCGATGCAATCCCAAAACGCTTGCCGCTTCGAATACCTTGCCCTCCAACTCGTCCGGGTTTTCGGCTCCCTCCAGAAGCTCGAAAAGCGTCACGATGGACACGTAGAGGCGCGCGCGCCCAGGCTTCATAGCCCAAAATGCGCGGGCTGGACCGTCCTGACGGTCAGCCACTTCGTTGAAATAGGCTATCAGGAACGAGGTATCGAGGAGGTAATCAGTCACACCGGATGCGGAGGCCCTTGTTGCCGAGATTGCGCTCTTCCCAAATGCGAATATCGGCCACCGTCCGGTCTTCACTTCCGCGAATCCAATCGCGCAACAGAGCCGTCTTGGACACGCCCCGCTTCCGGGCCCTTGCGTCAAGCCGCTTCAGGTCCTGCTCGGCCAATCGGACATTGAATGCCTTCATTTGCATTACACATGCATTACACGCCAAATTAGTCAAGCTGAACGCGGGTGGAATCGGGGTCCCTCGAGTGAGGATGAGGTTTTGCAACAAGAAACGACCGGTGTCAGAAAGCAGTCGAGTCAACCGCAGTGCCAAGGCGGGTTTCAGCGGCAAAGAGACTTGGAGTCGAGGACTAGATGATTTCCAGGCCTAAGTCGGCCAAGTATTTAAATGTCGCATCGTAGAACCTAGGATCGCGGGAGGGATCCTGTGCGTTGCCTTGCGGTACGAAAATGGCCATGCCTTGTCTGGCCCTGGTTAACAGTACACGGTAGGCATTCTTCAGGTACCGACGGCGTTCCATCTTGCTCACGCGGTTCCAATTTGAGCCAACGAAGGAGTGATAGCTCCAATCGCTGTCTTGGAAACGAAAGTCAGCGTCCCACGCAACGCACACCCAATCCAGCTCCAAGCCTTGGACCTGGAACTCCGTTGCTGCATCTTCTAGAAATGTGCTCGAGCGGGGATCCGGCGCGTCGTTGAGGAACCAATGCACAGGATCAATTGCGACACGCACGTCGATTGCGTGAGGCTTCAAACGGTAGGCGGCCGAGGACGTGACCATGCCGACTCGTTCAGTGCCGCAGGCTTTGGAGCGAACCCACTGTTTGGCGGCGTCCAGGTCTCGGGTGAGGACGATTGGGAAGCGTTCGTCAAATGACCGTTGACGGTAGATCCCGAGACAAATAATTTTCTAAAGCAGGCCGCGGGTCGGTCCGAGTATCCGATTCTTCGGGAGGACGACCGCCGTCACGCGGCGGAGGACCCGTAAGAGACGTCCAGTCGACGCCGGCAAATCGGCGCCCGAACGCTGCCGAGTTCTCCGCAAATAAGACGTTAGGTGCGATTCAGTTCCACCTCCGCCTCGTTCAAAATCGCGAGGATCTCCTCGAAGGTCAGCGGTTCGTTCAGAAACATTTGGCGCATCGCGTCGTAGTCTGCGCGCAACGCTTCGATACGGTAAGCTGGCGGAACAAGACGCAAGGACCCGGGTACGGCTGTCGCATAATTCGCCCAACCCGACGAGAAGAAGCGCGACTTGTGAACGCGCACGCGTTCCAGCAAATCGAACCGGCCGCGTGCGGCTTTGGCCGGCTCATGCCTCCACAGCGCAGCGAAGTCCGCGTGGTGACGCGCGTGCCGGTCTCGCATTGGGCGGTCCGCCGGCCGATGAAATTCGGCATGAAGGATCGTGGCCTTTTCCCAAAACGTCCGCTCCAACTCTAACGCGACAACCTCTGTCTTGAAATCGGTGAAAGCCTCCGGTGCGAGTTCGGCGACAAACGCCCGAATCGGATGGCGACCGATAGGCCGTTGATCGGTGAGCGAGCCGAATTCAATTCTAACCACGCGGGCGATGTATTCGACACCGCGCGGCAATGCTCCCGGATATGCAAATAGCAGTACAGGAGAGCGGCCGGCTTCATCGAATCTGTAGCTCAACCATTCAGCCCGGTCTGGAGGTTGGCCGAGAACGGCTTGCACGGCTTCTTCCAAAATGGGCTTCCAGCCCTTTTCGATGGCCATGGCGCAGGCCGCCTCCAACTGCGTCTTTCGTTCGCTGCGCTTATTGCGCGACGGAGCCTCGTCGAGATCGGATTCATTCCAACCGAGCGAGATGGGGCTAATTCCGATGTCGATGTCCTCTGAAAAGCGCTCGATGGCTTGGAAGACCTTGGACAGCGAAGTGCCTCCCTTGAAAACACTGGTATCGGCAAGCTTCGGCTGCTCGAAGATTCTGCCGAGCAGCCAGCACACCCAGAAATCCTTCTCGGCGATCACCGGATCAACACCGCGGCCTTGCTGATACTGGCGAAAGAACAGCTCCCGTTCCTGGGCGGGCAAGGTTGCAAAGGTGCTCATTTTGGATTCTCCGCGGCGATGGCTCGAATATAGCAATGCAGCCAAGAGGGCGCGGTCGGCAAATCCGCCAGCAGTCGTTTCCGATCTTCCGCCGACAGTGTTTTGCGCAGATGGGTGATGCGCTCCGGGGTGATGTGTTCCTTCCCGAGGTAGCGGAGGGCTGCCAATACTGTGCCGCTCGTGCGACCGGCGGCCGCCATTTTTCGCGTGCTTGCAGGCCTTAGCTCAATGACGAGCTTTCCCAACTTCACTTTTCGTCCACGACCGCTCGTTAGAAAAACGACCTTTGCGGGCACTTGTTCGGAGAGCCCCAGAAGATTGGCCGCGTAGGCGCCTGAAGGCTGAAGTTTGACCTGTGCGCTGGAGGCCAGTGCCCTGGCCATCGCTTCGATTGACGGGGAGACTTCGCCGAGCAGGGGGTGGGTTTCCGGATAGTGATAAAGTCCGCGGGCGATGCGTCGGATGGTGCCGAGCTTTGTCAGCCGGTGAAGAGATAGGTCAACGGCACCCCTGCTTCCAAGGTCCAGAAAGTCATTCGGGGTAAACACGCCACCCTTGCCACGTCCGTAGATGCGGCTAATCACTGATCTCTCGATAGGTTGTGACTTCCTACTCACTTTAATTTAGTAAGAAAAACAGACGTGTATTTCTAACAGAAAGGGAGCCTAAGCAAGCCTTGTTTCTTGATGCTTCAACAGAAAGTTCAGTATGCACGAAGGGCAGGACCTGCATGATCGAGTCGGCTTGTTTGAAGAATAGGGTGCCTTAATGGGGCATCAGTTGGCGCTGCCGCAACACTTGGTTCCCGTGATCAGCTATTTGCGATCCAGTTGGCCGCCGAAAAAGAGGACCCGCTTGCCGCAGCCACTGGTCAAGCCGACCGCTTGAGCACGCTTGCAAGGGCCATCTTGATCCACGCCTGGCGGGGCACGCCAACGCGATCAGCCTCGCGGTCGATTTCTGACAGGAACGCTTTGGGAAAATCAACGTTCACGCGTTGAACATCCCGACCCGGGCGCCGGGCATTAGCCAAGTCCATAAATTGTGAAACATCCTCGCCGGCCTCGACACGACGGTCGAACTCCGCAGCCGTGATCGTCTCCCGGCCGTCCCGACTCGTAATGGTATCAGCCTTGTTCATAGATTCTTGCCTCCCTTGGATGCTGCCAACTTCTTGGTCCAAACTCGAATGGCACGGTCATAAGATAGCACGTCCTAAACGGCGGCAAGGCGCCGTTTCTATACCTTTGCGCGTTTTTCGACGGCCGACGATTTGACTAGGCGAGACCAAATCAGGCCGGATGGGTACGGACGACGCGCCGCAGGCGCGTCGTCCGTACCCGCCGGCCCCTTGGCTTCTCCTCCCATATCACAAAGTCCCCGTTGCAAACGACCAATCCGAAACGACCGGAGGTGGCGTGATTTCAGGCCAAAAACAAGGAAACGAACGCATAAGGCCGGGAAAATCGATAGTTCCGTTTTTGCTACTATAGGCGGCATGATCGAATTCGTCTTCAAGCCCTCCCGGCGTGTCGGCGGCAAACGTGTCTTGGAACGGCTCTATTCGGGCCGGTATGCCCTGGGAAAGGGCGAAAAGCCGGTGACCGTGCGGTTGAATACGCCGGACAAGCTCGTCGCCTGCAAGCGCCTCCGGGACATCGTCGTCGAACAACAACAGGAAAGGGAGGGGATCATCC
>CAVVGS010000023.1:0-221755 GCA_963747795.1 uncultured Verrucomicrobiae bacterium
CAATACGCCCCCTCATACGGCCCCACCTGCCGCATATACGCGACCCGCCGCGGTTCCAGCGTCGTCACTTCGATGTTCATTTGCTCCGCGGTATTCAGGGGCCGCTTCGGCTGCAACGGCATATAAACATGAATGTCCATCCGTTGTTTCCTGGGTGCGTCTGTGTCCCGGGCACCCACGAACATCATAAAGGCCGGTGCCGGCCGCAGCTCCCTGGAACTCCGCGCGAGCCATTTGCCATACAGATACTGGTAGGCGTCCCCGACTCTTGGGAAGGAGTCCTTGGTTTTCCCGGTCGGGCAGTTCTTCGCCGCCGCCACGGCGTAATCGCCGCCGGCGATGGTTTGCACTGCAACCGGCTTCTTCGGCTCATATGCTTCATCCACCGTGATGCACGCATCGAAACGAAGCTCCGAGGCCGGGGTCACCGATGGATCGTCGTGCCCAATGCCGATACATTGAAACACCGAACGCTTGCGAAGCTGCTTGTCCGCCGATAGCTGTGCCACGAGGTCATTCCACGTTTGGCCGACACCTTCGTATGGCCCGACATGCCGCAAATAAGCCACGCGCAGCGGTTTGAGTTTCTTGGTAATGACTTTCATGGTTTTTGTGGTGAGGTGATTGGTGTTGAAGGTGGTCAAAGGAACTCCCGGCCGAAAATGCACGCCGGACGGCGCGAGGCGGATGGCGATGGGCCCCGTCGCGCGGCGAAACGCCGCCGGCGATACTCCGTAGGCCGCCTTGAACGCCCGCGTGAACGCCGCATGCGCGTCGTAACCCGCGTCCAGCGCCAATTGAATCACCTGCTTCGCACCCGACCTCAATTCCATCGCCGCCCGCTCCAACCGCAGCCGCCGGACATGATCCGCAAGCGTCTCACCCGTCATCGCCGCGAAGATGCGATGAAAATGAAAACTCGAAAAACAGGCCACCTGCGCCAGCTCCTCCAAATCCAGCGCCTCATCCAGGTGCTCCTGGATATGCGTCAACACCCGCAGAATGCGCTGCTGATAATCATTCAACGTTGTCTCATGCCTTGGCCGGGGGCCGCTCATTTGCCCGCCATGCTAGCAGACGCCATCACGGGCCGCTTGACTAATCTTGCGGTTTTTCAACTCGGACAAACCAGCTGCAAACTCAAGGGGCCGCCGGCTCTTCCGTTTGTTTGCAGACGAGGTCGCTCCTGGCGGAGCTTTAATTTTGTCGATGACCGTTGGCATAAGCGAGATTGGTCCGCGTCACTCGACCGCGGATGGGCGGGGCTCCCGCGGCTACCGGGACGAGGCCGGGAATTGGCACGACAACGACAGCTTCGGCCGCGATGACCTGCCGCTGGTCGCGAAACTGGCAGACCCGTCCTTGTTCGTTTCATGGTCAAGGCCGTGGAAAAACACTGCTTCTAGCCGGTGTGAAAATCCGAGACCGTGTCTCGGATTTTGCCGCTGGCTCGTTTCCGGCGGATTTCCGAGACAACATCTCGGAAATCCGCTCGGGCTTCTACAGCCTTATCCCGAGTTCGGGATGATTACCGCGTCTCCAAGAAGGAGATTTCCGCGCGATAGCCGCCATGAAGCGCTGAGCGCCACCGACCTGGATGACATGCCCGAGCCTTGCCGATGGAATGGGAAACTGCCCAGTGGATGCCGTAGGTGCTGAAGCTATTCGGGTTGCCCAAAACTCTGGCATGACTTGACAGTACGTCCCATTAGAGTCTTTTTAGAGACATGCAAACCATCACTATCACTGCGGCCCGCGCGAAACTTGGTCATTGGCTCGCTCGGGCTGTTCGTGGTGAGGAAATCGGTGTCGTTGTGGGCGCCAAGGTTGTGGCGCTGCGTCCAGTTCCAATTCAGGCTGCGGATTACCTTGAGACCGAATACGGCTTATCCACGGAAGAAGCCGACCGTGCCATCGCACGCATAAAGGCCGAGACCCGGCAAGCCAAGGCGGCTGGCGAATTGATTCCACTCGAAGAGTTCGCCGCATCTTATGCTCCGGGTCGTCGTCGACAAAAGCGTATCCTCCGCTCTGGCCAAACTCACTCCTGACACGCAGTCGGAAGTACTCGCCGAACTCCGACGTTTGCCGGGCGCTTTTGGTCGGCCCCATATTCATGCCGGCCTGGGCATCCGCCAATTGCGGCCGGGCGTTTACGAGGCCCGCGTCGGTTTGGAAGTTCGCGTCGTTTTTGAGCGAGACGGCGACCTGCTTGTGATCAAAACGGTCGGCGATCATGGCGACGTACGCCGCTATCTGAGCAACCGCACTTGAAAGCTTCCTCTATTTCTTTTTCTGCGTTATCCCACGTTGAGGCCGACCGCTCCCTCTCTCAAGACGAGCCACCTGACCGGCCCAACTCGGCATAATCTGCTACTCGGGCGTCTACAGGCGTTTTCTACACCTCAACCCGAAAATGGGGCTATATCGGCCAAAGTGGCTGAAACGCTAAAATAACAGAAGATGCTGCCGGATAGGTTATAGACGAGGTCGGGCCATTTAGGAGAAAATGGGCAAAAAGGCCCGAATCGTATCCACAATCTTGTGCTCTAACCAACTGAGCTATGACCGCCGTAAAAAGGGGGACGCTGACTCTCCCCGGCACCCAAAAGGCTGTCAAGAGCGGCGTGCGGCGGCCCGGCTAGCGCGTCAGGCCGGCGACCAGCGCGCTCACGGCCTCCATGACCTCGGGCACGGCCGCGGCCACGGGAGGGGAGAGTTCCATGCTCATCGGGACAATGGTCTCCACCGAAATTGTGAAAAGGTAGATCACCGGCATGTTTCCGAGCAGGGCGGCCGCCGCAAAAAGGTCCTTGATTCCGAGATCATGGGCGGAGAGGCCGTGCGGAAGGGCCCCGACTGTTTCCGGACGGTGGAGCGCGATCGATCCGGCCGGCCGGCCGTCCCGCGTCGCGTCGATCATCACGACCACGCGCGCATTCTGGATATCCTCAAGCAGATTGATACCCGCAGTGCCGCCGTCGAGCAGCCTTACGCCTTCCGGAACCGGGTCCTGCTCGAGCGCGCGCAGGGTGTGGATTCCGACGCCCTCGTCGCCCATCAGCAGGTTGCCGACGCCCAGGACAAGGACGGAACAGTCGGAATTCGCCGGCGGGGTCGAGTTGGGGGTCCAGCCGGCGAGAGCCGAGTCGAGCGCTTCCATGGAATGCCAGTCTATAGTGCGGGGCCCTTGTCTGCGTGCGAGCGCTGCGCGGGCGCCGGCCGGTTCAGATACGGCGAGACGCCCTGCGTCTCCTCGGCCTCAACCTCCTTTTTCTCCATGAACTTCCATCCGCCTATCTGCGACGAAAGAATGCCGTGGCCCTCGACGTAGTCGTGATAGAAAACAAGGTAGATGTGGACGATCGTGAAGACCACAAAGGCCCACATGACCGCGTAGTGGAAGATGCGAAGCGAGAACTCGCTGCCGAAGAGGGGCGTGACCCAGGTGAACAGACCGGCAAACCAGGAATGGCTCATCGGCGCGTAGAGAGCGTAGCCCGAAATGATCTGAAACACCGTCAAAAGTCCTGTCCCGGTGTAGGTGAAATAGGCCATCGAGTTGTGCCCGAGCGTGTGCACCGGCTTGTCGGTCGACTGGAGGATGTCGACCTTCAGCACGGCGCCAATTTGCGAGAGCTGGCGGCGCGTCAGGGGGAAGTAATTGCGCCAGCGGGCGTATTTGTTCCCGACAAACGCCCAGTACAGCCGGAAGGCGAAATTGAAGGTGAACACATAGGCGGTGCTGAAGTGGATGAACCGGACCCATCCGAACCAGTAGCTGGCCGACGCCTCGCGCACGCTCATGAAAGCGGGCGGGTTGGCGATCAGCCATCCGGTGACACCGAGAATGGTGACAGTCAAGGCGTTGATCCAATGGAACCAGCGCACGGGCTGCTCCCATACGTAGACCCGCTCGTAATCGTGCGAACTTTCGTGGGAGCCGTTCATGACGAGGCCTTTATTTTACGTACAATTCGCGATGAGCCACCTCCGCGCCGTCCTCGTAGAGGTGCACGGCGCAGGCAAGGCATGGGTCGAACGAATGGATCGTGCGGATAATCTCGAGCGGCTGCTTCGGATCGTGAACGGGGGTCCCGATGAGGGACGCTTCGTAGGCGGAGCGCTGCCCCTTCCCATCGCGGGGAGAGGCGTTCCAGGTGCTCGGCACGACCAGCTGGTAGTTCTCGATCTTGCGGTCCTTGATTACGATCCAGTGGGCCAGGGCGCCCCGGGGCGCCTCGGAAAGGCCGACGCCCCGCGCCTCGTCGGGCCAGGTGGACGGCTCCCACTTGTCCTTGGTGAAAGTGCGGGTGTCGCCCGCCTTGATCAGGGCGATCAGTGAATCGTAGAACTCCAGGCCCCATTTTGCCGTGAGGCGGGCCTCGATCCCGCGCGCCGCCGTGCGGCCAAGGGTGGAGAACAGCGCCGTGGCGGGGGCCTTGAGCGCACCCAGAGCCTCGCCAACCGCGCCGGCGATGTCCGGCTGGCCCGAGGCGAAGCCGACCAGCATGCGGGCGAGCGGACCGACCTCCATCGCGTGGCCCTTCCATCGCGGGGTCTTCAGCCAGCTGTACTTCGCATCGACGTCCAGATGCTCATAGGGAGGCTTCGGTCCCGTGTACTTCAGGTTGGTTTCGCCGACCCAGGGATGGCGTCCGCCGGTTGTGGCCCCGCCGTTGTATTCGTACCAGGAGCGGTCGATGAACTCCTCGATTCCGGTCTGGGTGTCCCGCGCGTCGACGGGGAGCACCTCCGACAGGTTCCGTCCGAGGATGGCGCCGCGTCGGAACTTGAAGCTGTCGGTGGAGGCAAACCCCTGCGTGGGAAGGTCGCCGTAGCAGAGGTAGTTCTCAAGGCCGCCGCCGATGGCCGCCCAGTCCAGGTAATAGGGCGCGACCGCCAGGAGGTCGGGATAGTAGACCTGTTCGACGAAATCGCGGGCGTTCTTCAGCAGCTGCCCGACCATGGCGAGCCGCTCGGCGTTGATGGCGTTGGCCTCGTCGAGGTTGATCGAGCAGGGCATTCCACCCACGAGGTAATTGGGGTGGGGATTCTTGCCGCCGAAGATCGTGTGGATCTTGATGATCTCCTTCTGCCACTCGAGGGCCTCGAGGTAATGGGCGACGCCGATGAGGTTGACCTCCGGCGGCAGCTTGAAGGCCGGATGGCCCCAGTAGGCGTTGGCGAAGATTCCGAGCTGGCCGCTTTGCACGAATCCCAGGAGGCGCTTCTGCAGGTCGGCGAAGTACCTCGGAGAACTCTTGGGCCAGCTGGAGATGCTCTGGGCGATGCGCGAAGTCTCCGCCGGGTCGGCCTTGAGGGCGCTGACGACGTCGACCCAGTCGAGCGCGTGCAGGTGGTAGAAGTGAATCACGTGATCCTGCACGTTCTGCGTGCAGTACATGATGTTGCGGATCAGATCGGCCGCCGGCGGAACGGCGATGCCGAGAGCGTCCTCGACGGAACGGACCGACGCCAGCGCATGGACTGTCGTGCACACGCCGCAGACGCGCTCGCAAAACGCCCATGCGTCGCGGGGGTCTCGGCCCTTGAGAATGATTTCCAGGCCGCGCACCATCGTGCCCGCGCTCCAGGCGTCCACGATCTTTCCGTCCTTCACCTCGGCTTCTATGCGGAGATGGCCCTCGATGCGTGTTACCGGGTCGACAACGATTCGTTCACTCATGGGTAAGGTTCCTCAAGTTTAGGATTTCGTGGTTCCGCCCGGTGAATGCGGAGGTTCGGGATCCCGGATCACATTGTTTTCTCCCGGTTGCTCGCCGATGGTCTTTCGCTTGCGGACGTTGGTGAGAATCGCGTGGGTGGCCACCGCGCCGGCCGTGACGCCCGCCGCGACAAGGCCGATCTTGTCCGCGGTCGCCTCGATGCCGAAGCCGGGGAAGTTCGTGAGGCGCTGGTAGAATGGCCCGTTATCCCAGAATTTGGCCTCCGAACAGCCGATGCACCCATGGCCGGACTGGATGGGATAGCTCGTGCCGTTGTTCCAGCGGATGATACCGCACGAATTGTACGTGGAGGGGCCCCGGCAACCGACCTTGTAAAGGCAATAGCCCTTCCTCGCGTTCTCGTCGTCGAAACTCTCAACGAACAGGCCGGCGTCGTAGTTCGGCCTGCGGTAGCAGGTGTCGTGGACCCGTCGCGAGTAGAACGCCTTCGGGCGCCCGAGCTGGTCCAGCTCCGGAATCCGGTCGAAGGTGAGCAGGTGAACGAGGACACCGGCCATCACCTCGGCGATCGGCGGGCAGCCCTGGACGTTGACGATCGGCTTGTCCGTGATTACCTGATGAATCGGGGTGGCCCGGGTCGGATTCGGGTTGGCGGCCTGCACGCAGCCGGCACTGGCGCAATTGCCCCAGGCGACGATCGCCTTCGCCCCGGCGGCGACCTCCCTGACGGTGTCCAGGGCTGAGCGACCCCCGACCACGCAATAGCAGCCGTCCTCGGCGAGGGGGACTGATCCCTCGACGAGCATCAGGTACTCGCCGCGGTGCTTGGTGATCGTGTCGCGCAGGCACTCCTCGGCCTGGAAACCCGCGGCCGCCTGGAGCGTCTCGGTGTAATCGAGCGAGATCTTGTCGAGGAGGATGTCGGCGACGATCGGGTGCGAGGAGCGCAGGAACGATTCGCTGCAGCAGGTGCACTCCTGAAAATGCAGCCAGACAACGGGAATGCGCCGCCTTGTTTCAAGGGCCTTGGCGACCTCCGCCGCGCCGCTTTGATGCAGCCCCAGGTAGGCGCTCATCCAGGCGCAGAATTTCATGAAGTCGCGGCGCGAGACGCCGCGCGAGATCATCTGTTCGTATATGGTCGGGACGCTTTTCTCGGTGGCGGTCAAACTCATGTTTTTTGGGGACGCAGGAATACCCTTGTCCGGCTTGAGATTTATGCGGGTGATGCGGGGAATGGTCGGGAAACCTGCCGGGCACCGTATCAAATCGGCGGCGCCGGCGCTGTGCGCGCGCTAAGAAAGGCTGCGCATTTTTTGTGTGAACGGCGCTGGCGGACCCGGGTGGGCGCGCACCCACCTTGCCCCTTGCCTCGCGGTTCGCACCGGCAAAGATGGATCGGCATGCACCGCCTGCGCATCATGACATTCAATATTGCGCACGGCCGCGGGCTGACTCCGATCCAGGGGCTCACTTCGCCAAGGAAGATCAGGGTCAACCTCAGGCGCATTGCGGCTCTCATCTCGCGCCTCGAGCCGGACGTGGTGGCGATGCAGGAGATTGACGAGAACTCCCGATGGTCAGGGAGCTTCGACCATCTCGACTACCTGAGGGTGTATGCCGGGTTTCCGCATGCCGTCTTCGGGATCAACAACCGGCGGACCGGGCTAATCAACCTGTCGTACGGGAATGCGCTCCTGTCGCGTTATCCGCTCTTGAACACGGAAACCGTCGTTTTCGGGCGGCGGAAGGTGGGGGAGAAGGGATTTCTGTTTGCGGAGCTGGATGTGGGTGGCCGCCGGGTTCCGATCGTGAACCTGCACCTTCATTCAAGCTCCCGGGCGATGCGGCTTGACCAGCTCGAGCGCCTGACGACCTGGCTGCGCGAGAAGCGGCGCGCGCGGTCGGCCCATTGGGCGCTGCCGCCGATAATCTGCGGCGATTTCAACAACTCGAGCGTGCGCGACGACGCGACGGCGGCCCTCTGGAGCCATCTTTCGCGTTACAGCGACTATCTCGTGCGGCCGCAGACGGGCGCGACATTCCCCTCCGCGCTTCCCCGCCGCCTGCTGGATTTCATCTTTCTTCCGACCTCCTGCCGGGATGTGCAGTGCAGGGTCGTGAGGACGCTGCTGTCTGATCACTGCCCGGTGCTCTTGGATTTTTCCTTCAGCTGAGGCCGCGAAACGCCTGCGCGTTGCGCGGCCTCTCGCCGGGCGCCACAGTCCCGCTGCGCAAGGCTATTTCGGCTCGGCCAGGACCCTCTCCTTGGCCTTTTGGAATTCTTCGTCGCTCAGGACACCCTGGTCTTTCAGCCGCTTCAATTTTTCCAGCTGGGTTGCTATGTCCGTTGCGACGGGAGCGCGCCAAGAAGAAAGAGCGGGACGAGGAGACCGAGTTGTGTTTTCATGCCTCTGGGGAGGGAGGCGGAGGATGGAACACGGCACCGGCAACCGTGGAGGCGCGGCCCATTCTCAGATTCCTTATGCGGAACCTATCATGAGCGGCGCCCAGCGTCGAGTTGCGAACGGACTTGGGCGGCGGGCGGGTGGCCGCGGGCTTTCCCGGGTTTCCCGGTTGCGCCGGCGACTAGGCCCTTGCCACTGCGCTGGCAGCCGTGTCAAATCCGCTTCCCATGTCACGCATAGCAAAAGCCTTTGCCCGGGCCCGTGCCGGGAATCGCGCGGCGTTCATCGCCTACCTTTGCGCCGGGGATCCCGATTTTGACACGTCGCTCGAGGGGTGCCTCGCGCTGATCGGCGCCGGCGTGGACATCCTCGAACTCGGCGTTCCGTTTTCCGACCCGCTGGCCGACGGCCTCACCAACCAGCTGGCCGCGCAACGCGCCCTGGCGGGCGGGATGACGGCGGAGCGGGTCTTCAGGCTCGTGTCGCTGATCCGCGAAAGAAGCGGGATTCCGATCGTGTTTTACACCTACTACAATCTTGTCTTCTCCAACGGTGTGGAGGCCTACATGCGCGCGGCGAGGGCGGCGGGGGTCGACGGCCTGCTGACGCTCGATCTGCCGCCCGAGGAGGCGGCGGAGGCGTCTCGGGCCTGCCGGGCCAACGGCCTGGAGACGGTCTGCATCGTGGCGCCCACGACTCCCGACTCGCGCCTTGACCGGATAGCGCACGAGGCAACCGGGTTCATCTACTATGTCTCGCGCGAGGGCGTGACCGGTGTCCGCGAGAAGCTGGCCCGCGGCATCGCCGAGGCGGTGGGGAGGATCCGCATGCACACGTCCCTGCCGGTCGCCGTCGGCTTTGGCATCGCGAGCCGCGCGCATGTCAGCCAGGTGGCCGGCCTGGCCGACGGCGTCGTCGTAGGCAGCGCCCTTGTCAACCTGATCCAGGAGAACCTGTCGGCGCGCAGCCTCATTGCCCCGGCCCTGGCGGCGCGGGCGGCCGACCTTGTTGCGGGAACTGCGAAGGGCTGAGGACGGCCATGGCTCGCCGGACCCTGTACGTATTGACCGGGTGCACCGCGTCGGGGAAAACGGAATGGGCCTTGCGGTGGGCGGAGGCGTGCGGGGCGGAGATCATCTCCTGCGACTCGCTTCTTTTCTACCGGGGAATGGACATCGGGACCGCCAAGCCGAAGGCGTCCGAGCTGGCGCGGATTCCGCACCACCTGATCGACATCCTCGAGGTGGGGGAGTCGATGAATGTCGCGCGCTATGCCAGGCTGGCGCGCGCCGCCGCCGAGTCGATCGCCGCGAAGGGGAGGCGGGTCCTTGTCGTCGGCGGGAGCGGATTTTACCTGAAGTCATTCCTTGCGCCGGTCGCCGACGAGATTGATGTTCCCGCGGAGCTCAGGGCGGGCGTGTCCGCGACCCTTGCAAAAGGGGGGCTGCCCGCGCTGGTCTCGGAGCTGGAAGGGCTCAATCCGGCTGGCCTGGGGTCCCTTGACACGGCCAACCCGCGGAGGGTGGCGCGGGCGCTGGAGCGATGCCTGGCTTCGGGCCGGACGCTCGGGGAATTGGCCGCGGATTTCACGCGATTGCGGCCGGCCTTTGCCGACTGGGAGGCAAGGGTCACCGAGTTGCGTCGCGAGCCGGACGATCTCGCGCGCCGGGCGGCGGCCAGGATCGAGGGCATGCTGCGCGACGGGCTCGTCGCCGAGGTGAGGGGCCTGCTGGCCGGCGGCCTCAGGGACAATCCGAGTGCCGCCCGGGCAATCGGCTACCGCGAGGTGATCGCGATGTTGGACGGGAAGCTCGCGCCGGACCGTCTGGCGCCCGAGATCGCAAGAAACACCCGCGCCCTGATAAAGAAGCAGCTGACGTGGTTTCGCACCCAGCTGCCGGCCCATCGGATCATGGAAGCGGGAAAACTTGCGGACCCCGCCACCCTGTTCGCTCCGGCAGGCTGATTCCCGGCGGTTCGAATCAATCGAGATTGATGCGGTAGTTCGGAAGCGAGCTTCCCTCGAGGAAACGGAGATCGGCCAGGGACACCCGCAGGCTGACCTCGGCCTGGATTTCGCTGATCCGGGAGCTCTCAAGATTGTATTGGGCCTGGAGAACGTCGTAGCTGGTCGAGAGGCCCGCCTTGAATTTTTCGTTCTGCAGATCGTACTCCTTCTGGCTTAGAACGACGGCGGACTTGGCTGCGGTGACTCCCTGGACGTTCGACTGCACGGCGCGTATGGCGGCGCGGACCTGCACCGTCAGCGCCTGGTCGGCCTGGTCCAAGGTGGCCTTTTCGCTTTCGATGTTGTTCATCGCCTCGCGATAGAGGGCCCGGTTGGCGCGCATCCCCCAGGGCATGCTGAACTGGAGCCCGGCGCTCCAATTGTATCCGGAGGAGTTCCAGACATGGCCATTGGCGTCCGAATACGACTTCTCGTCGGCGGAGTGGCCGAACCCGCCGGTCGCGTTCAATTGGGGCAGGTTGTTCTGCCTGGCCATGAGGGCGTCGAGCTTGTACTGCTCGATCATGTAGCCGATCACGGCGAGGTTGGGTCCGTTGTCGCGCGCGAGCTTGTACGAGAGGTCAAAGGAGACGTCGGTGTTCGCCAGGGGCGGAAAATCGACGCGCCCGACGGGGCTCCTGAACTGGGTCTCCCCGAGAGTCTGCAGAAGGCTGTCCTCGGCGTTCTGCATGGCCTGCTTGAAGCCGATGAGCTGGCTCTGGGCCGTCGCGACGCCTGACTCGGCCGTGACGACATCGAGATCCGTGAGGACGCCCGTCTGGCGTTTCACCTTGTTCTCGTCGAGGAGCTCCTGAGCAAGCTTGAGGGAGTCCAGCTGGACGCCATACTGGCGGCGGGTGTAGATGACGTTGAAGTACTGCTGCTCCACGTTGTAAATCATCGTCAGCACCGCGCTCTTGAAGTTCTCCTTCGAGATCCTCACGCCGTAGCCGGCGATCTGCATGTTGGCCCGCCCATAGGCGGTCCCGGCTCCCTGCAGCAGCGGCTGGCTCACGTTGAGGGAGACCTGCCCGTCGTAGGCCGGATTCAGCAGTGACTGGATGGAGTTCGAGGCATTGCGGGAGAGGTTGTAGTTGGCGGTGACCGTGCCGCCCGTGATGACCGGTTGGGCCAGCGAGACGGCCGTCGACTGGTTGTCCGAGTACGGGGCGGCGCCGGCGGCGGCGGTGTTCGTCGAGTTCACGGCCAGGGGCTGCTGGTTGACATTCTTCTGCCACGTCACGCCCAGCGTCGGATCGTACGCCGAGTTCGCTATGATGACCGCCTGCCTGGCCTGATCCACGGTAAAGGACTGGATTCTCACCGCGAAGTTCTTCGCGAGCGCCTGCACGACGCATTCCTCAAGCGTAAGGGGCGGCCCCGAGACATCCGGAGCCGCATTCGCCGGGAGGGGGGCGGCGGGCGTGTCGTCGGCCCTCAGGACGCCGAGGAGCGTAAGGGACAGGACTAGGGTCGTGGTGATGCGAACGTGAAGGCGGGACATGAGAGGAAGCTGGCGGTGCTATAAATGGAAGAACACGGCAGGCGCCGAAAGGTTACCGAAACCTCCACGACAGCGGTCCGATGAACTTGTTCTGGGAAGGTTCCGGCATCTTGCGTGCGTGACGATCAAGAAGCGGGAAAGTTGTGGGCAAAATTTACCCGGCCGCGGGCAGGCCCCTATTTTATAACGTCCTCGGTCCTCTTAAGTTCCTGGGCGACGATTTCGCTGAGATAGGAGCTGGCGCCCTGGCGCGCCGTGAAGCTGGCGATCATGTCCCTCATTTCGCCAAAACGCGGGCTCGTCTCGCTGAGGTCGGGCGTCTTCTTGTCGAGGGCCGCGACAATGGTGCCCTTGTCGCCATCCGCGACCATGTCGGAGACCTGCCCCTTTTCCAGGTGCTCGAGGGCGCCCGCAACGGACTGGCCGAGGTCCTGGGGGCGGGTGCCGAGAGTGAATGCCGGAAGTGTCTTGGCCTCGATTTTCACCCCCTGCGACGCCTGCGCCGCGGCCGCCGCCTTGGCAAAGGTGTCGCCGGCCTTCATCCGCGATTCGATCAGGTCCCGCAGGGTCCGGCCGAGTTCGACAAAGCGCTTGCGCTTCTCTGTCTCGATATAGTCGGCCCGCACCTTGTCGCGGACCTCGGCCAACGCGGGCTGGCGTGCCGGAACGGAGCCCTTCCAGACGATGATGGCGGCC
Source organism: uncultured Verrucomicrobiae bacterium (assembly GCA_963747795.1). Taxonomy (GTDB): domain Bacteria; phylum Verrucomicrobiota; class Verrucomicrobiia; order Opitutales; family Opitutaceae; genus Palsa-1447. The sequence continues at coordinate 12,307 of CAVVGS010000023.1, forward strand.
CCGGAATTTGTGGCTACGGCCTCTGAAAAGGCGTGCTGCGCATCGAGTTTGGCCACGGCATCGGCGATGTCGCTCGAGCCCCCAAGCTCGGCTGGGCCGGCCTCCTGGCTGAACGGGGCGAGCGGCTTGATGGCGAGCTTCCGGGAGGCGAAGAAACTGTCCATCGCGAGACCCGCGCTCACCTTTCCTTCGTAAAGGGCGAATGCGACGTCGGAAGCGGCCTTTGCGGCGAGGTCCCGGGCGCGGTCCACCTTGAGGGCGGCCTCCACAACGGTGCGCACGGCCGCGAAATCCGCGGCCGGATCCGGAGTTTTTGGCATTGCGGCCGGCTGGCCGGGCTTGGCCGCATCCTTGGCCGCCGGCGCCGGGAATCGCGCGGTGTTGGCGTCGTAGTACGAGCGGACATCCGCCTCGGTCACCTTGACCGCGCCGATGAAATCGGTCGCCGGAAAATCGACGTAGCTCGCGAGGATCCGCGGGGTGATCTGGTACTTGGCGGCGTTGTCCTTGTAGTACGCCTGCAGGGCGGCGTCGGCCGGGCTTATCGCCGGGGCAAAGGCCGCGTAATCGATAGTCGCGGTCGCAATGGTCCAGGACGTGTCGGTGCGCAAAAGCTGGCGCCTGACGTCAGCGGGCAGGACGTAGCCCGGTCCGTCGAGGAGCTGCTGCACCTTCTGGACGCGCACCTGGTCGCCGATGACCCGCGCGATGTCGGCTTCGCTCGTCTGCGAATTGACCTTCAGGCTGTCGCGAAAGGAGTTGTAGCGGGTCGCGTCGAACTGGCCGTCCGCGCCGGCGAATATCCGCAGGCCCTTGATCATGTCTGTGATTTCGGTGGAGGTTGCCGCCGGAATGGCCCACTGGTCGGCCAGCTTGAGCGCCGCGACGCGGTCGAGCGCGTAGGTCTTGATCTGCTCCTGGTCGACGTCGCTGTAGCCGACCTGCAGCTCGATGCTGAGCGACGCGTCGCCCATCACCTGTCCCATGTCCTCCTGCGACGCGAGATTGTAGCCGAAGAAGTCGCGCTTGACGTCGCGGCGGTCGCCGCGCCCGATTCCGGGCCCGGCGCCGATGGTGACGATGAATGAAATGATCGTGACGGCCAGCAGCACGCCGAAGACCGTGCGGAAGTGATGCTGGAAGGTTCGCTGAATCCAGGAAATCATGGGCAGAAAAGAGCGAGGGTAGATTTGGCGGCTTGGGTGGCAAGGGCTAATTGCGCCCGCCGGGAGCGGAAAAGGCCGGCCGCCGGCTACATCCGCTCGAGCGTTCGAAGGCCCAGAAGGTGCAGCCCGGTCTCGAGGATGAGGAGCGTGCGCGAGCAGAGCAGGAGGCGCCGGGCCCGGATCGCGGGATCCTCGACCAGCACCTTTTCGGCCGTGTAAAATCCGCTGAATTCGCCGGCGAGCTCATACAGGTAGAGGCAGAGGAAGTGCGGCCTCAGGGTGTCGGTGGCCAGGCGCACCGCGTCGGCGAACGACACGAGCTTGCGCGCAAGCGCGATCTCCGCCGGCGTTTCAAGCGGGCTCGCCTCCGCCGCAGCATCAGCGGCGTCCGGAACCAGGCCGTGGCGCCTGAAGATTGAATGGACCCGGGCTGCGGCATACAAAAGGTACGCCGCCGTGTTGCCATCCAGGGAAATCATCTTGTCCCAGGCAAAGACGTAGTCGGTCGAGCGGTTCTGCGAGAGATCGGCGTACTGGACCGAGCCGATGCCGACGACCGCGGCGATCGCGCGGCGCTCGGACTCGGATATATCGGGGCTTTTTTCGCTGACCAGGGCGTAGGCCCGCTCGATGGCCTCCGTCAGCAGCTCTTGCAGGGCGATGTTGTCTCCGCTCCGGGTCTTGAGCGGGCGTCCGTCCGGGCCCAGAACGGTCCCAAAATCCACGTGCACGAGTTCGGGCAGGGGCCGGCCCGTCTTCTCGAACCATTTCGCCACGGTCAGGAAGAGCTGTGCGAAGTGGTCCGACTGGCGCTTGTCGACGACGTAGAATATGGCGGTCGCCCGGAAATGGTCCACCCGGTAGAGAATCGTCGCAAGGTCCGTGGTCGCATAGTTCGCGGCCCCATCGGACTTGCGGACGATGAACGGCTGGGTGTTGAACCGCGGATGCTCGGGATGAAAGACGACCAGGGCCCCCTGGCTTTCGACGGCAAGTCCCTGGCCGGCAAGCTCCCGGTATACGCCCTCGACCTTGTCGTTGTAGAAGCTCTCGCCCAGGTTGTGGTCGAAGTGGATGCCGAGCTGGTCGTAGATCCGCTGAAACGACCCCAGGCTGACCTCCGTGAACTTGGCCCACAAGGCGGCGCTGGCCGGGTCTCCCTGCTGCAGCTTGACCAGCTCGCCCCGGGCCTCCTCGAGTTCGGCCGAACCCTCCTTCGCCGCAGCATTGCCGAGCTTGTAAAGCCTCTCCAATTCGGCAATTGGATCGGTTTCAAACGCAGCTGCATCCATCCAGCGCTTGTAGGCGTAAATGAGCTTGCCGAACTGCGTGCCCCAGTCCCCGAGGTGGTTGTCGCGGATGACCTTCGCCCCGCTGAATGCAAGCAGCCGGGCGATTGCCTCGCCGATCACGGCGGATCGCAAGTGCCCGACATGCATCTGCTTGGCAGTGTTCGGCGAGCTGTAGTCGACGACACAGGTCTGGCCGGCACGGGCAGATGCCGCCCCGGCGGCCAGGGCCTGTCCCGTTCCGTGCTGCAAAAGCCATGCGTTCAGGGCCGCCGGCCTCAACTTGAAATTGATGAATCCGGGGCCTGCCACGCTTGTTTCGAACTTTTCAAGCGTATCCGGCGGCAGTGCCGCAACCAGCTTGTCGGCCAACGCCCGCGGGTTTGACTTCGCCTGTTTGGCATAGCCCAGGACGCCGTTGGCCTGGTAGTCGCCCCGGGTCGGGTCGGCCGTGCGCACTTCGGGGGTGAACCGCCCGGAGTCCAGGCCCGCGGACTGGGCTGCTGCTCTCAGGGCGGCGTCGAGTTGGACGGCCGTGTTGAACAACATATGCATTTATCAGATCTTAAATAGGTTAACGAAACCGGCGTCGAGCCGGGATGTCGGGCTTCCGGCGCGCCGCCGCGCCGTTTTGGCTCGACATTGTAACAGAAGCTGTTTGACTCGTAAACTTTACCGGAACGGCACGTATCATTTCGTCAATAAACCAAATGACCAGCAAACATACAATCCCTGCTCGTCGCTTCATAAAACCGAGTTTTAACTTCCTGATCGAGAAGAAGCGCGATGGAGGGGAGTTTTCGCAGGAGGAAATTCGCTACATTATTGACAGCACACTGGATGGCGAGATGCCCCAGCATCAGCTCGCCGCACTGGCGATGGCGATTTATTTTTCCGGCATGTCCGCGCAGGAAACCGCGGAACTCACGGAGGAACTCATGCTTTCGGGGGAGGTTATCGACCTGTCCGCGATCGCGAAGCCCAAGATCGACAAGTATTCGACGGGCGGGGTCGGCGACAAGACGGCCCTCGTTCTGGTGCCGTTCGCCATGGCCTCCGGGGTTGTCGTGCCCATGATGTGCGGTGTCGAGCACGATTACATCGTGAACACGCTGGACAAGCTCGCCGCGATCCCGGGCTTCAAGGGCCACATGACCAACGAGCAGTTCGCCGGCCAGCTGAGCCGGATCGGCGGCGCGATCATAGCCCAGAATTCGGACCTGGCCCCGGCTGATGCCAAGATCTACGAGCTGCGCAAGGACACGGGCACGATCCCGAGCCTGCCGCTCATCACCGGCAGCGTCCTGTCGCGCAAGCTTGCCGCAGGTGCCGAAGGCCTGGTGATCGACGTGAAATGGGGCAACGGTTCGTTCATTCGCGACCTTGAGCAGGCCAAGCAGCTCGCGCGCTCCATGACTCGGGTCGGCCGGTCGATGAAACGCCGCTGCGTTGCCCTGGTGACCGACATGAACCAGCCGCTTGGAGACACGGTCGGCACGTCGCTCGAGGTGAAGGAGGCGATCCAGCTCTTGAAGGGCGAGGGTCCGGAGGACATGAAGGAGCTCGTGCTCAAGCTCGGGATGGAAATCGTCCGTCTGGCGGGCGTCGCGGGCTCGACCCTCTCGGCGAAGCAGACCGTGCAGCGCCACCTCTCGGACGGCTCGGCGCTTGCGAAGTTCAAGGAACTCGTCAAGGCGCAGGGCGGCGACGTCAGTTTCATCGATCACCCGGAAAAATTCCCGCAGGCCCGCCATATCCGGAAGCTGCCGGCGCCGAAGCGCGGCTACGTCCATACGATCAGCGCGGCGATGATCGCCCGCGGCGTGCACCTGCTCGGAGCCGGCAAGGAGGCCGCGCACGACCGGATCGATCACTCGGTCGGCGTTTCCGAGGTGAAGAAAGTCGGAACCCAGGTGAAGCAGGGCGAGCCGCTGATGATGATCCATTACAACGACGAGGCCAAGCTTGAGCAGGCGCTTGAGTACTTCAAGAACGCCTACCGGCTGGCGCCCAAGCGCCCGACTCCTCCGCCGCTTGTCGTCGAACGGGTGGCCTGATATCCGACCGTTCCTACAATTCTCCGAAGGGGGAGTCCTCCGGACTGCCCCGAATCAGTTCTGAGACGGCCAGGACCGCCGCAACGACGACCAAAGCCAGCCCCAGGCTGCTCTCTGGCAGGGCCGAGACCAGGTCGGTCAACAAACCGGCAATCGGGCTCACATCGAGGCCTGTCGAGGCGCCGCCGCGCGCGATGACAATGGCGAGGCCGGCGACGAGCCCCGCGGCGGGCAGCATCCACATGCGGCCGGCGGACGCCCTGGCCTGGCGCGAGGGAAGCGCGGCCAGAACGCGGGAGGAAAAGCCGTCGTCGGGCAGGGAGGCCGCGGCGTCGTGGCGCAGCCATTCGTCGAGGCGATCCTGCTCGGATTGGTTGGGATTCAAGGGTTCGGGTTCCATGCAGCGAGAATGTTTCTGAGTTTGTCTTTTCCGCGGGCGAGATGGGTCTTCACCGTTCCAAGGGGCCAGCCCAGGACTGCGGACATTTCGGGGTGAGAGAGTCCCTGACGATAGAAAAGGTGCACGGCGGTCTGTTCATCGGGGCTGAGGCGGAGCAGGGCGGAATCCAGGTCGTGGCGCAGGTCCGAGGCCCGGGTGGGGGAGCCCGCCGCTTGCTCCACCGCATCCTTTTGCGTTTCCTCCGCCGCGCGCAGTCGGCTTCGACGGGAGTTGCGATAATAATTGTGCGCGATCCCGAGAAGCCATGTCGTGAAGCTCGAGCCTCCGCGGAAACGGGCCAGGCTCCGATACGCCTGGATGAAGGTCTCCTGCGCCAGGTCGTCCGCCAGCGCCGCGTCCCCCCCGGTCAGATGGCGCAGGAAACGCCTTACGGCGGATTGATGCCTGCGCACCAATTCGCCGTAGGACTCGCGGTCGTCGAGGGCGACCGTCCTCCTGACCAGATCGGAATCGGACGGGGTCACGGAAGCCCGGATGGATTCCCTGAATTGTCATCCTTGTTGGGGAAAAAGGATTGGATCAGGCCCACGACGAGCATGGCCAAGCCGAGGCAGACCGGCAGCGGAGCCCATTTGCCGATGCCGCCCTTGTCAACGAGGTAGAGGCCGATGCCGAATGCGATCCAGATCAGGCCGCGGCCCCACGCCCATGGTCCCCCGCACCGGCCCCATTTCCCATAGCCGGTCCAGTTTGCCGCGGCGGGCGGCAGCGGCTGGCCCTTGTCGATGGCCGCCCGCGCGGTCTCGTGCCACAGTTTCTGGCGCTGCATTCGGAATACGGTTTTTATCAGGACGATGAGGGCGACAAAACCGAAGATGATGAGAAGAGTCCATTCGTGTTCGGACAATTCAGCGAGGGGGGAGACGAGGTGGAGGTTCATGGGAAGACAGGTATGTTCGCAGAGTGAGTGTCCGGCGCGCGGCGTTTGGATTCAGAAGAATATGCGGGTGGCGCCGGCCGACGCCGCACGCATTTCCGCTTCCCTCTTGAGGCATCCGGCCTTTCATTGCGTTTTGCATGCCCGAAACGACCCCTGGGGAAGAGAAGAGTCCGCCCGTGCCGGTTAGCCGGTCGGATTGGCCGCTGCCTTGGGCGCAGCTCAAGTACTTCACCTTTCAGCCCGCCATTTTCCCCCGCCTTCTCGGCGAGGTTTCGCCGGGGGCAAGGCCCGGCGACCTGATCAACGTCTTCGACAAGGCGGGGAAGCGCCTCGGCACCGGACTTTACAATCCCCGGGCAAAGATCCCTGTGAGGGTGGTTGCGCACGGCCCCGAGCCGGCGTCGGAGGCGTATTTCGAGACCGCCCTCAGGCGCGCGGTGGCGTTCCGCCGCGAATGGCTCAGGCTCGATGAGACGGGGGATGCGTACCGGCTGGTCAACTCTGACGGCGACAGCCTCAGCGGGCTCGTTGTGGACCGCTACGGCGAGGTCCTTCTCTGCGAGGTCGCGAGCCTCGGCATGGCCCAGCGCCTGCCGGGCTGGCTGCCCCTCCTCCATGAACTTGCGGGGACCCGCTTTGCCCGCGTCCAGGTCGATCACGACATCGGGAGCATGGAGGGCATCAGGCCGTCTATATTCAACGAGACCAACGCCGCCGCGCCGCTGGCGGTCAGGATCCGGGAGAACGGAATCCGTTTCGAGGTCGATTTTGCCGAGGGGCACAAGACCGGGTTCTTCTGCGATCAGCGCGAGAACAGGGCCGCCTTCGGCCGGTTCGCGAAGGGCCGGGTTCTCGACCTTTGCTCGTACACGGCGGGGTTTGCCCTTTCGGCCAGGATATTGGGGGGCGCCGAGGATGTCACCTCCGTCGACCTGGACGAGGCAGCGGTGGCGCAGGCGCGGCGCAACGCCAACCTGAACCAGGCCCGTATCAGCTTTGTGCATGCCGACGCATTCTCGTATGCGCGCCAGATGGCGGCCAACGGCGAATCGTGGGACGGCGTCGTCCTCGACCCGCCCAAATTCATCTTCACGCGCGACGAATATGGAAACAGGGAAGGGCGCCAGAAGTACGAGGATTTGAACCGGCTCGCCATTGCGCTCGTGAGGCCGGGCGGGCTGTTCGTCACCTGCTCGTGCTCGGGCCTCCTCAGTCTCGAGGATTTTGAGAATCACGTGATCCGCGCCGCCCACCGGCTCGGCCGGCGCCTGCAGTTCTTCAATCGGACGGGGGCCGGTCCGGACCATCCCGTCTATTCGAACTGCCTGGACAGCCGCTACCTCAAGGTTCTCTGGAGCCGGGTCTTTTAGCTCAGGCCCGGCCGAGGTACGTGCCGTCGACCGTGCTCACGCGGACTACGTCGCCTTCCTTGATGAAAAGGGGAACCTGGATCGCGAGGCCCGTCTCGAGCTTGGCCGGCTTCTGCACGTTGCTGGCCGTGTCGCCTTTTATGCCGTCGGCCGACTCGATGATCTTCAAATTGACGGCGGAGGGCAGTTCGACGGTCAGCGCGTTGCCATCGACAAAAAGGACGTCCACATGCCCTCCTGCCGTAAGGTAATGCTTCACCTCGCCGATCGTCTGCGCGCTCAGCTCGATCTGGTCAAAGGTGGTCGGATCGATGAACGCAAAGTTTTCCCGGTCGGCGTAGCTGAACTCCAGGGTCCGCCGGTCGGTGGGCAGGACTTCCAGGGTTTCGGTGGAGGCGAAGCGCTGGTCGAGCGATTTGCCGTAGCGCAGATTGCGCATCTTGATCTGGACGAAGGCGCGCAAATTGCCGGGGGTTCGGTGCTGGGTCTCCATCACCAGGTGCGGCTCTCCGTTGAACTTGATGACTTGGCCTTTGCGGATGTCGTTGGCTGCGGGCATGACGGCGGTTGGTTTCGGTCCGGGGATTTCGTGTTGTGTAAACGTTATCGACTAAGGCGGCCGCGGGGGGTGTGTCAAGCCGCCCCCTCGACGAGGCGCCGTTTGGGATCGATCTCCACGCTTGCCCTGCGCCGGTCCTGTCGGCGACACTCCCCCAACCATTCATGAAGCAACGCACCCTCGCGCACGAGGTCTCCATCAAGGGGAACGCTCTCCACACCGGCGACGCGGTCACCCTGACGATGAAGCCGGCTGCGGCCGGCCAGGGGATCATCTTCAGGCGCACCGATCTGCTCGGCAGCCCGGAACTGCGGCCGCGGGTGGACCAGGTGACGGACCTTGTGCGGGCGACGACGATCCAGTCCGGCCATGCGAAGATCCAGACCGTGGAACATGTCCTGAGCGCCCTCCACGGCTGCGGCATTGACAATGTCATCGTTGAGATGGACAGCTCGGAGCCGCCGATCATGGACGGCTCTGCGCGACCCTTCGTGAACCTCATCCTCGAGGGCGAACCGGTCGAGCAGGAGGCGGAGCGGACCTATTTCGTGCTGGATGCGCCGGTTTCCGTGACGCGGGGCAATTCCTCGATCATCGCGCTTCCGAGCGACACGCTGAAGATATCGTGCACCTCGGCCGATGACCGCGGGATTCACACGCAGCACCTGTCGCTCGTCATCGATCCGGAGGTCTACCAGTCGCAGATCGCAGCCGCCCGCACGTTCACGATCTACGAGGACATCGAGGAGCTCATCAAGCTCGGCAAGATCCGCGGCGGCTCGCTCGACTGCGCCGTCGTCATCAAGGGCGATGCGATCATCTCCAAGGAGCCCCTGCGCTTCAAGGACGAGTTTGTCCGGCACAAGATCCTCGACATCATCGGCGACATCATGCTTCTCGGCCTCCCGCTCAAGGCCCACATCGTCGCGACCCGTCCGGGGCACGCGATCAATGCCGAGCTGACCAAGGCCCTTTTTGAGAGGCTGAAGGAGCGAAGCAAGGACGGGAAGAAGAAACCCGCCGGGGCGGTGATCCTGAGCGACGAGACCTCGCTCGACGTGAGGCGCGTCCTGGACACCCTTCCGCACCGTTATCCTTTCGTCATGATCGACAGGGTGGTCGAGTTCAAGGGGGACGACGGGATCGTGGCCCTCAAGAACGTCACGATCAACGAGCCGTATTTCAACGGGCATTTCCCTGGAAATCCAGTGATGCCGGGCGTCCTCCAGCTCGAAGCGATGGCGCAGGCGGCGGGGATCCTGATGCTCCGGAGGTCGGGCAATTCCTGCAAGACGGCCTACTTCATGAGCGCCGACAAGGTGAAGTTCCGAAAGCCCGTGCGACCGGGCGACCAGCTCGTCATAACGGCGCGGCTGGTGCGGGCCCGGGGGGACAAGCTTGCCGCCGCGGCAGCCGAATGTTCGGTGGGCGGCCAGATCGTGTCATCGGCGGATCTCATGTTCATGATCCTGGACGACCCGCAGGGCCTCGCGAGCTGAGGGTCCCGCAGGTTTCAGTGCTTGTAGACCTTGGCGGGATCGAAGACGCGGCTTGCGGCAAATTCGAGCCTGAGCGTCGCCGGCTCCCCGGGCTTCGCATCGGAGGCAAGCTTGCGGTAGAAGCATGACGGGTAGCCGTTGTGGCAGGCGGCGCCCCCGACATTTTCGACTTTGATCAGGATGACGTCCTGGTCGCAGTCCACCCGCAGCTCCTTGACGAGCTGGGAGTTGCCCGACTCCTCGCCCTTTATCCAGAGCTTGTTGCGGGAACGGCTCCAATAGGTGGCCTTCTTTGTTGAGATCGTGCGCGAAAGTGCCTCCGCATTCATGAAGGCAAACATCAGGACCTCGTTTGTCACGTGGTCGACCGTGATGCAGGGGATCAGCCCATCCGGGCCGAATTTGGGCTGGAGTGCGGTGCCGAGCTCGATTTCGGCCGTCGCCATGCGCGCGGGGAATGCGGTTTGGGTCATGGAGGAAGTGGGTTGCGGAGTCAGGCCTCGCGGCAGGAGGTTCAGATGCCTCAGGCTACTCAAGATTTCTCAGCAAGCTTTCGAAGATAGTCGTAACTGTAAAGCCCGGTCCGGTGTCCGTCGCTGAAATCGAAGCAGAGGGCGTAATTGCCCACCTTCTGCCATCCAAGGACGGTTACGCCCGGGAATCTTCGCGGCGATTCGCCCCCATGCTGGTTTCCGAAGATATCCCGCTCGCCCATGTTCGAGGCGCTCGGCGATGCTGCGCGGAGGAATTCGGCGGCGTAATAGGTCTCGGCGCCGTCGCCCCAGGCGATGGCCACCTCGCTTCCGATGATCTGCACCTGGCGCGGCTCTACCATTGCGACAACGTGGTTGCGCATTGCGCAGGGGTCAACTCCCGGGAGCGGGATCAGTCGTCATCGCCGTCCCCGCGGGGAAGCGCGCGGACGAACGCCGCGTGGACCGGCGCCGGCATCGGCTCCTTCTCGCCGCGCACAGCGGCCCAGATGACGCGGTTGAAGGTCTGCTCGTCGATCGCGTCCTCGCGGGTGAGATCGAAGCCCTCGGAGATTCGCGCAAGCTTCGTCCTCGAGGGGTTCCTCTCGTCCAGGTCGACCCGGGCCGGCTGCGCGGCATAGGCCGCCGTGTCCGCCTTCGCCCGGAAGGACGCCCGCATCGGCCTTGCCGCTGCGTCGAACTGCGACATTGGACCGAGTCCGAGGATGAGCTCGATTGTCCGGAGCATGGAGCAGGTCGTATACGCCGTAGAGTCGACCGAGCCGCGGAGGCAGTAAGGGCTTGCGACCAGGGCGACCGTGCGGTGCGCATCCACGTGGTCCGGCCCGTTCTGGGCGTCGTCTTCGACGACAAACACGGCCGTCTGCGGCCAGAACCGCGAATGGCTCACCGCCTCGATGAGCCTCCCGAGCGCCAGATCGTTGTCCGCAACCATGGCCTGCGGCGTCCAATGCCCGGCCCTTGCCCCGTTGGTGTGATCGTTGGGCAGGCGCACGATTTGAAGCCGGGGCATGTCTCCGGCCGCCTCATACCCGCGAAGGTCGGCAACGAACTGGTCCGCCCGGGCCTGATCCCTGTAGTTTATGTCGAATCCGCGGTACATCGGGTCAATATGGCCCACGAGCGCGGGCAATATGGCGGCGGCCGGGTCGGCGGCGGTCTTTCCATTCGACACGAACTCACCGTAGCTTCGGTAGGTGATGCCCGCCCGGGCAGCCTGGTCCCAAAGGTAGCCGAGCTCGGGCAGGGCGGCCGCATAGTGGCCCTCGCTTGGATACGGCACGTTTTCATACGCGGGACGAAGGCCCTTGTACACGACGTTTCCCGGCCGGTGGCCGTAATAGGCGGGCCAGGACCGCTCGACGAATTCCGACGAATATGCCGCCGTGCTCCACTCGTGGCCTCCGGCGCTCACCTCGGCGTTGGCGTAGAAGTTGTCGAGGAGGACGAACTGCAGCGCGAGGGCATGGTGGTTGGGCGTCGCCTTTTCTGGGAAAAGACAGAGGGCCGGGTCTCCGTTGCCCTGCGAAAGGTCGCCGAAGACCTGGTCGTACGTGCGGTTTTCCTTGATTATGTAAATCACGTAGCGGATGGGCGAGCTGCCGCCGGTCGCGGAGGGAATCGGTCCCTCATCCCGCCCGGCGGCACTGTCCGGCTGCGCCGGCCGGCAGAGCTGGGCATTGCGGGTCCAGGCGGCCAGCGCCCGGTCCAATTCGCCTCCGCGCGGAAGGCCGATGATGCCCATGGATCCCTGGTAGATTCCCTCTATGTGCGGCCAGTTTTTCGCCGATCCGGTGCTGTCTGCCTTCGGGACAAGGCCCCGGGAGCTCACGACCAAAAGGCTGAGGCCGTCGGGCGCAACGCGGACGCAGGTGGGAAACCAGCCCGTCGGGATGAAACCGAGCGGGCGCGCGGCTCCGCGGACCCGAATGTCAAAAACGGCGATGTTGTTGTTGTAGGCGTTGGCCACGTAAAGGGTCGTCCCGTCCGGAGAAACCGCCAGGCTGGCGGGCGTCGAGCCGGGCAGGTCGTCTGGGGCCATCGCCGAGGACAGGGTCTCCCCGATTTCGCCCGTCCTGGCGTCGAGGACGCTCACTGTGTTCATGCCCCCGTTCGACACGAAAAGGCGCGCGCCGCCCGAGAACAACCCGCGGCTGGGCAGAAGGAGCAGGGCGTTCGGGTGCAATCCGCAGGGCCAGCGCGCTTCCACGAGTCCGCTCCGGGAGTTGATGACCGCCACGGAGGACTCCCCCCAGAGGCTGACGTAGATGCGGTCGTTTGCCCGGTCCCAGGCCAGTTCGAACGGATTCCCGCCCTCGACCAGGTGTCTTCCTGCAAGGACCTCGTTGGGCGCCCCGGCGCCGGCTCCCTCGCGCACGGGGGCGTCCGGGTTGTCGCTCATGGCCTTCCCCAGCCGGGCGGTCCACCGCACGTTGCCGGTCGAACAATCGACCCGGATGACCTGGTTCTCGAAGAGCCGGGCAACCACGGCATCGTGGCTGTCCGGAACAAAGATGACGCCCGCATTCACCCCCCGGTCCGACTTTGTTCCCGCCTGAACGTCGGGAAGGGGCTTTAGCGCGCCGCCATCGAAGGAAAACACATGCAGCACGGGATCGCTCCCGCCGCCGCACGCAAGCATCCGCCCATCCGAGGAGAACGCGATCCCCTGGAAGGCCTCGTTGACCGGCCTGGATTCGACGGTTCGCCGGGTGGACAGGTCGACGATCCGAATCTCGTGCTGGCCGTAGCCTGCGTGAAGCACAGCCGCGAAGCGGCCGGACGGATCGACGGTCATGTTGACGGGAAACTCACCGAGCGGGACTTGCTCCCCCGCCGGACGGATGGACCATTGGTTGTGCAGAAGCACCGAGCCGTCCGGCTGCGGACCCGGGAGGACTCGGGGCGCCTGCTGCGCCCTCAAGGGTGAGAGAGTTACGACAACGGCGATACCGATCGCGACCCTTCTGCAATTTTGCTTCATTGGCGAAAGCCCCGGAGCTTGCGCCGCCCGGCCGACAAAAACAAGATCCCGCTTCGCAGCCGAATGGATATTCCTGATGGCCGCGGCCGGAGCGCTTTGCCTCAGGGGTCAAACCGAAAATTTCTCGGAGCGCGTGGAATCCTCGGGTTAATGGGGGCATAACCGGCCCGAATTGTGGCGCCGCGCGCCCTCGCACGGTTGACAATCGCGGCGAAGCCGGATTCAGGGCTTTTTGCAGGACGGCCGTCCGCCTGCCCAAAAAACCCAGTTTCATGAGCGACTTCCCCCGATCCCCGACCTTCACGCCGGCTCCCAAGCAATCGATCTGGCAGAACTGGATCAGCCTGGCCGGGGCGATTGTCGCCATGGGAAGCCTCTTCGCCTTCATCCTCCTGTTCGCATTGGACGTGATGGGCCAGGGCCAGAAGAATCCCTATCTCGGGATCCTGTCCTACCTGGTCGCGCCCGGCTTCCTGTTCTTCGGCCTCGTGCTGATCGTCGCCGGCGCCTGGAACCAGCGGCGGAACAAGGGTCACGTTCCCTACGCCCCGCCGCCGCGCTTCGCGATCGACCTGTCCCGCCCGCGCGATCGCTGGGTGCTCATCTGGTTTGGGGCCGGCACACTCGGATTCATCCTGCTCACGGCCGTGGGGAGCTACCAGACGTTCCATTACACCGAGTCGGTCACCTTCTGCGGGGAGGTCTGCCACACGGTGATGCAGCCCGAGTTCACGACGTACAAGGCGGGGGCCCACGCCCGGGTCGCCTGCGTCGAGTGCCACATCGGCTCGGGAGCAGCCTGGTACGTGAAGGCAAAGATCAGCGGGCTGCACCAGGTGTACGCCGTCACCGTCAACCGGTTCGACCGCCCCATTCCGACCCCTGTCCAGAACCTCCGGCCGGCCAGGGACACCTGCGAGCAGTGCCACTGGCCGCAAAAATACTCGGGCGGCGTCGAACGGATCCACAACCACTTCCTTTCCGACGACAAGAACACGCCCTACACGGTGCGGCTGCTCGTCAACGTGGGGGGAGGAAGCCCCGCCCACGGCCCGGTGGGCGGAATCCACTGGCACATGCTGGTTTCGAACAAGGTCGAATACTACGCGACCGATCCCCGCCGCCAGACGATCCCGTGGGTCAGGGTGACGGCTGAAAGCGGCGCCGTGACCGTGTACCGCACCGCCGACTTCAAGGGCGAACCGCCCGCGGCGGACATCCGCCAGATGGACTGCATGGACTGCCACAACCGCCCCGCCCACAAGTACGTCTCGCCGGACGACGCCGTGGACGAGGCGATGTACCTCGGGCGGATCGACGCGGCCCTCCCCGGGATCCGGCATGCGGCGGTCGATCTCCTGACCAAGACGTATGCAACATATGGAGACGCCGATGCCGCCATAGGCAAGGGGCTGGGCGGCCGCTACCCGTCGGCGCGCAATCTCGCGGGCACGGTCGCCGCGGTCCAGGCGATCTACCAGGGCAACTTCTTTCCGGAGATGAAGGCGGACTGGAGCAAGTATCCGGACAACATCGGCCACCTCGACTCTCCAGGCTGCTTCCGCTGCCACGACGGAAAGCACGCGGTCCAGGGCAACGGCCGCCGGATGCTTTCGACCGACTGCAACAGCTGCCACACGATCCTTGCGCAGGGCGCCGGGACCGACCTGGCGAAGGTCGTCCCGAAGGGCCAGCCGTTCAGGCACCCGGCGGGCGAGATCGAGGGCGCGGGGCTTTTGTGCAGCGACTGCCACAACGGGAAGAACCAGGACAATTAGGGTCGTTGCCGTCGGAAAGCCGCCGGATCTGCGCCCTGCCTCGTCGGGAGTTGTTCGCCTCCGCGCCCTAAGGGCACCCGCGTCGGCTCGCCCCTGCGCTTCGCTTCGGGGCTGAAGCCATCTCCGCGCTAACGCGCTCCGTGCCAAGGCCCGGATCCTCCGTCAAGGCCGGCCGCCAAGGCAGCCGTCAGGTCTGACGGCCGGATGGCGGCCCAGAGAACTCGGAGGAGCTACTCCTCGGCAGGGAGCAGATCCGGCGGCTTTCCGACCGCCTGTCCAGAGCACAATATCTGCACAGGCTTGGGCAAGAGAAGGTGAGCGGGGGGAGGAGTCATGTGCGAGAGTCGGGAAACCAACTCTTGTTGTGATACTTCCCCACGAAATCGCATCCTCTCCCGTGCCCGACATCGACCTCGACCTCATCGCCAAGTACTCGATCGCGGGTCCGCGCTACACGTCCTATCCGCCGGCGACAAAGTTCATCCAGGACATTGATCCTCAGGAGATTGAGAAGGCGATTGCGGCCGACAACGCCCCGGGGGCAGGGCCGGTCTCGCTCTATTTCCACCTTCCTTTCTGCGAAAGCCAGTGCTGGTACTGCGGCTGCAACACGATCGTCACGAAACGCCACGATGCGGCGTCGGCGTACGTCGACGAGGTGTCCCTGGAGGTGGCCCAGATGGCCGCGCGCATGGACCGCCGGCGCCCGGTCACGCAGGTGCACTTTGGCGGCGGAACGCCCACCTTCCTCGCCCCCGAGGAGCTCGCCCGGCTTGGGATGATGATCCATGAGAACTTTCGCCTCGACCTCGACTGCGAATTCAGCGTCGAGATCGATCCCCGCCGGCTGACCGCCGATCACATCGAGGCCCTGCAGGTCATCGGGGCGAACCGGGCGTCGATCGGGGTCCAGGACACCAATTCCGAGGTGCAGCTGGCGGTCCACCGCTGGCAGCCGCACGAGCTCAACGTTCGCGCGGTCGCCTGGCTGCGCGACGCCGGATTCGAGTCGGTCAACGTGGACCTGATCTACGGTCTGCCGCTGCAAACCCCCGAGTCCTTCGCCCGGACGATCGACGACGTCCTCGCCCTCTCGCCGGACCGGCTGTCGGTCTTCAGCTACGCGCACGTGCCCTGGCTCAAGCCGGCCCAGAGGATCTTCGACACGCGGATGCAGCTCCCCGATGCCGCCACCAAGCTGGCCATGTTCGCCACCGCCCACGCAAAGCTCACGGCGGCCGGCTTCGTCGACATCGGGCTGGACCATTTCGCGCGGCCCGATGACGAGCTCGCGATCGCGCAGCGCCGCGGCACCCTTCACCGCAATTTTCAGGGATACAGCACCTCCGCCGGCGCCTCGCTTTACGGCTTCGGGATCACGTCGATTTCATCGACGAGCGGAACGTACCGCCAGAACATGAAGGATATCGGGCAGTGGAGGGCGGCGGTCACCGCCGGAACGCTTCCGATTGAGCGCGGCCTCGTCCTGACCGAGGAGGACAAGCGCCGCCGGACCCTCATCATGCGCCTCATGTGCGACAGGCGAATCGATTTTGCAGCCCTTTCCGAGAGCCTCGGAGTGGATGTCGCAACAGCCTACGCCGCGGAGATCGCGAGCATGACCGACCTTGAAGCCGACGGCATCATCGTCCGCACGGACGCCGGCATCGAAGTGACGCCGCGCGGAGCGCCGCTTCTGAGGGTTGTCGCGATGCGTTTCGACGCCACCTTCAAGCCGGGCGCGCACCGGCATTCCCAGACGGTATAGAAGGGCCCCTTATGGGATCCATTGTGGTCGCTTCATTCAAACGCGAGAAACCGTTCGGGAACGCGTTGTGCTATAAGCCTGTTTTGGAGGAGCGCGCAGGCCGTCTCTTTGGCGTGGATACTGACGCCGGTCACCCATTCGCTGCGCATGGATTAGCCAAACTGTGCGCGTATGCCGACAAGGGATGCATAGCGGTTTTTTCGTAATTTCCGATACTCGAAGCACAGGTACATCCAGCCACCAAACCACAACAGAACGGCAAATCCGAAGTTTCCCCACCCGCATTTTTCAATGAAAAATCCCCTTAGTCTCAATAAGAAGACGCTCGTGCTCGGGGGCCTGGCCCTCTGGGGCCTGCTTCTTGTCTCCTGTGTCGTGGCCGACCGAACGGTCGTCGCCCCGCCCCAGATCGCCGGAGCCCAGTTCGTCGGCTCGAAGCAATGCGCCCAGTGCCATTCCGAGGTGGTCGACCACTTCGCGGGCTCGACCCACAGCAAGCTCGCCATGTCCGACTCCAAGGTCGGCGACACGGGCTGCGAGGCCTGCCACGGACCGGGAAGCAAGCACGTGGCCGCGGGCGGCGGCCCCGGCACGATCATCAATCCGAGGAAGTCGCCGGAGACCTGCTTCCAGTGCCACCTGGACAAGCGCGGCGAGATGAGCCTGCCCCACACCCATCCGGTGCTGGCGGGCAAGGTCAGCTGCGTCGACTGCCACGACGTCCACAAGGGCGACGCAATCCGCGGCGCCGGCGCCTCGTTGGCCGCGGCGACCGAGACCTGCATCAAGTGCCACACCCAGCAGGCCGGCCCGTTTGTCTACCAGCACGGGGCGATCCGCGAGGAGGGCTGCACGGCCTGCCACAACCCGCACGGCTCGGTCAACGACAAGATGCTTGTCGCCCGGGATGCCAACCTCTGCCTCCGGTGCCATCTGGCCGAGGATGCGCCAGGCTTCAACATCGGCGGCTATTCGAGCGGCGGCGCCCATGCCAATTCGGGCCCCGGTGCGCGCCTTTCGGAAGGCACCTGCTGGTCCGCCGGCTGCCACGAGGATGTCCACGGTTCCAATGTGAACGCATCATTGCGCCCCTAACCCCATTCCGGAAGCCATTACCATGCATGCCACCTTCTTCTCCCTTCGACGCCTGACGGGCCTGACTTTTGTCGGCGCCGCCCTGGCGCTCCCCGCCCTTCGGTCGTCCGCCGCTGACACTCCGACCGACGCCGACGCCTTCCCGACCTTCGAGAGCTACGTCAAGGTCTCGGGCCAGGCCCCCTTCATCACCGGCGACAGCGCGGCATTCGCGCAGCGCTCGGGCACGCCCAACAGCACGGGTGCCTTCGGAATAGAGGACCTGTACTTCTCGAAGGACGTCAACGACAGCACGACCCTCAAGGTCAACGGCCGCGCCTTGGACGGCTCGGACGACTACCTTGCGAGCATCAGCCTTTCGAAGGACAACGTCGGCTCCGTCGATGTCGGTTTCAAGCGCTTCCGCACATTCTACGACGGGGTTGGCGGGTTCTTCCCGCTGGCCGACCAGTTCCAGGCGATGAGCCCGCAGTCGCTTCATGTCGACCGCAGCTCTTTCTGGATCGACACCAAGTTCGGTAAGTCCGACGGACTATTGTTCACGGTCAGCTTCCATGACGACATCCGAACGGGCGAGAAGGATTCGACCATCTGGGCCCCGGAGGTCAATCCGAACGCAACCCTATTGACCGGCGGCACCGTGCTCGTCACAACCCCGGCGCCCGTTCCGGCACCGGCCATCTACACGGTCCCGAATGTGCTCTCGCTTGCCGAGCATCACCGCACGCTCGATGCCGGCTTCACCGACACGGTCGGCAAGGTCACAGAGACGTTCAAGGCGACGTTCGACTGGGTGGCAAACGTCGACACGCGCTTTTATGAGAAATATCCCGGTTCAAAGGTGACCTCAACGGCCGCGTCGCTCACCGCCAAGCCGGCCGTGTCCGCAACGTATTACCCGATCAATGTCACCGACGACCAGGAGACGGTCAATTCGAGGGGCACGCGCATTCTCGACCAGATCGAGGCCAAGATAAGCGACAAGATCAGTGTTGAGGCCGGATTCACTTTCCACGACCTCTCGGGCATCGACGGTGGCCAGTGGATCACGCCCGCCTACAGCACGACCGCCCTGGCCATTTACCCGGCCTGGACCGCCGGAAACATCCTCGCCGACGCCAAGGTGGACGACTATGTCGGCAACCTCATTTTCAAGATCACACCGACCAAGGACTGGCTGGCCGAGGTTGGCATCCGCGACGAGTACAACGTCATCGGTGACAAGGGGGGCTTGGTCACGCAGAGCCTGGCCTCCGGGGCCACGAGCCTCGCCAGCTCGAACGTGACGGTCACCAACCAGGTGACCGACTCGACCGAGACCGACCACGTTTTGACACCCGAGGCCTCCCTGCAGTACCTCGGCTTCAAGAACATCTCGCTCTACGCAAACTTCGACAAGCGGGTCAACAGGGGCCAGCAGCATTGGGAGAACCCGTGGAACGCCAGCTCGACGGCAGGCATCACCGGCGTCGTCACGACCCTGGGCGCCGCCCCCATCGGCAACGTTTTCTTCCAGGATGCGAACCAGGACTATGAGAACGCGAAGCTCGGCGCCAATTGGAATGCCTCAAAGGTTTTTTCATTGCGGGCCGAGGTGTTCCGCAAGGACCACGAGAACCGCTTCATCGGCACATCCAATCCCGCGATCACGAAGAGTTTCGGCGGCTACTACGATACCGGCTACGCCTTCACCGGGCTGAAACTCAGCGCCATTATCAAGCCGACCCCGGAACTGACGTTCACCACGAGGTACCAGCCGCAGTACGGCAACATGTCCGTCCTTGGCATTGGCGGCAGCACGCTCACGGGCGGAGACACGACCGAGGTCACCTCGGGCAAGGCACGGACCCAGAGCATAAGCGAGACGGTCGACTGGGCGCCCTACCGCCAGGTCTATGTGCAGGGGAACATCAACGTCGTCTACAGCTATATCCAGACGGCGTACCCGGTCGTGGTCGAATCGCTGACGACGAACTACCTCACGCCCATCCAGAATGCCAACAACAACTATATTGTCGGCAGCGTCCTCTGCGGCTTTGTCCTCGACAAGGAAACCGACGCCCAGATCCAGGGCACCTGGCAGCAGGCGGACGATTACAACGGCCAGATCGCCGCGGGCGGCATACCCTACGGAGCCGGCTTCCTCATGGAGAGCGTCACCGTGGGCTTGAAGCACAAGTTCAGCAATCGCCTCATGGGCGACGCCAAGGTGGGCTACCTGAAGAGCACCGACAGCACGACGGGCGGGTTCACCAACTACAAGGGCCCGCTGGCCTACCTGTCCCTGTCCTATTCACTCTAATAGATAACGTCGGGATTCAATCCCAGCCGGACGCGACCCGGTAAGACAGAAGAGGGGTGCCGCAGAGCGGCACCCCTCTTTTTTGCGGTGCCTGGACAAGGGATGCACAGGCTTGGACAAAGGGCGGCGGGCGGTCCCGCTTCCGGCTTGTTATCTTTCATTCCGTCGAATGACCCCGGTTGAAATGCCCCCTTTGGTTTCGGCGCCCGCGGCAACGCGGTTTTGTTGCCGTCGGTGACCTGCGCAATGGACCCCGAGCCGAGCGATTCACCCGTTGCCCCGTCCGAATTGGCCGAGAAAGTGCGGCGCCTAGAAGCGCGGCTGGCGGTTGTCGAGGAGCGCCTTCAGCTCGGCGATGCGAATGGCACGGCCGAAACTCCGGCCGCAACGGGTCTTCCCGGGATGGACGAGGAAATGGAGTTCAAGCTCGGTCAGGAGTGGTTTTCGAGGGTGGGGATCGCCGCCTTGGGATTGGGTGTCGCCTTCACCCTTTCCCTTCCCTTCCGCGACCTGCCGCCGGCCTTCCCTTCGCTGTTCGGCTACATCCTGGCGGCCGGGCTCTTCGCCTTGGCCGGCCGCTGTCCCCGGCCGCTCGAGCTGATCTCAGGCCACCTTCGCGCCACCGCGATGGCCCTGGCCTATTTCGCGAGCCTCCGGTTGTGCTTTTTCGGCGCAGTTCATGCGCTGAGCGCCGACTCGGCCGCAGGCGGGCTTGTGCTGACCCTGACGGCCGCCGTCAACCTGGCGATCGGGCTGAGGCGAAAATCGCCGTGGCTTTGCGGGCTGGCGCTTTTTACCGGTTACGCCACGGCCCTCGCGGTCGGCTCCCCGGCGTTTGCGCTGAGCCTTGTCGCCCTGTTCTCGCTGGCCGCAGTCGCCGCGAGTGCGGTGCTTGGGCGGCCGGCTCCGATCCTGGTTGGCATGCCGCTCGGCTACGCCGCGTATCTCGCGTGGGCGATGAACAATCCATTCATGGGCCGGCCCATTCAGCCTGTCGCCCATCCGCCCTGGGCCCCCGGGATTCTTCTGGTCTGCATGGTCTTTTTCGCCGCGGGCCTTCGCCGTTCGATGCGCGGCGACCGGGAAAGCACGCTGGCAAACGCCGGTTTCCTTCTCAACGCGTTGGCCGGCTACGGGCTTTTCTTCCTGCACACCCTGGCCGCGTCCGATTCGTGGTTTGCGGGTGATCAGGTGGCCGCGTTCGCCACGCTGCTCGGATTGGCGGTCCTGCTCGCGCGCGACCGGGGTGGGGTCGGATCCTTTGTCTACGCCATGACGGGGTTCCTCGCGCTCAGTTTCGCGATAATCAAGGTGGCGGAACTGCCGGGTGTCTTCGCGTGGCTTTCGGTACAAAGCGTGATCGTGGTCGCGACCGCGATCTGGCTCCGCTCGCGCTTCATGATAGTCGCGAACTTCCTGATCTATATTGCCATAACGGCCTGCTATGTGGCGGTCGCCCGGAGCGAGCACGGGATCAGCCTCGGCTTCGGGCTGGTCGCCCTGGTCACCGCAAGGCTGCTCGGCTGGCAGCAGGAGCGGCTGGCGCTGAGGACCGAACTCATGCGAAACGCGTACCTGATCGCGGCGTTTCTCATTTTCCCCTACGGACTCTATCACATCGTTCCGGGCGCCTGGATCGGGCTGGCATGGGTCGGCGCCGCGTTGGTCTATTACCTGCTCGCGACGCTTCTCGGCAACCGCAAGTACCGCTTGATGGGCCATGCGACGCTGCTGTTGACGGCGCTTTATCTCGCAATCGCAGGGATCAGCCGCCTCGAGCCGCTGTTTCGAAACTTGTCGTTCCTCGTGCTCGGGACTGTGCTCCTAATTGCGTCGCTGATCTTCACGCGCCTGCGCGCTCGCCGGCGTTAGAACAGAAGACCTCAGGCCTCCAGTATTGAAATCCGGAGACTCAGTCTCCGGATTTCAATACTGGAGGCCTGAGGTCTTACGGCCCGCCGCACCCGCAGGATTCTCCGGCCTCTTCGGCCGAAGGCGGATCCCCGGCTATCTCGTCCGTGAGCTCGCAAAGCTGCGCGTAATACTCATCGCGAGGGATCCCGAGCACGGCGGCGCCGAAGGTCTCGGCGTCATCGGGAGAGGCGAATATTCCGTAGTTCACCGCCACGAGCTGGTAGAGCGCGATCGCGGGAACCCGGTCGGGGTTGACGGAAAAATACGGGTGGACGCACAGGGTGAAGCCGTCCTCGGGGCGCTCGCCGTCCTGCTCCGGATGGGCAGCCTCGCCCGGCATCAGCGGGCCGGCGTCGAACTCCAGCTTGCACGGGTATCGCACGCAACCCCTGTCGGCCAGGATCCGCTGCAGTTCGGCCCAACCGATGCGGGGTCCGTACTTTCCATGGATCTCCGCGCCGCGGGCCGCAACGTGCGCGGTCAGCGACTGCCGGGCGCCTTCTGCTGTCGGCATGTCAGCCATGAACGGTGGCGCCGGGCTCGTTGGCCTGGGAGAGCTTTCCCTGCAGGATTGGAACCGACATCCTGAGGAAGAGGGTGAAGCAGAGGAAGCCGAACGCCCAAATGCCTATGCAGACGAGGTCCTCGTTCAGCGTGGGCGTGTACTCCACCATCTCGCCGAGCGGAGAGGGAATGAATCCGGGAATGACCATGCCCATGCCTTTCTCTATCCAGATACCGCAAACGGTGAGAACGCAGGCGACATTGAGCCATTTGACCTGTCTTGTCGCCGGAAGCATCAGGAGGACGGCCGACGTCAGGTTGAGGCAAATGGCCGTCCAAATCCACGGCACCAGGGCATGGAATCCGTGCAGGCCCAGAAACAGGTAGCGCGTGGAGGCCATGTTCCGGTCGGTTGTGTAAAAATCGGTGAACACCTCGTTTGCCAGCAGGAAGAGATTGATGAGCATGGACACTTGGACAATCGAACGCAGGGTGAGCAGCGCCCGGTCGGTGATGCGGTAATCCGTGAACTTCCGGATTACCTGGAGCGTCAAGATTATGAAGGCCGGCCCGGCCGTGAAGGCCGAGGCGAGGAAGCGTGGGCCGATGACGGCGGAGTTCCAGAAGGGCCGCCCGCCAAGGCCCACGTAAAGGAACGCGGTGATCGTGTGGATCGACACGGCCCAGGCGATCCCAATGAAGACGAACGGGATGTAGAACCACTTGGCCGGCCTGCGGCCGCAGTAGCGGCAGTAGATAGTGTAGCCGCAGATATGCAGATTAAGGAGCAGGTAGCCATTGAGGACGAGGACGTCCCAACTGAGCATCGAGCCCGGAAAATGAAAGACGCCTATGCCCGGAATCAGATGCCAGAACCGGTCGGCCCGGCCGAGGTCGACGGTCACGAAGGCCAGGCACATCAGGATCGCCGCCACGGCGAGCAATTCGCCAAAGATGACCAGGTCGTGGAGATCCTCGTTCTTATAGATATAGACGGGGATCACCATCATGACCGCCGCTGCGGCCATGCCCACGAGGAAGGTGAAGTTCGCGATATAGACACCCCAGGACACCTGGTCGGTCATGCCCGTGGCGCCTAGGCCCTGGACGAATTGCTTGGCGTAGGCGTTCAGGCCCAGCATGCAGAGGACGGTCAGCGCGCCGAGCCAGGCGTAATAGCGCCAGTCGCCCACGAACAACAGGCGCACGCAGCGGCGGAGGAAGGTGAAATAGTTTCTCACGGCGGCTAGACGTCGAAATAGTAGAAGAAGCGGGGCAGGGTGCCGAGTTCCTCCTTGAGGATCAGCACCCGCTTGTTCTTGAGGATGTAGGAAACCTCGCTATCCGGATCGAGGATGTTGCCGAACTTGCGCGAGCCGGTCGGGCATACCTCGACGCAGGCGGGGTAGCGGCCGACCCGAGTGCGCTGGATGCAGAAATGGCATTTCTCCATGACCCCCTTGTACCGGGGCCGGTTGCCGAGGTAGGACATGTTGGTGTTGAGCTGATCGGCGGGTATGGAGGGGGCCGACCAGTTGAACCGGCGCGCGAAATACGGGCAGGCCGCCTCGCAGTACCGGCAGCCGATGCACCAGCTGTAGTCGATGACCGTGATGCCGTCCGGCTCCTGCCAGGTCGCCTTCACCGGGCAGACCTTGACGCAGGGCGGGTTCTTGCAGTGGTGGCATTGCACCGGCATGTAGAATGAGCCGGGCTCCGGCACGGACTTCGGGGCGTAATTGGGGTCGCTCTTTTCCAGGTCGAAGGTGCCGTCGTTGGGCATCTTGAGGACCCGGATGTACTGGATCTCGGGATTGCGCGACTGGTTGTTCTCCGCCACGCAGGCGTGGACGCATTTTCGGCAGCCGACGCAGCGGGTCAGGTTGAGCGCATAGACGTACTCGACGCCGTTCATCGGCTTGTAATCGCGCACGTGGGGCCGGATGCCGTACTGGCGCTCGACCTCGATTCAATCCGGGCAAGGACCGCCTTCATTTCCCCGGGCGTCAGCTCCTTGTAGTGCTTCTGCAGGAACTCGTCGACCGACGTGAACTGGCCGAGCTTTCGCAGCGGGGCCAGGCCGGCTGCGATCGCCGCCGTTCCCGCGGCCAGGACGGTCGAGGCTCTTAGGAAGCTGCGGCGGGAAATTCCTTCGGTGTTGGACGGATCGGACATGTCAGTCGGCCTTCAAGGGTGAGAATGGTGGCTGGGGCCCGCTTCCAGAACGGTGGGGGCCCGGCATGGGGATCAGGCCCGTGAACCGGGGCGCATGGGGGTCGTGGCAGGACGTGCATTGCTGCCGGGTGATCGGCCCGGCCTTCCGATCCCAATAACCGCTCGTCCGGCCGTGGATGCCCGCGTTCCAGTCCCGGTAGGTGGGCCCGTGGCATCCTGCGCAAAGGAGCGTGGCCTCCTCGAACTTGAGTTCGGCGCCCTCCGGGGTGTGCAGCCGGTCGAGCTGGTTCTGTTCGTGGCAGGTGTAGCAGTTCTCGTTGCGCCCGTGGGACATGGCCGCCAGGTTGCGGTGCGCCTCCGGGATGATGACTGCGCCGTCCGCGGTGTAGTCCAGCTTCACCGGATCGGATGCCGAATGGCACTCGACGCAGTTGCGCATGCTGATGATCAGATCGGCGTGCTCCTTCGGCAGGATGACCCGGTGATCGGCGTCGTACTTGATCACGGGCGGTTTCTTTTGGTCGTGGCAGCTATAGCACGCCAGACCCGAGGCGTCCCCGCCGCTGGCGGCAAGCTGGGCCGCGGAAATTCGAATTGTGCCGGGCGGGGTGATTCCCGCCAGCGACTGCGGCTGCGTCAGAGGAGGCCTCGGCGTCAGGGCGGGCCGCGCGGGGGTGCGGAAGAGCACGACAGCCAGCAATGCAAACCCAAGGGTCAAGGCGGCAAACGTCAGCGTGGTCCTCGGGTCGTCTTTCATTAGGGCGGACCCCAAAGTACCGTCGGAACGTTTCCGGCGCTTTCCATCCCTTGCGCAACGCTGTGCGTTTCTTGTCCAGTCAGCCGGCCTGGAGCCGGATTCGCCAGCAATAGGAGACCAAATCTGGGCAAGAATTGCACATCAATGACCTTCGACAGGAGGGGCCCTGATCGCTTCAACGTAAGCGTCTAGCCTGCATCCATCGCAGATTCCGATGAACCTTGCCCAATCTCGTCGGCGCAAAGGCCCTCTGGCTCCCTGCGCTGTGCTTTTAGCGCAGCTCGGTCGCCTTCGGTCCTTTTCGCTCGACGATCTTGCGCAATCTTCATCGGTTTTGTGATTGATGCAGGCTGGTCTCCCATCAACCAAAAGAAGAATGTCCATGAAGAAACTCTCTCAATTCGCATCCCTGTTCTGCGCCGTGATCCTGAGCGCCGCCGCCGCCCGCGCGGCCGGAGCTGCCGACAACTGGGCAAAGAACTGCATTGCCTGCCACGGTGCAGACGGTGCGGGTCACACGAAGGCCGGCCGCATGAAGGGCGTGAAGGATTTGACCGACGCCCAATACCAGCAGGGCTTCACAGACGACCAGGCCGCCGCCCGGATCAAGGACGGACTGAATGACGCCAGCGGGAATTCAAAGATGAAAGCCTTTGGCGACACGCTCTCCGGGGACGAGATCAAGGACCTGGTTGCCTACGTTCGCTCGCTGAAGAAGTAATTAAGACCCCAGCCGGAACGACGCAATTCATCGAGTCAATCTTGCCCAATTTGCTGGACGCCTCGGCCTTGCGTCGCCCGCTCGACATGCCTTTGGGCGTGCCTCGGGGCTCCTCAGGCCGATCCGTCTCAGCATCTTTGGCAATCTCGACCCGCGAACTGCATACTTCCGGCTCAGGCCTCCAAATAATTTTGCCGCGAAGGCATTCTGGGGTATGGTCCACGTCCAACCCACGCGCCCAAACCTCATTTTCCGCATGTCGGACATCCTCCCTCAAGAACGATCGCTTTCCGTAATTGTCCTGATTTGCTCCCTGGCCGGCCTGGCCGGCTGCAAGGATCGGAGCATCACCACCTATCGCATTCCGAAGGAGGCTGTCACGGCTCCCGAGCAGGCGGCTGCCCCTGAGCCAGCCGCAGACTCGAATGGCGGCCTTCGTTGGACCGCCCCGTCGGACTGGAAGCAGCAGCCGGTCTCCGGAATGCGGATAGGAAGCTTCACCGTGCCCGGCGCAGGCGGCGCGTCCGCCGACGTATCCGTCATTTCATTCCCAGGCACGGGCGGCGACGATCTCGCAAATGTCAACCGATGGAGGGAACAGGTCAACCTGCCTCCAATCGCGGCCGACGCCCTTCCCTCCCAGCTGCAGAGCCTGAACGAGCCGGCAGGGACATTCTTCTTCTCGGACCTGGGTGGAGCCGCCGGCGGTGACAAGGCGGCCCTTCGCCTTCTCGGCGCCTGGCTGCGGCAGGCGGGCCGGGTTTGGTTTTTCAAGATGATGGGTCCCCCCGACCTGGTCGGGGCGCAAAAGGCCAGCTTCCTGGCGTTTCTCAAATCCGTCGCTCCCGCGGAGGCTGGCCCCGCGGGACTGCCGTCGATGCGCCCCGGCATGGCGGCGGCCAACACAAACGATCTTCCGAAATCCCTTCCTGGGACGCCCGCAATGCCCGCGGAGGTCCCCGCTGCGGGTCCGCCCATGGGAGGCGACGCGATGAACTCGGTTCCCGTGCCGACAGACACTTCGGCCTCGCTTGTCTGGCAGGCACCCGCCGACTGGCAAAAGAAGCCCGGAAGCGCCATGCGGAAGGGCAGTTACGGGATCGGAGATGCCGAAGTCGCAATCACCGCGTTCCCGGGTGACGTTGGCGGCGTTCTTGCGAATGTGAACCGCTGGCGGGGACAGGTCGGCCTCGATCCCCTCGACGAGCCGGGGCTTGCGCAGGCGACCCAATCGCTCGACTCCAACGGACTGCATTTTGTGGTGTCTGATGCCGGCCCCTCCTCCCCGGGAGGCCAGCGGATTCTGGCGGCCCTGCTCCCGTGGCAGGGAAGCACGTGGTTCTTCAAGCTGTCGGGTCCCGACGATGCTGTTTCGAAGGCGAAGCCCGCGTTTCTCTCCTTTATCAAGACCGTGAAGGCGCCCTGATGAAGCCCAATGCGAGCCGATCCCTTCTGGCGGTTCTGACGTCGCTTCGGCTGACGATCGTCCTCCTCGTCCTGTCGATCATCCTCATCTTTGCCGCCACGCTCGACCAGGTCCACCTCGGTGTCTGGGCGGTGCAGGAAAAATACTTCCGCTCGTTTCTCATATTCTCCCGCGTACCGGGCACGGAACTTTCCTTTCCGGTGTTTCCCGGCGGTTATCTCCTGGGAGGGATCCTGATCGTCAACCTGATCGCCGCCCATATCTGGCGATTCAGGCTCTCCTGGAAGAAATCCGGAATCTGGCTCGCTCATGCCGGGCTTATCCTCCTTCTCGCGGGCGAGGGCGTGTCGCTGCTGATGCAGCGCGACAGCCAGATGCGGATCGACGTCGGCCAGACCCGGCGGTTCGCGGAGAGCTTCCACGACTACGAGCTGGCGGTCACCGATGCGACGAATTCCGCCTACGACGAAGTCGTTTCGATCCCGTCGACCCTGCTGACCGAGGATGCGCCGATCCAGAATCCCAGGCTGCCGTTTGTCCTCAAGCCGGTGGCCTATTTTCAAAATGCGATCCTGCGCGCGCGCGCCCAGATTCCGAATCCGCCTCCGTCGATGGCGACGATGGGCCTCGGCATAGGGACTCTTGCGCTGCCCGCCCCCCTTGCGTCCAAGGACGAGGAAAGCAACTGGCCTGCGGCCTATGTGGAGCTTCAGGGACCCGAGGGATCGCTCGGCACTGTGCTCGTTTCCGCCCTTCTCGACGAGCCCGAGGTCTTCACCTACCAGAACCGCACCTTCCGCCTGGCCCTGCGCCCGAAGCGGGACTACCTGCCCTTCGCCCTCACGCTCGAGAAGTTCACGCACGACGTCTATCCGGGAACCGACATTCCAAAGAACTTCGCCAGCACGATCCGGCTGAAGAGCGATGACGGCCGCGACGACCGCGATGTGCGGATCTTCATGAATAACCCGCTGCGCTACGGCGGGCGGGCGTTCTACCAGGCCGGGTATGACAACAACGACCGGACGACCGTGCTCGAGGTCGTCCGCAATCCGGGCTGGAAGATTCCCTACCTGTCCTGCGCCCTGATCACCCTCGGGCTTGCCGTGCAGTTTGGTATCCATCTCTACGGCTTCTTCGGCCGCCGTTCGGCTGAGCCCGGCCCCGCCGCAGCGGGGGCGACAGGGCGGGGGAGTGGCGCAGCGGCATCTCCTGCCCGCCAGCGTGGCGTTCCGGAGCCCGCTTTCCGCGCGCCGCGGAAGATCGAGCGTTATTTTGCAGTCGCCGTCGTGCTTGTCGCCCTTGTCTCGGTCGCCAAGACGCTTATCCCGGAGGGGAATTCCGGAGATTTCGACCTGAGGGGATTCGGCCAGCTTCCCGTGCTGGCGGACGGCCGGATGAAGCCATTCGACACGATTGCCCGGAACGGCCTTCTGGTGCTTCAGGGGCGGCAGTCGATCGACCTCCCGGACAAACGGAGGATCACTCCGGACGAGTGGCTTCTGGACGTCATGTTCAAGCCCGAGCTGGCCGACCAGTATCCGGTCTTCCGCATAGACAATGCCGAGGTCCTCTCCCTTTTCGACCTGAGTGGCGCTGACTCGGGGGGGCAGGTCCGTTTTTCATTTGCCCAACTGCAGCCGGGGTTGAGCAAGCTCGACCAGCAGGCCGAGCTAGCCAGCCCGGTCGATGCCTCGGCGCGGACGGTCTTCCAAGGCGCCGTCATCGAGCTGCGCGAACGGGTCGATTACTACAGCCGGCTGAAGTACAGCCTGCAGACCCCCGATGGCGGCGATTTCTATGCCGGGCTTGCGGACCCGTCTAAGCGCCAGGCCAACCGGGCAGGCTATGAGGCCATGCAGACCTTCAGCCTCATCCGTCCCATTCCGGGGGAGGGGGACGGTTGGGCAAGCGTCGGGCAGGCGCTGATCGCCGCGGGTGCGGGCGCCGTGGACCCGCACGTGCTCGCCTTCGCCGAACTCGGCCGGGCCTGGCGCGCCTCCCAGCCGCAGGATTTCAACCGGATCGTGGGCAGCTACCGCATGGAGCTTGCCGGGCAATTCGGCGGGATCGCGCGCCGCTGCTCGGTCGAGGCGTTCTTCAACGCCGCGGAGCCATTCTACACGAGCCTTCTCCTCTACGTCACCGCGTTTCTGCTGGCCCTCGTCTCCTGGCTCAAGTGGCCGCGGGCGCTCGGCAGCGCGGCATTCGGCCTCATGGGCGTGGCCTTCGTCCTCGCCACGGCCGGAATCCTCGCCCGCATGTGGCTTGAGGGACGTCCCCCGGTGACCAATCTTTATTCGTCGGCGCTGTTCATCGGCTGGGGTGCCACCGGACTTTGCCTCGTGCTCGAGCGAATCCACCGAAACGGGATGGCGAGCGCGGCGGGCAGCCTGATCGGCTTCGGCACCCTGGTCATCGCGCTCAACCTTTCGCGAAGCGGCGACACGATGGAGATGATGCGGGCCGTTCTCGATTCCAATTTCTGGCTGTCGACCCACGTCCTCACGGTCACGATCGGCTACGCGTCCACGTTCCTCGCCGGAATCCTGGCGATTCTTTACATCGTGCGAGGCACCTGCACCCGGACGCTCGATTCGCGCACCGCCGACTCGCTCGCGCGCATGGTCTACGGGATCGTGTGCTTTGCCACTTTCTTCAGCTTTATCGGCACTGTCCTCGGCGGAATCTGGGCGGACCAGTCCTGGGGGCGCTTCTGGGGCTGGGACCCGAAGGAAAACGGCGCCCTGATCATCGTCCTTTGGAACGCGTTGATCCTCCACTGCCGTTGGGCGGGCCTGGTCAGGCAGCGGGGCCTCATGTCGCTCGCCGTGTTCGGCAATGTCGTCACCTCCTGGAGCTGGTTTGGGACGAACATGCTCGGGGTCGGGCTGCACAGCTACGGCTTCACGAGCGCGGCCTTCTACGGCCTGATCTCATTTGTCCTGACCCAGCTCGTGCTGATCGCCCTGTCGGCGATTCCGACGGCGAAATGGCGAAGCTTCCGGTTGCCGGCTGCGGCCCGGGCGTGACCCGGGGCCGCTTCACCGGCCGGAACATCGCGGATTGATAGGCGAGAGACAAACGGCGATTCTGACCCTCATCATGGCGACATCCCCCTCCCTCCAGTGCCCCGTACCCCTGGCGCACTCGGCCGAAATCACGATCGGGCACGGCGGGGGAGGAAAGCTCACGCAGGATCTGATCAACCGCGTCTTCAGGCCCGCCTTTGCCCATCCGGCGCTGGAAGCCCAGCACGATGGGGCGATCATTTCGGTGGCGGGTGCGCGGCTTGCCTTCACGACCGACGCGCACGTCGTCAGCCCGCTTTTCTTCCCCGGCGGAGACATCGGCAGCATCGCGGTCAACGGCACGGTCAACGATCTGGCGATGTGCGGTGCGAAGCCGGTATGGCTAAGCGCAGCCTTCATCATCGAGGAGGGCCTTGCGACGGAGACCCTGGAGCGCGTCGCCGCCTCAATGAAGGCCGCCGCGGCGGCGGCGGGTGTCGCCATCGTCACGGGAGACACGAAGGTCGTCGAGCGCGGCAAGGGCGACGGGCTTTACATCACGACTGCCGGCGTGGGGCTCATCTTGCACGCGCTGACCGTCGCTCCGTCGAGCATCCGGCCCGGCGATGCGGTCATTCTCAGCGGCGATATAGGCAGGCACGGCATGGCCATCATGGCGACCCGCGAGGGGCTCGCGTTTGAGAACCCGATTGAGAGCGACTGCGCCCCGGTTTCGGGGGCCGTGCAAGCCCTGTTGGACGCCGGGATCGAGATTCACTGCCTCAGGGACCTGACACGCGGGGGGCTCGCGACGGCCCTTGTCGAGCTCGCCGAGACCAGCCGCCTCTCAATCGGCATCGAGGAAACCCTGATTCGCGTCTCCGAGCCCGTCCGCGGCGCCTGCGAGATCCTGGGCCTTGAGCCCGCCTACGTTGCGAATGAGGGCCGGTTTGTCTGCATACTGCCCGCGGACCAGGCGCCGACCGCCCTCGAAATAATCGGCCGGACGGCTCCGGGCGGTCCGCCGGCCCTGATCGGCCGGGTGCGCACCGCCCCCGAAGGCACCGTCACTCTCCGCAGCGTAATCGGTGCGGAGAGGATTCTCGATCGCCTGAGCGGGGAGCAGCTCCCGCGCATCTGCTAGATAATTCCCCGAGACGCCTTTTGTTTATCCGGCTGCAGCCATGGTCGGGGCTGCCGCCCGTTTCCGGGCCGCCCGATGCGCCACAACAACGGCCTGGGGCTTCACCTTTTGGGGAGCTTCATCGGTGGGGAGCAGCAAATAACACCCGCAGCTCTCGCAAAGATGCAGATCAGTGGGCTGGGCCAGTGCCGCCAGGGTTCCTGAAGGCACTCGAATGTGGCATTCCCCGCAAACGCCATGTCGAACCACTGCAACGCCATTGCCTCCGTTTTGTATCAGACGCAGGTAGTGCGCCAGAATGGGAGGCGGCACCTGTTCCTGCAACTTGCGGATCACAGCCTGCTGCTCCTCGACAGGAGCATTTCCCGGCCGGAGAAATTTCTGAACCCGAAACATGTGTTCGACGATGGCTTTCATGAATGATTCAACAAACAATCGAGCATGGATCATACCTGTTGCTCGGAGCACGATGTAAGACAATTATGGTTAAATTCTTAAGTAATTACAATTTCATCGGAAGAAAAGCTGCGGGACTACTATCTACGCATTTGTGCAATTATTGCACATAACGTTCATTCCGCGTGCACATTGAACGTCATTGGGTGCGAACGAAGGTGTAATCCAAACCTGACAGGAGGGATATGCCTCCTGTCAGGTTTGGACGCTAACCTTTCCGCGGCTGCGGTACCGGTGATACGCGGCGCACGCCCCCTCGCTTGAGACCATCGGCGCCCCCAGGGGATGTTCTGGCGTGCACCGGACTCCGAATGCGGGGCAGTCGTGAGGTTTCTTGATTCCACGCATGATCTGTCCGCTGATGCATTCGCCCGCCGGCCCCAGCTTGGCCGGGCCGAGGCCGAACTTGTGCTCGGCGTCATAGGCCCGCAGTTCGGGTCGCAGGTTCCAGCCGCTTTGGGGAATCGGGCCGAGGCCGCGCCAATTGCGATCCACGACCGCGAAGACCTCCCTCACGATTGCGCGCGCCTGCTCATTTCCTGCCTGGCGCACTGCCCGCGTGTAGGCGTTCTCGATGTCGGCCTCTCCCGCCTCGAGCTGGCGGATGCAGCGCAGAAGCCCCTCGAGGATGTCGACCGGTTCGAACCCGGTGACCACGATCGGCACGCCGTACTCGCGGGCGATGGGGCCGTACTCGCCGGTGCCCATGACCGCGCAGACGTGTCCCGCCGCGAGGAATCCCTGTACGCGGTTGTCCGGTGCCGCCAGGATTGCGCACATGGCGGGCGGGACGAGGACATGTGAGACAAGAAGCGAGAAGTTGCCGAGTCGGGCCCGCCGGGCGTGCAGGACGGACATTGCATTGGCCGGGGCCGTGGTTTCGAAGCCCACGGCGAAGAAGACCACGTCCCGGGACGGGTTGTCCGCGGCGATCTTCACGGCATCGAGCGGCGAATAGACGATTCGCACGTCGCCTCCCCGGGCCTTGGCGGTCAGCAAATCGATGCCGGCGCCCGGAACGCGAAGCATGTCGCCGAACGAACAAAGGATGATTCCGGGCCGCAGCGCGAGTTCGACCGCCTGATCGATCATCTCGGCCGGCGTCACGCATACAGGGCAGCCCGGCCCATGCACGAGCGTCACGCCGGGCGGCAAAAGCTCGTCGAGGCCGAATTTCACGATCGCATGCGTCTGCCCGCCGCAAATCTCCATCACGGTCCACGGCTTGGTCGTTGTGCGGGCTATCGCCTCGGCCAGGGAGCGCACGACGCCGGCGTCGCGGTATTCATCGACGAATTTCATGGCTTTTGGGGCACATCGAGGCCGTCCAGGTCGCCCATCTCGCGAAGGTACCGGAAGGTCTCCTCGGCCTCCACCGGATCGATCGTGCTGATCGCAAGGCCGACGTGGACGAGCACGAAGTCTCCGACTTTCGCCTCCGGCACGCAGGTCAGGCTCACTTGCTTCACGACCCCGCCGAAGCTGACCCGGCCTGAACGCAGCAGGGGGTCGTCCCCGGCAATATCGAGAATCTTTCCTGGAACGGCGAGGCACATGGGTGGGTTTGGTTACAGTTTGGGAGCTTTGTTCATGGCAGGCGGACAGAGGTCAGGTTCCAGAGGGCGCCCAAAGCCTGGCCGGCTGCGATGGCCCCGTCGTTGGGCGGAAGTTCGCGTGGGATGAGCACTTCAAAGCCCGCATCGCGAAGGGCGGAGGACGCAAGGTCGAGGAGGAGGATATTCTGAAAACAACCTCCGCCGAGGGCGATCGTTCCAGCGCCCGCGGCGCGGGCGACAGCGGCAATCCCCGCAGCAAGCGACCGGTGGAATGCGAGGGCGATCTCCCGAGGGTCGTCGCCGCGCCTGCGTGCGGCCCAAAGCTCCCCGAAAAGGGGCTCCCAATCGAGCTCCACACTTGCGCCGGATCCCGGGGGCGCATGCCGGATGGGGAATGGCAATGTCATGGATGCGGATCGGACGCCCGAAGCGGCGGCCTCCACGGCGAGCGGTGTCTGCCCTTCGAAGCGGTTGCGCCCGCCGATGCCGAGCAGCGCCCCGGCTGCGTCAAACAGGCGCCCGGCGCTCGAGGTGACAGGGGAATTCAGGCCCCGCTCCAGCATGAGCCGCAGGGTCGCAGCCTCAGCGGCAGGGAAGCCGCCGGCGGCGGCGATCTCGTCGAACCGGCCGGAGTTTGCGGCGTGGGCCAGCCCCAGCGCGGTGCGCCGTCCGTCACGGATTGCCGCCTCCGCGCCCGGCAGGCGAAACGGCCGAATCCGGGCGAAGCGGCAGGCCTCGTGATCCTTGAGCAGCAGGAACTCCCCGCCCCAGATCGTCCCGTCCTCGCCATAGCCCGTTCCGTCCCACGCGACGCCGAGGATGTCGTCCGCGCTCCGCCGGTGCTCGAGGAGGCAGGCGAGCACGTGCGCCAGGTGATGCTGCACGGCTATCCGCGGAAGCCGGGTCTCCTCCGCGAACCGCGTGGAGGCGTAATCGGGGTGCTTGTCGCACACGACCGCGCTGAAATCACCGCCGTGAAGCGTCCCGAGGGTCTGCACGGTGCGCCGAAATGCCTCGCGGGTGGCGGCGCCGTCCAAATCACCGATGTGCGGGCTGAGGACCACGCGGTCTCCGTTGGCCACGGCCAGCGTGCTCTTCATCTGCGCCCCCACGCAAAGCCACGAGCCATTGGTACGGCCGGGCAGCTGAAGCGGCGTGGGCGCATAGCCCCTGGCCCGGCGGAGCAGCAGAGGCCCTCCGGTGCCGATTCTCACCACCGAATCGTCGACGGGATGGGCGATCCGGCGGTTGTGGTCCAGGAACGCGTCGGCGATCGCGGCCAGGCGCCTATGCGCGTCGTTTTCGTCCGTGCAGAGCGGCTCCTCGGACAGATTGCCGCTTGTGGCGACGACGGGCCGGCGGAGGGTTCGGAGCAGGAGCAGGTGAAGCGGAGCGTACGGAACGAGGGCCCCGATCCAGGGATTCCCCGGGGCGAGCTCCGGCGCAAGGCCCGAGGAGCCGAGCCGCGGAAGAAGGACGATGGGCGAGGCCGCCGAATTGAGCAGGGCGGCCGCCTCCTCGGAGACCTGGGCGTGCTCCCGGGCGGAGGCCAGGTCAGGAAACATGACGGCGAAGGGCTTTTCTTCGCGTTCCTTCCGGCGGCGCAATTCCGCGACCGCCGCACGGTTTGTCGCATCGGCCATCAGATGATAGCCGCCGACGCCTTTGACGGCCAGAATGCCGCCCGATTCGATGACCGCCGCGGCCCGCTGCAGGGCCTGCGGCCACCCGACCTCGGCCCCGGTCGACTCCGTCAGGACAGCGCGCGGACCGCAGGCGGGGCAGGCATCTGGCTGCGCGTGAAAACGCCTGTCCGCCGGATCGTCATATTCGGCCTGGCATTGCGGGCACATCCTGAACGAGCGCATTGTCGTGCGGGCCCGATCGTAGGGAAGGCACTCGAGGATGGAGTAGCGGGGACCGCACTGGGTGCAGTTGATGAAGGGATAGGCGAATCGCCGGTCCGCCGCGTCAAGGAGCTCCCCCCGGCAGTCCGGGCACAGGGCGAGATCGGGAGGCGCCGCCGTCGACACTTCCAGGCAGTCCGCCTCGCTCGGAAGGATCACGAACTCGGCGTCGCCGCAGGAGGATTGCGGCGGGTCCGGCTGCTGCTCGACCGAAACCACGCGGGCGGCGGGCGGGGCCTCGGCCTTCAGGACGCGCACCAGGGAATCCACCGACGGGCGGTCTCCGGCGGCCCGGATCAGGACCCCTTGGGAGTCGTTCCGCACCCAGCCCGCCAGGTGCAGGCGGGTTGCGGCCCGCAGGACGAAGGGCCGGAATCCAACTCCCTGGACCGTGCCCCGCACGCGGAGGAGAACGTCGGTCCGATCCCCGGATTCGCAAACGGCGGCCGTGTCCGGGCGGGGGGACTGACTGCAATTTGGGGTTGATGAGCCGGCCACCATCGGGGGATCAGCGGGGCGCGCCTCCGGTTTGGGATCGCAGGAACTCATACCACGCGCCCATTCCCTCTCCGGTTCGCGCGGACAACTCGATCAGCCGGGCCTGCGGCGCGATCGCGCGGATATTCCGCGCGGCCGCGGCGCGGTCGAACCCGAGGACCTCCGCGACGTCGATCTTGGTCATGAGGACCACGTGCGCGGACTTGAAGATGGGAGGGTACTTGAGGGGCTTGTCCTCGCCTTCCGTTGTCGACAGGAGGACGACGCGGACGGCCTCGCCAAGGTCGAACGAGGCCGGGCAGACGAGATTGCCGACGTTTTCGATGAAGAGGATCCGCACGCCTTCCAGATCGAGGGCCTCGACGCCGCGCGCCACCATCTCGGCGTCCAGGTGGCAGGCCGTACCGGTCGTGATCTGGGCGACCGGCGCATGGCTTCGCCTGAGGCGCTGCGCATCGTTGTCGGTCTCCAGGTCGCCGACGACGACCGCGCACTTTGCCGTCCGGCCAAGCTCATCGAGGGTTCGTTCGAGGAGCGCCGTCTTGCCCGATCCCGGTGAGGACACGAGGTTCAGGGCCGCGATCCCGCGGGAGCGGAAGAAGGCGCGGTTGCGCGCGGCGAGCCGGTCGTTCTTGTCGAGAATCGGGAGCTGGAGGTCGATGCGCTGCAGGGCTGGCCGGTCGTCCGCCGCCACCGGAGCGTGGCTCGTCCCGTCGCTATGCGTGCGCCAGACGGCGGAGGGACGGCCATCCATGGGCTTCACCGCAAAGGTGTCGAAATCCTCGGCAGGGGGGACGCTTTCGGTTTCTCGGCTCATACGGGTCAAGGGGCTGGTTGGAGAGGGTCGATCGGCGGCGCCGGGTCAGGACATTTCAATCTGGGAAAGCTCGAGCTCGCGCCCCTTGCGCAGGTCGCCGCTGAGGCGGGAGCAGCGGGGGCAGGCAAATATGAAGCCGGAGGAGGCTTCGAATTCCAGCTCACAGTCGGGGCACCTGGCAACGGCGGGCACCGTGTCGATGACAAGCTCGGCGCCTTCCGCGGCCGTGTCCCTGGCAACGATTTCAAAGGCAAACTGCAACGCCTC
Source organism: uncultured Verrucomicrobiae bacterium (assembly GCA_963747795.1). Classification (GTDB taxonomy): domain Bacteria; phylum Verrucomicrobiota; class Verrucomicrobiia; order Opitutales; family Opitutaceae; genus Palsa-1447. The sequence continues at coordinate 49,160 of CAVVGS010000023.1, forward strand.
GGGCTCGACGCCGGACAGGGCGCCGACCCTGATGACGATGCGATGGACCTTTCGCGCGCCGTGCGCGCGAGCCTGCTCCAGGACCGCGGCCATCGCTGATTCCATGATTCCGACCTCGTGCATGCCAGTGTTGCTCAACTTCGACCCCATCCTGGGGCGCGTCGAGAGCGCTCCGCGCTTTTAACAAGATACGCCCATCGATTCGCAAGATATGCGTTTTTTCGGCCAAACGCGACCGAATTGCCGCCCTATTCCTTGCTGAGACCCCTCACAAATCGGATCAGCTCGTGCGCCTCGAGGTCGGACACCTGCTCGGGCAGTTTCCCGTGGCTGTCGACACGGCCCTGCATGATCGCGGCGAAGGCCTCCTTGTCGGTGAACTTCGCCTGTTCGGCGGCCTTGGTGAGGTCCATCACGTGGAGCTTCTGCCCCATCGCCGTGTTTCCGGCGCCATCCGGGCCGTGGCACCGTGCGCAGTGCTCCTGCCAATTGCGCGCGGCGGCCGCGTCCGAGGGGTCCGCAGCAAATGCGGCGCCGGCGATGACCAGGGGGATGACGGCAAGGAGCAATTTCATGGGGGAAACCCCGTCTGCCCTTCGGGGTGCCCGAAACTACCACGCCCTTCCGTCCCATGCTGCGCAGGAGTTGCGCATTGCTGGGCGCTTTTTGGCCCGTTGTTTTGCCCCAGGGAGGCCGGTTCACATCCGCGCTTGCGGCGAATCGCGGCGGCAGGTAGTTTTCGGCGCCACCATGCCGGATCCCCACGCTTCCGCTCGAAACAGACGCAGCATCGTCGAACAGCTGCGGCGATCGCAGATATACCGCGATTACGAGCGTGCATTCCGGGACACGACGGGGCTGCCGCTGACGCTCCGGGCGCTCGAGGCCTTCGACCTGCCGCACCGGGGCGACCCGAAGGAGAACCCGTTCTGCGCCCTGATGTCGCGCACCAACCACACCTGCTCGCTCTGCCTTCAGCTGCAAAAGAAGGTGGAGGAGGAGGCGCGGCTGGAACCGAAGACGCTCAAGTGCTTCGCCGGCATGTGCGATTCGGCGGTGCCCGTGCGGGTGGGGGAGAACCTAATCGCGTTTCTGCAGACAGGGCAGATCCTGCTGCACCAGCCGAGCAAGGCGCAGTTCACAAGGGCCACCCGCGCGCTGCTCGAATTCGGGACGGAAGTGGACATGAAGCAGCTCGAGGATGCCTACTTCCAGAGCCGGGTGGTGACCAGGAAGCAGTACGAATCGATCGTGCGCCTGCTGACCATCTTCGCCCAGCACCTGGCTACGATGAGCAACCAGCTCATGGTGCAGGAGGAGGCGACCGAGTCGCCGGCCATCGCGCGGGCGCGCCTCTTCATCGCCGAACACCAGGCCGAGGAGCTGTCGCTGTCTGCCGTGGCCCGGGCGGTGAACATGAGCGCCTACTATTTTTGCAAGAGTTTCCGCAAGGCGACCGGCCTCACGTTCACGGACTACCTTGCGCGGGTGCGCGTGGAGAAGGTGAAGAACCTCCTGCTCAATCCGCACAAGCGGGTCAGCGAGGCCGCCTACGAGGCCGGCTTCCAGTCGCTTTCCCAGTTCAACCGCGTATTCCGCCGCGTGGCGGGCGAGTCTCCGTCATACTTCCGGGATCGGCTGCACGGGGCCACAACGGCCTAAAGGACGGCTGCGGCGGCCGAGCGGGCGTCGGCCGTGTCCCTGAACTGGCACACGGCGCAGAACGACTCGATCTCGCGCCGGGCGATCTGGCTGTATCCGGCGTCCAGATCCATCATGGCGCCGTCACGCTCGGCGCCCGTGAGCGCGGCCATCTCGATCTGGGCCCAGACGAGCGCCTCGCGAATTGCCTGCCGGCCGACCGAAAAATAAACGAGCAGCGGATTGCGCCCGCAGCGGCAGACGATCTCGCCAGACCTCGAGTGGCGTCTGCGGCCCTCGCCTGCGGCAAGCGTCGCGAAGACCTCGTCGAGCGTCAGGTCCATCAGGTGGACGAGCGTATCCGGATTGGCGAGCGGCGAGGTGAAGCGCTCCGCCCGAAGCAAGTCCTCCCATCGCGCGCGGATGCGCACGCGCTGCGCCTCGAGAGCGCTTACGAAGATCGCTTGCATGGGGTCAGTATGGCCCCGGGGCGGCCCGCCGACTCCGCGGGGCTTGGCAAAGCTTATGCATCTTTTGGTGCGCAAGTCTTGCTCCCGCGCCCCCGTTTCCGGCTCCGGCGGCGCCGGGATCGATCCCCGCGGGCGGGACAGGTCCGCGGCGGGACGGCGAGGTTCGTCAGCCGCTCATCGGGAAATGCCGGATCGCGGCGAGGTCGCGGCGCAGGGCCGCCCTGAAGTCCGGATGCGCGATCGAAATCAGCGACTCGCCGCGCTCGCGCAGCGTCTTGCCATGAAGGTTGACCGCGCCGAATTCGGTGACGACCCAGTGCACGTGGCCGCGGGTCGTGACGACGCCGGCGCCGGGCGTGAGCTCGGTGGCGATCCGGGATATCGAGCCGCCGCGCGCGGTCGAGGGGATGGCGATGATCGGCTTTCCGCCCGGGGAGAGGGCCGCTCCGCGGATGAAGTCCATCTGTCCCCCGATTCCCGAATAGATGCGGTGGCCGATCGAGTCGGCGCACACCTGGCCGGTCAGGTCGATCTGCACCGCGGAGTTGATCGCGACCACCTTCGGGTTCTGGCGGATGACCGACGTGTCGTTGGTCCAGTCGCACGGGTAGAAGGCGACGAGCGGATTGTCGTCCACGAAATCGAAAAGGCGGCGCGTTCCGTTGACGAAGCTGGTGACGATGCGGCCCAGGCCGACCGCCTTCTGGCGGTTGGTGATGGCTCCCGCCTCGAAAAGGTCGACCACGCGGTCGGAGAACATCTCGGTGTGGATGCCGAGCTCATGCTTGTGCACAAGGCGGATCAGCGCTGCATCCGGGATTCCGCCGATGCCCATCTGGAGGGTTGAACCGTCCTCGACCAGGTTTGCCACGAGTTCGCCGATCTGCGCCTCCACGGGCGTCTCGGGTTCCGACGCATGCTCGTGCAGCGGCCGGTCCGTCGCGGCAAAGGCGGAAATCTTCCTGAACGGGACGATGTTGTTCCCGTGCGTGCGCGGCATCTGATCGTTGATCTCGGCGATGATCACCCGTGCCATCTGGGAGGCGGCAAGGGCCGCGTCGGCCGATGTGCCCAGGGAACACATCCCGTGCCGGTCCGGCGGCGAGAGCTGGAGAATCGCGACATCGAGCTTCACCGCCCCGGACAGGAACAGGCCCGGTATGTCGGAGAGGAAGATCGGGACGAAGTCGGCGCGTCCCTCGGCGATCGCCGTGCGGAGCGGGCCCCCCGTGAACAGCGAAATGGACCTGAATTCGCGCTCGCGGCCGGGGTTCGCGAACGGGGCCGGGCCATTGGTGTGAAGGTGGAAGATCCGCACGTCCGAGAGGTCGCGGCGCGCGGCCAGGGCCTCGAGCATGGGCGTCGGGGTGGCTGCGGCGCCGTGAACGAAAATGGACGTCCCGCTGCGTACGGCGGCTACGGCTTCGGCGGCGCTCACGGCGCGGTTTCGTGCGGATTCCCAGAAAGAATTGGCTTGGATCATATGCCAAGCCTAACGCTTTGCACGACGGCGGGCTAGGCATCGTTTGGCTTAGCCTCCGCATTTTCTGAGACCCGGTTTCCGGGGATTTTCACCCCGGTCGCGGAGGTGCCGCCCGCGCGGCGGCCACCCGCAATTGCAAAAGCTGCACACCCTTTCGCAAGCTGTGCACAGCAATGCAAGTCGACACGATAGCGCGGCCGGAGTCCAATCCGGGTGAAGATCCCAGGAAACCGGACTCAGTCCCCCAAGGTCTGTGTCGGGACGAATGGGGGCTGTTCCCCGCTGAAGCCAGCGGCGGATGCCTTGGCAAGTTCAATCAAGTTCAGTCAAAAAACCATGAAAACGATCACCCTAATCGCTTCCGCCGCCGCCAGCCTCCTCCTTTCGGCGGCCATAGTCCGCGCCGCCGATGCCCCGGATAACTGGGCCAAGTGCTCCTCCTGCCACGGCAAGGATGGCGCCGGGCACACACGCATCGCCAAGAAGCTCGGCATCAAGGACCTCACGGACGCCGCCTACCAGAAGACCTTTACGGACGACCAACTCTTCAAGAACCTGAAGGAGGGCGAGAAAGACGCCGACGGGAATGTGAAGATGGCCGCGATGGGAGACAAGCTCAGCGACGACGACATCAAGGCCCTCGTGGCCTACGTTCGCACTCTCGCGAAGTGATGCGATGGGAGGGCTGCCGAAAATGGCCCCGGGCGGCGGCGCCCGGACTGCCTCCTCGCCGGCCCTTGCCATTCTCGGCAGCGCGCCCGGCGACAGTCACACGGCGACGCTGGTCAGGCGCCTGACGGCGGGGCTTTCGTGCGATCTTGTCGATCTCGGCGCGATCTCGATCGCGCCGTTCTCTCCCGCGCAAGTCTACACCCCGGACTCGTTCCTGGACGTGATCGCCAAGATGGCCGCGGCGCCGGTCACGGTGTTTGCAACGCCGGTCTATTGGTACTCCTATTCCGCCGTGATGAAGGGCTTCATCGACCGGTTCACGGATTTGCAGCTCACGCACCGGCAGCTGGGCGGACGGCTGCGCAGGCGCGAATTTGCGCTTCTGGCGTCCGGCTCCGAGGCCGAGCTGGAGCCGGCCCTCAACATCGCGTTCTCCCGGTTTTGCGACTCGATCGGCGCCCGCTGCATCGCGCTTGTCTATGCGAGGGAGGACGGTCCCTTCGTCGATCCGGGCGCCGTCGCCCTGGTCCGGCGCGCGATGGGCGAAACCTGAGTACCAATATGTGCGCCCGATTGGCCAAGACCTGCGCAGCAAGGCGGCCGGGCGTTGATTATCTTCCCCGGGCGATGAACTGGCGTTTCGCGAGCGCCTGTGAGCTGTGCCACCCCGACATCCGCTCGGGATGGACGGCCCTGATCCGGTCTGATCCGGCGCGGACGTGGAGTATCCCTCTCGAGGGGCTTCAGCAGCTGATGGACGAGCTTCTCGACCAGACATGGTCGATACTGCGATCCCCCTCGCTGCCCCGGTGGCTGCGCGACAGGGCGCCGGTGGAGCTGACGGGATGGAACGGCGACGGGTGCGGACTGGAGCCGCTTCTGGTCTTTCTCGGGACGGGAAAGAGGATCCTGGCGGCGACCGCCGAAAGGGTGCAGCAGGCGGACCCTGGCATTCCACGGCGCGAACTGGCGCGCCTGAGCAGGCAGCTGTTTCTCGCCTTTGACATCGTCGCCCAGCGCGAGATCGAGAGGCTCTGCCGGAACTGCCTCGTCGAAGGCCGGTGCTCGCTTGGAGACCGCGGCATGCTGAAGCTGGGGAAGAAATTCGGATCGGGGACCTACGTCGTGCGCCTGCTCGGGCCCGGGGACAGGGAGCGGCTCAGGGCATTCTTCGCCTCCCATTCTCCCGAGACCATACGCGAGCGGTACGGCTACCTCCTTGGCGACATGAGCCCGGAGCGGGCGTCCAAGCTCGTCAGCGTCGACCAGGGCCGCGACCTGGCCCTGGGAATCTTCGGCCGCAAGGCGAAGGATGATATCATCCACGCCGTGGGCAGGTATTGCCTGGGCGCCGACGGCCTCTCGGCCGAATTCGCCCTGGTCGTACGCGAATCCAAGAGGCGGCTCGGCATGGGCGCCTTCCTTCTGCGGACGCTCGTCGAGACCGCCCGCCGCCGGGGCCTGCGCGAAATCTGGGGCCAGGTGGACTCCGGCAACGCGCCGATGCTTGGGCTGGCCCGAAGCCTGGGCTTCGCGCTGAAGTCCGACCCGTACGCGTGCGCCACCAGGGCATCGCTCGTCCTGCGCCACGCCGCGCGCGCGCGGAAGGCGGTACGGCCGACGGCAAGATCTGCGCGCCATTGACCAAGGCCTGCGTAGCCTAAAGTTCTGAAAACAGGTTCTATCGTTTGCGGTTGAATGCGCGATATCGCACCGCCTGCGAAAAGCTGACCCCCACGATTCGCGCGGGCTGGCGTTCGCTGCTCCTGTCCGACCCGGCATGGAGCGAGAATTTTCCATCGGCGCTCCTCGACGCCCTGCAGACCAACGTCATCGAGGAGCTTTGGGCCACCCTGAGGTCCTCCGCGCCCGCGCACGGGGCGAGGGCCGGGTACCTGATCGAATTTCCGGTCTGGCCGACGGGCGAGTGCCGCGTGGGACCCCTGATGGTGTTCCTTGGACGGGGAAAAAGGATTCTCGAGTCGGCGGCCCGGGAGGGCGAAAAGGCCCTGGCGGAGATTTCCCAGGCCGAACTCGACCGCCAGCGCGATGAGCTGCTTCTCGCCTTCGACGTCGTCACGCAGCGCGAGATCGAGCGGATCTGCGGGCACTGCCCTCAGGGCGCCGGCTGCCCGCTGCGCAGCCGCAGGCCCGCGTAGGAGCGGGCGGCGGCGGCGAGCAGATCCTGCACCTCCTCGTCGGTCGTGGGCGCAAAGTCGACGTACCATTGGCCGACGCCGTAGAAGTCCTCCGGGGTGATGATGGCGACAAACTCGTCGGCTTCGTGGCGCAGGTCGCGGACGGTGGAGGGCGCCGCCGTCGGGGCAGCGATGACGACCCGCTGCGCATCCATGTGCCGCAGGGCCTTGACCGCCGCGCGAACGGTGGAACCGGTGGCGATTCCGTCGTCGACCAGGATGACCGTCCTGCCGCGCACGAGCGGCGGCGCGCGGTCACCCCGATACGCCTTCTCCCTGCGCCCCAGTTCGGCGCGCTCCCTGGCGACGGCGGCCTCGATGGCCTCAACCGGGATCTGCAGGGCCGAAATGACCGGCATGTGAAGGACCTCTATGCCCCCGCTCGCGATGGCGCCCATGGCGTACTCCTCCTTGCCCGGGACCCCGAGCTTGCGCACGACAAGGACGTCCATCGGCGCATGGAGGCGCTGGGCGATCGCGTAGGCGACAGGGACGCCGCCCCGGGGCAGGGCGAGCACGAGGACATCGGCGCGGTTTGCGTATGCGAGCAGCTTTCGCGCCAGGAGCCCGCCGGCCTCGGGCCGGTCCCGAAAGTAAGCGCGCATGGGATCCCGGCCGCTCAGCCGGGCCGGTTTATCTCGCAGGCGCCCCCGGCGCAGGCCACCGTCTCCCGCAACTCCGTCTCGTCGGAGTCCTCCCGCATCCGGGTGTAGTCGACGCATTGCGGCCTGAGCGAGTTCCACCGGGCGACGTCGGCTTCCGTGACGACCTCCTCGCGCGGCGCCTGGGGATAGGCCTTGTCGCCCGAATCCTGCAAGAGCGCGATCCCCGTGAAGTAGTGGCGGTTCTCCCAGATGAAGTCCGCGACCTCGCTCCACTCGTCCGGGCGCACGGTGCAAGTGTTTGAAACGTTGTGGGTCACCTCGGGCGCCCGGGTGTCGTCGGCGGCCCCCGTGAGCACCCATGCCTGCTGGACGAGCCTCACGATCTCCAGAAACTGGCGCGCATTGAGGTCCTTGCGGAGGATGGCCTGGGCCGGGGCCTCGACCGGGAAGGAAATGACGTCGTCGGTGTCCGTGTTGTAGACCGAGGCCTCGGTCATCTGCGGGTTGACCGAGTGGAAGAACGCATAGACCGGCTCCTTGCGGTTGGCCTGGACCCTGCGGAAATAGCGGCGGGCGTGGTGGGGGTGGATGCCCGACGCCGCATTCAGGATGAGGCTCGCCGTGCCCTCGGGCTTGGTCGTGCAGATCCGCGCTGCCGGACGGATGCCGATCAGCTCCGCGAGCAGACGGTTTGTCGCGCGGCAAAGGCGGGCCCCCTGCGCAAGCACCTCGGTGTCGAAAAGGATGGCCGGGTTGTCCATGTAACCGCAGATCGAGACGCCGAGCAGGGCGTCGTGCTCGTTGATGAGCCGGGTGACCGGCCCCAGGTAGGGCATGTGCGTGTACGCAGCCTGGAGGGTGCCGATGATCGTCGCTCCGATGCAGGCGCGGTAGAAGTCCTCGGCGGAGGCGACCGCGCCACCGTTGATCGTGGTCAGGTTGCAATGCTGGAAGCCGGACAGCCGGGTCGTGCCGGGGAAATCGCCGGTGTAGCCCCAGGCGTAGAGGCGATCGAATTCATCGGGCGAGAGGGTCCAGTTGACGATGGGCAGCAGGCCGATTTCCGCGCAGGGGTTGCAGCCCGCGTCCGGATTGTCGCAAAAGTAGAAGCCGGGCTCGCCAAACTCCTTCTGCGCCTGGAAGAGCTTGCGGAAGAAGCCGGCGTGCTCGGGGCTTCGCGAAAGGACGGCCGAATTGTTCGAGGCGGTGCGCTGGGGGTTCTTCTCGAACCAGTCGCCGGTCTTGGCGTTGAGCATCTCGTCGTCATCCGGGGAGAAAAGGCAGATCGTGGCCGAACGGCGGATGCCCCCGGCCAGGACGGCCTTGGCGACGTACATGTTGATGTCGTACACTTCGATCGGCCTCAGGGAGCGACCCGCCGCCTGGTCGAGAATGGCCTCGATCTTTCCCAGTGTCCGCTTCAGCGGCAGGTGGCCGGGGGCCTTGCCGCCGGACATGCGAAGCGGGCTGCCCCGCGGGCGGATGGCCGAGTAGTCGAATTCGACCTTCTTTCCCTCGTAGAAGGAGGTGATAAGGGCGTCGAGCGCGTCGGCCCAGCCCTCGATCGTGTCCGCGACGTGGTGGTGCACGACAGGCAGGTCCGCCTCGGGGCGGCGCGCCGGCAGCGGGGGAAGCCGCGCAATGTGGTGCTTTTGGACCGAGAAGCCGACGCCGCAGCCGCTGAGCAACAGGAAGAAATAGCCGCGGAAAAACTCCAGGCGATCGACGTTGGAGAAGGTGCAGTTGAACATCCGCGCGTGGTTCCTAAGGATGGCCTCGCCGCCGAACTGCAGGGAGCGCATGCTTGGCAGCACCTTTCGCGCCGTGACGGAAGCGAAGGCGTCCCGGATTATCTGGCCGAGCTCGCGTCCGCAGCAGGCCGAGGCGAGGAGCCGGGAAGTGTCGCCAGCCAGGCTCGACAATGCGGCCGGCAGCTCCGAGGGCACCGTCCTCCAAAGTTTTTCGGCAAAGAAGCGAAGGTGCATGTCCCGCACGCGCTCGACGCCCTCGGGAAAAGTTTCCCGCCGGTGCAGGTCGGGCCGGTAGCGGGCGTACTTGGCGACCGCGATGTAATCGGAAAGGCCGTTGTCCTGGTAGGTGGTCAGCCGGCGTTCGTTGTGGCGGGCCCGGTAGAGCATGAACGAACGGGCGACGTCCCAGTGGCCCTCCCCGGCGATCGATTTCTCGACCGCGTCCTGGATCTGCTCAATGGCCGGGTGCTTCCCGTCCCTGTAGCAGAGTTCGAGCATCTGCGAGACGCTTGAGGCGATCTTGCGGGCCTCCGCGAACGTCTCGCCGTCCAGGCCGTGGCACGCGAGCGGGTCGTCGCGGCAGGGATTGGCGACGCCGGGGTTTCGGACGTCGAAGAACGCAAGCGCGACCGTGCGGACGATCTTGTTCAGGTCGAAGCGCTCGCTCGATCCGTCCCGCTTGATGACCATTCGAGCGTCGGCCGCAATTGCGCGGTCGAGGATCCGCTCGCCTTTCTTTATATGCAGCGTGGCTGTGGCTGACAATGGGCGTTGGATTGGACGGCGGACGGAAGTGTTCATGCGATGCAGACCGATCCCTTTGGGCCTCACCGAGCGTGCGGCAGCAGAGCCGGCCGGCTTGGAGATTGTGCCGGAAGATTCAGGCTTGCGTGGTCCCGCACGCGGGTTGGGCCGGGGCGTAAGCTACCAACTTAAAGAAGGCCTGACTGTGCAGGAATTGGCCTTCGCTCCGCGGTTCTTGGCGTCCGGAGGACGCCGTGCAGCCGTCTACGCCGCGTTCGCCGTGATGGCGCCGGCAGGCGTTCCATGCAGCCGCTCCCGGTAGTCCGAGGGAGACTCGCCCGCGATGCGCCTGAACATGCGATTGAATTGCGAAAGCGACTGAAAGCCCGCCTCGTAGGCGGCCTCGCTGACGCGGCAGTGGGGATTCATGAGCGAGCTCTTCACGCGCTCGATGCGCACCCTCGCCAGATATTCCGTGAAGGTGAGGCCGGTCGCCTTCTTGAACACCTTGCAGAAATAGAATGCGCTCATGTTGACCGCCCGGGCGACCTGGGAAAGCGAGATTTCCTCGCCCTGGTGCGAGGCGATGAACGAGCGGGCCTTGGCCGCCGCGGGGGCTTCGGCTGCCGCGGCCTTGACCATGATCTGGTTGCTCACCGTCGACAGATGCTGGGCGAAGATCACGAGCAGGTTCAGGACCGACTCGTACTGCAGCCGCGTGATCACGCGGCTGCCGAAGTAGGCCTCCTTCAGCCGGCTCATGCCGGAATTCATGCCCATCGCGCCCAATCGGCGTGATACGGCGCGGAATCCGGCCTCGGTCGCGGGCTGGTGAAGCACCTGTCCGGTCTGAAGATATGCCACCACGCGGTCGCCGACCCGTACCGGCACGGCCGAGTCGTTCAATCCCGCAAAGCATTCCAGGGTCACGGCCCCGTCCGTGGCCTTTGTTTCGATCTGCTGCTGAAGCTGCAGGCATGCCGAACAGGTCTTGTTGCGTCCGGCCATCAGAGAGCAGAAGAGGTTTCCGTGGCGCGAGCCGCGCAGGGGAGGCTGGAATGACCCGACGGAGCGGATTGCGAGCGGAAGTCCGGTCGCGGCCTCGAAGGCCTTTTGGTACTCGCGGTAGATTTCGGATTTCTCAAGCTGGGCGAACAGGTCTTGATCCGCCCGGGAAGGGTTCTGGGCGGCGGCGAGTGCGGGTGATTCGGTCTGCATGGGGCGGAACGTACCACGAGTGCCCTGTTCCCGAAATTGGAGGCCGTCCCCTGTTTCGATAGGGAAATCCCCTATGCTTTCGCCTGAAACCCAGCCGGCGACGGAGCTGCTCTTGAAGGACAGTGACCGGGCTCCGATTCTGCGGGTTAAACCAAACCATCGGCGCGCGAGCCTTGCCCTCGAAGGCCCTGTGCATATCTTGCCCCTCAAACATGGAGTCTTCAGACGCTTCAGCCGTCGCGCAGGCTGCAACCGCCGGGCAATTTGCCGAGGTCATCCGCGAGCTGCAGGACATCAAGGCCGCGCTCGACGAGCACTCGATCGTCGCGATGACCGACGCATCGGGCCGAATCACCTACGTCAACGACAAGTTCTGCGCGATTTCAAAGTACAGCCGCGCAGAATTGATCGGGCAGGACCACCGGATCATCAATTCGAAGCACCACCCAAAGGTGTTCTTCCGCGACCTTTGGGCCACCATCGGGCGCGGCCAGGTCTGGCACGGCCAGATTCTGAACCGGGCAAAGGACGGCTCCCTCTACTGGGTCGAAACCACCATCTTTCCCCGATTGAACGAATCCGGAAACCCGGTCCAGTACGTGGCCATCCGGACCGACATCACGCAGCGGAAGGCCGACGAGGCGGAACTGCTTCGATTCGCGGCCGATCTGGCCGAAAAGAACAGGGAGCTGGAGACGATCGTTTACACGGTTTCCCACGATTTGCGCTCGCCGCTTGTGAATGTCCAGGGCTTCAGCAGGCAGCTGAACCGCGCCTGCGAGAAGATCCTCGAGGCGGTGAAGGCGGCGAACGGAGGCGCGGTGCCGGCTGCGGAGTTGCAACCTCCTGCAGGAGTCGCAATTCCGCAGGCTCTGCGCTTCATCAATGCGGGCGTTGCCAAGATGGACATGCTTCTCAACGGCCTCCTGCGCTTCTCGCGGCTGGGCCGGATCGCCCTGAATCTCGAGCCGCTGGACATGAACCTGCTCGTGGCTGAAGTCATTGCGGCCGTCCGGTTCCAAATCGATGAGGCAAAGGCTGAGGTGAGCGTCGCCCCGCTGCCCGCCTGCGTTGGAGACCGTACCCAGATGAGCCAGGTATTCGGCAACCTGGTCGACAACGCCCTCAAGTACAGCGATCCCGACAGGCGGCTCCGCCTGGCAATCGCCGGAACGGTCGAGAGTGGCCACGCGGTTTACTCGGTCTCAGACAATGGAATAGGAATCGCACCAGAACACCAGGCCAAGGTTTTCGAGATCTTTCACCGGCTCAATCCGGAGAGCGGCGCGGGCGAGGGGTTGGGCCTGACGATCGCCCAGCGCGTCCTGGAGCGCCAAAAGGGAAAAATTTGGGTTGAGAGCGCCGCGGGCGTCGGGTCCACTTTCATGGTTTCCCTACCCGCCTCGCCGAACCCTGCCGCACCCTCCGCATGAAGAACGGTCCCGTGATTCTCATTGTCGAAGACGACGAGGGCCACGCCATTCTCGTTCGCCACAACCTTGAGGCTGCCGGGCTCGACAATGAGATCGAGCATTTCCGCGACGGGCAGGCCGTCCTCGACTACCTTTTCAACAAGGGCACGGGCCCGGGCCGCCAGCATGGGAAGATGTACCTTGTGCTCCTCGACATCCGGATGCCCAAGGTCGACGGCATAGAGGTCCTGCGGCGGATCAAAGCGGACGCGGAGCTTCGAAAGCTTCCCGTCATCATGCTGACGACGACCGACGACGCCCGGGAGGTCGAACGCTGCCACCAGCTCGGCTGCAATGTGTACATCCAGAAGCCGATCGATTACGACAAGTTCACCGAGGCGATCCGCCGGCTCGGGCTGTTCGTGCCGCTTTTGCTGGTGCCGCCGGTGAATGGGGCGCATTGATCAGAAGGTGAAACAGCCTCGCATTCTTGTCGTCGACGACGACGCGGGTTTGCTCATTCTCATGGCCGAGGCGCTGAGGGCCGAGGGGTACGAGGTTGCGACGGCGGAGTCCGGTGCGGTGGCGCGCCACGAGATGGCCCGCAACCGGCCCGACCTGCTTCTTCTGGACCTCAAGCTCAGGGATGTCGGCGGGCCGGAACTCCTCGGCTCGCTCAGGCGGATTGCGGGCCCCGTGCCGTTTCTTGTCGTGACGGGCCAGGGCGACGAAAAGGTGGCCGTCGAGATGATGAAGCAGGGGGCGCTGGACTACGTGATGAAGGACACCGGGCTCCTGGACCTGCTTCCGGCGGTAGCCAGGCGGGCGCTTGCCGCGATCGAGCAGGACCGAGCCCTTGCGGCGGCGCAGGCCGAAAGCCGGCGCCTGGAGGGCGAGATGCTCGCGGTCGGCGAGGGCGAGAGGCACCGGATCGGCGCCGACCTTCACGACGGACTCGGACAGCAGCTGACCGCGATAGAGCTCTATTGCACGGCCCTGAAGGCCGATGCCCAGAAGGTCAACCCAGACCTGGCCTCGAGGCTCGGGCTGATGGGCCGGATGCTCAGGGATGCAATCACACAGACCCGGTCGCTTGCGCGGGGGCTGGTTCCCGTCAGCGACGACCCCGACGCCTTGCGCATAGGCCTGGCGGAACTGGCCGAGACGACGACCTCAATCGGGCCGTCGAAGTGCCGCTTCGAATGCCCGGGTCCCGTTCTGCTCGGCGATCGGATCGTCGCCGGGCACCTCTACCGGATCGCGCAGGAGGCGGTCAACAATGCGGTCAAGCATGCGCGCGCGGAGGAGATCGTGATCGAGCTGGCGCGCGCGGATTCCACGGTGCGGCTGCGAATCTCCGACAACGGCAGGGGCCTGTCCCGGGCCGGCGGCCGCGGCCTCGGCCTCGGGGTGATGAAACACCGTGCGAGCGTCATCGGCGGCCGCCTGGACATGACTTCGAAGAAGGGTCTCGGTTTCACGATCGAGTGCACCGTGTCGGTGCCCGAGTGAGATGGATTGCCCGGAGCTTTAAGGCACAGCCATGTGGCAATTTGCAACTTCCGGACCAATGCATAGTTTGCATTCCAAGAAATGAGATCCGCCGAAAAGCGCCCGTCGCCGGCGCGAAAGAAGATCCTGCTGATCGATGACCATCCGTTCATGCGCATGGGCCTTGCGCAGCTCATCAACCAGCAGCCCGACATGGTCGTGGGTGGAGAGGCGGGCGACCCGGCGGAGGCCGCGCGGGTGCTGGATCGGGACCTGCCCGACCTCGTCCTGACCGACATCACTATGCCGGGCCGCAGCGGGCTTGAATTCATCAAGGATTTGAAGGCCACGCGGCCGGACCTGCGGATTCTCGTCGTTTCGATGCACGACGAGCTGATTTACGCCGAGCGTGTCCTCAGGGCCGGGGCCCAGGGCTACGTCATGAAGGAGGCGGGAGGCGAGAAGCTGCTCGCCGCGATTCGCCAGGTGCTCGACGGTCAGATCTACGTCAGCTCGCGGATGTCCGCCCGGATTCTCGAGTCCCTTTCGGGGCGGAGGCCCAGGGGCTCCCACTCGCCGATAGAACGGTTGAGCGACCGGGAATTCGAGGTCTTCCAGATGATCGGGCAGGGGAAGAGCACGCGGGAAATCGCCGATCAGCTCCACCTGAGCCCGAAGACGGTCGACGCGCACCGGGCGCACATCAAAGAGAAGCTGGGCCTGACCGATGCCACGGCGCTGGTCCGGCACGCGGTGCGCTGGGTCGAGACGCAGGACATCGCCTGACGCGGAATCCCCCGGGGCCCCGCCCGGACCCTTCGCAATTTATGCACAGTTCTCCGCAACGTTTGCGGAGACGTTCGGAGGGCGACGGGCTAGGGTAGGCCTTCAAGCCAAACCTCACCCGCCATGACTGTTGTGCCGCTAACGCTTACGATCAGCCTTTGCCTGGTATTCACCTTCGTGATCTTTTTCATCCGTGAGCACGCCCGCGGCAGCCTGAGCAGCGCGGAGCGCGACTCCCTGCTTCCGCTCGCCGAGGAGAAACCAGCCTGCGTCCGCCGTCCCGGCGGGACCGACGCCGGTCTCCGGCCGGATGAGGGCGGGCCCTGGAATACCTGACCTTTCCGCATCCGCGGAGTCGATCCAGCCCGCCTTATGTCAGACCGTAAGATCACGGTAGAGTTCAACGATCAGATCGTCCGCCAGTTCCTTCTGGCGAGTATCATATGGGGAGCGGTGGGAATGCTTGTGGGGGTCTTGATCGCCTCCCAGCTCAATTTCTGGCAGCTTAATTTCAACACGCCGTGGCTCACCTGGAGCCGGATCCGGCCGCTGCACACCAACGCGGTGATCTTTGCCCTTGTGGGCAACATGATGTTCGCCGGCGTCTACTATTCGACGCAGCGCCTGGTCAAGGCGCGGCTGGCGAGCGATTTTCTCTCGCAGCTGCATTTCTGGGGCTGGCAGGCGATCATCGTCTCGGCTGCGCTCACGCTGCCCCTGGGGCTCACGCGCGGGCAGGAGTACGGGGAGCTCATCTGGCCCATCAACGTCGCCGTCGTCCTGATCTGGGTCGTCTTCGCCGTCAATTTCTTCTGGACCCTGGCGATCAGGCGCGAGCCGAGCCTGTACGTGGCGATCTGGTTCTACATCGCGACCATCATCACGGTGGCGATGCTCTACATCGTCAACCACCTGTCGATACCGACGAGCTGGACGCACAGCTACTCCATCTTCGGCGGCGTCCAGAACGCCCTCGTGCAGTGGTGGTACGGGCACAACGCCGTGGCGTTCTTCCTCACGACTCCGATCCTCGGCATCATGTATTACTTTCTGCCGAAGGCGGCGGGGCGCCCGGTCTACTCGTACCGGCTGTCGGTCGTCCACTTCTGGTCGCTGGTGTTCGTCTACATCTGGGCCGGGCCCCACCACCTGCTGAACACGGCGCTGCCCGGCTGGCTGCAGACCCTCGGGATGACCTTCTCCCTGATGCTCTGGGCGCCTTCCTGGGGCGGAATGCTGAACGGCCTGCTCACGCTGCGCGGGGCCTGGGACAAGGTGCGCACCGACCCCGTCCTCAAGTTCTTCGCAGCCGCCGTCACCTTCTACGGGATGGCCACCTTCGAGGGGCCGCTTCTTTCGATCAAGTCCGTCAATGCGCTGGCCCACTACACCGACTGGATCATCGCCCACGTGCACGTGCGGGACCCTGGGCTGGAACGGCTTCATGGCGGCGGGGATGATCTACTGGCTCCTGCCCCGGCTCTGGAACAAGCCGCTTCACAGCGTCGCGCTCGCCAACCTCCACTTCTGGGTCGGGCTCGTCGGGCATCCTGCTCTACGTCGGGCGCGATGTGGACAAGCGGCATCACCCAGGGCGCTGATGCTCAACGCCACGACCGAGAACGGGACCCTCCTCGCTTACCCCAACTTCCTCGATACGGTGAACGCGATCAGGGTCCGATGATGCTCATGCGCGTGATCGGCGGAGGCCTCTATCTCACCGGCTGGCTCCTGATGGCCTACAATGCGTGGCGGACCGTGCGCGGGGCCGAGCGGGTCAACGGCACGATCGAGGTCTTCGAGGACGAGCCCGCGCCCGCCCGGCTGACGCTGACGGGGGCGGTCCTCAACCCGCCGGTCATCTTCTGCCATGCTGGGGTTCGGCTTCGCCTGCGCGTGGATGTTCGGGCACAGCCTCATCAGCATCGCAGGCCTCGCCGGCGCGATTCTTTGCGTCGTCCTCGCCTACGCCCATTTCGAAACGCGCTGGAGAAAATGGGGCGACTGGTACGAGCGGCTGCTCGTCAATTCGCTTCCATTCACGATCCTCACCTTTGTGGCCGTCGTCGCCGGCGGCCTGATCCAGATCATCCCGACGATCGTCGTCCACCAGGCCGCCAACGTGGAGGACCGCCGGCAGATTCCCTACACACCGCTCGAACTGGCCGGCAGGGACCTGTACGTGCGCGAGGGATGCTACCTCTGCCACTCCCAGATGATCCGGACGCTCGTGCCGGACGTCATGCGCTACGGCGACTATTCGCGGCTCGGCGAATCGATCTACGACCATCCCTTCCAGTGGGGCTCGAAGCGAAACGGGCCGGATCTTGCGCGGGTGGGCGGGAAGTACCCGAACATCTGGCACCTGCGCCACATGGAGAATCCGCGCTCGGTTTCGCCGGGTTCGAACATGCCCAATTTCTCCTGGCTCCTGTCGGACTCACTGGACGCGGCCACCCTTCCGAGGAAGATCGCCGTGCAGCGGCAGCTCGGCGTGCCGTACCCGGCCTGGACCGATGCCGAGATCGCCGCGAGCGTTTCGGCCCAGGCAAAGGCGATCGCGCGCGACCTGCGGGATTCCGGCGCCTACGTCGCCCAGGACAAGGAGATCGTCGCCCTGATCGCCTACCTCCAGCACCTCGGCAAGTACGAATCGGTCAAGCCGTCGGGCCCTGCCCCGCAGCTGAACGACTGAGCCCCTGCCTTCCCCCATGTTCGAACACGTCGTTTACGCAGACTCGGCCAAGGTCATCACGATCGTGGCATTTGCAGCCGCCTTCTCGATCTTTGTGACGATCAGCTGGCGCGCCGTGCGGATGAAACGCCCCCAGATCGACCATCTGGCGAACCTGCCCTTTTCGACCGCGACTCCCGCGGCCAGCCATGAATCCGAATCCGCAAGAACCGATCTCTGAAGATCCGCTGCGCCCGCACAGCTACGACGGCATCCGGGAATTCGACAAACGCCTGCCCAACTGGTGGCTCTTCACGCTGTACGGGGCCATCGTCTTCTGGGTCGGGTACTGGTCCTACTTCGAGTGGTTCCGCACGGGACTGAGCGGGCCGCAGCAGGTCGAACTGGCCATGGCCCGAATTGAGGCCGAAAAGCTGTCCACTCTGGCGGCCACCCATGTCGATGACGCGAGCCTGTGGCAGATGAGCCGGAATCCGATCGTGGTCGCCTCCGGCCGCGCGACATTCACCTCCATGTGCGTCAGCTGCCACAAGGAGAGCCTGCGCGGCGTGGACGACGGCGGAATCGGGGCTGACCTCCGCAGGCAGGTCTGGATTCACGGCGGGCGCCCGATGCAGCTCATTCAAACAGTCACAACCGGCGTGCTGGCCAAGGGAATGCCGACGTGGGGCCCCATCCTGGGGCAGAAGAAGATCACCGAGGCCGTGGCTTACGTCCTGAGCTACCACCAGGAGGGCGAACCGATGTCGATCCAGCAGTCCGCTCCTGCGGCAAGATGAACGAGGCCTTTCTCGGCCGTCTCGCCATGGCGGCTGACTTCGGTTCGGATTTGTGAAGCCATGGACCTGCCCCCGCGACCAAATCTCGACTCGGTCGCGACGATCCGCAACGACGGCTCGCGCCGCTTTGTCTACGTGGCCGACGTCCGCGGAGCGTTCACGCGGATGCGCAAGGTTTCGGCGCTGGTCCTGATCGCAGTCTATCTCCTGCTGCCCTGGATTCCCGTCCGCGGCTATCCCGCGGTGTTTCTAGACATCGCAAGCCGGCGGTTTCACCTCTTCGGCCTGACCCTGGCCGTGCAGGACGTGTGGCTCCTTTTCTTCCTGATCACGGGGCTCGGTTTTTCGCTTTTCTTTGTCACCGCGCTGCTGGGCAGGATCTGGTGCGGCTGGGCGTGCCCCCAGACCATCTTTCTCGACCACGTCTTCCGGCGGATCGAGCGATGGATAGAGGGGGATGCCGTGCAGCGGCGCCTGCTGGCGGACGCGCCGTGGACGGCTGGAAAGGCCGCAAGACGGGTCCTGAAGCATTCGCTCTTCATTGCCGTGTCCGCGGCCATCACACACCTGTTCCTCGCCTATTTCGTGTCGCTCCCGCACGTGTGGGCGATGATGCGCGCCGCCCCCGGGGCGAATTGGAGCGTCTTCGTCTTCATCTCCATCGCCACCGGCATCCTCTATTTCAATTTCGCATGGTTCCGCGAGCAGCTGTGCATCATCATCTGTCCCTACGGCAGGCTCCAGTCGGCGCTCGTCGACGACCACTCGCTCATCATCGGCTACGACACCCGGCGCGGCGAACCCCGCATGACCTCCGCGGAGGCTAAGAAGGCCGGGGCGGGCGCCGGCGACTGCATCGCATGCAGCCGGTGCGTACAGGTCTGCCCGACGGGAATCGACATCCGCGACGGCCTGCAGCTGGAGTGCATCGGCTGCGCGGCCTGCATAGACGCCTGCGACGAGGTGATGAGCCGCCTTCGCCGCCCGCGCGGCCTGATCCGATACGACTCGCTGTCCGGCTTTGCCGGCCGCCGGACCCGCTGGCTGCGGCCCCGCACCGCCCTTTACGGCGTCCTGCTGCTCATCGGAACAGGGGTTGCGGCGTGGGCCCTGTCGACGGTGCACCCCGAAAATTTTGGCATCACACGGATGACGGGCGCGCCGTATTTCGTCGATTTCGACTATGTCCGGAACCAGTTCTTCGTGCGGATCGTGAACAAGCGCCCGGAGCCGGCCGAGTTTGTCCTCAGGCTCGAGCAGGCGCCCGTCGGCCTGCGGCAGACCGGGCTCACGGGGGTCATCGACATGCCGCCCCTTGGCGAGATCGTCGAGCCGCTCATCCTCCAGGTGGCCCGCGGCGCGTACCAGGGGCCGTTCATGATCCAGGTGTCCCTTCAGCCGAAGGCGGGCGGCCCGAGCATCGAGCGCCGGGTCGAATTCCTCGGCCCCGATGTCCGCCTCCTCAGGGAGGAGGAGGAGGAGCGCCGCACTGAAAATGGAACTCTCATCCGTTAATTCGCCCGAGGCGGCCTTTCTCGCGGGCCTCGTCACAAGCCTGCATTGCGCGGGGATGTGCGGGCCGCTCGCGTGCGCCCTCATGCCTGTGCGTGGCGACCGGTCCGATCCGCAGGTGGTCAGCACGGTCTATCACATGAGCCGGCTGGCGGCCTACGGGGCCCTTGGAGCGGTCGCGGGCGGCCTGGGGGGCCAGCCTCTCGCGTTCGTCTCGCATTCGGCGCTGCGGTGGCTGCCGTGGATTCTCGTCCTTTTCTTCCTTGGCCTCGCGTTTCGATGGGACCGGTGGATGCCGAAACCCGCCTCACTGGGACGCCTGGCCTTCCGGCTCCGCGGCTGGCTGCAGGGCCGTTCCAGGACGAGCGCCGCTTGCGCCCTCGGGCTCGCCACTCCGCTTCTGCCCTGCGGGCCGCTCTATTTTCTCCTGGCGCTGGCCCTCGTGTCGGGATCGGCCCTGCGCGGGGCCGAGTTCATGCTGGCCTTCGGCCTCGGCACCGTCCCGCTATTGTGGCTTGCGCAGTCGCAGTTCCAGTGGCTGCGCGCCAGGCTTTCCCCGCTTTGGCTCGGCAGGCTGAGGATCGCGCTCGCGCTGTCCGTGGCATTGGTCATCTCGTGGCGCCTCCGCGCCACCCTGGGGCTCGCAGGGCCCGATCCGGCCACCTTCTGCTGCTTCTGAAGTCATGGGTACCCATGCCCCAGCGTGCCGGCATTGCGGCGCGCCGCTCATCGATGCGCGCATGCGCGAATCGGGGTTTTGCTGTTCCGGATGCTCGTACGTGTACAGGCTGGTGCATGAGCACGGCCTCGCCGGCTATTACCGCCTGAAGGACGCGGTCACCCAGCCCGCGGACACGGCGGTCTTCGAGCCAAGGGACTATTCCTGGCTGGCCGAGGCCCAGTGCGGGGCCGAGAAGGCGACCGGCGGGCCGCCCGCCCTGACGCTCGGCCTGCAGGGCGTGTCCTGCGCGGGCTGCGTCTGGCTGATCGAGCGCCTGTTTCAGGAGCAGCCGGGCGCCCGCGACATTTTTGTGAACGCGCAGCTCGGTTCGATGCGCATCCGGTGGGTGGTGGGCCGGTTTTCGGCGGTGGATTTTGCCCGAAAGCTGCAGGCCTTCGGCTATCTCGCGGGTCCGGACGACCCCCTGCGTGCGGAACCGGAAAGCCGCGGCCTTGTCGTGCGCGTCGGCCTCTGCGCGGCTTTTGCGCTCAACGTCATGCTTTTTGCGCTGCCCGCATATTTCGGGATGGACAGGTCGTTTGCATACGCGGGCCTTTTCGGAGTCCTTTGCCTGGGGTTTGCGACCCTCAGCTTCATGGTCGGCGGAAGCTACTTCCTGGGGAGGGCCTGGCAGGCCCTGCGCATGGGAGTCATGCACATCGACCTGCCGATCGCCGTCGGGATACTCGGAGCGTACGCGGGCTCCCTCTTCGGCTGGCTTACGGGACGTCCCCGTTTCGTGTACTTCGATTTCGTTGCCACATTCATCTTCCTTATGCTTGTGGGCCGGTGGGCGCAGGTGGCTGCGGTGGAGCGAAACCGGCGCCGTCTGCTCGGCCGCCAGCCGTTGGTGCCGCGGGTCCGGGTGGTCGCCGGTGGTTCGATCCGGGAGGTCCGTCCTGAGGACCTGCGGCCGGGCGAGACGTTTCGGGTGCCGTCGGGCCGGACGGTCCCCGTCGCCTCGCGGATGGTATCGGCCGAAGCCCTGTTTTCCCTGGCCTCCATCAACGGCGAATCCGAGCCGCGGATCCTGCGGGCCGGGCAGGGCGTTCCCGCGGGGGCCGTCAATGTCGGCCGGGACGAGTGCGAGGCGGAATCCCTGGAGACATGGAAGGAATCCCTCCTCGCGAGGCTTCTCGAGCCCGGCGAGCGCCCGGGGCGGAGGCACGCGTTTCTCGAAAAGATCGTGCGGGGCTATCTGGTCGGAATCCTCGTCGTGGCCGCAGCCTCCGGGATTGTCTGGTGGGCGCGGACGGGCGATGCCTCCAGGACTTGGTCGGTGGTCACGGCCGTTCTCGTCGTGTCCTGTCCCTGTGCAATCGGCCTTGCCTTCCCCCTCGCCGACGAGATGGCCACGACGGCGCTTCGCCGCCGCGGGGTGTTCGTGCGGGAAAACGACCTTTACGGAAAGCTTCCGGCGGTGCGACGGCTCGTTTTCGACAAGACCGGCACGCTGACCCTCGAAACACCGGCGCTGCGCAACCTCGCGGAAATCCGTGACCTGGACGGCGACGCGCGCTCGGCCCTGCTTGCCCTTGTCCGGGATGGCGCCCACCCGGTGAGCCAGTGCCTGCTGGAATCCCTGCTCGGTTCGGGGCCGGTGGAGCCGATGCCGGGCGCAGTCCGCGAAACGATCGGCTTTGGCCTTCAACTGGATTCGGCCGGCCGGCAATGGAGCCTCGGGCGTCCCGGCTGGCGGGGCCCCGGCGGGACCGCCGATGCGGCCCCGGCCGGCGCAGGCGGACTCCCCCAGGGCGACGCTGAATTCGCATGCGACGGCCGCATCGTGGCCCGGTTTCATTTCACGGACACGGTCAGGGCCGATGCCCGGCGCGAGGTCGCCGAGTGGGTGCGCCGCGGCTATGGCGTATTCATCCTGAGCGGGGACCGGCAGGAGAAAGTCGGAAGGATGGCGGACGAACTCGGGCTTCCGGCGGATCACGCGGTGGCCGGGCGCGGTCCCAGGGAGAAGGCGCGGTGGCTTGAGAAGAACGAGGGCGCCAGCACGCTGATGCTCGGCGACGGGGCAAACGACAGCCTCGCCTTCGACAGCGCCTTGTGCCGGGGGACTCCAGTCGTTCACCGGGGCCTTCTGGAGGGCAAGGCCGATTTCTATTACCTGGGCCGGGGGATCGGAGGCATCCGATCCCTTTTTGAAATCGGCGCCATGCGCCGGCGGACGCACACGATGATCCTGGTCTTCTCGGTCGCCTACAACCTGGCAGCCGTGAGCCTGGCCGCGGCCGGTCGCATGAGCCCGCTCATTGCGGCGATCCTGATGCCGGCCAATTCGCTGGCCACGCTCGCACTGGTGAGCGCGGGCATGAGGAAGGCCTTCCGTTGAGAACGAAATGAAGACCTCAGCCTCAAGTGTTGAATGAAATTCAATACTTGAGGCCTTGTAGGTTTTTTGAGCGCCACCGCTTTTCAACCCGATCCCTTTGCCGGTTTTCACTGGCAACACAAGGGGAGCGTCGTTGTGCTGGGGGCGTCATGCTCATCGATTTCACGAAGATCCCGGCCCGCGAGGCGTATGCCTGGATGGCCGGAACCATCCTGCCGCGGCCCATCGCCTGGGTCTCGACCCAGTCGTCCGACGGTCACACCAACCTTGCGCCCTTCAGCTTCTTCCAGGGAATCACCTCGAATCCGCCGGTGCTGATGTTCGTGCCGGTCAACAATCGGGACGGCCGCAAGAAGGACACGCTGCGCAACATCGAGCAGATACCCGAATTCGTCGTGAATCTCGTGTCGTTTGCCCTTGCCGAGGCAATGAACAATTCGGCGGCAACGCTGCCCTACGGGGAAAGCGAGTTCGAGAAGTTCGGAATCGCCTCCGCGCCGAGCGAACGCGTGCGTCCGCCGCGTGTCGCGGCGGCCCCCGTTGCGTTTGAATGCGCGCTGCACTCAATCGTGGCGATCGGGGAGGGTGGTTTGGCGGCGAATGTCGTCTTCGGGAGGATCCTTGCCGCGCACGTCCGCGAAGACGTCCTCGGGACCGACGGCCAGCCCGATCCCGGGAAGCTGGACCTGGTCGGCCGCCTGGGCGGGAGCCTTTACGCCCGGACAACCGAGCGGTTCGAGCTGGAGAGGCCTTAGGTCGCGGGTCAGTTTGCAGGATCCGCAGTCCGGCCCGAGGGCATTCTTGCAATTTGGCGAAAAATGAGCAGTCGTACCGGCTTGCTTTCCCCCCGGTATGCTCTGGCAGGCGTGATTCTCGCGGCGGTCGCCGTGCGCGCCGACGACGGCTGGCGTCCGCTCTTCGACGGCAGGGATTTTGAGGGCTGGACGACATTCATGGCGGCTCCGCCGCCCGAGACGGACGTGCCGGGCCTGAAGCGCGATGACAAGGGCAACTACCTGGAGCCGATCGGTTCCAACCGGGATCCGCTGCATGTCTTCACGATCGAGACGGTGGACGGAGGCCCCGCGATACACGTCTCCGGCGCCGGCTTCGGCGTCATGACGACCAACGAGACCTTTGCGAATTTTCGCCTGCGGATGCAGGTCAAGTGGGGCGAGAAGAAATGGGGCTACAAGCGCACCACGCACGCCGCGCTGGACGCAGGATTGCTCTATTACGCCCGGGGCCCGGCGGGAATCGATCACCTTACCTGGCCGCGCTGCCTTGAGTTTCAGATTCAGGAGAAGGACTTCGGCGATCTCTTCGCCCTTGGCATGACGGAAGCCACCGGGAACGCACACATTGTGCCGGACACGATCAACGGCCACCCGATCAAATCCTACTTTTACGATCCCAACGGAGCGCCGACCGTATTTGTCGCCAGGGCGCCGATCGGCAACCGCCTCCGAAGGATCGAGGACATGGAGCAGCCGCATGGCGAGTGGAACACCCTCGACCTCGTCTGCCTCGGCGACAGCAGCATTCACATTGTCAACGGCAAGGTCGTCAACCGGCTGTACCACGCGCGGATCCCCGACGGCTCGTCGATGGCGACCCTGGATTCGGGCCAGATCTGCCTGCAGACGGAGGGCGGCGAGGTCTACTATCGCGACATTGAGGTCCGGCCGATCACGGCGATTCCAGCAGAATACGCCGAAAAGACCTCGGGCCTCCAGAATTGAATTCCAGGCGGTCCGGGCAAACGGCCCGGGCTTCAGTTCCGGCCGCCGGATGTATCCGAATAGACGATATGAAAGCGGGGCGCGAGCGAGCGCCGAAACACGGCCTTCTCATCGATGATGTTTTGCACGCGTTGCGCGTAGTCGCGGGTCACCCGGGGAATCCGCCCGACGCGGACCCTGTCGATGCCGCAATTCCAGGCCGCCGCGCAGTTCCACGGAGTGTCGGCGACTCCCCATGACCGGAGCGAGTCGGCAATCCACCGGTAATGCTTTGCGGCGACCTGATCCGCATACGGCGTGCGCGCCTCGGAGAACGGAACGCGGGTGTGCTGGGCCCAGACCTGCCGGCGGAACTGGTATGCGCCCAGTTCACCCAATGGCCCCGCAGGGCCGTCGCACCGGTCGCCCGACTCAACCTGGCGGATGGCATACAGGAAATCGGAGACAATAGGCGGAGGCGTGTCCGCCTGGACCTGCGGATTGCCCTGGGCGCCCGAACAGGCGGCGCTGAAGGTCAGAAGCGGAACAATTGATTTGAACATCGTTGGCGTCCTTTTGTTGGGAGGCGCGCGGCTTGGATCCGCCTTTGATTGCGCCCGTCGGCCCCGCGTTCCCTCTGAGCCTCCGAATAAATTTAAAGCATTAATGCATAATGCTTTTAAGTTATTCACATCGGAACCGTGCCCATTTCGTGAAACGCGCGCCTCGCGGATTCCCTCCTTGCAAGTTATGCGGCATCCCCTAAACGAAATGCGCGTGCAAACTGTTGTCTGTCGGATTCCTATCGTCTTGGCGGGGGTTGGGATCCGGCCGGCCTTTAGGGTCCTATGAGCCTGTTTCGAAGGAAATCGGTCGAACACCTCCAGGCTCAGGCCGCTTCGGACCAGGGCCTGCGCAGGAGCCTGTCGGCGCTAAATCTGGTCAGCCTCGGCATAGGGGCGATCATAGGGGCGGGCATTTTCGTCCTGACCGGGCAGGCAGCCGCCCAGTACGCGGGTCCCGCCATCGCGCTGTCCTTTGTCATATCGGGGGTGGGATGCCTTTTCGCGGGGCTGTGCTACGCCGAGTTTGCGGCCATGATTCCCATGGCGGGCAGCGCGTACACCTACGCCTATGCCACGATGGGGGAATTCCTCGCCTGGGTGATCGGATGGGATCTGATTCTGGAATACCTTTTTTGTGCTCCCACGGTCGCCGTCGGATGGTCCGGTTATTTCCAGGGTTTCCTGAAGGAATTCGGCGTCAATCTGCCGACCGCCCTTTCAACGGCACCGTTTATCCAGGTGCACGGAAGCCTCGTTGCGACCGGGGCTGTAATGAACCTGCCGGCCGTCGTCATCGTCCTCCTCATTTCTGTCCTGCTGGTCATCGGAATCAAGGAGTCGGCGACTTTCAACAATGCCATGGTTGTGACAAAGGTCACCGTGCTCCTGGCCGTGATCGTCTTCGGCGTCTGGTATTTGACGAAGCATCCGGGCCTGGCGACCCGGAATTGGACGCCTTTCATTCCGAAGAACACGGGCACGTTCGGCGAGTTTGGCTGGAGCGGCGTATTCAAGGGGGCCGCCGTGATATTCTTCGCCTACATCGGATTCGACGCCGTTTCAACGTCCGCGCAGGAGGCGAACCGGCCAGCCCGCGACATGCCGGTCGGCATCCTGGGGTCGCTTGCGATTTGCACCGTGATATTCATTTCCCTGTCGCTTGTCCTGACCGGGATGATGCATTACACCGCGCTGAAGGTGGATGCGCCGGTGACCTTTGCCCTGCAGTCGACGAGCGCCCCGGTTGCCCTGCGCTTCGGCGTGGAAATCGCGGCCCTGGCGGGCCTGAGCTCGGTGATACTGGTCATGCTCATGGGCCAGCCGCGCATTTTCTTCTCGATGGCCCAGGACGGGCTCCTGCCCGCCGTTTTCGCAAAGGTCCATCCGCGCTTCCGGACGCCTTATGTCACGACGACAGTCACAGGGATCGTCGCGGCAATCTTTGCGGGAATCCTGCCCCTGAGCGTCCTCGGCGAACTGGTCTCGATAGGCACGCTCTTTGCCTTCACGATCGTCTGCATCGCGATCATCATCCTCCGAAGGACCCATCCCGATTTCGCGCGGCCTTTTCGAACGCCTTTCGTCCCCTTGATTCCGATCCTCGGCGCGATCGTGTGCCTGGCCCAGATGGTCTCCCTTCCCTGGGACACCTGGCTTCGCCTGATAGTCTGGATGCTGATCGGATTTGTGATCTATTTCACCTACAGCCGCCGCCACAGCAAGCTGGTCCGCGCCCCGCACCCGTCGGCGAAGCCTCCGACTTCATAGGCTTCCTCCGTCGGCGCGTTTCGGGCAAAGGGCGGGCGGCAGGTTGAGATTCCATGTTCCCGATTCTTCCGCCGTCGCAACCCCGATCATGAAAATCCCATCGATTCATTTCAGGCATGGCATTGCATGCCCTGGTGCATTGCGTCGCGCGAAAGCCGGACGGCTTCCGCGACACAGCACAAATCGACCGCGTTTCGTAGGATGCGGTTGTTGCCTGGCCCTCTGTCTTCTGTCCGGAGGCTGCCTGTCCGAACCAGCCCGGGTCGGCGCCAATCGGGCGCAGGCCCCGGTCGAATTGTCCTTGGGCTGGCAGATGCAGGATGCCGCGAGGGTTGCCGAGGGCGGCGATGCCCTGTCCCGCGTCTCGTTCGCTCCGGCCGGGTGGTACAAGGCGACTGTTCCCGGCACGGTGTTGACGACCCTTGTCGACAACGGGGTGTACCCGGAGCCGCTCTACGGAGAGAACAACCGGCCGGACCGGATCCCCGAAAGTCTCTGCCGCACCTCGTATTGGTATCGCCTCCGCTGCGCGGTTCCGGAGGCGTATGCCGGCCGGAGGATCTGGCTCAATTTCGATGGAATCAACTATCGGGCGGAGGTCTGGGTTGACGGCGCAAGGGCCGGCGAAATCAAGGGGGCTTTCGCCCGGGGCAGGTTCGACATCACCTCATGGGTGACACCAGGACTGCCCGCCGCCGTGGCCGTACACGTCTTCCCGCAGCCTCATCCGGGAACCCCGGCGGAACAGACGGTCGCACTCGGCACCGGACTGAACGGTGGCATTTCCGCGATCGATGGCCCGACTTTCCTCTGCACAATCGGCTGGGATTGGATCCCGGGCATCCGCGACCGCGACACGGGCATCTGGCAGAAGGCCTATCTTTCGGCGACGGGGCCTGTCCTCGTCCAGGACCCCTACGTCGTCTCCGACCTGCCGCTGCCCCGCACCGACTCGGCCGACCTCACCGTGGAGGCCACCCTTCACAATGCGACGGCATCCCCGCAGACGGGCAGGCTCGCGGGCGACTGCGGCCCGATCTCATTCCAGATTCCCGTCACCCTTCAGCCGAACGAGGACCGGGTGGTCAGGTTGACGCCGCAGATGTTTCCCCAGCTCCATGTCGCCAATCCCCGGCTATGGTGGCCCAACGGGTTCGGCCCGCAGAACCTCTACACGATGGACCTCAGATTCGAGACCGACGAAGGGGTTTCAGATTCGACCGGTGTCACCTTCGGCATCCGAAAGCTCGCCTACCAGGTCCCCGATTCCGAGAACCTGACGATCTCGGTGAACGGCGTCCGCATAATGGCCAAGGGAGGCAACTGGGGCATGGACGAGGCGATGAAGCGCATCCCGCGCGCGCGCCTCGAGGCCCAGGTCCGAATGCACCAGATGGCCAATTACACGATAATCCGCAACTGGGTCGGGCAGAGCACGAGCGAGGACTTTTACGAACTGTGCGACAAGTACGGCATCCTCCTGTGGGACGAGTTTTTCCAGCCGAACCCCTCCGACGGCCCCAACCCGGAGGACACCGCCCTCTACATGGCCAACGTGCGCGAGAAGATCCTGCGCTTCCGAAGCCACCCCTCGATCGCGGTGTGGTGCGCCCGCAACGAGGGTTTCTCCCCTCCGGAAATCGATTCCGCCGCCCAGCGGCTGATGGCCGAATTGGACCCGAGCCGGCTGTACCAGCGAAGCTCCACGGAGGGCCGCGGGGTTCATTCGGGAGGGCCGTACCGCTACCGGCTTCCGCGCGAGTACTACGTTTTCAAGGAGGCGTTCAAGACGGAGCTTGGCGGCGTGTCCGTCCCGACGCTGGAGGCCGTCCATGCCATGATGCCGCGCAAGGATTGGGAGACCGTGAACGACGACTGGGCCGAGCATGACCTGTGCAATGGCGCCCAGGCCGGCGGAAAATACCCCGGCGTCATCGCCGCCCGGTTTGGCGAGCTGATAAATCTCCCCGATTTCGTGCGAAAGGCCCAGCTCGCCAATTACGAGTCCTGGCGCGCCATGTACGAGGGGCGCGACGCCAAGCTTTTCAATCCCTGCACCGGGGTCATCGCCTGGATGAGCAACCCCGCCCAGCCGAGCTTTGTTTGGCAGTTGTACAGCCACGATCTCGAGCCGAACGCTGCGCTTTTCGCAGTCAGAAAGGCGTGCGAACCGGTCCACATCCAGATGAACGAGGACAACTGGCACGTCATGGTCATCAACAACCTGCCGGCGGCCCTCGAGTCCGCGCGCGCGGTCGTCTCCGTCTACAATCTCGACGGCGCCCTTCAATCGACGCGCGAACTGCGGTGCAATGCCGCGTCCTGCCTGGCTACCGATCTCGGCGCCATCGACTGGCCGCCGGCCCTCTCGCAGGTCCATTTCATCAAGCTGAGGCTGGTGGATGCCCAGGGGGCCGTCCTTTCGGACAATTTCTATTGGCGGGCGCTCCTGCGGGATCAGGACAATTTTCAGGACCTGAACCAGCTGCCCCAGGTCGTCCTCGATGCGGCGGTCGCCCGGCACGACTCCGATGGCAGATGCATGCTCGATGTTTCCCTGAGAAACAGATCGGGGGCGGTCGCGCTGACGGCCCACCTTCAGCTGCGCCGGAAGGGCACGGACGAGCGGGTGCTGCCCGTATACTACACCGACAACTACGTTTCGCTCCTTCCGGGCGAGTCGAAGGTCATTTCCATCGAGGCTTCGCAGGCAGACCTCGCGGGCGGCGTGCCGAGGGTCGTGGTCGACGGATGGAACACGACCGTTGAGACGCAGTTCTTCCCCGAAAACGGCGGTGCGGAAATCGCCCCGAATGCGGATGCGGTCGTCAATCCGGCGGCGCCCCGCACGTTCACGGTGGTTCCGGCGCCCGCCAGGGGGAGATGAAACTGTCCAAGATCCCAGTCGCCAGTGCCGTCCCGCTCCGCAGAGTGGCATCCTCATCGATGCTCCGCTCCTCGGCGGGAAGGCACATCCCCGCAGCCGCAGCACCGTCCAGATCATGCCCATTGACTCCGTAAGCCAGGAGGCCCCTCAACCCGGGAAGCCGGCCGGATCCCCCGCATACCGCGGGCCATTCGCCGTCATGACGATCCTCTTTTTTGTGTGGGGATTCATGACGGTCTGGAACGATATCCTTATTCCGCGATTCAAGGAGGCGTTCACCCTCGATTATTTCCATGCGATGCTCGTGCAGTTCGCCTTTTTCGGCGCCTACGGAGTCGGCTCGCTGGCCTATTTCCTGACCTCGATGGTCTGGGGCGACCCGATCAACCGCATGGGTTACAAGAACGGAGTGATCATCGGACTGCTGGTTGCCGCGATCGGCAGCGCACTTTTCTATCCAGGTGCGTTGCTCGCCTCCTACCCGTTGTTCCTGCTGGCGCTCTTCATCGTGGGCCTGGGGTTCGCGATGCTCCAGATCGCGGCAAATCCGTACGTTACCATTCTAGGTCCGGAGCGGACGGCGTCGAGCCGGCTGAACCTTTCGCAGGCGTTCAACTCGTTCGGGACGACGATCGGGCCGCTGATCGCAGGCTACCTGATCTTCCAGGTGTTCAACAGGGCGGGCGCCAACGGCGCCGAGTCGGTGAAGGTGCCGTACCTCTGTTTTGCCGCGGTCTTTGTCGTCCTGGCAGTCTGCTTCAAGTTCGCCCACCTGCCGAGCTTCACCAATTCCGGACAGGCAGCCGGCCTGGGGGCCCTGAAATACCCCCACACGGCGTTGGGCATGGTGGCGATCTTCATGTACGTGGGCGGCGAGGTCACCGTCGGAAGCTCAATCGTCAATTACCTTGGCACGGCCCCGCTCGGCGGCCTGCCCCATGAAACCGCAAGCAGCTACCTCTCGTTCTATTGGGGCGGCCTGATGATCGGGCGGTTCATGGGCGCCTTCGCCCTGGGCGATATCCGGGGCGCCCTCAAGAACACACTCGTGATCGGGGTCCCCGCAATTGCAATTGTGGTTATCGCGCTTCTCCCGGGAATCGCCTCCGCCCTTGGCGGCGTGCCCGCGTTCAGCGGGTTTTTCGATCCGGCCTCGGTGGCGAAAATTGGGGCCTTGTGCAGCCGGGGCAATGTGGAGCATTACGGCATACTGCTGGGGGTGCTACTCGCGGCCTTCTTCCTAGGGGAATCGAGCCCCCACCGCATGCTCGCCCTTTTCAGCGTCCTTATCATTGCGCTCCTGGGAGCGGGGATCCTCTCCTCCGGTGAGACGGCCAAGTGGGCCGTCCTCGGGGTCGGGATGTTCTGCTCGGTCATGTGGTCAAACATTTTTTCCCTCGCTATCGAGGGACTGGGCGCCCTGAAAGGCCAGGGCTCATCCCTGCTGGTCATGGCAATCCTGGGCGGGGCGATCCTGCCTCCTGTCCAGGGCGCCGTGGCCGACCGCCTCGGCATCCAAACGTCTTACCTCGTGCCGATGATCGCCTTCGCCTACATCGCCTTCTACGGCCTTTACGGCTATCGGGCGGGGCGGGGAGGGAAGGCTTCCCCAGGTGCGCAACCCCTCGTTGGGCCCGCTCCCAGATAATTCCCCGTTATCGCCCTAATTCGCGGCGGGTGATGCAACCGCCACCGTCGCGACCGGGCTGGCGCCGGGCGGGCTGAAGGCCAGCCGCACGCCGTTCCACTTCAGGCGGTGATCCGGGCGGTCCCCGTGGCGCTGCGCGGCATCCGCATTCTCGATGTAGTCCGCGAAATTGGCCCCGCGCACGACGCGGATGGCATCGCCGGCGGCGGACTCGCGTCCGTCCGAGGCCGTGTACGGGTAGGGCTCGTAAAGGCTGGAGCACCACTCCGACACATTGCCGAGCATGTCGTACAGGCCCCAGCGGTTGGGCTCGCCGGTCCCGACCGGGTGCGGCACGGAAACCGCGCCGGCGCCGAGGAGATATAACCCGGTTCGAACCGCAGGCGGAGTATTGGGCGGCACGGAATTCTCGACGAGCCAGGCGGAGCGCAGGACTTCATCGGCGGTCATAGGCTCCGTCGAGCCCGCCCGCGCGGCATATTCCCACTCGGCCTCGGTGGGCAGGCGGAATCCGCCGGAAGAGCGCTTGTTGATGGCCTGCAGGAGCGCCTGGCAGTCCTGCCAGGAAACCATGTCCACCGGCATCTTGTCCTCCCCTGCAAACTTCTTGCCCTGGTGGTAACTGGGATTCTTTCCCATCAGGGACTTCCACTGCGCCTGGGTCAGTTCATACTTGCCCAGGTAGAACGCGGCGATGTCGACTGTGTGCACAGGCGCGGCATTGGGCCGCTTGTCCGAACCCATGTCGAAAGACCCGGCAGGGATGAGCACCATCCTCAGCCCGATTGCGTCCATGACGATCTCCCTGGGCAGGCCGCTCTGGGGATCGAACTGGTCGCCGACGATCGCAAAGCCCGGGATCCCCGGCTTGAGCCGGCGCTCGCAAACGAGCAAGGCCGCCGCCGCGCGGGCGCTCGTGGGATTAGCCTTGAGGGCGTCGCGGAAGGCATCGCGGGCTTCAGCCCATTTCTGGGCCTGCGCCAGTTGCTCCCCCTTGGCAAGAAGGGTCCTGTAGGATTCCTGCTCGGACGCGAGCTGGCGGGCATGCTCCTGGATGGCCGCGGGGTCGAACTTCGGGTTCACAAGGGCGTGGGGATGATGGCAGGTCTCGCAGGAGACCTTCTCCTTGGACTTCGGGCAGCCGGCCCGGTGACACTCCTTGCAAAGAGTCGCGATCGCCGCCCCGTGCGGAACGCGCTCGGGCTTAACGCTGTTCTGCTCGTCGGCAATGTGCCCCTTGCTGGGGCCGTGGCATCCCGTGCAATTGGGCGCATGGGCCGAGTCCGCAACCATGCTGTGCTTGGAGATTCCCCACTCGAGTGAGGCCGAGACGTGGCAGCGGGCGCAGACCCCCGCGCTTGTCACACCCTGGTGCTGCAGATCCTGTGCCGCGAGCGGCAGGGAAACTCCAAGGCAGATCGCCCCGAGGGTCAAAATGCTTCTCATGTGCGCCATTGTTCGTCCAGCCATTGGTATTCGGTCGGCAGCCATCTGGCGCCGGTCAGAAGGGTGACGTTCCTTGCCGCGTCCAGGACGGCGAACTCCTCGCGGCTCATCTCCTCGTAGCGCGTCAGTGCCGCGTAGTTGTCCTCGACGAACTTGTCGTCGAACATGCCCGTCATGACGGAACTGAGGAACGGCCGCGAGAACGCGTAGCGCATGGCCGCCTGGCAGAGGGACTCGTCCGGAAGCTGTTTGAGGGTCTTTGACAGTTCGGCGACCGCCGCCGGCAGGATCATCCTGTCCGCAGAGTTAAACAGCCGGAAGTCCTTCGAGTCCGGCCCGGTCTGCGATTGAAACCGGGGGTCGAGGCTGACGACGGAGCCGGCCGCAAGCGGCTTCATGCCGATAAGCCCGATGCCTGACGCCTTGGCTGCGGGCAGGAGTTCGCTGTAATCCGCCTTGGCGTGGATGAAATTGTAGGGAAGGAACATGTAGTCGAGGCCTTCCAGTTCCTTCAGGGCCGACAGCATCGGCCCCTCGAGATGGCACGCGATTCCTATGGCGCGGATCTTGCCCGCTTCCTTGGCCCGCCGCACGACGTCCCACTGCTCGATCAGGCTGCCGGAGTCGAATGTGATCGTCTCGCTGCGGATCCGGTAAAGATCGATGTATCCGCCGTAAAGCTTGGCCAACCGGTCGATGTTTGCTCCGATGAACTCGGGGTTGTCATAGGCGCCGGCGACGAAGACCTTCTGGCGATTGGGCCCCAGCATCTTGGCCAGAGGTTCCCACTGGCCCGTG
Source organism: uncultured Verrucomicrobiae bacterium (assembly GCA_963747795.1). GTDB lineage: Bacteria > Verrucomicrobiota > Verrucomicrobiia > Opitutales > Opitutaceae > Palsa-1447. The sequence continues at coordinate 82,515 of CAVVGS010000023.1, forward strand.
TGCTCATAGACGTCGATGAAGTTGACTCCCAGGTCCATCGCCCGGGAAATCTGCCGGTCGCGGCGCACTTGGCCCTCCGCGTTGAGGAGGTTTCGGATTCCACCCTTTATGTTGTAGACGCGATCGGTGTGGGAGCCGAAGGCGAGGACGGAGACGTTCATCCCGGTCTTTCCCAGCGGCCGGTACAGCATTCCGCCCCGGCGGAATTCGCCGGGCACGGCGGTCGCGGCGGCCCAGATCCTGTGCGAAAGGCACGAGGCGGCCATACCGGCGGCTGAGTACTGAAGGAACTGGCGGCGCGAGATGCAGGTTTTCATGGTTATTGCATTGTTACGTCGTCATGATCGCGTCCTGGCGGGCTCGGTGCATTAGGGTCTCGGCGTGTCGGAGGAGGGCTCGGGAGCGGGAAGTCGCTCCAGGAGAATAGACTAGAGCAGCCTCACGCGGCCTGCTCCGCATGGATTGGCAATCCCGTCGCATTATTTGCCTTAAGCGATTATCCGAAGCTCAATCGCCGTCTCTTTGCGGCCAAGATGACGGCCGGATCCGCCGTAAGTTCCGGGCGAATGCAATCGGTCATCAACGTTGAAGTCCGCGGACCCGCCGGTTAAAAGGGCGCGATGAAATCATTCCGCAAGGAGCTGTGGTTTGAAGTGCCGACACGCCGGGCGTTCCTGAACATCACCCCGCAGGTCGAAGCTGCCCTTTCCGAGAGCGGGATCGCCGAGGGGCTTTGCCTGGTCAACGCGATGCACATTTCTGCATCTGTGTTCGTCAACGACGACGAATCCGGACTGCACGCCGACTTTGAGAAGTGGCTGGAGAAACTGGCGCCCGAGAAACCGCACCACCAATACGCCCACAACGGGGGCGAGGACAATGCCGACGCGCACCTGAAGCGCACCATCATGGGCCGGGAGGTTGTGGTTGCCGTCACCGACGGCAGGCTCGATTTCGGCCCCTGGGAGCAAATCTTCTATGGCGAGTTCGACGGACTGCGCCGCAAGCGGGTCTTGGTGAAAATCATAGGAGATTGAAGCTGAACTTAATTCAACCGATCCGCTGTCCAACGGACGGGGTCCACCTCAGCCGTCCCGCCCTGGCGATCACACGCGAGCATGCTGGTTTTCTGATAATGTGCAAGAGCCCGGCTACTAGGTATTTCGATGCCTCTCGCATATTCTGTGGCAGGGCGTCAACATCGCTGGCATGCGAGACAACCCCCTGTTTCCGTTTGCACCCTCAATCGCGCAAGGATTGTCGCGCCAGCGGCTGCGCGCTCTCTTGTGGACTGCCGCTCTCGCAGTCTGCCTGCTCGCCTGGCCGGCGGGTCTGCCGTCCCTCCACGGCCAGCCTTACAAGCCCGCTCCGGACACAACACCGCCCGCGACCGGACACTATGACTGGGTGCCGGGTGCGCCCAATGCGCCAATTGGCGTTGCCCAGGGAATCCATCCGGGCCGCGTTGTCTGGACGCGGGATCCGGCGGCGACCCGGTGGGCCGGCAACTGGAAGCAGAATTCCGACCAGTATTGGACCGACGAAAACACCGACCAGGGAAGGGTGGAGGCGATGCTTTCGACGGCGCTGCGCACCCTGACCGGGACGGCGACCGACGAGGCCGCCTGGACGGCCCTGTTCGAGTACCACAACCGCCAGGTCCTCGGGATAGACGGGCGGAGCCACCAGGAGGGCGAGGTTGTCGCGGTGAAGATCAACCTCAACAATTCCGAGAAGGCGGACAAGGCCGACAACAAGATCGACGCCTCGCCGCAGGTCGTGATGGCGATGGTGCACCAACTCGTGAACCAGGCCCACGTGCGGCCGGCGGACATCATCGTCTACGATGCCCGGCGATTCATGACGCCGGCAATCCTCAAGAAGGTCTGGGCCGAGTACAAGGACGTCAGGTTTGTCCAGGTCTCGGAGGCCCAGGATGTCCAGCCCAGGAACCCGGCCTTCGGGGATCATCACGGCCTGGAGGCTGCCGACTGGGTCCAGGGGGTCACGTACTCGGGCGACTCTTTCAAGGACGCCATGCTGATCCCAAGGCAGATTCTCGATGCCACCTACCTCGTCAACCTGGCCCTCCTGAAGGACCATTCGTATCCCTACGACACGATGGAGAACGGCGACGAGGGCCAGACGGCCGTGACGATGTGCGGCAAGAATTACTTCGGCTCGATCAAGGGGACGCCCGAGCTGCATGCGGACATCAACACTTCCAAGCGCGGGGTGAAGAACGCCTACTCTCCCATCGTGGATCTGTCCGCGTCCCCGAATCTCGGCGGCAAGGCCATCCTCTGGATGCTCGACGGGCTCTACAGCGGCCGCAAGTGGCGCTCGTATCCCCAGCACTTTCCCAACCCGCCTTTCAACAACCGGGTCGAGCCGTACGAGAACCCCGATTGGCCGGCCAGCCTGCTCCTGTCGCAGGATCCGGTCGCCATCGATTCGGTCGGCCTGGACATCATGTATTCCCAGAGCAAGAGCAACATCGACCCGGTGTACGGCAAGCCGCGGATTCTCATCCGCGAGAATGCCGACGACTATATGGTGGAGATGGCCGACCCCGAGCACGCCCCCTCAAAGACCAATTACGTGCAGGGAGGGAAGCCGGTCGCGAGCCTGGGCGTCCACGAACAATGGGACAGCGACGCCACGCGCCGCTACTCCCGCAATCTCGACCCCGTGAACGGCCGGGGAATCGAGCTGGTCTACCTGCCCGTGGGCGGGGCACAGGCGGCCGCCGCGCCAGCGGTTCTGCCCGGCGAAGGCCTGGCGCAGCACAGCTTCTTTTATGCGGGCGAGTCGAAGAGGGAGCGAATGTTCATCGTGCGCGAAGGCAGGATCGCCTGGTCCTATGAGCACGCCGGCAAGGGGGAGATCAGCGACGCCGTCCTGATGTCCAACGGAAACGTCCTTTTTGCCCACCAATTCGGAGTCACGGAGGTCAATGCCGACAAGAAGGTGGTTTGGAATCTCGACGCGCCGGCGAACACCGAAATCCACACCGCGCAGCCCATCGGAAGCGACCGGGTTGTCTTTATCGAGAACGGGGACCCGGCCAAACTCGTCGTCGTGAACAAAGCCACGGGCAAAACCGAGCGCGAGTTCGTCCTGCCGGTCAAGAATCCCAAAAGCATCCATGGGCACTTCCGCCACGCCCGGCTGACTGCAGCCGGCACGATCCTTGTCGCGCACATGGACCTGGCGAAGGTGTGCGAGTACGACCTTGACGGAAAGGTGCTCTGGTCGATGGACACTCCGGGCGGCATCTGGTCGGCGGTGCCCCTCAAGAACGGAAATATCCTCCTGACCGGAGGCAAGGCGGTGCGCGAGGTCAACCGGAACAAGGAGACGGTGTGGCAGTGGACGCCCGCCGATACGCCGGACTACCCGATGCCGAGCCTCCAGCTTGCGACGCGGCTGCCGAACGGAAACACGATCATAAACAATTGGTCGAATGAGTGGTCCGGCAACGTGGACACGTCCAATCCCCCGCTCCAGGCAATCGAGGTGACGCCGGACCGGAAAGTGGTCTGGGCGTTGCGCTCGTGGACGGCGCCCGCCGATCTGGGCCCGGCGACGACGATTCAGATCCTCGACGAACCGTCGGTTCCGGAGAACGTCCGGTTTGGCGACATCGCCGGCGCGCCGGCAGGCTGACTCAATTGCCTAGGGGCAGGGGAGGCGAAAGGGGCACCGGCTGTGTCCAGGTGTCTTTGCCGTCGTAGACGGACGTGACCAGCGTGGTGACTTCGCCGTTTTCGACCAGCAACTGGGGGCGTTCCCGCCTCACGCACTGCAGCGCCGTGCCGTCCGTGAAACGGACCGTGTGGTCATAGGCGGGCGCCCGGCCGTTCGGTTTCCAGCCCGAAATGCCGTCGTCGGAGGCAAAGACCGCGCCCCAACGCTCGTGTCCTGTCACGCCCCCGACATTGTCCTCGCAAATGAAGCGGTACTTGCCGCCTGCCTTGAACATTTCGAAGTCCTCCAGGCGGGCATCCGGCCAGACATTGTCGTTCTTGACGACATACGGCGCGTCGAAGCGGGGCGCTTCCGCGATGTAAACACGCAGGTCCGTGTCCCGGTAGAGGACCTTGACCCTCCCGTCCGGTTCGACGAGAACCGCGGGATTGTTCGACTCGGTCGGAATGATCGGATTGTCCAGGCGCACCCACGGGCCTGTGATCGACTTGGCGGTGGCATACCCGACCCTCCGCATCGGCAGCCTGCCGTCGGGCATCATGATGCGCGCATTGCTGCCCATGTAATACAGGATGTAGGTGTCCCCGATCTTGTGGATATTCGGGGAGTGAGCGATCGTTGCGTCCCAGTACGACGGATCTCGCTTCCCCAGCACGACTTCCTTGAATTCATAGGGACCCAGCGGGTTCTTCGACACGGCCCGGATGACCTCGGAGTGCAGCCGGTAATCCTCGGGAAACGCGTGGCCCTTGGGCCAGCGCACGGCGAAAAGATGATATTCGTCGCCGACCTTGATGATGGAGCCGTCCCAGACCCAGTACCCGTCCATCCGGAAGCCGCTGTTCCGCGGAACGGGCTGGATTCGCCGGAAGAAGGCGTCGCCATTCCAATCGTCGGCCCGCGTCAGGCCTGCTGCAGCGAGCAAGGCAAGGGCGCCAATGAAGGCTTTGAATCGTGTGCTCATGGATTTGACGGGGTGTTCCTGTCGCCTGGGGGTCGTCCACGCCTGGCAGTCGGTCGTGGCAACGGGCGCTGTGCATAGTTCTAGTCCAGAAGGACCGGCAAGATCAACTCCTCCCTCCGGTTGTGCGCACGTTTCTCGGGTTCGCCTGTCAGGATTTTCCCCAGCGCACGACCTTGAGATCGTAAACGCAGATGCTGTAAAGCACCGGGACCATCAGCAGCGTGACAAAGGTCGCCGCCGTGAGTCCGCCGATCTGCGCGTAGCACAGGGGCTTCCAGAGGGGCCCGCCATGCAGGGCGAGGGGGAAAAGGGCGAGGACGGTGGCCGCGACTGTGATGATCACCGGGCGGAGCCGGATGATGCCCGAGTCGATCAGAGCCTGCTCGAGGGGCTCGCCGGCCTCGTGCTTTGTCTCGATGCAATCGAAAAGCACGATCACGTGGCTCACGATCACGCCGACGAGGCTCGCGATGCCCATGAGGGCCATGAACCCGAACGGCGTGCCCATCAGGGCCAGGGCCGTGACCGAGCCCACGATGCCGTAGGGCACCGCGGCGAAGACGAGGAGCGGCTTGATGGCGTGATTGAACTGAAGGACGAGCGCCAGATAGATCGCGACGACAGAGATCGCCATGACTACGCCGAGGTCGTGGAAACCCCGCGTCTGCCTGGCCTGTTCGCCTCCGATGACCATCTGGTACCCGGGCGGAAGGGTCCTGCTCATTTCCTGCAACTGCGGCCGGACAGCCTTGACCACTTCAGAGGCCAGGGCTCCCGGCAACGGGCGCGCGATGACGCTCAGCGTGCGGAACCGGTCGCGGCGCTGGATACGCTGGGTTTCAAGCGTGGTCTGCAACGACGCCACCTGGGCCAGGGGCAGCTTCTGCGTTCCCTGGATGGCATAGACATACAGGCTGCCCAAGTCGGAAAGGCGGGCCCGTTCGTCAGGGCGGAGCCGCGCGACGATGGGGATCTGCCTGTCCCCTTCGCGCAGGGAGGTCACGGTCTCTCCGTTCAATGCGGTTCCCACAGACAATGCGATGTCGGCATGGCTCAGTCCGGCCAGGTTGGCCCGCTCGGAGTCGATTCTCAGGTCGATGCCCAGGCTCTCCGGCTGCCAGTCCGTGTGCACCTGGGATGCCTGGGGGACGGCGCGGAGCAGGGCCTCCACGCTGGATCCGATGGAACGGAGGGTCCTTATATCGGCATCGGTTTGCCCGGGACCGGGGTCGATGAGATTGGAAATCCTGATTTCGATCGGGAATTCCACGGGGTTCGTCTGGAGCTCCTTCACTTCGACGCGCGCCCCGGGGACGCCGATGGCGACGGCCGCCTGCAGCCGCTGCGCAAGTTCCGGCATCCGGTTCTTGTCCTCGATCTCGACAATGATCTGGGCGTAATTGGGCTGCTGGATCTCGGGCGATATGGAGAACCAGAACCGCGGAGCGCCAACGCCCACAAAACTGGTCAGGGAATGGAGAATGGTCTGCTGCGCCCCCGCCGCTCCGCTGCGCGCCGGTCCGTCGGCGGCGCACACATGCTGGATTATGCGCTCGGCCTCCACGGCGGCGGAATTTGTCGCCGCTACCGAGGAGTTGTTGGGCAGGCGGACATCGACCGTGGCCAGGTACTGGACGTCGGGGGGAAAGAAGAGTGTGCGAATGTTCAGCAGAATCAGCGCGCCGGCCAGGAGGATAGGCACCGATCCTGCCAGCACCAGCCAGCGGTGGCGGATCGCCCGCTGGGCGATCCGGGCGTAGCATCCGTAGAATCCGCGCTGGCGGCGTTCCGCGACGGTCGGCTCCGGGGTACGGCGGGCGCGCAGGAACAGGCGGCCAAGGAGCGGCACGAAAGTCATGGCGACGACAAGCGAGGAGACGAGCGAGCAGGCCACGACGACTGGCAGGCTGTAAAGGAACTCGCCTGTCTTGCCCTTGAGCGAAAGAAACGGAAGGTAGGCAACGATATTCGTGATCGTTGCGAAGATGATCGCCTTCGACAGCCGGGTGGGCCCAAGCCACGCGGCCGTGGAGCCGTCCGCCCCCTCCGCCAGGCAACGCTTGATGGAATCGCCCGCCACCACCGGATTGTCGACGAGCAGGCCGAGCGCAATGATCAGGGCGCCTATCGAGATCTGCTGGAGATCGATCCCCAGCAGAGACATCAGGCCGAAGGTCATCGCCAGGGTGATCGGCATGGACAGGGCCATCAAAAGCGCCGAGCGCCATTCCCAGAACCCGACCAGGGCCACAAGAACGACAAGGCCGATCGCCTCGTAAAGCGCTCCCATGAAAAGGCCTATGTTTTCCCTCACTTGGCGCGGCTGATCCGAGGTGCGAACGATCATAAGATCGTCCGGCAGGACCCGCCGCAGGGCCGCCAGGCGGTTGTCCACCTCGCGCCCGAAGTCGGCGATCTGTTCGCCCGCACGCATGAAGACCGCCAGGGTGACCGCCCGGGAGCGGTGCCATTGGCCGGCGGCGTCCTTCCAGGTGTGGTAGTTCAAGGCCCGGGCCGGCGCTTGGTAGCCGCGGCTGATCTCCACCAAATCCCGCAGATAGATCGGGCTGCCGTCGGCGCCGGACCCCGAGATCACGTCGCCGATCGCCCCGGCCGACGTGAATTCCCCGCTCGGATTCAGGTAAACGTACCTTCCCCCCGCCTCGATCATGCCGCCCGCCGTTGAGATGTTCCGGGCTTGGAGAACCTCGGCCAGACGGGAGGGCTGGATGCCGTAGCTCGCCAGGCGTTCCTGCGAGTAGTCGAGAGTGATCTGCTCGGGCAGCACGCCGCTTCGCTGGTATTTCGCCGCCTGGGGCACGGTGGCGAGCGACCGCGCGATAAGGTCCGTGAATTGATCGAGCTCGCGGTAACTGTACTTGTCGCCGGCCACCGCTTTGATCCGGGCCTCGGCGGTTCCTGGGTCGCGGATGACGGCCGGCCCCCAGGCGTCGGGATGGATGTCCGATGCCTGGACCTCGTCCTGGAGATAACGGGCGATGTAATCGCGAATCTGCCCGTCGGTGAGGCCCGATGCGCCGTCCAGGCCGACAAAGCCCGCAGCGGAAAAATTCCGGGCGTCCTTGAATATCCCGTCGCGTCCGGCGCTTTGCACGAAACGATCAAAACCCCGCCGCACGGCGTCCTCGGGCACGGACGGCGGGAAACTGTAGATCACCGAGACCCGATTGCCCGGGGCGCCTGTGCGAACCCTCTCGATCGCCGCCCGCGCACTGCGCGCCCGCAGGGCGATCTCGACCTCGTCGATCTGGGGGCTGGCCACGGTCAGCATCATCGCCGAGGTGTCGCCGAAATCGCTGAGAAACTGGATCGGGCCGGCCCCGCGCGGCAGCTGGCTGTCAAGGGCGTCGAGCTTGAGCTCGATGGCGCTGAACTCCTTCTTTGTGTCCTCGATGTTCTCGGCAAGCTGGACGTGGACGATTGAAAGGCCGGGCAGGCTGTAGGAACGGGTTCCGAATTCATCGGCTGTGGCGGGATGCAGCGCCGAACTCTCGGCGATCTTCTCCTCGACCGGGCGGGTGATCTGCCGCTCGATTTCGGCGGCCGACACGCCCGGCCACGCGGTCACCGCGACGGCGAGCCGCACCGGCAAATTGGGGTCCTTGCGCTGCGGCATCGCATGGTACCCATACCAGCCCCAGAACGCGGTCGCGGCCAGGAGCACCCAGGCGATCGGAGCGTGCTCGATTGCGAACCGGGGGACATTTCCGGTGTGACGGGCCTGTTCCGCGTCGGTTCGGTATGGCATGGCAATTGGATCGGGATGAGTGGAACTCGGAGGGATGTCAGGGCAGCACGGCGACGGCGTCGCCGTCCGCCAGGTCGGTGGTCCCGAGCGAAACAATCCGCTCGCCCGGCTTGAGTCCGTCGGCGACCGCAACGCGGTTGCCGATCGTCTGGCCGAGCGAGACCTGGCGTTCGCGGGCCACGGTGCCCCCGTCCGTGTCGGAAACCACGTAGACGGCAAATCCGCCGGGCTGACTTGTGGAACGGACCACGGCGGAAAGGGGCACCGTCAGGTGTCCGATCGCATCCGTTGCGCTGTCCAGCAGGATGGTGGCGACCATGCCGGGCTTGAGCCGGCCATCGTCGTTCGGCACGATTGCCTCTATCGAAAACAACCGGCTGCGCGGGTCGGCCGACGAGGAGATGGCGGTGATTTCACCGGCGGCCGCTCCCGCCAGCGAGGCGGTGCTCAGGCTTACCGATTGGCCCGGGCTGAGGTGCGCGACAATCGTGTCGGAAACGCCAAAGGTCACCTTCACCGTGCGCGTGTCAGCCACGACGAGAGCCGGCACGGAGGGCCCTGCCAGCGCGCCGGTTTCGACATTTCGCTGCACAATCCAGCCGTCGAAGGGGGCCCGCAGCGTGCTGTCGGCCCGGGCGGTCTCCGCCTGGGACAGAAGGGCGTCGGCGCTTTTGAGGGCGGCCGCGCCGGAATCGCGGGCCGCCTTGAATGCGTCAAACTGCGACTGCGTCAGGCTGGCGGTGGCGAGGAGGTTTCCGGCTCGCCTGAAGTCCGCTTCAGCCCTTTCAAACGCAGCGCGGGCCTGGGCGGACTGCCCCTCGGCCTGGGCCACGAGGTCCGCAAAGTCCCTCTGGCGCAGGCTTGCCAGAGGCTCGCCCGCCTTGATTGCGTCGCCCGCCTCAAGAGGCCGCTCCCGGCCGCCGGCGTCGGTGCGCCGTGCGATCTCCTCGACGTATCCGGCGCTCTTGAAGACGAGGGGAACCTCGGCGCGCGGCGCAACCGTGGCGGCGTAGCGCACCGCCGGCATTTCATCGCTTGACGACACGACGATCGCCCGCACAGGCATCGGCGCCCGGGTGGCCCGGTTCCCGCCGCAGCCGGCGCAGACGCAGAATACGACTCCGAGGACGAGGCTCAGGGTGGGGGAAGGGACGGATGGATTCATGGCTCAATCAGCTCCTATGGCGTTCTCGAACTCGGCCTGCGCGGTCAGATACCCGAGCAGGGCCTGTTCATTGCGGCTCTTCGCCCCGGCCGCCGCGGCCTGCTGCTGGAGGAGATCCTTGCGCAGCGAGAAATCCTGGCCCACGGAATTCAGGGCGACCCGGAGTTTCTCGCGTTCGGCAGCGAGCTGAAGGCTGGCCGCCTGCAGGGCCAGCCGCGATTGCTGGAGCTGGCGGAATGCGGCGCCGACCTGGACCAGCACCTGCGCCTCGGCGTCCGCAGCGGCGTTGCGGGCCTGCTGAAGCGCCTTGTCGGCGGCGGCCACCTCGCGCCGCCGCCGGCCCCAGTCGAAGACGTCCCATTGGGCCAGGAGCCCGGCGGTCGTGACCTGGGGAGGCAGCACTTCGGCGCTGCTCATCCGGGCCTGGCTCACGGCCAGGCTGATGTCCGGGATGTACTCCGCCTTCTTTTCCCGCCTGCCCAGGCCGGCCTCCTGCACCCCGAGCGTTGCCTGCCTCAGCTCGGGACGATGCGCGATGGCCTGCGCTCGGGCGGCCTCCAGGCTCGTTTCCACCGGCGAAGGCGAGCCGCCTTCGACCGAGAAATCGAGGGCCAGATCGCGCCCCAAAAGCGCATTCAGGCGCTCCTTGCCCGTGGCCAGGGCGTCGCGCAGCTGCAGGTCGTCGTATTCCGCCTTTGCAACCCGGGCCTGTGCCTCGATTTCGTCCGATCGGAGCGCGGTCCCCTCCGCCACCGCATTCTGTGTGATCCGCTCCAATTCCCGCGCAAAGCCGAGCGCCTCGGCGCTCGACTCGAGCTCGCTCTGCGCCTGCACCAGCCCGAAATACACGCGCTTGACCTCCATGCAGACCGCCTGCTGCCGTGCGCGCAGTTTTTCCTGGTCGACGCGCCTGCCGACCTCGGCTTCCTGGATCCTCAGGCTGATCCTGTATTGCTGGGACAGGGGCTCGGTGAAGAGGGCCATCCCGGCGAAAAGGGACTGGCGCGGCGAATTGATCGTCGTGTCGATGCCGGGAATGGGGCCCAGGCCCGGGTAGACGCCGAATGCGCCCTGGCGGAACTGGAAATCGAGCGTCGACAGCAGGTATCCGCCGATGCCGTAGACGTTCAGCTGCGGATAGCGGTAGGTCCGGGCCTGGGCGATACGGTCGGAGCCGATTTCCATGTCCAATGCGGCATTGGCGAGCTGCCAATTCTGGCGGCGCGCCAGGTCCAGGGCCCGGGCCAGCGTCAGCGTTTCGGGAGCGGGCGCACGGCCGCCCCCGGGCCCGATTGAAACCCGGTCCGGGCTCTCCGCGCCGCGCAGGACGGCGGCCTGCAGGAGGCAGCCGCATGCAAGCCGGCTGAAGGTTGATCGCATGGGAGCGTCCAGATTGGATATTTGTGCAGAATCCTTCGATCTTCGAATCGCCGCACGCGGCCGGCCCCGCGGGCAGAAGGGGCCTGAATGCACGCCAGAAGATCGGCTGTTTGGATCAGTTTGCAGATTGTTTTGAGTTGTATTAAAAAATAGTTTGACGACTCAAAATATTGCCTGTTATTCGCCATTGGTGCCATTTTTAGCTTTCCAACTATCGAGGACCGCGCCCGGCGATCATGAGTGATTCCGGCGAGACGCCCTTGGGGCCCCGGAAAGGGGCGGATGGCGAAGCCGCTGCTCCCGGCGGCGGCGCACAGCAATCCAGCCATGTCTCGCTCGAGGGACTGCATGGCACGGTGAATGTCCCGGACGGCCATGCGAGCTTCTGGCGGAATTGGCGGGCCTTCGTCGGACCGGCGATCCTGATCAGCGTCGGCTACATGGACCCGGGCAACTGGGGCACAGACTTGCAGGGTGGGGCGCAATTCAAATACGGCCTGCTTTGGGTGGTCGCCCTGGCGAGCCTGATGGCGGTCATTCTCCAGGTGATCTCGGCCCGCCTGGGCGTCGCGACGGGCAAGGACCTGGCCCAGTGCTGCCGCGATTACTACCCCAAGTGGACGCGCTGGCCCAATTGGATCACGATGGAGATCGCGATCGGCATGACGGACCTTGCCGAGGCCCTCGGCAGCGCGGTGGCGCTCAACATGCTGTTTCACATTCCCCTGCAGTGGGCGATTATCATCACGGCGTTCGATGTTCTGCTCCTCCTCGCCCTGCAGGGGTTCGGCGCAAGGCTGATCGAGGCGGTGGTCACGGTCTTCGTCCTTACGATCGCCGTCTGCTACGGCATCGAGATTTTCGGGCTGGCCCAGACCCGGCCCGACTTCATGGAAATGGGCCACGCCATCGTGCGGCCCGACTTCGCCCAGGCCGGCATGCTGGTCGTGGCGATCGGAATCATCGGAGCGACCGTCATGCCGCACAACCTGTACCTTCACACGGCGCTTGTGCAGACCCGCAAGCTGCAGAAGGACGAGGAGTCCGTGCGCCGCGCCATCCGTTTCAACACGATCGACACCGCGGTCGCCCTGACGATCGCCTTCTTCATCAATGCCGCCATCCTGGTCCTTGCGGCAATCGTTTTTTACGGCAAGGACAGCATAACGCTGGCCGGCGGCCGGGTGGTCGCGTTCACGGCGGACAGCGACTGGATCCGGGTGGCGTATCTGACGATCGCCCCGCTCCTCGGAACGGTGCTCGCAAGCACGCTATTCGCCGTGGCGCTTCTTGCCAGCGGCCAGAGCAGCACGATCACCGGAACCCTCGCCGGGCAGGTCGTGATGGAGGGATTCATGCACTGGCGGATCAGGCCCTGGGTGCGGCGGCTGATCACCCGCGCGCTGGCGGTGATTCCGGCGATCCTCATCATCAGCGTCCGCGGCACGAGCAGCGTGACCGACCTGGTCAACCTGAGCCAGGTGGTTCTGTGCCTCGTCCTGCCCTTTGCCATGTTCCCGTTGCTGCACTTTGCCAGTTCACGCAAGCGGATGGGAAAGTGGCGAAGCGGCTGGTTCCTCATCATCACCGGCTGGGGCACCGCGATCATGATCACAGCCATGGATATCTACAGCTTGCCGGATGCGCTGAAGCAGGCTTGGGTCGTCATTGCCGGCCATTGAATTCCGATCTCCCGCACAAACCCGACTGAGTAGCAGCCATGTACAACAAAATCCTTCTGACGCTGGACACGACCCCCTCGGACCGGGTTATCATCGAGCATATCAAGTCGCTTGCAAAGGCCATGCACAGCCGTGTCGTCCTGCTTCATGTCGCCGACGGTTGGGCAGCCCGAACCCATGGAGCCGATGCGGTGAGCCCCGAGATATCCGAGGACACTGCCTATCTGCGCCGGGTGCAGGCCGAGTTTCAATCCCTTGGCATTCCCGCTGAGGCTCAGATGGCCTTCGGGGAGCCGGGCAAGGAGATCGTCAAGTGGGTTCGCGACAAGGGCTGCGACCTCGTTGCGATGAGCACCCACGGGCACCGCTTCGTGGGGGACCTCTTCCTTGGGTCGGCCTCCAGGCTGGTGCGGCACAATGTCAGCGTGCCGGTGCTTCTCCTCCGGGCGAAATGAACCTCCGCGAGGCGGGCCTCACCGCGGACTGACCGGCGCGCTTCTGGGCGGTGCGTTCGCAGGTTCCGCCCTGATTGCCTGTTCAAGGGCGGACAGGGCATCCTCACAGACAAGCATGGCCTTGCGCTTCTGGCTCAGCGAGATGGCGAGGGAGCGCACGTTGGTGTTTTCGCGGGATAGCTTGAGAATCTGCGCCCTAAGGCCGCTGAAACGGGCGTAACGGCCCATAGCGGCCGCGAGATCCGTGTTGCCGCCCAAGTTCGGGAGGGCCGCCAGGTTTTCCAGGTTGCTCCGGACCATTCGATCCTCCGCTGCCATCGCCGCCTCCATCTCGTCCATCCTCCGGTTGCTTTCCTCGGCGATGTGCGGGGGAAGAAGGGCCAGGATGCGCAGGGCCGCAATCCGGGCGCCGTCGGCGAGCTCCGTGACTCTAAGGTTGTCCGCCTGGCCTGAGGCGCCTTTATCGGCGGCCACCCGAGCCAGCGCCGCGTCCATCTCCCGGATCTCCGCGGCAGCCGGTCCGAACGCCAGGCTGTATGCCTTCAGGTTGCTGTTTCTTACGGCCAGGTCCAGCAGCTCCTTGTCGATACGCTGCAACTCGGCAAATGATTGGGAGAATTGGGCCAGGGTCGCTTTTTCGTCCTGGCTGCCATCCGCCGCCAGAAGGCCCTCCAACTTCAGGCGGCCCTGTTCCGCCTTCGCGGTCGACGCGCGCGCCTGGTCGGCAAATGTCCGCGAATCCCCGTCGGTGTCGGCCATTACCGCGCTTTTTTCCGCCTCGGAGGCGAGGGCGACGGCAAGGCGCACCTGTTCGACCAATTCCAGGCGCGTGGCCCTCGATGCCAGCTGCCCGGCCGAATTCTCCAGGCTCCGGTAGTGGAGCCCCAGAATGACGACCCCAAAAAACACGGCCGCACCGGCGGTTATCCGTAGAAAGTCCGTTGCACCAGGCTTCATGACGACGCTGCCCTTCTGGAGGCTGGCGCGGACTCGGAAACGGGCGGATCCCTTTCCGTGGCCGGGCCGTTGCGCTCCATGGAGAAGGATGTTTTCCCCTGGGGCGAAGACAACCCCATTATGAACAAGCTGATCGTCTCCTGTCCGGAGGTTCGCTTCGAGCATTGTTTCACAGCCAACGGGCTCGAAAGCGCCACCGGTCCCGATGACACAACCGGCGCTCCCGTCCGCATGGCCGGCGCCTACGACAATGGCACCCGGCAATCACAGACAACCTTTCTGTGTGATATCACCTGGCACTTCTGAGGATTCATAGGGCGCGTCCGGCGCTCGACGCGACGCAATCCGGCCGACCAGCCCGCTGATATCCGCGGGCTGTTTTTTTTAAATGTCCATTTGGAAAGATCAGACAACGGATTCGCCAAGCTCATTGTTGCGAATAAAGCGGGCCTTTCACAGTCGAATTTTTCTTAGCCGGCTTCGACACGCATCGCCCCGGTTCTTCGGCCACACCGGGATCTCCGATCGAAGTGCCTTCCTCGTCGTCGCGCCGAAGATGGGCCAGCATTTCACGCTCGAAGAGATGATACACCAAGCTTCGCTGTTCGGCGTGAACGCACTCGATAACCCCGTTCGGCAGATAGCGAAAGATCACGCGGTAGCCGCCAATCCGCAATCGGCTGTACCCGGCAAGGCGTTCTCGCAGCGGCAGACAATGTCCTCCCTCTCTCTCAAGTGCCCGTATCGCGAGCTTCAAGCGGCGCCTTGGCCCCGGCGCGAGTGCTCCAAGAAAATCCTTCACTTGCTGACGAAGTTGGACGTGGTATTTCACTCTGCGATGTCGTCGAGAGAATAAGCGTTGCCCTTTCCGGCCTCCGCGTCGGCAATCGCCGCCATCGCCGCAGGATTCGCGAGGGTTTCCATCGTTTCGACCAAGGACGCAAGGTCATCGGCTCCGAGAACGTAGGCTACCGGCCTGTCGTGTCTGGTTATGGTGGCAAGGCTTCCGGTTTCAGCCTCCCGTACCAGCGCCGGAAGTTGCGTCTGCGCCTCCTTGATGCTGTAGGTATATTTCATAAGGAATATACCTATCGTCGTTATGGGAGGACGTCAACTGTAGGACGAATCGGCGTGCGAAGCGCAATCCCAAGGAGGCGGAGCACGACTTCAGCTCAACCGCCAGCCGGTGAACAACGCGCGGTTGACACCGAACGGCTTGTCCGCACTGCCCTCGAAGAATTGGGTTCGCCTTGGCCGGACCGGCAGGTCGTGGTCCATATCGGAGACCTGCCCGAGTGCACGGGGGACCCGGCATTGTTGAAGCGGGTCTGGGTGAATCTGCTCTCGAACGCCCTGAAGTATACGCGCAAGCGCGAGCACGCCGTGATTGAAATCGGCAGCGTGTCGGACAAGGGCGAGGTGGCATACTTCGTCCGAGACAACGGCACCGGCTTCGACATGCACTATGTCGACAAATTCTTTGGCGTCTTTCAACGCTTGCACCGGGCGGAGGACTACGAGGGCACCGGAGTCGGCCTGGCGATTGTGAAGCGCATAGTTCTCCGGCATGGCGGCCGCGTTTGGGTAGAGGCGGCCATTGACCGCGGAGCGACGTTTTATTTCACCATCGAAAAGAAAGCCAAATCATGACCGAACCCGAAGCCGTTGACCTTTTGCTTGTTGAAGACAATCCGGAGGATCTCGAGATGACGCTCCGGGTCCTGCACAAGGCCAATCTCGCGAACCGCATCCAAGTCTGCCGCGATGGCGCCGAGGCGCTGGAGTTTATCTTCTGCGAGGGGCAGCACTCCGAGCGCCGGATCACCGAGTTCCCAAGGGTCATTCTGCTGGACTTGAAACTGCCGAAAGTCGACGGACTGGAGGTGTTAAAGCGCATCAAGAGCGACCCCCGCACAAAGATGATTCCCATTGTCGTACTCACCTCGTCGAAGGAGCAGAGCGACGTGGTCGAGAGCTACAAATTCGGGGTGAACAGTTACATCGTGAAGCCGGTGAACTTCGAACACTTCGCCGAGGCGGTGCGCGACCTCGGACTCTATTGGCTGCTCACCAACCAACCGCCAAAAGGGGTCGGCTAAGACGAAATAGCGATTTGCCGAGAGCGCGTGTCGTCCGCTTGAATCCGTTCCAGTCGCGGTGGATTCGTGAACGGCACCGCGGGCAGGCGAGGCAATGGCGCAGCCTAACTTACCGAGCGCGTCCCTCGCCTTGAGGCGATAAACGCCTTCGCGTCGGTTCGCAGCGGTCCGCCCTGCTTGGCAGCGCTCAAGATTCCTTCGCCCCAAGCCCCAGCCGCCTCGGGCGAAACGCCCGAGGCCCGGGCATGTTTCGGCCACTGTGCAACCGCCGATTCGACCTGCTCGAAAACCTCGACTGCCTCAGCTTCGGAGATCCCACCACTCGCGGCCAATTCCAACACCTCGCCAAAACGTCGGGGGATCTCACCGCCGCTTCCCCATCGGATCGCCGTCAGCGTCTCGCCCAAGCTGGGATTGAGATCGTAGGCCGGCGCCAGGGACCAAGACCGTCTGCTCGCGTCATAGAGAAACGCATGATTGCGGCCGTGGTCGTCGCGGTTCGTCGCGAGCAGGTTGAAGACCACTCGCCGAAACGCCTCTAGCGCCTCCTTCGGGCCGCCGAGCTGGCTCGCCAAGACGATCAGATCCTCGTACCGGATCGCTCCGACCGCGTCCCGGTGCAGAAGAGCGCTCAGGCTCTGGGCGTGAATCCGCCCAACGCTCCCGTCCGGTCGCACGATTCGGTCGAAGCGCTCGACCGCGAAATGCCGGCCGCCTTTGTCGTCCTCCAGGAGACAGGCCGGCGGCAGGTGCAGGCCCGCTGCGCACGCCATCGTGTGAAAGGCGTACTCGACCGCACCCTGCGTTTCATCATCGGGTATCGGCGAAAACTTGACGATCCCCGGGACGTGCCCGGCCGGCGGCAGCCCGCCGACAAGCAACCGCTCGGCGCGCACGACGCCCCCTTTGCAAATCTTCGCGGGAAGGTGGGCGCCGACTTTTGGGAACACTCCGCCAAGCGTGCCCCCCGTCGAGAGCGAGCCCGTGCGTATCCGACCTTTGTCGGGCAGGCTCCTCTTGATTCGCTCTGCCAGAGCCGCAAGCCCAGCGAGATTTTCAGGGACGGGCTCCGAACTGCCAACCTCCGGCGCCCCCGGCACCCGGAAAGCGATGGCTCCGGGGCCTCCCGCTCCGATGCTGGCCAAGCTGTCCATGATCGTCCATTCCTTCCCCGGGGCCTCTCTGTCGGCGAGAAGCTGTCCCCAGCGGTCCGGCAGGGAATCCACGATGAATCCCGGCAGGCCCGCAATGAAAGGACTCGTGGCCTTCGGCTCCCCGCGGTACTCCACGATGCCCTCGCGGAAAACGTCCAGGTGGGGGTAGATGATGGGCGCAATGTCGTGCCCGCTCGCCAGAAACTCAGGAGTGACTTCGACGGCGAAGGCCCGATCCACCCGCCGGTACAGAAGCCGGCCCATCCGAAGCTCCCCAAGGTACAGCCCAAGCTGGTCTATGCCGACTGGGCTCGCGGAAGGCATCGGCGTCTCCTCTCAGATCTTCGCGCCAATCCGCCGCAGGCGGACCCGCTGTCGCTTTTGTCCTGCCCGCAGAAATTCCTCCACAGTCCGTGAACCTGTGCGCGGGCTTGCTTCCGCGTTGAGCGCCTCGACCAGCGATTCACTCATTCCGAGCGCGACCACGATCCGGGCGAAAACCCCCAAGCCAACCTGTCCCGTGCGCTCAAACCGTGTGATCGTCAGCTCCGAGAGCCCACACCTGGTCGCAAGGTCGATCTGGCGCAAACCGATGGCCTGCCGCTTCACCTTACACGCAGCGGCCATGAGGGAGGTGAGTTTGGGTCCTGAAATAAGCATTCTGTTTTGTTTACTAAACTTATTAAATAGGCTTTAAGCAATCTATTTTATTACCTTAAAATAAATGAAAATGGACACTAGGACACAAGACTGCAGCAGACAGGGATAGCCAGTAGTCAGATCGACGGCTTTTCAGGAACAAAGGTCATCCCGGCTTCCAGGGAAGACAGGCTTGCGGCGGCGCCCGAGTGACTGGGATTGAACCTCAGGCACTCCCGGAAACTCGCCTTGGCCTCTTCGATGCGGCCGAGCACGACCAGAATGCAGCCGCGGTTGTTCAGGGCTTCCGGATAGGCGGGGAAAATGGCGATAGCCCGGTTGTACTCGGCCAACGCGTCTTCTGGATGGTCGCGGGCGGCCTTGTAGCAGCCGAGAAAGTAATGCGTCTTGGCACTGTTCGGGGATGCCTGGGCTAGCTTGGGATAAAACGCATCGGCATCGTGCCAATCGCGATCACGGTCCCAGGTGCGCGCTGCAAACACGAGCACCAAGGCGGCCAGAAAGATTTCCTTTCTTGGCAGCCGTTCAAGACCCTGCGCCAGGAGCAGGGCGAGGCCTATGCTGGGGAAGAAGGCCAGGCGTTCGCCCAAAATAGTGCCGATCGGCATCAGGAGATTGGCGGCGGGGAGAAAGGCCAGCACCCAGATTGCCACGCCCAGCCGCGCCGCAGGCCGATTAAAAAACCCCCAGGCCGCCAACGCCGCCAGGGCCAAGCCGCACCAAGCCCGGCCATCCTGAAGGCCCATGACCAGCGGGATCTCCTTGTAGGAATAATCTGCGGAGAGGGTGATTGGCACCAAAGTCTTCCAAACGTAGAGCACCTGCACCCACAGGGCCGTCAAAATCCGCTGGGGCGCCTGCAGGAGGGTCATAGGATTATCGATCGCCGGAATGAACGAGGCTCCCTCGGCGACCGCAGCGCGGGCCCAGAGGGCCAGCCCCACGACGGCCGAGGCAGCGAGCCCGTGGATGGCGAGACGCCGGAAATTAAACGGCATCCGGGGTCCGGGTCCGAGATGCGGAAATAGAAGGGCCATGCCTGCGACCGCGGCCGCGCTCTCCTTGGAGAATACGGCGAACAGGTAAAGGAGCAATGCGGCCGCCAGGGCTCCCCGCCTGTAGAGCAGGAGCGCGCCGAGCCCAAAGGCTGCGGCCAAGAGCTCGCTTCCGCTGATGATCGCCGCCGACACCTCGGTGTGGATGGGCAGGACGGCAAAGAGCAAAGCCGCGAAGAAGGCCGTGCGTCCTGCAACACGCAAATCGAGGAGCAGCCAATAGGCGAAAACGACGACGGCCGACGCCAGAACGAGGTTCAGAACGTGATACGGCCAGGGGCTGCCGCCGCCCAGCGCCCAGAGAATGCTCCAGACGGACTGGGCCACGGGCCGGTAGAGGGTCAACCCCGGCCGATCCGGCCAATAGCCGTGGGTCCAGATTTGGCCGATCCGGGCAAGCGAGTGCAATCCTTCATTATGCACGATGACAGGCAGGTCATCGTAGAGAAACGAGCCGCCCAGCGTGCCAAGGTTGGGCAGAAGAATGGCCAGGAGGAGCCAGAGCAGGGCGCGGGGAGGGGCCGAAGCCTCGGCCACCGCGGCCGGGGGACTGGCGACAATCGCGGATCGCCTGTAATTCCGCCAATGGGCGCCGCGCTCTCGACGTTTTCGCTTCAAGCCTTCTTGCCGTCTTGCCTTGACGGATACTGAAAATGCAGGAACGACATGGCCGACCGTATTTCATTTGATGCCCCCGGCCGCGCAAGGTTTAACCTGCATCCACCACAAATTCCGACAAATCTTGCCCAATCTCGTCGGCACAAAGCTCCTCTGGCTCCCTGCGCTGTGCTTTTGGCACAGCTCGGTCGCCTTCGGCCCTTTTCGCCCGACGATCTTGCGCAATCGTCATCGGGTTTGTGATGGATGCAGGTTAACCCGAAGATTTCACGAAATTCGGCCAGCGGAGCACACCTCGGCCGCCTTCGATCGTCTCTGCCATGGCGCTCCGGCCGATCTTTGGCCGTTTTCATGAGATCTTCGGGCTGATCGCTTTCGGAATTCTTCTGAAGGCGGTTCCCCGGCCACCGTAACGGCAGAATCCAGCGCAGCGGGTTTGGCGCGGCTCTGTGAATAAGATTTTTGGTTTTTGGGTCTTCTTTGCTTGACCTTGGTGGGGTGAAATGGGTTGAAATGGGGTGTTGTGGGGCACATGGTGCCCCGTATCCCACCTCATGGCAGAGCCAGGCAGAGCTTCGTACACCGGCCTTTTCAGGCATACCCTCGACGATAAGGGTCGTTTGACGATCCCATCGGCTTGGCGCGGCGTGCATGCGGAAGGGGACATATTCCTCGCTACGCCGCATCCCGACGGTTACGTGGCGGTGCTTCCGCCCGCGGAGGTTGGGAAGCTGCACGCGAAGATCGCCCAGATGGCGCTCAGCGACGGGGCAGCCCAGGACTTTTCCGCCAGGTTTTTCTCCCAAACCCAGTCGTTCACTTTCGACAAGCAGGGGAGGGTGCTGATGGATCCGACCCTCCTCAAGCACGCCGGCATCACCAAGGACGCGGTTCTCGTCGGGACGCTGACCAAGTTCAATCTCTACGCTCCCGCGCGCTGGGAGAAGGTCGAGGCCCGCACGGCGGGCGAGAACTTCGGCGACCTCATGCGCCGGCTCGGCATCTGACCATGCTCGGGTCTGCGGAAATCCCAGTCGGCACCATGAGCCCAGGCCACCAGCCCGTACTCCTTCGCGAGATCGTGGAGTTTCTGGAGCCCAGGGCGGATGGGCGCTACCTGGACTGCACCTTCGGGGGTGGGGGACACGCGCGGGCGCTCCTCGATTCGGCTCCAGGCGTGCAGGTCATAGCAATGGACCGCGATCCCGAGGCCCAGAATCGCGGGGCAGTCATGCGGGAGCAGTATCCTGGACGGTTTTCGCTCATCGACCGGGATTTTGGGCGGCTTTCCGAATTCCCGATGAAGGGATTCGATGGAATTCTCTTCGACCTAGGGGTCTCCTCCTTCCAGCTGGACGATCCCAAGCGCGGTTTTTCGTTCAGGACTGACGAGTGTGCCGACATGAGGATGGACCCCCGGTCGGGCGTTCCCGCGGATGTGTGGCTTGAGTCTGCAACCGAGGAGATGCTCGTCCGGGCCATCCGCGAATACGGCGAGGAGAAGCACTGGCGCAGGGTGGTCAGGGCGATCCAGGGAGCCCGCGGCACCGGGGTTCTTGGGCGCACGCTTTCCCTGGCTGCGTTGATATCAGGTGCGATTCCGGAAAGGGACAGACGCACGAGCCGAATCCATCCGGCGACGCGTTCCTTCCAGGGAATCCGGATCGCCGTCAATGACGAGATTGGCGCACTGGAACGGGCCCTGCCGGCGGCATTCGAGCGGCTGAGTCCGGGCGGGGTCCTTTGCGTTGTCAGTTTCCATTCCCTTGAGGACAGGCCCGTCAAGCGATGGCTTCGGCGCTGGTGCGGACTGCCCGAGGACGCCAGCGACGGAACTCCGCAGGACTTGCGGATCCGGATGGCCGAGCCCCTGACCCGCCGCCCGGTGATCCCGGGCGATGCGGAGATCGAAGCCAACCCGCGAAGCCGTTCGGCCAAGCTCCGGGCGATAAGAAAACTATGAGGACATCGAACAACCGCGCGTTTGTGAACCAGGTGGTGATCGGCGCCCTGTTTGCGATCGGCGTCAGCGGATCGGTCGGCATCGGCTCGGTGTGGATGCGCCATCAGATTTCAGTGACGGCCCAGGCCAACAAGGCCCTCGAGAACCGCCTCGCCGAGGTCGGACGCCTGACGCAGCAGACGAACACGTGGATAGCGGAGGAGCAGGACATCACCGCCCTTTTGAAGCGCAACGCCCAATGGCGCCTGGGCCTCATGCAGCCGCAGGACGGGCAGGTTCAAAGGATGACCGGGGACTCCGAAGCCTACCTCATCGCCAAGCGCGACCGGGGGCTGTTCCAGGACCGGGGGCCGCTCCTGGACGCGGTGAATTCGGTCTCCTTCCGGGTTGCGGTCCAGCGCTGAGCCGCGAATGACATGTCAAAGGGCTTTGCCTCAACCTACCGCGTCAGCCTTTTGGCGGGTCTGACCCTCCTTGCCTACGGGGCGCTCGGCGCGCGGCTGGTCTGGCTGCACGTGATCGATCGCGACCGCCTGCTGGCGTCGATCGAGATGGTGCGCCACGAGATCATTCCCGAGTATGCCAGGCGCGGCGACATCCAGGACATCAATGGAGCCCTCTTGGCGACGAGCGTTTCGCATGTCAGGGTCGGCGTGGATCCGACGATGGTCCGACCCGAGGATTCGCCCAAATGGCCGGAGCTGGCGAGGCTCCTCCAATTGCCTCTCGCACAAGTGCAGAAGGCCGTAACCACCAGGTACAGGACGGCGGCCCCGGCGAACCTGGTGTTCAATTTTGCAAAAGGCTCTTCGCCGCGCTCGGAGGCGGTTCCAGCGGTGCCGGCAGGGCGCATCCCGACGGGAAATTCGCCCGATCTGACGATCAGGAACCCCCTGGAGGCGCCCCTTCCCGACGCGGAGGCTGCGCCGGAATCCGCGGCATCGGACGAAAACGACGAAGTGCTCGGCGAGCCGGATTCCGTCGGGCGGAAGCCCGTCCAGTATGTGAAGCTCAGCGACGACGTCTCACCGGATGTCTTTGCCCAGATACTCAAACTTGGAATCAAGGCCGTGTACGGCAGGAACGTCTACCACCGCCAATACCCGCATAATGAGACCGCCGCCCACCTCATCGGCTATGTGAACCGGATGGAGGAGCCGGCCAGCGGGATCGAAGATCTGGCGAACTTCTTTCTGCGCGGGCAGAACGGCTGGGTCGAGACCGAGAAGGATGGAAAGGGCCACGAACTGGCGCAGTTTCGCACGAGGGAGGTGCCCGCGGCGGACGGCTACAGCGTTGTCCTGTCGCTCGATGCGACCGTTCAGCGCCTGGCGGAAGACGAGCTCGAAATCATCAATCAGAAGTACCACCCGAAAAGGGCCACAATCATCGTAAGCCGGCCCGAGACCGGATTCATCCTGGCGCTGGCCAATTATCCGACCTTCGACCTCAACCACTACAACGAGGTCCCGCGCGAGGAGATGGCGTCGATGCAGAATGTCGCCGTTTCCAACCTTTATGAGCCGGGATCGGTCTTCAAGATAGTCGCCCTCTCCGGAGCGTTGGAGGACGGGCTGGTCACGCCGGACACCCTCGTCGACTGCAACATCGACAGGATCGATTACATGGGAAAGACCCGGTCTCTGCTTCACGACGACCAGGGGGATCATTTTCCGGGTCCGATTCCGGTTTGGAAGGTCATTTCGAAGTCCTCCAACCGGGGGGCCGTCCAGCTGGGCATGCGACTCGGGGACGACCGCTTCTACCACTACGTCCAGGCATTCGGATTCAGCGAGCCGACCGGATTTCCGGTCGGCGGCGAGCCCGGCCCTGCAGCACTCCGGAGAAATGTGCCCCAGCCGGGCACCAGGCGGTGGGATGACCTGACGATGACGCGGATGCCGGCGGGGTATTCTGTCGCCGTCTCGCCGCTGCAGATGCACCAGGCGATGAGCGTCATTGCGGCCGGAGGCGTCATGCTCAAGCCGCAGATAATCAAGCAGGTGAAGGACTCCTCGGGCGAACTCGTCTACCGGTTCGACCGGGTGGAGGAGCGCCGCGTCATTTCGGAAAAGACGGCGCGCCTGATGGCGCGGCTGCTCCAGGGCGTTGCGAGCGACGAAGGCACGGCTCCCGGGGCGGCGATTCGCGAAAACGGCGTGAACTACGAGGTCGCCGGAAAGACCGGAACTGCGCAAAAGCCGATGCCGGTGACCCTGGCCTCGGGCAAAGTCGTTGTTCGCTATTCCGAGCACAATCATGTAGGCTCCTTTGTCGGATTTTTCCCCGCCAGCGATCCGCAGGTGGTGATATCCGTCGTCGTCGATGACGCGGACGAGCGATTCATGGGAAAGACAGCCTATGGATCGGTTGTCGCCGCGCCCTCTTTCAATCATCTTGGTGAAGAACTGATTCCTTATCTAGCGATCCGGCCGCCGTCTTCCGCGCAAAGCTCGGGCCGTTCCCTGCTCGCCCTGGAAGGAGGCCGACGGTGATCGGGTACCTGACCCAGGACTACGCGCTCATCCATGCACTCGGCTCGCGAACGCAGCGGCGCAGCCGCCGCGAGACCGCAGCCCTCAGCCGCTTCTTTTCGATGGCTCCCAAACTTTCAGACTATCTCAAGGAGGATGAAATCCTCGCGAGCAAGGGAAACCTCGACTGCCCAATTTCGGGTCTTGCCCTGGACAGCCGCCGTGTTGTCCCGGGAAACGTGTTCTTCGCCCTTCCGGGCCGGCGGACGGACGGATCCCAGTTCATCGATGAGGCGGTCAGCCGGGGTGCGGCGGCGGTCGTCGCCACCCATTTGCCGGCGCATGCCCAGGCCCGCGTCGCCTTCGTTCGCGTGGCCGACGCCAGGGCGGTCCTCGCCCGCGTGAGCCGCCGCTATTACCGCTTTCCCGATCGCGATCTGGGCGTTGTCGGCGTCACGGGGACCAACGGCAAGACGACCGTCACCCATCTCCTCCGCCAGTTTCTCAACGGAGAGCGGCGCGTGGGCATGATCGGGACGATCAACTACGACCTGGGGGCCCGCACCGTGCCGGCCTACCGCACGACGCCCGAGGCGCTCGATATCTACGGGATGATGGCGCAGATGCGCGAGGCGGGCTGCCGGGATGCCGTCATGGAGGTCAGTTCCCACGGGATCGACCAACTGCGCGTGCTGGACCTTGAGTTCGGCGCGGCCGTCTTCACCAACCTGACGCGCGACCACCTCGACTACCACAAGACGCTGGAGGCGTATTTCGAGGTGAAGACGCGCCTCTTCACGGGCCGCCTCGGCTCGCCGCCGAAGGTGGCCGTCGTCAACCTGGACGATCCGTACGGGGCGAGGCTCGCGGACCAGGTTGGCCGGATGGACCCGCCGGTCAGGCTCGTCACCTTCGGGGAGGACCAGCGCGCCGCGGTAAGGGCCACGGAGATTGTGCTCAGTCCCAAAAGCACGCATTTCAAGACGCTCTGGCCGGACGGCCGTTCGATCGACGTTGAGTCGCCGCTTGTCGGCCGGTACAATGTGAGCAACCTCCTCGCCGCTGCGGCGACCGCCTGGGGGCTCGGCCGCGACCCGGCCGTCTTCCTTCCGAGGCTCGCGGCCTTTCCGGGCGTCCCCGGGCGCATGGAGCGCATAGACGCTGGACAGCCCTATGACGTTTTCGTGGATTACGCCCACACCGATGACGCATTGAGGAATGCGCTCGGCATGCTCCGGCCCATCACCGGGGGCCGCCTGCTTGTCGTTTTCGGCTGCGGGGGAAACCGCGACCGCACGAAGCGGCCCCTGATGGTCCGCGCCGTGCAGGAATTCGCCGACTTCGCCTTTGCGACGGCCGACAACCCGCGGAGCGAGGCGCTCGACAGGATCCTCTCCGACATGAGGGAGGGCGTCACCCAGCCGGAGAAGATCACGTGGATCGAGGACCGGCGGAGGGCGATCAGCATCGCCCTGGATGCGGCTCGAGCGGGCGACACGGTCCTGATCGCGGGCAAGGGCCACGAAAGTTACCAGGAGTTCGCGGACACGATCATACCCTTCGACGACCGCCAGGTCGTGCGGGAGCTGATCGCCGTCAAGATGCTTCGGGAGGTGCGCGGGTAGGGCGCCTTGTCCCCCCGACTCGCAGCGGCGCCCCTGAAACCGGGAGCCGCATTTCAGGACCTGTTTCGATATCATGGCGGCATTCGACCCAGATTCCCTCGCCCGGTGGGCTGACGGCAGGTGGACTGCGGTCCCGTCCGTGCCGGTCCTTGGTTTTGCGGCGGACAGCCGGCTACTTATGCCCGGACAGGTGTTTGTCGCCCTGAAGACGGAGAAGCGCGACGGGCACGCCTATGTCGCAGCGGCGCAAAGCGCCGGAGCCTGCGCGGCCCTGGTCGGGGCGCCGGTCGCGGGGGCCTCCATCCCGCAGCTTGTCGTCGGCAGCCCCCTTGCGGCCCTGCAGGCGATCGCGCGCCGGCACCGGCTGGCGTTTCACGGGCCGGTCGTCGGCATCACGGGAAGCGCGGGCAAGACCTCCACCAAGGACTTGCTGGCAATCCTGCTCGGCGGCGCGGACAGCGGGGAGGTTCCGGGATCCGGCGCCCGGGCTCCCGTGCTGGCCACCCGGGAAAACCTCAATAACCAGATCGGCGTCCCGCTCACGCTGACCCGCCTGGATCCGGCCGTTCATTCCTTTGCGGTGATCGAGGCGGGGATAAGCGCTCCCGGCGAGATGGCTGTGCTTGCGAAGACCATCGAGCCCGACATTGCCATCATAACCCTTGTGGCTCCCGCGCACCTGCGCGACCTCGGCACGCTCGAGACCGTGGCCCGCGAGAAGGCGGCCCTCGCCGCCCGGGTCCGCAGGGGCGGTGTGGCCGTGTTTCCCGTATCCTGCGCGCAGTTTGCGGCGTTTCGGGGCCTCAAGGCGCCAACGATTGTCCTGGGCCGTGACGATGACCGGTCAAACGGGGCCTCCGTCGTTTTCTCGGTCAGCCACCGGGAGGGGTCGACCGAAGTCGTGCTCCGCGGGCCCGGGCCTGCGACCGAGAGTTTTGTCCTCCCCCCGGTCAGCGACGGCATGGCCCAGAACGCGGCCCTTGCCCTTCACGCCGCGCGGCGCCTGGGGATTCGAAGCGCGACCCTGCAGGACAGGCTCCCGCAATGGAAGCCCGCGGCCCTGCGCGGCGAGGTCCGCCGCGGGGACGGGCGCCTCGTATACCTGGACTGCTACAACGCCAACCCGGCGTCGATGGCGGACGCCCTCGCCGCATTTGATCGGATCGCTCCGCAGGACCTGCCCAGGCTCTACCTGATCGGCTGCATGGAGGAACTTGGGCCGGATGCCGGCCGGTACCATGGGGAGCTGGGGGCGGGTCTCGGGATGCGCCCGAACGATCTGCTCGTCGTCCTGGGAGACTGGGCCGGCGAGGTCGCAGCCGGCGCCGCCAAGGCGGGCGCGGGAAGCGCTCAGATCCTGGCCTCCGTCCCGCGCGCGGACATTGCCGGGCGCCTGAAGTCATTCCATGGCGCCGTGTTCGTCAAGGGCAGCCGCAGGCACGAACTGGAGAAGCTCTTCCCACCATGCTGAGATATCTCGCCAATTTCAGCGATCACTTCGGCCCGTTGCGGATGTTCGGGTACGTCACCTTTCGCACGCTGCTGGCCGCCTGCACGGCGGCGCTGATCGGATTCATCATCGGCCCCATGCTCATCGCGCGGCTGCGCCGGCTGAAGTTCGGGCAGCACTATGACGACGACCGGACGGGGGAGCTGGCCAGCCGGTTCGACAAGAAGAACACCCCGACGATGGGCGGCCTTCTCATCTTCGGATCGGTTTTCTTCAGCTCCTTCCTCTGGGCCGTCCCCAACATCTGGACCTTCGTCGCCCTCTTCGTCTACACGGCGCTGACGGCCGTGGGTTACCGGGACGACTATCTCAAGGTCGTGCGCAAGAGCCGCGATGGCATTTCCTCCTGGGAAAAGATCATCTGGCAGACGCTGACGACGGTGGTCGCCCTGGCCCTCCTCCTCCTGCACCCGGTCAGCGCCGAAAAGATCCGCGAGCTGTGGATACCCTTCCTGAAGCACCCGCTGATCGCGAGCATGCCGCTCGCGGCGCTCTTTGTCTTCGTGTATTTCTGGACAGTCGGCTTTTCCAACGCGATCAACCTCACGGACGGGCTGGACGGGCTTGCGATGGGCTGCACGATTTCGGTCGCCTTGGTGTACGGGCTCATGGCCTACGTCGCGGGCCGGGCAAGCCTCGCCGGCTATCTCTTCGTCGGCCACGTGCCGGGGACCGACGAGTTGACCGTGATCTGCGGGGCGGTGGTCGGGGCCGGGCTTGCGTTCCTCTGGTACAATTCGCACCCCGCCGAGGTTTTCATGGGGGACACGGGCTCGCTCGCCCTGGGCGGGCTGATCGGCCTGATCGCAATCATGATCCAGCAGCCTGTGACATTGGTCATCGTCGGCGGCGTATTCGTCTGGGAGGCCCTTTCCGTCATCATCCAGGTGGGCTATTTCAAGCTGACGCGGCGCCGTTTCGGCGAGGGGCGCCGCTTCTTCCTCATGGCGCCGATCCATCACCATTTTCAAAGAAAGGGCTGGCCCGAAACCAAGGTCGTGATGCGATTCTGGATCCTGTCGATCATCTTCGCCCTCGCCGGCCTTGCGACCCTCAGGCTCCGCTGATTCCCATGCTTCCCGCCGCTCCAGCGTTTCTTTCGCCGCTTCTCGCCCGTCCCGTGGCGGTCCTCGGCAGCGGAGTGAGCGGTTTGGGCGCCTGCGAACTGCTGGCCGCGCTGGGGGCGGAGAGCGCCGTCTACGACAGGACCGGCGTTGAATTCACGGACGCGGCGGCGGCCCGGCACGGGCTGGTAGTATTCTCCCCGGGATTTTCTCCCGCACACCCGTGGCTTGCGAGGGCCCGCGCGGCGGGCTGCACCTGCCTGGGCGAGATCGACTTCGCCTCGCTTTTCTGGAGAGGGCGCCTGATCGCGGTGACGGGCACAAACGGAAAGACGACCCTCACCGAATTCCTCTGCCATGCGCTCGCCTCCGCTGGGCGGCGCGCCGTCGTGGCCGGCAACGTCGGCCGGTCGTTCGCGGGCCTGGCCGCCGCGGAGGGCGGAGGTACGCCAGAAATCACCGCGGTTTGCGAGGTGAGCTCCTTCCAGGCCGAGACCCTGCTCCATTTCCGGGCGGAGGCGACCCTCTGGACCAATTTCGCCGAGGATCACCTTGAGCGCCATCCGGGCATGGAGGCCTATTTTGCGGCCAAGGCGGTCCTCGCGGGCAGATCGGACCGCGTCTTCGCCGGATCGTCGGTCCGTGCGTTTGCCGAAGGCCTCGCCAGCCATTCGCCTTCATCGGGTGCGCCAATCTTCTTCGATTCGGACGGCGACCCGACGGCCGACGCCATCTGGGTGCGCACCGAGGGCCTGCCCGCGGACCCGGCGCTCGCGGGCACGGTGTTTGCCGATTATCCCCAGCGGGAGAATTTCGTCCTCGCCGCCGCCTGGTGGCGGGCGGCGGAACTGGATCCCCGCATCCTCCATGCCGCCGCCCGCACGTTCCAGCTCGGCCGGCACCGGCTGGCCCGCGTGGCCGAGGTGGAGGGCGTGACCTATTGGAACGACTCGAAGGCGACCAATTTCCACGCGGTGGAGGCGGCGCTCGCGAGGTTCGCCTCCCCGGTTCTCCTGATCGCCGGCGGCAGGGGCAAGGGCGGGGATCTCGCTGGTTTTGTGCGCCGGATCGCGCCGCGGGTGCGGCACCTTTTCCTCATCGGGGAAACGGCTGGCGAACTGGCGCAGGCCTGTTCGCAGGCAGGCCCTGCGCATTCGATATGCGCGAGCCTCTCCGCCGCCGTCCATGCTGCGGCCGGAGCCGCAAGGCCCGGCGACAACGTGCTGCTGAGCCCGGCTTTTGCGAGTTTCGACATGTTCCGGGGTTACGCGGACCGGGGAGACCAGTTCGAGGGGCTCGTGCACGACATTCGCTCCGCCCCTGTCCGTGCCTTTTGATTTCGAATCAGTTTCTAATTTCAATCCGTCCCATAAACTACAACACTCTATCCATGAAAATTATCAGAATTTTCGGCATCGTCGTGGGAATCCACCTTGTCCTCGGCCTGATCCTCGCCGGATGCAGCTCGACCGGAAAACCGGTCGCGGCCGTCCCCGCCGGGACGCAGTCCAAGCCGGCTGATTCCGTGCCCACCGTTGGCATGCCAGCCTTGGCCGCAGCCCCGGCGGCGAGCACGCCCGCCGCTCCGCTCTTCCAGCCGATCGGTCCGTCGGATGCGCCGACGGCTCCCTCTGGCCCGGTCATCTTCTACAGTCCGACCCGCCCGGGGACGCCCGCAGCGGCAGCGGTCGAAGCGCAGCCGGTTGCCGACGTCATGCCGGCCACGACCTACACCGTCGGCCAGGGCGACAGCTGGTGGACGATCGCGAAGAAGAACCACCTGAGGATCTCCGAACTCGCGGCGGCCAACAACCTCAAGTCGACTTCCACGCTGCGCCCGGGCCAGAAGCTCCTGATCCCGTCGAAGAGCCTTCCGCCGGGCGCCGCGCCCTCCTCGGCCGCGCCCGCTCCCGTGGCGGCGCAGGCCCACGCGCAGGCGCAGGGCGGCACCAAGCATGTGGTCAGGCACGGAGAGACCCTGGGGAGCATAGCGCACGCCTACGGGCTTAGGATCGGCGACCTAGCCGCCGCGAACTCGATCTCCGACCCAAGCAAAATTCGTCCCGGCCAGGAGCTGACGATTCCGGCCGGAGGCCACGCTCCGAAGCCCGCGAAGGCCCGCGGGCCCGCCAGCGAGGAGGCTCCCGCCTCCCACCCGGCGCTGGACAATGCCATTCCTGCGGTCCCAGCGCTGCCGCCGCCGGCCACTGACGCCGGTTCCGGCGCGCCGTCCGGGCCGGGAGCAGACGTCCCGGTGATCAAGATAGAGCCCTCTTCGCAGCCCGCCCCGGCGAATCCGCCGAAATGATTGCGCGTTTCCGGGAGAAATGGTGATGAGCGAACAATCGCCATCCGTCCCGCGCGCGAAGATTCGGTTGGTGCCGGGCCCGGTGGCGGTGATTGTCATCTGCGCAATCGCCCTTACCTGCCTCGGCCTGACGATTCTTTTCAGCGCGAGCGCCTCCTTCAAGCAGGGACCGTACTTCTACCTTGGAAAACAGGTGACGGGCGTCATCGCGGCGACCGTCCTTTGCCTTGTCACCAGCCGTCTGAACCTCGACTACCTGCGCCGCTACGCATGGTGGATTGCGGGAACCCTCCTTTTCCTGCTCGTCGTTGTCCGCATTCCGCACCTCGGAATAATGGTCAAGGGCAGCCGGCGCTGGCTGGGCTACGGTTCTGTCCGCATCCAGGTGTCCGAATTTGCGAAACTGGCCCTCGTGTTCTGCCTGGCCCACTACCTGGCGATGAACCAGACCCGGTTGCGCGAATTCCTGCGCGGCTACCTGTACCCGCTGGGGATCGTTGGGGCGTTCGGCGGATTGATCCTCCTTGAACCCGACCTGGGGACGGCCGCCCTCGTCCTCGCGGTCGGTGTCCTTCTCCTTTTCCTGGCGGGTGCAAAATGGAGGTACATCCTGCCGACGATCGCGGTGGGGGCCCTCTCGTTCGCAGGCCTGGTCATGCTGATGCCCAACCGGCTCCGGCGCTTCACCGCGTTCCTCGACGTCGAGGCGAACAAGCAGGGGGGCACCTACCAGCTTTACCAGTCGCTGGCGGCGTTCGCCGCCGGGGGAACAAACGGGGCCGGCCTTGGGCAGGGGCGCCAGCAGGCTTACTTTCTGCCGGAGGCCCACACGGACTTCATCTTTGCCGTCGTCGGCGAGGAACTCGGACTGTGGTACACGGTGGGAGTCGTCGCGGTCTTCACCGTCATTTTCGCCGCGGGCATCGCGCATCTGCGCCGGGCTCCGAACCTGTTCCATTTTCTGCTGGCCGCCGGCTGCCTGCTCCTCATCTGCCTGCAGGCCCTGGTCAACATCGGGGTCGTGACGGGAGTCCTGCCGACCAAGGGCATGTCGCTCCCGTTCATAAGCGCCGGACTGTCGAACCTGCTTCTTATGGGCCTCCTGCTCGGCGTGCTGATCAATACGGCGCGCAC
Source organism: uncultured Verrucomicrobiae bacterium (assembly GCA_963747795.1). GTDB lineage: Bacteria > Verrucomicrobiota > Verrucomicrobiia > Opitutales > Opitutaceae > Palsa-1447. Next base: position 114,262 of record CAVVGS010000023.1, read on the forward strand.
CTGGGGCCGGGTGGTCCTGCAGGACCAGGCGCGGTCCGCGCGGGAGGCCTGGCGTGAGTAAGCGCCGCTTTCTTGTTTCCTGCGGAGGCACCGGAGGCCACCTCTCGCCGGGCATTTCCCTCGCGGAGGGGCTCACACAGCGGGGGCACGAGGTGATTCTCCTCATCAGCCGCAAGAAGGTCGACGCCCGGTTGGTCGAGAAATACCCGGGGCTCCGCTTTGAGCGGATGCCCGGCGCGCCGTTTTCCTGGCGCCCGCTCGGTCTTCTCCGCTGCGCGATCTCGCAGGCCAGGGCCTTTGTCTTCTGCATGCGCCTGATCGCCCGCTGGCATCCGGACGCAATCATCGGCTTCGGCGGGTTCACTTCGGCATCCATCGTCCTGGCCGGGGCGCTGGCCCGGGTTCCCGTCGCCCTGCACGAATCCAACCGGGTTCCGGGCATGGCGATCCGCACCCTGGGCCGGTTCGCCGAAAGGGTCTATCTGCCGCCGGGCGTTCGCGTTGGAAGCGTGGGTCCGTGGGCCACCCGTCACGTGGGGCTTCCGGTTCGCCGGGAAATTACCCGCCTGCCCAGGGCGGAGTCGCGCATCGCCCTCGGCCTCGACCCCAACCAGAAGGTGCTGGCCGTTCTCGGCGGAAGCCAGGGCGCCTCGGTCCTCAACGAGTGGACGCGCGCCCATGTCGGAGTCCTCGCGGCGGAAGGCATCCAGGTCTACTGCCTGACGGGCCTCGACAAGGGTTCCGCCGAATCGGTCGAGATGAGGACGAAAACCGGGGCGGCGGTGCGCGTCTGCTTCGCCCCGTTCTGCGACCGGATGGCGGAACTTCTTTCGGCCGCCGACCTCGTGGTCTCCCGGGCGGGCGCCGGGACACTGGCCGAGCTGGTGCGGTGCGAGACACCCGCCATCCTGATCCCCTATCCGCATGCCGCCGACCGCCATCAGCACCGGAATGCCGAGTTTTTCGAGCGTCAGGGCGGCGGACTTGTCCTGGACCAGGCGATGATCAACGGGCTCGTCGGCGAGGTGATGGACGCGATCTTCAACGAATGGCTGCTCCGGAAGTTTCGCGCAAATCTGCGGCGCATGGACCTGGCGAATTCGCTCGAGACGATGCTGCTGGACTTGGAAGGGATCGCCGATTCGGGCGGAAGGGGCGCCGCGAGCCGCCTTGCGGCCGCGTGAATGCGATGAAGCCCGCCAAGATTCAGTCCTCCCCGTCTCCCCGCGATGGCCGCCGCATCCACTGCCTCGGCGTCGGGGGAATGGGCGTTGCGCCGCTTGCCATCTACCTGTCCGGGAGCGGCTGCACGGTCTCGGGGGAGGATGACGCCCTGACGGATGAGGTCGGCGTGCTCCTGGACCGCGCGCACGTGACCGTGGGCCCCCTGCCGGCGCAAGTCGACCGGGTCGTGTATTCCTCGGCAATTCCGGCCTCCCACCCGGCGTATGCCGCCGCGGCTGCGCGGGGCGTCCCGCTCGTCCGCCGGGGCGAAATGCTCGCGGAAGCTGTCCGCGGCAGGAGGCTCGTCGCCGTCTGCGGTGCGCACGGCAAGACGACGACGAGCGCGATGCTCGTGACCGCCCTCCGGCACGCGAACTTTCCCGCCGGCTACCTCGTCGGGGGGCTGTTCAACGATGGCCTTCCTCCAGCCGCCTTCGGCTCGAACGAGTGGGTGGTCGCCGAGATCGACGAAAGCGACGGGACGATCGATTGCTTTTCGCCGGAAATAACGGTTGCGACGAACCTGGACTGGGATCATCCGGACCACTACCGCGAGCCGGCCGAACTCGAGGCGGCCTTCCTGGCGCTCTTCAGCCGGACGCGCCTGGCCATCATGACGAGCGAGTCCTGCTCCCGCTCGCAGCGGATTCTCAAGGCCCTGGCGGCCGAGGAGGCAAGGCCGTCCGGGCGGCGCGTGGCCACGTTTGGCCTCACGGGCGATTTTTCGGCGAAAGTGGTTTCCGGGGAGGCCGGGGCGATGACGATCCGTCTCGGCGGATTCTTTGCCCCGGCTGATTGCGAGGTGCGGGCCGGCGGCGAATTCAACGCTTCGAACGCCGCGGCGGCCTTCGCGGCGGCCCAGCTCATGGGGGTGCCGCCTGCCGGCCAGGCACTGGCCGCCTACGCCGGCGTCCGCCGCCGCCAGGGAATCCTTTTCTCCGGCGGGCCGGTCGTCATCGAGGACTACGCCCATCATCCGACGGAAATCCGCGCCCTGCTGACGAGCCTGCGGCGCCGGGTGGCGGGCCGCGGCCGGCTGATCGCCGTATTTCAGCCTCATCGCTTCAGCCGCACGGCGCAATTCAAGGCGGAATTCGCCTCGGCGCTGGCGCTCGCCGACCGGGTCCATCTGCTCGACGTCTATTCCGCGGGTGAGGAACCCGTTGCGGGAGGCACGGCAAAGGATCTATGCGAGGAGATGAAGCGATCAGGAGCGCAGGTTCCTCTCGATTATTTCCCGGGAAAGGGCGGACCGGAACTTTTTCGGGCGCTTTCGGGCGAGGCCGGACCGGATGATCTCGTCACCTTTGTCGGCGCGGGCGACATCGACCGGTTCGCCCGCGAATGGCTGGCTGAGCGGCGCGCGGCCCCGGCGCAGGCGAATCGCTGGGATGAATTCGCCGAATCGATCCGAGGGAGGCTTGGCGGCGAGACGATGCTCAGGCGGGAGGAGCCGCTTGCCAGGAAGACGACGCTCGGCGTCGGAGGCGCCGCCCGCCTCTATGCGGAACCGGCCGGCGCGGAGGATCTGCGCATCCTTCTCGCGGCCGCCTCGCAGCGGAAGATTCCGGTCCTTGTCCTCGGCCGCGGGTCCAATCTGCTGGTGCCGGACGGCGGGGTCGATGGGCTCGTCGTTGCCTTTGCCCACGAGGCCTGGTCGCGCTTCGAGCAGCGGGCCGGTGGCCGTGTCTGGGCCGGGGCGGGGCTCAGGCTCAAGCGCCTGTGCGGGCTGGCCGCCGCCGCGGGCCTCGCCGGATTCGAGTTTCTCGAGGGGATTCCGGGGAGCGTGGGAGGCGCCTTGAGGATGAACGCTGGCGCCATGGGAGGCTGGATGTTCGACGTGGTCGAGGAGGTCGAGCTCATGACGCTCGGGGGAGAGGTGAAAACCCTCCGGAGGGCCGAGATGCACGTCGATTACAGGCACTGCGCCGAGCTGCGCGACGCGATCGCCCTGGGAGCCCTTCTCAAGCCGGCCGGAACAAAGGCGGCGGAGGCGATTTCCCGCCAGATCGGGCTCTACAGGAAGAAACGCCACGAAAGCCAGCCGAGAGAGCCGAGCGCCGGATGCGTGTTCAAGAATCCGCCGGGAGACTCCGCCGGGCGGCTTATCGATGCATGCGGGCTAAAGGGGGAGCGGGTGGGGGATGCGGAGATATCGCCCGTGCACGCCAATTTCATCATCAACCGCGGCGGGGCGACCGGCGCCGACGTCATCGAGCTGATCCGCAGGGTGCGCGCCCGCGTCCGGGGGCTCCAGGGGGTGGAACTCGAACCGGAAGTGCTGCTGTACGGCCGCGACTGGAAGGACGAATTATGACAGAAGCTGTGATCGCTGTTTTGGCTGGAGGGACCTCTGCGGAGCGCGAGGTCTCCCTCGGTTCGGGAAGGGCGTGCGCCCTGGCGCTCGCCCGCTCGCATCGGACCCGCCTGTTTCAGGTGGATGCCGACGCCATTCCGGATGGCCTCGACCCCGCCCGGCATGTGGCCTTTTCCCTTCTCCATGGGACCTTTGGCGAGGACGGGCAGATGCAGGCCCTTCTCGAGAAGGCGGGAATAGCGTTTTCGGGGTGCGATTCAAATTCCAGCCGCCTGACCATGGACAAGGCGGGCACCAAGGCGTTGGCGGCCGCCCGCGGGATCAAGGTGGCCGAGGCGATCCTGTTCTCGGCCGACGCGAAACCGGGCGCGGACGAGATCGCGGAGCTCCTCGGCGAAGAGGTGGTCGTCAAGCCCAACGACCAGGGCAGCAGCGTCGGACTGAGCCTGGCATCGAACCGGGCGGAGATGGCCGACGCACTCGGGAAGATCACGGCCGGCCGGTGGCTGGCCGAGCGGCGCATCCGGGGACGGGAGCTATCCGTCGGGATCCTCGGCGGACGGGCCATGGGAATTGTGGAAATCCGGCCCCGGTCCGGGGTGTACGACTACGCGAGCAAGTACACGAAGGGGCTCACCGAATACATTGCGCCGGCGCCCGTGGATGAGGCGGTCACAGCCGCGGTCCGAGACCGCCGCCGAAACCGCCTTTGCTGCGTGCGGCTGCCGGGATTACGCGCGCGTGGATTTCATGCTAACGGGCGAAAACGAACCGTTTTTTCTCGAAATCAACACACTTCCCGGCATGAAAGAGACCAGTCTGCTGCCGATGAGCGCGCGCTGCGTGGGGTTGGATTTCATCGCATTGGTTCGGGAAATGGCAAGACCCGCGTTGGGGCGTTTTCATGGGGCTGCGGAGAGTTTGAAAACGTGAGCCGAGACGCCCTCGCCCTTCCCGCGACCCGCAGCTGGAGAGACATTCCCCAGCACGTGAGGACGCGCGCGATGTCGAAGGAGGGGCGCAGGCGCAGGCTGGGCCAGACCCTGGCCATGCTGGCGGGATTTGCGACTCTGGCCGCGGTCGCCTGGGCGGGCTGGCAGGTAGTGACGATTCTGCAGAATTCGCCGCGCTCGGCTGCCGTCTCTGCGGACGCCGTCCCGATCGGGGACCACCTGACGCTCGCATCCGACGGGGTTCTCAACAAGGACGCGGCCTGGCTAAGGCGGACACTCGCCCTGCCCAGGAACGCGACCCTGATGGGGCTCGACCTGCAGCAGGCCCAGGACCGGATCAAGGCGAGCGGCCAGGTGGCCTCCGTTGTTTTCGTCCGCAATTTTCCGGCGACTCTGTCGGTGACTGTCGCCGAGCGCTCGCCCGTGGCGCGGGTCATGGCCCAGTCCGCGGACGGAAGCGCCCGGCCCTTCCTCGTTTCCCGCGAGGGCGTCATCTATGAAGGCGTCGATTACGATTCGGCGATGATCGGCAGCCTGCCGTGGCTGGACGGGGTCAGGCTGGTCCGCAGCGGCCAGGGCCTGGCGCCGATCGCCGGGATGGAGACCGTGTCCGACCTGCTCGTTCGCGCCCGGCTCGAGGCCGATCACCTGTACCGCACCTGGGCCGTCCTTTCGCTCGAACACCTCCAGTCCGACGGCCAGATAGAGGTGCGCACGCAGGATGGATTGAAGATCATTTTCGGGACCGAGGAGGACTTCTTCAGGCAGCTTTCCAGGCTGGACGTGCTGCTCGACAAGGTGGCCGCGGTTCCAGGGGCCCGGGCCGCCGTCAGCGAAATCGACCTCTCCCTGGGTGCCCGGCCGAACAGCCAGGAAGTGGATGTGCCCGTCAAGTTCAGGGCGGGCCCGGCGCCGGCAGGGGCGGCCCCGGCACCGCGCGGGCGCGAGGCGGCGCCGTCGCCCGTCCGGCCGGAGATCAACGCCTTTCCGAACATTCAAATCCGCGTTCCCTGAATTGAAATCCCAACACACTTTCATTGGCGCCGTCGAGATCGGCACCTCCAAGATCACGGCCCTTGTCGGGGAGTATTCCGGGCGCGAGCTCGCGATCATCGGCCGCGGCGAATGCCCGTCCCACGGGGTCATCAAGGGATCCATCGCAGACTTCAAGGCCGCGAGCGACGGCACCCACGGCTGCGATCGAGCAGGCCGAGCGCGACGCGGGCGAGCGCATCGACTGCGTCTTCCTCGCGCAGAGCGGAGGCCATCTCGAGGGGTTCTACAACGAGGCGTCGGTCAACGTGAAGGCGGCCGACAACATGATCGACAAGGACGACATCCGCACGGTCTGCGAGCTGGCGATGGCCAAGGAGCTTCCGGCGGAGCGGATGGTCGTGCACCACATCCGCCGGCCCTTCCGGGTCGACGGCCGGCTTGTTCCGACTTCACCCGAGAACCTCGTCGGCCAGAAGCTCGAGGTCGGCTACTGGACGGTGCACGGCCAGGAGCAGCGCCTGGCGGACTACATCCACGTGATCCGCGGCTGCAATCTCGAGGTGCGCGAGCTTGTCCTCTCGAGCCTCGCCTCGGGCCACATGGTGACCACGGCCGAGGAGCGGCAGCACGGCGTTCTGGCGATCGACATCGGCGCGGGTACGACCGACTACGTCCTCTACCGCGACGGCGTGCCGCATACGACCGGGGTCGTGCCGATAGGGGGCACCCACCTGACAAACGACGTGAGCATCGGCCTCAGGCTGACCGAGGCACAGGCTGAAAAGCTCAAGCTCGGTTCGGACGCGCCCTGGTGCACGCCCGCGACAGGGCGGAGAAGGTCTGGCTCGACGGGAATTTCGCGATCGGCGACCGCCAGTTTTCACGCCTGGCGATCGAGCAGATCACGGCGGCCAGGACCTGGGAGCTCCTCGAAGTCGTCAAGAAGAAGCTCGGGCCGTCGTTTTCCCCCGAATCCTGCGCGGCGGGGGTCGTTCTCACCGGAGGCACGGCCAAGCTGCCGGCAATCACGGAGTGCGCGGCCAAGGTGTTCGGGATCTCGGCTCACCTCGGCGAGGCCCCGTCGTGGGTTGCCGAAAACCTGCGCGACCCCGGATTCCACACCGCCCTGGGCCTGCTTTACTACGGCGTCACCGCCCAGGCGGAGAACGCGGCGCTCGGCCGGCGCCGCGGCGGATTCCTGCGCGGAGTGACGCGGCTTTTCGCGAATTCCTGAGACACTCGACTGGCGCAAAAATGGACCTGAACGAACTTCCTCTCGAGCATTCGCTCCTCTCCGATCGCAATGTGGCGATCAAGCTGGTCGGTGTCGGCGGCGCCGGCTCCAACGCCGTCGACCGCCTGAAAATGGAGAACCTCGACCGCCTTGAGCTTGCGGTCATCAACACCGACCACCAGGCGCTTTCGTCCTCGCCCGTCCAGGACAAGGTCCTCATCGGCATGAGCGTCACCCGCGGGCTTGGCGCCGGAGGCGATCCCGAGCTTGGCCGCGAGGCCGCGGAGGCCGACCGCGAGAAGATCGCGGCGGTCGTGAAGGACTGCGACCTGATCTTCCTCCTGGCAGGGATGGGCGGAGGGACGGGCAGCGGCGCCTCGCCGGTCGTTGCGGAGATCGCCGCGGAGCAGGGGGCGCTTGTGATCGCCTTTGTCTCGATGCCCTTCAGTTTCGAGGGCGGCCGCCGGCTGAAGCAGGCCGAGGAGGCCCTGCGGGCGCTGAGGCAGGTGTGCGACGCCGTGATTCCCCTGCCAAACGACGTCCTCCTCCAGGAGGCGGCGGACAGCGAGACTGTCCTCGACTCCTTCGCCCGGGCCGACGAGTGGGTCGGCCGCGGGGTGAAGTCGATCTGGTCGATGCTCTTCAAGACCGGCCTCATCAACATCGATTTTGCGACGCTTCGCCAGGCATTCCAGCAAAGGGGGGGCAAGACGCTGTTCGGCCTCGGCGAGGGCAGCGGGGACAATTCCGTCACGGAAGCGATCGCGAGCCTGAAGCTCTGCCCGCTCCTGCACACGCCGGAATTCTCCCGCAAGGCGGACCGCCTGCTTGTCAACATCGTCGGCGGCACCGATCTCACGCTGCCCAGGGTGAATGAGATCATGAGCTCCGTGGCCGAGCAGTTCGGGCGCGAGGCCCACATCATCATGGGGGCCGTCATCGACGAGGCCCGGCAGGGCCGGGTCGAGATCTGCGTCCTTGGCACAAGCGACATGGGCGGCCGCGCCGCAGGCAACCGGCAGACTTTTGTGAACCGGCGTCCGCGGACAAGGGATTCCGCCTCCAGCGCCCAGAACGGCGGGGCTCCGCAACCGGCCGGAACCGCCGGCCAGGCGGTTGCCGCAGCGGCCGGTCAGGATTCGGTGCCTGCTTCGGCCGCGGGAGCGGTGTCGCCTGCCGAGGCAAAGGCGGCCGCGCTGGCAAAGGCCCGGCAGGACGAGTTCGGCTTTGGAGAAGTCGAAAGCCGCGGGCACTTCGAGAAGACCGACCGGAACCTCTTCGACGGGCAGGACCTGGACGTTCCCACCTACCTTCGCAAGGGCATCAAGATCGTCCTCTGAAGCCGCAATCCAGCTCATTCGGGTCCCTTTCGGGTCGGAGCTGGCCGAGACCCAGACTGACCGTCAAACCGGCCGCCCCGTGCGAGGCGGCCCAAAGACGGTCAATGAGGCCAGCAACTGCCCCCTCAAGAAACCCGAATGAGCTGGATTGCGCAATTGAGGCCATGTTGACGGCCTTGGCACCAGGGTTTGTTTCTGCATTCTAGAAAGAATGTTTGTCGATGAATGCGTAATCAAGGCCCAGGCCGGGGACGGCGGGCGCGGCTGCATTTCCTTCCGCCGCGAGAAGTACGAACCCTGGGGCGGACCCAATGGCGGCGATGGGGGGCGCGGGGGCGACATCGTCCTGATCGGTGACGTGAACCAGAACAACCTGGTCGATTTCAAGTTCCAGTCCCATTGGAAGGGAGAGCGCGGGGAGCACGGCCTGGGCAAGGACTGCCACGGCCGCGAGGGGAAGCCTGCGGTATTGCGGATGCCGCTCGGCACGGTCGTCACGGACGAGGCCACCGGACAGGTCGTGGCCGAGATCACGGCCGAGGGCCGGGAAATCGTCCTTTGCAAGGGCGGCAATGGCGGCTGGGGCAACACGCACTTCAAGACCTCCACGGTCCGCGCCCCGAGGCGGGCGAACCCGGGCCAGCTGGGCGAGCGCGGCGTCTACAGGCTGGTCCTCAAGAGCATCGCGGACGTCGGGCTCGTCGGCTACCCGAACGCCGGGAAATCGTCCTTGACCCGCGCGATCACGCAGGCGAGGCCCCGGACGGCCGCCTATCCGTTCACGACCCTCCACCCGCAGGTTGGCGTGATCAACTATCCGTATCACCTTCCCGAACCGCGGCGCCTCCTCCTGGCTGACATTCCCGGCCTCATCGAAGGGGCGAGCGAAAACAAGGGGCTGGGCCACCGGTTCCTCCGCCACATCGAGCGCTGCGCCCTGCTGGTCATCCTGATCGACATGGCCGGCTGCGACGGCCGCGACCCGAGGGATGACTACAAGCACCTTCTGATCGAGCTCAAATTGCACGACCCGGCCCTTCTGGAGAAGCCGCGGCTCGTCGCGGCCAACAAGATGGATCTGCCCGAGGCGCCGGCCAACCTGACAAAATTCAAGAAGCGCCACAAGGTCCCGGTCATCGAGATTTCATGCGTGAGCGGCAAGGGGCTTGAACGGCTCAAATCGGAGCTTCGGAAGCGGATTGCATCCCACCGCCTTCGGGAGGCGAAACGGCTGGCGAAGGAATGAACGGATACGGGCCGGAATTCCTCAAGGTCGCGATAGTGACTGTGCTCGCGGTCATGAGCCCGGGACCTGACTTTGCGATTGTCGTCAAGCAAAGCCTCAGTCACGGCCACCGGGCCGCCGTCTACACCGCTTTTGGCATCGGGACCGGATTGTGCCTGCACGTCACCTATTCGCTCCTGGGGATCGGCGTCCTCATCCGGAGTTCGCCCGGCGCATTCACCGTGCTCAAGTTTGCCGCGGCGGCGTACCTGGTGTGGCTCGGCGTGAGCGGCCTGCGGTCGCTTCCGCGCGATCCGGAGCTGCGGGGATCGGACGGGAATGGCGCGGCGGGAGGCCCAAAGGGGCCCACCCGGAAGGCGGCCTGGAGGACGGGATTCATGGTCAATGCGCTCAATCCGAAGGTGACGCTCTTCTTTGTCGCCCTCTTCGCCTCGGTCATTAGCCCGCTGACGCCCAGGCTCGTGCAGGCCGGCTACCTGCTGCTTGTCCCGGTGACCGCGATGAGCTGGTTCTGTCTCGTCGGCTATGTATTCACGCGCCAGAGGATCCGCAGGGCATTCCTCCTTCACGGCCATTGGGTCGACCGCGCGCTCGGCTGCGTCTTCATCGCGTTCGCGGCGAGCCTTGCCCTGACGTCCCTGCGCTGAGCCGTTTCAGACATAGATTCCGCCGCCAAGCAGCCGCTCGCCGTCATACAGCGCCAGCACCTGGCCGCTGGCGAGCGCCCGCTGGGGTTGCCGAAAACGGACCCGCGCCGTGCCGCCCCCCTCGGGCGTGAAATCCATTGGAACCCGCGGATCCCGGTAGCGGACCCGTCCCTCGAGCGGCGCCGGGGTCTCCACAGGCCGGCCCGTCCAGGAAAGCGAATGAACCCGGACCTCGGGCTGGTAGAGCCCGGGTGCGTCCGGATGGTCGAAGGCGACCAGGAGGGCGTTGTCCGAGGCGCGCTTCCCCACGACGACATAACGCTCGTTGTCGGCGTTCGAGGGAATCCGGATCCCACGGCGCTGACCCAGCGTGTAGTAATGCAGGCCGCGGTGCCCGCCCAGCGTCTGCCCGTCGCTTGCGCGGATGATGGGTCCCGGGCGGTCCGGCACAAAGGCCCGCAGGAAGTCGGCCATTTTCACCTCGCCGATGAAGCAGATGCCCTGGCTGTCCTTCTTGTCCGCCGTGGCGAGGCCGGCGGCCCTCGCCAGCCTGCGAAGCTCGGGTTTTGCCAGGTGGCCGACGGGAAAGCGCGAGCCCTGTATCTGCTCCTGGTTCAGCAGCGCAAGAAAGTAGGACTGGTCCTTGTTCTTGTCGGACCCCTCGAGAAGGACCACCTGGTCCGACTCGACCCTTCGCGCATAGTGGCCGGTCGCGACCGCCGTGTAGCCGTGCTCGAGCGCCCAGGCGCGGAACACGCCGAACTTGATCTCCCGGTTGCACATGACGTCGGGATTGGGCGTCAGGCCATGTGCATATCCATCGAGGAGATACTGGACCACGCGCTCGCGGTATTCGCGCATGAGGTTGACCACGCGAAACTTGATGCCGAGCCGCTCGGCGACCTTCCGCGCGTCCTCGATGTCCTCCTCCCAGGGGCACCGGCCGATGACCTCCTCCTCGTTGATCCAGTTCTTCATGTAGGCGCCCTCGACCTCCATGCCCAGGTCGCGCAAAAGCAGGGCGGCGACGGAGCTGTCGACGCCGCCGGACATGGCGACCAGGATCTTTTCGCGGACCTGCATGGGAGAAACGGGAACGCTTTCATTAAGACCGGATTTTTGAAAAAATCTATGTCCATCCGCGATCCGGCGGTTTAGAGTCTTCTTTCAATGTCTGACCCTTCCGCCAAAGTCATCCGCGCGTGGCTCGATTCGACGACTTCCGGGATCGTCGAATTCGACAGGAACTGGCCTTCCGGCGCCTCGCCGCGGCTGGCCCTGGGCGCGGGAGCGCCGGCGCTCACCGGAATCGCACCGGCGCCGGGAGCGGTGGCCGGACGGGCGTTTGGCTACTTTGTGGACGAGACCGGGGAAACGCTCTCCTTTGTTCTTCCGCTCGGGCCTGTCTGCGAGGTCGATCCGTCGGTCGACAACCTTTTTGTCGCCGGCGATTTCAACGGCTGGCAGGCTGCCGCGGGCAACGCCAGCTGGCAGCTCACCCCCTCGGTGATCGACGGCGAGGCTGCGCTTGTCTGCTCCGGCCCGGCAGGGTTCTTGCTCCGGTCGGCGCACCGCTTCAAGTTCGTGACCGGCGAGCAGATCTGGCTGGGGCTGGCCGACGACATTCCCAACCTGGCACCCGACGAGAACGGGATGAGGAACCGCCTCCTCGATCCGGCGCGCACCGGAAGGCACCTGTGGCGGTTCACGGTGGACCGTCCATTCGACCTATCGGCTTCCTGGTCTGTCGGCCTTGAAAACGCGGGACCGCCGGTTGCCCTCGGACTGGGCGTGTTCTTCCAGAACCTGGGCACGTCGCTTCCCCTGGGCGCCCTTCCTGAAGGTGGCACGACCGTGTTCCGCCTGTTCGCTCCGAGGGCGAAACGGGTGAGCGTCCACCTTTGCGAGACCATGGAGGGCGAGGCGGAGGCGTTCACCTACGACGTGAGCCGCCGCGGCGACGCGGAAGGAGCTGCGGGTGTGTGGGAGATAACCCTGGACCGGAATCTGCACGGCTGGCTCTACTGGTACACGCTGGACGGGGTGAGAGAGGGGCCTGGCGCCTTCGATCCGAAGGCCCGGATTCTCGACCCGTACGCGCTCGCGACGATCGCCCGCGAGGGGCCGGGCATAATCCTCTCGCGGGACTGGATCGGGACGGGCGACCGCGAGTTCCGGACGCCGGCCTGGCAGGACCTTGTCATCGTCGAGGCGCATGTGCGCGATCTGGCCGCGAATGCGCCGGTCGAGGCGACTCCCGCGGAGCGGCGGGGATTCAGCGGGCTAACGAAGTGGGTCGAGAATCCCGATTTCTATCTTCACGGGCTCGGCGTCAACTGCGTCGAGCTCCAGCCGGTCCAGCAGTCCGATGCGAAGACACCGGAGGAGTACCACTGGGGCTATATGACGACCAATTACTTCGCGCCGACGGTCGGCTATTCGCTTTCGCCTGCGGAGGCCTCGGGTGTCCAAGAGCTGCAGAATCTGGTCGCGGCGTTTCACAGGCGCGGCATGGCGGTGCTCCTCGACGTCGTCTACAACCACGTCGGCGTGCCGCCTCATCTCCTCGCCATCGACGGCCTTTATTATGCCGAGCGGGATCTCAAGGGGGCCCTCACGAACTGGAGCGGCTGCGGAAACGACATCCGCCCCTCCTCGGCGATGGTCAGGCGCCTGATCATCGACAGCTGCACGCACCTGATTGAGGCGTACGGTGTCGACGGTTTCCGCTTCGACCTGGCGGAGCTGCTCGGCGTCGGCGCCCTTCGCGAGATTGCGGTCGCCCTGAGGCGCGTCAAACCCGACGTCGTCCTGATTGCCGAGCCGTGGAGCTTCCGCGGGCATATCGCCGGCGCGCTGCGAGACACGAACTGGGCCTCCTGGAACGACGGGTATCGCGATTTTGTGCGCGACTACGTCCGCGGCGCGGGAGCTTCCAAGCGGCTGGAATACTTCCTGCGCGGATCGCCCTGGTACTTCGCGAAGTGGCCTGCACAGACGGTCAATTACACCGAATCCCACGACGACCGCACCTGGCTGGACATGATCACGGAGAACCCGAATTTCGACGGATCGGATCCGACGCTCAACGATAGGAGGCGGACCCACCTGATGGCCGCCATCCTGTTCATGTCCGTCGGTATTCCCATGATCTCGGCTGGCCAGGACCTCCTTAGGTCGAAGCGCGGGCTCACGAACACATACCAGCGAGGAGACGTGAATGCCCTCGATTACCACCGGCTCTACCGCTACCTGGGCACCCACACGTATTTCGCCGAGTGGATCGACTTCCGGCGCGGCTACCTGGGCCGGCTGGTGCGGCGGTTTTCGAGGCCGACGGAGGGTTTTTTCCAGTTTTTCGGGGCGGCCGACTCGGCCCCCCTCGCCGTCCTTTACAATGCCGACGGCTCGGATGGGCACGAAAGGCTTCTTTTTGCCGTAAATCCTACTTTGCAGGACGCGAGCCTCGCCGTGGGGAAGGTGGTGGCGGATGTCGGGCACTGGCGGCAACTCGCTGACCACGAACGCTTCTATTTCCCGGGACACGGCTCGCTTTGCCCGGTGGAGGCCAATCTTTTCCTTCCGCCGCTTAGTTGCGGCCTTTGGATCTGCGAAGGTTAGCTTGACCTGCCGGATGGGGGGTTGTTGTCTTAGGGTTCCCCGCGTCTGCGAGGAACCTTCAATCAGAAGACAACTGCATATCAAACAAAGACTCCCATGGCTCTCAAAGTAGCTATCAATGGTTTTGGCCGCATCGGCCGGCTAGTTTTCCGCGCGCTCGTCGAACAGGGCCTGCTCGGCTCGGTTTTCGAGGTTGTCGCCGTCGGCGACATTGTGCCGGCCGATAACCTGGCCTACCTGCTCAAGTACGACTCTTCCCAGGGCCGCTTCAACGGAACGGTGACTTCCAAGAAATCGGCGCCGGACAAGACCGACGACGACGTCCTTGTCGTCAATGGCAACGAGATCAAGGTCGTGAGCGCGAAGACGCCGGCCGAACTGCCCTGGAAGGCCCTCGGGGTCCAGGTCGTGATCGAGTCCACGGGACTCTTCACCGACGCGGAGAAGGCCAAGGGGCACCTGGCCGCCGGCGCCAAGAAGGTGATCATTTCGGCCCCGGCCAAGGGCGAGGACATCACCCTCGTCATGGGCGTCAATGACGGCAAGTACGACGCCGCGAAGCACAACATCATCTCGAACGCCTCCTGCACGACCAACTGCCTGGCCCCCGTCGTTTACGTCCTCCTGAAGGAGGGCTTCGGCGTCGAGGAAGGCCTGATGACCACCATCCACTCCTACACGGCGACCCAGAAGACGGTCGACGGACCCTCGAAGAAGGACTGGAAGGGCGGGCGCACGGCCGCGATCAACATCATTCCCTCGTCCACCGGCGCCGCGCGCGCTGTGGGGCTGGTTCTGCCCGAGGTCAAGGGCAAGCTGACCGGCATGGCGTTCCGCGTCCCGACCGCGACCGTTTCGGTCGTGGACCTGACCGTCCGCACCGTGAAGCCGACCTCCTATGCGGAGATCAGCGCCGCCATGAAAAAGGCCAGCGAGACGTACCTCAAGGGCATCCTCAGCTACACGACCGACGAGGTCGTGTCGTCCGACTTCATCCACGACAAGGCCTCGTCGATCTTCGACGCCGGTTCCGGAATCGAGCTCAACAACCGCTTCTTCAAGCTCATTTCGTGGTACGACAACGAGTGGGGCTACAGCAACCGCTGCGTGGACCTGCTCAAGAAGATCGCCTCCGGGCTCTGAGCGGCCCGTTTGTCAACCTCCGGGCGGCGACGCCATGCCGCCCGGTTCCCTTCCGCGGTTCGCGGCGCGAGCCGTGGGCCGCCCCGATTTCCAATCCGGCCTAACCCGAAGATTTCATGAAACTAGTCCAACGCAGCGCAGCAGCGCGTAGATGGCGAGGCCGAAGGCCGAGTCCCGAAAGGGATGGCCGCGGCAGCGGCCGCAATCTCATCCAAACCGCTCTCGGAAAAGGGCCTCAGACTCCCTGCGATGTGCTTGCAAGCACACCTCGGTCGTCTTTGACCCTTTTCCCTCGGCGGTTTGGCGATCTTTGGCCGTTTTCATGAAATCTTCGAGCTGAAGGGGCCCTCCTCACATGCCAACGTTCAAAACCATCCGCGAGCTCGCTCTGGCGGGCAAGCGCGTCCTCATCCGCGTCGATTTCAACGTCCCCCAGGACAAGGTAACCGGCGCAATCACGAACAACCAGCGAATCGTCGCTGCGCTGCCGACCATCAATTACGCACTTTCCCAGGGCGCCTCGGTGGTTCTCATGAGCCATCTCGGACGCCCGGACGGCCAGCGGATTGCGAAGTTCTCGCTCAAGCCGGTGGCCGTCGAACTCGAGAAGCTGCTGGGCAAACCGGTCACGTTTCTCGATGACTGCGTGGGGCCGGCGGTCGAATCCGCCTGCGCGCACCTGGCTCCGGGTGCGGTCGTCCTCCTTGAGAACCTGCGCTTCCACATCGAGGAAGAGGGCAAGGTGAAGCTTGCGGACGGAACCTCGAAGAAGGCCGATCCGCAGGCGGTCCAGGCCTTCCGCGCGAGCCTTTCCCGTCTGGGGGACGTGTTTGTCAACGACGCCTTCGGCACCGCCCATCGGGCTCACTCGTCGATGGTGGGGGTGGCCCTGCCCCAGAAGGCGGCGGGATTCCTGATGGAGGCCGAGTTGAACGCCTTCGCGGCGGTCCTCGACCACCCGAAGCGGCCGCTCCTGGCGATTCTCGGCGGGGCGAAGGTCGCCGACAAGATTCCCCTCATCAACAATCTGCTCGACCGTGCCAATGAGATCATCATCGGCGGCGGCATGGCTTTCACCTTCAAGAAGGTCGTGAACGGAATGGCCATCGGCTCAAGCCTGTTCGACCCCGAGGGCGCAAAGATCGTTGGCGAACTGGTCGCCAAGGCCCAGGCCCGCGGCGTGAAGCTTGTGTTTCCCGTGGACTACGTCTGCGGGGACAAGTTCGATCCCAATGCGCAGGTCCGGATGGCCGACGATTCGACGGGAATTCCCGACGGCTGGATGGGCCTGGATGCCGGGCCGAAGTCGATCGCGCTCTACGGCGAGTCAATCGGCCGGGCGCAGACCATCGTCTGGAACGGCCCCTCCGGCGTCTTCGAGTTCGAACGCTTCGCCGGTTCGACCAAGGCAATGGCGGCCGCGGTTGCCGAGGCGACAGCCCGCGGCGCCGTCACGGTCGTAGGCGGCGGCGACACCGCCACCGCGGCGAAGAAATTCAAGGTCGCCGACAAGGTGACCCATTGCTCCACGGGGGGCGGCGCAAGCCTCGAGTTTCTTGAAGGTAAAGTGTTGCCCGGAGTCGCGTTCCTGGAAAGCTGATCCCCATGCCCATGTCCCGAAAGAAGCTGATCGCCGGCAACTGGAAGATGAACAAGACGGCGGCGGACGCCGCCGCCCTGATCAAGGACATTGTCTTCAATGTCGGCCAGAGAAGCGACGTCGATGTCGTGGTGTGCCCGCCGTTCACGGCGCTGGAGACCGCCGCGGCCGTCCTGGAGGGATCGGTGGTCAAGCTCGGCGCCCAGAACATGCACCAGGAGGCGAGCGGCGCCTTCACCGGGGAGGTCTCGGCCCCGATGCTTCGCTCGCTCTTCGTCACCCACGTGATACTCGGGCACAGCGAGCGCAGGACCTATTTCGGCGAGACCGACGCCTCCATCAACCTGAAGCTGCTCGCGGCCCTGAAGAACCAGCTGCGCCCCATATTCTGCGTCGGTGAAACGCTCGCCGAGCGCGAAGCCTCGACCACGCTCAAGGTGATCCAGGTCCAGGTCGAGCGCGGGCTTGAGGGCGTCGGCAAGGAGCAGGCCCAGAGCATCATCGTCGCCTATGAGCCCGTCTGGGCGATCGGAACCGGAAAGGTGGCGACCTCAGACCAGGCGCAGGAAGTGCACGCCTACATCCGGGGCCTCCTTTCCAAGCTTTTCGGGGATCCGGCCGCGCAGCGGGTGCGCATCCTCTACGGCGGCTCGATGAAGCCCTCCAACGCGGCCGAGCTCCTGGGCCAGGCCGACATCGACGGCGGCCTTATCGGAGGCGCAAGCCTTGAGTCGCGCAGTTTTCTGGATTTGATAAAGGCTGCGGCCGACGCGAAATAACCCTGAGCTCGAACTCCCTCAAGATCTATGACACGACGCTCCGTGACGGCACGCAGGGCGAGGGAGTCAGCTTCTCGGTTGCCGACAAGCTGCTGATCGCCGAAAGGCTCGACCAGTTCGGAATCGACTACATCGAAGGCGGATTCCCCGGCTCGAATCCCCGCGACATCGCCTTCTTCGCGGAGGCAAGGAAACTCAAGCTCAAGCACGCGCGCCTGGCGGCCTTTGGCGCGACCAGGCGGGCGGGGGTGGCCGCCGCGAAGGATCCCCAGCTCAAGACATTGCTCGAAAGCGAAATGCCGGTCGTGACAATCGTGGGGAAGACCTGGCTCCTTCACGTGCGCGAGATCCTGCGGACGACGCCCGAGGAGAACCTGGTGATGATCGAGGACTCGGTCCGCCACCTGGTGGCCGAGGGCCGCGAGGTGATCTACGACGCGGAGCATTTCTTCGACGGGTACCTCGAGAATCCGGACTATGCTCTGCGCACGCTGGAGGCCGCAGCGCGCGGAGGAGCGTCCAACCTGAGCCTGTGCGAGACCAACGGCGGAAGGCTTGTTTCCGAGGTCGGCCGGATCACGGCCGCCGCGGTTTCCCGGTTCGGGGGAAAAATGGTTGGCGTCCACTGCCATAATGACAGCGGGCTCGGCGTCGCGGTGTCGCTCGCCGGCATCGAGGCCGGGGCGGGCCTGGTGCAGGGCACGATGAACGGCTACGGCGAGAGGGTGGGAAACGGCAACCTGGTCTCCATCCTTCCGAACCTGATCCTGAAGATGGGTCGCACCGCACATTGCGCGCCGCACCTTGCCGAGCTCAGGGATCTTTCGCTCTTCTTCGACGAACTGGCCAACCTCCGGCCGGATCCCAAGGCCCCGTTCGTCGGCCAGTCGGCCTTCGCCCACAAGGGCGGTCTCCACGCGAACGCGGCGCAGAAAGTCGCGCGAAGCTACGAGCACATCGACCCGGCCCTGGTCGGCAACCGGACGCGCGTCCTTGTGTCCGACATGGCGGGCCGAAGCAGCCTCGCGCTGAAGGCGCGGGAGATGGGCCTCGAGCTCGACGAGAAGCGCCCCGAGATGAAGGGGCTCATCGATGACCTGAAGGAGAAGGAATTCAGGGGCTACGAGTACGAGGCGGCCGGGGCCTCGTTCAAACTCCTTGTCGCCAAGTGGCTCGGCAAGAGCCGGTCGTTTTTCGACGTCGAGGGATACCGGGTCATCATCGAGCGGCACGGCGGCGAACTCTGGGCGGAAGCGACGGTCAAATTGAAGGTGAAGGGCGAATCGGTCCATACGGTCGCCGAGTCGACCGGCCCGATCGGGGCCCTCGATTCGGCCCTTCGGCTGGCGCTGGACAAGTTCTATCCTCAGCTGCGCGAGATGACGCTGCGCGACTACAAGGTGCGCATTCTCGACAGCAACCAGGGCGCCACGGCCAGGACCCGTGTCTTGATCGAGAGCGGCGACGGATCCTCGATCTGGGTTACGGTTGGCGTGAGCGACAACATCATCGACGCCAGCTGGGAGGCGCTGCGCGAGTCGGTCGAGTTCATGTTGAGCAAGACCTAGAACCTCAGGCCTCCAGTATTGAATGGAATTCAATACTGGAGGCCTGAGGTTTTCACAACAACGGCGCCATAAGCCGGCTGATGTCCTCGGCCACATTTCCGAGGATGCGCCGGCGCCTGCTTCGCTCGGGCCCCTGCTCCTTGCACCGTTTGATCAGTTCAAGGGCCCATCCCTTTATGGCCATGACATCGGGCCTGGAATACGCAAAGACGCCGATCTCGAAATTGACGAACAGGCTCCGCAAATCGAAATTGGCCGAACCGAAAAGGGCGATGCGCTCGTCCATGATGATCGCCTTCGCGTGGAGCATCCCGTCGGGGTAGAGGAGCACGCGGGCGCCCGATTTCTTCAGCTCGCGAATGTAGTACCGGCGGGCGAAGTCCGTGATCGGGTGATTCGAATGGGCGGGCACGACGAGGGTGACCTCCCTGCCAGCGCGAGCCTTGACGACCAGCGAGCGCAACAGGACCTCGTCCGGTATGAAGTAGGGCGTCACGATCCAGACCGACTTCTCGGCCTCCTGGATCATGGCGACGATTCCCTCGTAGAGGGGATCGCCGGGAACGTCCGGCCCACTCGCGACGACCTGCAGTTCGCTCTCGCCCCGGGCGGCCGACACATCAGGCGAGATTTCCGAGAGGAGCTTCTCAGGCTTCTGGCGCGTCGCAAAGCACCAGTCGGCGATGAACACGTCGTTGAGAAGCGCAGCCGCGGGCCCCTCGATAACCACGCCAAAATCGAGCCACCTCTTCTTGTACGGCGACGGGCCCATGTATTCGCGGGCGATGTTGCGGCCCCCCATGATCGCGGTCGCGTGGTCGAAAACCGCCATTTTCCGGTGGATTCGCAGGTTGGCCGAGCCGCTGGACGAAAAGGGAATGACGGGCATGAACCGGCCGACCTCCCCTCCGGCGCGCCTCAAGGGGCCCATCAATGCCGTGCTCGAAAAAAGGCAGCCGATCGCGTCGAGCAATACGCGGACTTTCACTCCCTGCCTTGCCCGCTCCTCCAGAAGACCCACTATCCGTCGTCCGGAGTCGTCCATCTTGAGGATGAAGGTCGTAAGGTGGATCGTGTGCTTCGCGTCCCGGATATGCTGCTCCAACGCGGCAAACTCGTCCTCGCCCGTGGTCAACAGCCGGAGCCGGTTGCCCGACACAGGGGCGGTCGCGCCCGCGGAGGTCAATGCATGGGCCACCGGTCTTCCCTCGGTGGCCACCGGGGGCACCGCCGCGAATGGCAGGGTGGGGCGCAGCTGAGTCTTGCGCTTGACCACCCGGCTCAGCTTTCGCCCGCCGAGGATCAGGTAAAGCGGGACTCCCACGTAGGGCACGAGGATCATCATGAGCAGCCAGGCAAAGGTGTTGGCCGGAGCGCGCTTCTCGCTCATCAGCCGGGCCACAAGGAAGAAAGCCAGGATGAAGCCCGCGATCGCAAACAGGTGGGCCGCATAGGCGTTCGCGAACAGCCGACCGAGAGATTCGCGAATATCAGCATTCATGAGCCGCCCGAAGGAAACAGCCACACCGCGCAGGACGCAAGATTGGCATCGCCCTGCAAAATACGCTTGAACTTAACCCCGCCAGGCGAAGAGTTTCCCATTCCGCCTTTGGTAGGATACTCAAGTGGCCAACGAGGGCAGACTGTAAATCTGCTGGCTTACGCCTTCCCTGGTTCGAATCCAGGTCCTACCACCAATTTCGCATTTTGCCCCTCGGTGCCAGAGGGTGCCAGAAGATGACTGAGTATTTCATCCATTGGCCTTGAAACCGTGCTTCTTCCGCAATCGCGCGAAGACTTTGTCCGCCGGCTCACCTTCACCCCGTTCCATCGAGGCGATTACTTCGGCAATTCCCTGCTTTGTCTGGGCCTCTTCGACTGCCTCAATCATCTCTTGATAGGCTGCGGCATCCTGCACGATCACCTCGGCTTTGCCGTTCAGGGTTAAGACGCTCGGGCGGCGGCTGCGTTTCAACTCTTGAAGGTGGCGCTTGTGATGGCGCAGGAAGTCCGTCAGGGAGTGGATGTCTTGCGGAAGGATCGACGTAGAGGACATATTTGCTTAAAGTGTGCTTTAAGTATGTTTGGCGGCGTGTCAAGTGGCGGTCGGCCAGCCCCGAGCGCGCCTCATGGCCCCGCTAGGATTTCGGCGTTGGTGAGGTAAAGTTCGTCTCGGAGAATGCGGCATGCAACCACGCGAAGAGCGCTTGGCTCGTCGTGAGGAATCTGAAAACGCAGCCTTCGTGAGTTGAATTGCCGGCCCAGAGGTTCGATTTCGCTATGCTAGGACTTCCACTCCCGTTATGAAAGCTCGTCGCGAAACTACCTCCATGAACAATCCCAGGAAGACAGCCTGGCTGGCCCTGTTGCTGGCCTTCGGTTTGAACACGAGCGGGCAGCCCGTTTCGCCGGCGCAAGGGACGCAAATCCAGTTCCTCTCCGGCACAGGCAAGGACGATGCCGTGCCGTGGGACTTCTACTGCACCGCCGGCATGCAAAGCGGCGCGTGGAAGAGGATTGCGGTGCCTTCCTGCTGGGAGCTGCAGGGGTTCGGGGTCTATAATTACGGTCAGGTTTTCCGGCCCAGGAAGGGCGAGCCCTTCGCGTCTCACCCCGGTTTTGCGTCGGAACAGGGCAAATACAGGACCGAATTCACCGTGCCGGCGGCCTGGCGGGGAAGAGTGGTGCGCATTGTATTCGAAGGCGTCATGGTAAGGACCGAGGTCTTCATAAACGGGCAATCCGCCGGTCCGGCCCATGAGGGCGGCTTTTACGAATTCAAGTACGATATCACGCGATTCCTGAGGTTGGGCGGGACGAATCGGCTGGAGGTGACCGTCAGCAAGGTGACGGAGGATGTGAGCGTGATGCAGGCCGAGCGCCAGGGCGACTTCTGGAATTTCGGCGGCATCTACCGCCCAGTGTACCTCGAGTCGCTGCCGGCCGCCTACATCGATTGGACCGGAATCGACGCGCGGGCCAACGGGGACTTCACGGCGGACCTGCACTTCGGGCCGGGCGTGAAGCCGGAAGGCGCCACAGTGACCGGACAGATCCTGGATGCGAACGACCGGCCGGTAGGGGCGCCGTTTTCTGCGAGGGTGCCCGCCGACGCAGGCGGCGCGGCGATAAAAGGCCTGCAGCTGAGGGCCCATTTCGACGGCGTGCGGCTCTGGACGGCGGAGACGCCGAATCTGTATCACGCGCAGTTCACGCTGCTTCAGGACGGGATGGCGCAGCACACCGTCACGGACTCATTTGGCTTCCGCACCATTGAGCTGCGGGAGAACGACGGGTTTTACCTGAACGGCGTGAAGATCGTCATGAAAGGCGTCAACCGCCACAGCCTTTGGGCGGACTCGGGGCGCACGCTGAGCAGGGCGCTGTGCTACGAGGATGCCCGGTTGATCAAGGACATGAACATGAACGCCGTGCGCATGTCGCATTATCCGCCGGACCGCGATTTTCTGGATGCCTGCGATGAACTGGGAATCTATGTGCTGGACGAACTGACCGGCTGGGGCGGCCATTACGAGACTCCGGTCGGACGGCGCCTGATCGGAGAGATGGTTCGGCGCGACGTGAACCATCCGTGCGTCCTTGTCTGGGACAACGGCAACGAAGGGGGTTGGAACCGCAACATCGACGGCGAATTCGTCAATTGGGATATCCAGCGGCGCCGGGTCATGCACCCGAGGTCGACGGACAGCGGCGTCAACGATCCGCATTATCCCGATTACGCCAAAATCGTCCGCGACAGCAAAGGGCCGGCCGTCTATTTTCCAACCGAATTCCTGCATGGGCTGTACGACGGAGGCCTGGGGAGCGGGTTTCATGATTACTGGGAGGTGCTCCGCAAGAGCCCGGTCCTGGGAGGCGCCTTCTTCTGGGTCTTTTGCGACGACGGGGTGGTGCGCACCGATCAGGGCGGAATCATAGACAACTCGGGCAACCTGGGCCCCGACGGCATCATGGGGCCGCGCCGGGAAAAGGAAGGCAGCTATTACACGATCAAGGAGATCTGGTCGCCCGTGGAGGTCGAAGCTCCTGCCAGCGGCCTTTATCCGGGCTTTCGGGGTGCCCTCAAGGTTCACAATGGCTACGATTTCACCGATCTCAAGGGGTGCGCCTTTTCCTGGGAGTATGTGAGTTTTCCGAAGCCGGGCGATGGCGGGGCCGGACATTCGCTGCTGGCGAGCGGTGACACGCAGGCCCCCGGCGTCCCGCCACATGCCAGCGGCGAACTGGAGCTGGACCTTCCTCCCATGCAGGGCGTCGACGCAGTCTATCTGGCCGCGAAGAACCCGGCAGGGCAGACATTGTGGACATGGTCATGGCCGGTGGCCAAAGCCGAGACCACCGTTCCCACGGCGGCAGCCGGGAAAGTGACGACGACAGAGGCTGCGGGGCAACTGGTCGTCACCGCGGGGGAGGTGGAATTGCGGTTCAGCAAATCCACAGGGTATTTGCTGCAGGTGAATGTCGGCGGAAGAATGGTCCCCTTCGGCAACGGGCCCCGCTTCATTGCCTATTTGCGGGACCAGCTCGGACGCCGCCCGACCACCTATGCCGATGTGGCCGGGACGGGCCCCCTCACAGGGCTTGCTGCGCGCGCGGACGGAGGCGACGTGGTGGTGGTGGCAGACTATGCGGGCGCCTTCAAGCAGGCGGTCTGGCGCATTTCGCCGGGCGGCCGGGTCAAGCTCGACTACAGCTATGCTCACGACGGTCCCGTCGACTTGCTGGGCATCAGTTTTGATTTTCCCGAGGCGGAAATGAAAGCGATCACCTGGCTGGGCTGCGGCCCCTATCGTGTCTGGCAGAATCGCCTGCAGGGCACGCGCCTGGATGTCTGGCATAACTCCTATAACAACACCATTCCCAGCGTGGTTTATTCGTTCGACCCCGAATTCAAGGGCTACTTCCGCGACTGGCGCTGGGCGACCTTTGCAACCGCAGCCGGCCGATTCACGGCGAGCGCCGCCTCGGCCGAATCGTATCTGGGCGTCTACACTCCCAACGACGGAACGGACGGGCCCTTGCTTGACCTTCCCCAGACCGGCGTGGCTTTCCTGGATGTCATTCCCGCGATGCGCGACAAGTTCCTGTCCCAGGATCGGATGGGGCCGCAGGCCGCGCAAAGGCGGGTTTCCGGCGAGCACAAGGGGGAAGTGAGTTTCGACTTTGGCGGCCGATGATCCGTGGCCCGCGCCGGACCGGTCCAAAGCCACCCCCCCCAAGGCGGCCGAGGGATGGTCAGAACGCCCGGGGCTTGGCGCCACGAATTTTGCCAAGGCGTCCCGAATCTCGCGATTGACTGATGGCCCGGAATCGACGATTTGAATTAGCTCGGCGAATTCGGATACCCGGTTCGGTGCGCCGCAGAACCAAGAAAAATGTCCTCAGCCCTCACGCGACCGCCACCCCAAAAGTCCGGAGATTTTGTATTGCCCGACGGTTCGAAAGCGAATATCCCATCACCCATGCTCGCGAGGCATCTTCTTCCGGCAGGGAAACTTGGGACATGCATTGGATGGCAGGAGGGCCTGGTGGCAACGGCAGTGCCGGTTAAGGGCATGTGTTGCAGCGATGTTACGGCGGTGTGCCCGTTTCCTGATGTCCGGATTTCAATCAACTAAGATGCCAACGCAAAAACAAGAACGAGGCCGCGATTTTATGGCGTATTCTCCGTCGCAATCCACGGGTGTGGATGCCATTTGCAACACGGTGGTGGAACCGGGGACGAATGGCGGGGTGGCGGCCCATGCCGGATCGCTTTCGCTGTTCGACAAGGTGAGGAACTTCAAGGAGGCCGCTCGCATCCGCGCCGCAGGACTCTACCCTTACTTCCGAACGATTACCTCGGCGCAGGACAGCGAGGTCATCATCAATGGCAAGAAAGTGCTGATGCTGGGCTCGAACAGCTACCTCGGGCTGACCAATCACCCGAAGATCAAGGAAGCCGCCATCGCTGCGGTAGAAAAGTACGGCACGGGCTGCGCGGGTTCGCGATTTCTGAACGGGACTCTGGACATACATATCGAGTTGGAACAGGCGCTGGCGCGGCTGGTGAACAAGGAGGCGGCCTTGCTTTACAGCACCGGCTTCCAGGTCAACCTCGGGGTCATCAGCACGCTGGTCGGCAAGGGCGACTTCGTCCTGGCCGACAAATGCGATCACGCGAGCATCATCGAGGGCTGCCGGCTCTCCTACGGCCAGATCGTTCGGTTCCCGCACAAGGATATGGAGGCGCTGGAGCGCCGGCTTCAGCAGATCGATCCGGCCGCGGGAAAACTCATCGTGGTGGACGGCGTCTTCAGCATGGAGGGAGACATCATCCAGCTGCCGGAGCTTTGCCGGCTGGCCAATCAATATGGAGCCGCGGTGATGGTGGACGACGCCCATTCGATAGGCGTCCTCGGCGAAAAGGGCGCGGGCACCGCCAGCCATTTCGGGCTGACCAACCAGGTGCAGCTGATCATGGGCACTTTCAGCAAGTCGCTGGCGAGCCTGGGAGGTTTCATCGCATCGGATGCCGAGACGATCGATTACCTGAAGCATAATTCGCGGACGCTGATCTTCAGCGCCAGCATGAGCCCGGCCAACGCGGCTGCGGTCATTGCGGCGCTGAAGATCATGGAATCCGAGCCGGAGCGGATCGAGAAGCTCTGGCATAATGCCGACCGGCTGAAGAAGGGCCTCGTTTCGCTGGGCTTTGACCTCGGCGCCTCGGCGACGCCGATTCTTCCGGTATACTGCAGGGACACCGTCGTTGCGTTTAAATTCTGCCGGCGACTCGGGGAAGAGGGCGTGTTTGTCAACCCGGTTGTCTCGCCCGGAGTGCCTCCAGGCCAGGAGTTGCTGCGGGTGAGCCTCATGGCCACGCACACCGATGGCCAGGTCGACTTCGCGCTCGACAAGTTTGCCAAAGTCGGCCGGGAGCTCGGCGTCCGTTGAACCGGGCCAGGCCGCTTCCCGCAATCCTCAACAGTCCCGTGGCAGCGAACCACCGCCCGGCCGGACGATGAAAGTCCTGGTCACAGGGGCGACGGGCTTCGTCGGCAGCCACATCCTGGACAGTCTTTACGCCCGGGGAATCGAGGTGTCGGCGCTCCTTCGCCCGACAAGCGACAAGCGTTTTATCACGGGTCACCTCTCCCGCCTCGACCTGCGCATCGGGTCCGTCGGCGATCCGGAAAGCCTCGACGCTGCCATGGGCGACGCGACGCACGTCGTGCACTGCGCCGGCTGCACCAACGCGGTGCGCGCCGCGGAGTTTTACCAGGTCAATCAGCTCGGCACGCGGCACGTCGTCGAGGCGGTCAACCGCCAGCAGGGGCGGATCCAACGGCTGGTCCATATTTCCAGCCAGGCGGCGGGCGGGCCGGCGCCGGCGGACAGGCCCGGGCTTGAGAGCGACCCGCCGCATCCGGTCTCCGACTATGGCGGGAGCAAGCTGGCCGGTGAAAAGGAGGTCCGGCACACCTGCCGGGCGGATTTCGTGATCCTGCGGCCGCCGGCCGTGTACGGACCGCGAGACATGGCGTTTCTGCCGCTTTTCAAGGCGGTCAGGGGCCATGTTGTGCCGCGCATCGGCGGCGGGCGGATGGCGCTGAGCCTTGTTTTTGTGAAGGACCTGGCCGAGGCGGTCGCAGCCTGCCTGACCGCACCCGCCGCCGCAGGGAAGACCTTTTATGTCGCCTCGCCGGAAGTCACGTCCCCGGGTGCGCTGGCCGGGGAAATCGCCTCGCAGATGAAGGCGTGGACTCTGCCCGTGCCCCTGCCGACCGCCGCGCTGTGGCCCATCTGCGTCCTGCAGGAGTGTGTGTCGCGGCTGACCGGCAGGCCCAGCGTCCTGAGCCGGCAACGGTATGCCGAATTCAGCGCGGCAGGATGGGTGTGCGATCCCGGCCGTCTCAGACAGGAGGTCGGCTTCGCCTGCGCGACCGGCCTCAAGGCCGGGCTCGCGGAGACCATCGCGTGGTATCGCGGACAAGGATGGCTGTGAGGGGGAAAGGACTGTGCACCTTTGTCGACTATGCCACCCAGGCCTATCTGGGGTTGGTGGGGATGATCGTCCTCTGCTGGCATGGCCGCGCCTTCGCGGACTGGCCGTTGCTGGTGGCGGCCCATGTGGCTGGCATCGCCGCGATCCATTTGCTGGTGCGACTGAATGCTGCGCGCCCCGGCATCCGCATCCTCGAGTTCATTCGCCATTTCTACCCGGTGCTGCTCTACGGCCCCCTTTACTGTGAAACGGGCTGGCTGAACCACCTGTTCATCGCGGGATTTCTCGATGCGCCCCTGATCCGCCTGGACGCCCGCATCTTCGGCCTGCAGCCAAGCCTCGCCCTCATGGAGCGGCTGCCCTGGCTGGCTGTGAGCGAGGTCCTTTATGCGGCCTATTTCTCCTATTACCTGATGATTGCGGGGGTCGGGCTGGCCCTTTTCCTCCGCAACCGCGGGCAATTCTTCCACTACCTTTCAGTCGTCTCGTTCGTTTTCTACGTCTGTTATTTCATCTTCATCTTCACCCCGGTCATCGGCCCGCGGATCTTCTTCAAGGAATTCGGCGACCACCCGTTGCCGGCCGATCTTGTGCCGGCACAGGCGCCGGACTTCCCGGCCGCCGTCCAGGCCGGGACCTTTTTTAAGGTGATGGCCTGCATATACCGGAATTTCGAGGAGCCGGGAGCCGCGTTTCCCAGCAGCCATGTGGCGATCGCCATCACGACGGTCTTCTTCTCCTTTCTGTACCTGCGGCGGATTCGCTGGGTGCACTTCGCGGTCATGATCCTCCTTTGCACCGCGACGGTCTACTGCCGCTATCACTACGCCGTGGATGTCTTCGCCGGAATCCTCGCGGCGTCGGTGCTCGTCCCCCTCGGCAACCGGCTCTACTTCAGGTTTCAGACCTCCCGCTCGTAAAGCCTGTAGGTCTTGTAGGCCGTCGCGCCGAAAGTCTCGAGCAGCCGGCGCATCATCACGTTGTTCTCCAGGATCCACGAGCCCTCGGCGTGCGTGAATCCGAACTTGTGCGCGGTCTTGAAACTCTCCGCCAGCATCACGGCTTCAATGCCGCGATTGCGGTACTTTGCCTTGACCCCGAGCGTGACCGCGCGGCACCACGGCGGCTGCTTCCAGCCAAACACGTAGGGCAGGAAGCCGAACAGCTTGGGGGTCAGCAGATGCCCGCGCAGCGGCTTGAGCGCCGCGTTGAAGTCCGGCAGCGCCAGCAGGAAACCCACGGCCTCGGTCGGCGTTTCGGCAATCCAAAGCAGCCCTTCCAGCAGGAGCGGCTTCAGCCGGCCCGCCATGAAGTCGATCTCGGCGTCGGTCATCGGGACGAACCCCCAGTTGTCTTCCCATGCGGCGTTGTACACTTCCTTGACCTTGCCCAGGTCGGCCGTGAGCGTGCTGCGGCGGACGGGTTTGAAGGTCACGTTCGGATTCCGCCGGCGGGTCAATTCCGCGATCCGGGCCAACCGGTCAAACGGGCACTTGGCAATCTCCATGCCGTAGGCCAGCAGGTCCTTCGCCTTGCGAAAACCCTCCGCATCCACGAGGTCGACGTAGTAGCGCGGATTGTAGGTCATCATGAAAATGGGCGGGGAATCGAAGCCCTCGACCAGCAGGCCGCACTCGTCGTTCGTCGTCGGATTCATCGGTCCGAGAATGCGCGCCATTCCCTTGGATTTGGCCCAGTCCCTCACGGCCTGAAAGAGGTGCTTGCTCACCTCGACGTCGTTCACGCACTCAAAGAAACCCCAGAATGCGGCGCTGTCCTTCTGCACGCGGTTGTGGGTCCGGTCGATGATCCCGGCGATTCGCCCGACATCCCTTCCGTTGCGGATCGCCACCCAGAGGGCGGCCTCGGCGTGCTCAAACAGGGGGTTCTCGTCCGTGAAGACCTTCTTCAGATCCATCAGCAGCGGAGCGACCCAGTTCGGGTCATCGCCGTATATGCCGTAGCTCACCTTTAGAAAACGGAGCACGTTGCGCGGGTCGCGCGGCAATGAAACGAGTTCGATTGTGTTGGCTGTCATGAGTGCCGTTGGGGGATGGGTTTTAGCCTGCATCGGAATTTGTGATCGATGCAGGCTAGGCAAAACGCCATGGGAGCGAGGAGGACCATCTGAATGGTTGGCGGGTCCTTCCTCAACGTTTTTATGGTTTTACTCGCCCCCGCCCGCCGCCAACCTAGCCTGGCAACCCTTGTGCATTCGGCCGGGCTCCACGCGAAGGCCTGCAAACTTGAAAATCCACTTCATCTTCAATCCCCGGTCAGGGCCCCGCCACCGGAACATCCGGGCGCTTTCCATCCTGCGGGAATTCGTCGCCGCCAATCGGCCCGACGCCGAACTGCTCGTTACAGACGGCCCCGGACATGCCACCGACCTGGCCCGCCAGGCCGTTGCGGCGGGTTGCGAGCGGGTGGCGGCCGTCGGGGGCGACGGCACGATGAACGAAGTCGCCCAGGCTCTGGTGAACAGCCCCGTGGCGCTTGCGCTCGTGCCCTGCGGCTCCGGCAACGGTCTCGCCCGGCACCTGGGCGTGCCCGCCTCCGCCCTCTCGGCGCTGAAGCTCGCAGTCGATCCGGGCGCCCGGGTCGCCCCGATCGACACGGGCACGGCCAACCGCCTGCCGTTCTTCAACGCGATGGGCTTGGGTTTTGACGCCGAGGTCAGCCGGCTGTTTTGCAGCGCCGCGGGACGCGGCCTGCCCGGCTATGTCGGCGCCTTTCTCGGGGCTTTCGCCCGGAGGAGCCGCGAGCGGTGCGCCATCGACGCCGGCCTGGGCCGCGAAACAATCGATATCCTGCTGATCGCGATCGCCAACTCCGACCAATACGGACATGGCGCGATCATAGCCCCGGGTGCCCGGGTCGACGACGGCCTGCTCGATCTCGTGGCGGTGGCGCCGGTCGGGCTAGGCCGCGCCTCGGTGCTGGCGGCCCGGCTGTTCCTGGGAAGCCTCGATCGTAGCCCGCGCATTCGCCGCCTGCGAGCGGCCCGTTTCGTAATCGAGCGCCCGGCGCCCGGGCTGATTCACACTGACGGTGAGTGCCATGCCGAGGATGCCAGGATCGAGGTCGCGGTGCATGAGCGAAGCCTGAGGGTGGTGCTGGCCGGACGTGCACCGGTTCTAGCCGTCCCCTTTCCGGAGGGCTGATGCCTCGATCGGAGACCAACCGAGGCTTGCCTCGGGGAGGCGTCTTTGGCTGATTTGGACCGGCTTCTGAAACCGCCCGGAAAATGGTCGGTCCCTTCCCTTCAGATCGGCGGCAATCCATCCCCACGCCTCACATGAAAAAGAACCTCCATCTCTCGATCCCTGGCCTCATTCTCGCACTGGCGGGCGCGGCATTCGCGTTCGGCGGCTGCACAACGGCGGACGCCGGGGGCCCGCCCGACGACGCGGCGATCACCGAAAGGGTGAAAAGCGATTTTGCGCACAACGACCACTTGGTGTCGCACCCGATCAAGGTCCGGACCGAGAACGGGGTGGTGCACCTGAGCGGCCTCGTCGCGACCCAAAGCGAGAAGACCGAGGCTGAGAAGGACGCGATGGCGGTTGGCGGCGTCAAGAGCGTCGTCAACAACCTCGTCGTGAGCGATTTCAGGATGCAGTAAGGTGATTTTGGGGCCTTCAGGCCGGGATCGGACGGGCGGCAGGGTGCATCGCCGTCCGGCTTCCCTCATTGCGGGCATCCTTTGCATCGCCGGGTTGGCGGCGCCGGCCCCGGCGCTGCGCGCCGGCGGCGACCTTGACGACCGGCTGGGGCTCAGCGCCACGCGCCTGTCCCAGCCGGACTACGACATCGGAACCATTCTGGCCGACAAGGTTGAACCAAACTGGCCGGGCGACGTTCAAGGTCGGCTGATCCTGGCGTGGACCTCCCTGGCGGAGGCGACTGGCCGCGAACCTCCGCAATTGGCAGCCCTCGTTGCCGGCTTGCCGGCGACCTTCAACGGCAGGGGTTATCTCGGCCCGCCGCTGGACCTGCATGCGATCGACGAGCAGCAGCTGTCCGGCCACGGGTGGCTGATAGCCGGCCTTTGCCGCTATGGCGAATACAGCGGCGATCGGCGTCCGCTGGACTGGGCGGGGCGGATGATTCAGGAACTCGCCCTGCCGCTGCGGGGCAGCTATGCGCGCTACCCGCGGACGCCCGACGAAAGGAACAGGGCAGGAGGCGCTGTCGGGCAGCTGACCGGCCGGATCAACAATGGCTGGAGGCTTTCGACCGATGTCGGCTGCGCCTACATCCTTCTCGAGGGGCTTGTGACCGCCTATCAAGCGATGCCATCCCGGGAACTTGCCGGACTGATCGACGAGGCAGGCGAGGCTTTCCTTGCCACGGACGTCGTAGCGGTCCAGGCGCAGGCACACGCCTCGCTCTGCGCCGCGCGCAATCTTCTGCTCTACGAGCGGCTGACCGGCTTCCGGCACGGCTGGCTGCCAAAGATCGAGGCATTCTATCAGCTTTATCGGGAGCGCGCGATGACTGAAAACGAGGCCAACTGGAACTGGTTCGGGCGCCCGAGTTGGACCGAGCCGTGCGCGATCGTGGATTCGTTCCTGCTGACGTTTGAACTGTGGCGGATCACGGGCCAGGCCGCCTATCTTGGGGATGCGCACCGAATCTTCTACAACGCTCTGGGCTTCGGTCAAAAGACGGACGGGGGCTTTGGCTGCGATGCGTTCAATGGCGATGGCGGTCTGGCGATTTCCAATCGCCATTGGAACGTCCCCTGGTGCTGCAACATGCGGGGCGCCTGCGGATTGGCCGGAGCCGCCTGCGCTCGCGCCGAGTGGCGCGAAGGCGAGGGAACACTGTTTCTCCCCTTCTATTCCGACGGGAAGCTCAGCCAGCCGGGTTGGAATCTGGTTGAGCGGACCGGCTGGCCAATTGATGAGACTGTGGAAATCCGGGGCAGGCGCCATCCCGGAGAGACTTCGCGCCTGAAGGCCGTGGCCATGTTCGTGCCGGCGGAATGCCCGTGGCAGGCCGTCCGCCTCGAACTGGACGGCCGGCCTGTCCTGTGTGAATTGAAAAACGGCTTTGTTTCGGCGAGCCTGCCGGACGGCGCGGAGGAGTTCACCCTGCGGCTCAGCCTTCAACCGGCCCTCCGGACCGAGGCGCCCCACAACCTGGCGACGCGGACGGGCGTCGTAACGGTGCGCTACGGGTTCCTGATTCTCGGCACTCCCGACGGGCGGACGCTTCCCAGCCTGCGTGTCCGGGATTTGCAGCCGCTCGGCGAAGGCCGCTTCAGGGTCGGCTCGGACGGGATGGTGCTTTCCCCTCTTTGCGAAATGCCGTTCTCGGCCGCAACCAAGGCCGCTCCCTGGCGGACGCAGGTCCTATTTCCCGTCGCTTCCGAATAGGCGAAGGCGCTTGGCGCAGGAATCGAATCGTCTCAGATCCCCGGTTCCAGCCGGCCAGGAAAGGCCGCCTGCAGGTAGAAGTTTTTCTTCGGGGGCCTAGTGAATTCCATGAAGCAGGGTGGGACGTCAGTCATTGATATGTCAAGTAAGTAATTTATATGTCAAGCAAAGACTGTTTTTCCGGGCCGGATGCGTCCTTCTGCAGCGGGCGGCGCCCTCTGGCGCGGACATTGCGCCCGGATCCGCAACCAGTGCCATTCAGCCCGCGCCGGTGATGAACCTGCCGCCGCGCGGGACGCGATCTCCACCGGCAATCTTGCGGGAGGGGCGCCTCCCTTGCCCCGCTTGACTGTGCGTTTTGGAAGTCCGACGCTCGCAGCGCACCGGGACGCGTATCCAAACGTGCTTCCAACCGTCCTGCCGCAGCAGCAACCCAAAATCCAGCCATGAAAACCAGTTGCCCCACCACCCGCCGAGACTTCCTGAAGAACTCGTTGATTTGCGGCTCGGCCGCCCTCGTCGCCTGGAAGGCGGCCTCGGCCCAGGCTGCCGCCGCCATAGCGGCCGAAGAGCCCGCGGCGCCCGCTGCGGGAGGCGCCACGAGCCGCGTGTCGCTCACCACGGGCGGCGATCGCGCCGACATCGCCTTCAGGTCGCTGGAGCCGTTCAGGGACGAGATCGCCGCGGCGATCGGCAGCAGGCGAGTCGTCATCAAGCCCAACAATGTCATCATCACGAAGCCCCTTTGCGCGAGCCATGCCGACAACCTCGAGGGCATCCTCGAGTTCCTGAAATCGATCGGCAAGACCAACGTCGTGATCGCCGAGTCTCCCGCGATGGGGTCGGCGCTGGAGGGCTTCTCGAACTACGGCTACAACAAGTTTGCCGACAAGTACGGCGTCAAGCTGATGGACATCGACAAGGAGGGTTACGACGTGACCCACTGCATCGATGAGACGGATTTCCGCCCCCACGCGGTCCGGGTCTCGAAGCTCATGGAAGGGCCGGACAATTTTGTCATCTCCGCCTGCAAGCTGAAGACCCACGATCTTGTCGGGATCACGCTTTCCCTGAAGAATGTCGTCGTCGGCTCGGCGATCAAGGACCCCGGCGCAGGGCTGCGCGGCGGCGGACCCCGGGGAGGCAGGTCAGACAAGCGCCTGACCCACGGCGGCGGCACATACGGCATCAATTACAATCTTTACGCCATGGCTCCGCGGCTGCATCCCCACCTGGCCGTGATCGACGGCTTTGAGGGCATGGAGGGAACCGGCCCGGTGAACGGCACCCCGGTCGACCACAAGGTGTGCATCGCAAGCCTCGACTGGCTCGCCGCCGACCGAGTGGGAGCCGAACTGATGGGTGTCGACGTCGGCAAGATCGGATACCTGACCTACTGCATCCAGTCGGGCGATCTCGGCCAGGGCGACCTGGGCAAGATCGAGATCGTCGGGCCGGCCCTCAAGGACCACGTCCGCACCTACCAGCTGCCGAAGACCTGGGACAAGATCACAAGCTGGCAGAAGTCGCCCGTTAAGGTCTGAGGCCGGGCAAACTGGCCTCAGTCCCCGAGCGGGCGCTGGTTGTTGTAGAGGGGGCTCGGCGGCACCGCAAAGGTGTCGGGGGAATCCGGGTGCTTCGGATCGAAGCCCGGGAAATCGTCCTTGATGTGCGCGGCGAGCGGCAGCCCGTCGTCCCTGATCCCCTGGATTATGATCTTTGCCAGCTCATAGCTCCCGTAATTGTCGTGGTGCGTCGCGTCCCGCTTGAGGCCGGTGCCCGCGAAGGCGAGGTAGGCCTTGTCCGCGCCCAGGGCCTGGTAGAACAGGATGCTCTGCGCGTTGAGGTCGATGAAGGCGACATTCAGCTCACGCGCCGCCTGGCGCGACGCCTCGGCGTAGTCGGCCAGCGTGGGCTTGAGGGTGCCGTCGGGGTTGAAATTGCGGCGTTCCATCGGAGAAACGATCACGGGCGTCCCGCCATGCGCGCGCACGGCGTCGACATGCTTCCTAATCTCCGCCTTGTAGGTCGTGAACGGCCCCCCTGTTCCTGCGGCGATCTGCTTCTGGTCGTTGTGGCCGAACTGCATGAAAAGGTAGTCGCCCGGCTTCATCAGGCTCAGCATCTTGTCGAGCCTCCGGCGGCCGATGGAATCGCGGTAGGTCTCGCCCGACTCGCCGTGATTGGCGACGGCGACATCGGGCTTGAAGAAGTTCGGGAGCATCTGGCCCCAGCTGTTGAACGGTTCGCGCGACTGGTCGCAAACGGTGGAGTCGCCGATGACAAACACCGTCGGAACATCGGCCTTCGCGATCTCGACCGCACAGACGGCGGGGCGGGCGCCGTTGAATTCGAGCGTCAGCAGGTCGTCCCAATCCCACGCCTCCTGCACGCTTTCCCGCGGAGCCTTGAGCTTCACCACGCCCGCGGGGATGTCGCCCACCGCGGCGATCTTCGGGGTGCGGGTATTCACGATGAATTCAACCGTCTTGAATTCCCCCGGGGCGGTGTGGACCGCCTCGACCATCAGGCGGCGCAGTTCGGCCTTGATCGTCGTTGTCGATTCGCCGGCCGCGTCCCCCAGGGTGACCCGCACGCGGTAGTTTCCCTCCTGCGGCATGCGGGCCGAAAAGTAGAATGGCTTGTCCGCCGTGATGAACTGCTCATGCAGCGGATTGCTCCCTCGCAGGGCGGCGGCGACCCTGGCAAGGAAACCGCCGCGCCCGGCCTTCGCATGGTCCACCGCGAATACCCGGGCTCCCGTCGGCTCGAACCCGAACCCGCGCTCCGCGCTGAACTGCATGTCCGGCGACACCGGGGTGTAGCCGGCGGCAAACGGGCCCGCGCCGAATTCAAAATTGCAGACCGGCGCCTCGTCCGCCCGGGCTGTGGCGGGAAGCGAGGAGGCAAGCATTGAAAACAGGCCGGCGACGGCCGAAAACAGGCGCAAATGCGCGCAAATGGATTTCATGGGGGTGGTCATGGCTAGACGGATTTCGGTGCCCGAAGGTGCGGCAAGCGAGCGGATTGTGTCCTGTCCGGAACGGGGCCGCTCGTATCCACCGGCGTTATTCCTATGCATATCATTGCACTTGCGGAAACCGGACAAACGGGCTTCCATTTAATATGCTGGGGTTTGTGCCGATGCTTTCCCTTTACAGTTGCACCCCGGTCGCGCAGCCATCACCCCAACCGCGCAGCTTTAATGGCCAACATTTTGTACCTCGACGAGAGCGCCGTGGCCGGAGTCGCCTTGAAAGGCATCCTGACCCGGGCAAACCACCGTTGCGTGGTCGTCTCGACGATTGAGGCCGCCTGGCAAAGCCTTCGCGAGCTGGTGCGCATCGACCTGATCATCCTCGAGCTGAGGCTGAAGAACGAGAACGGGATGAGCTTCATCCAGCAGCTGCGCTCCGAGTGCACGTTCAAGGACATTCCCATCGTCGTGTATTCAAACAACAGCGACCACGGCGTCGTGCAGAAGGCGCTTTCGCTCAACATCCAGAGCTACCTGACCAAGCCCTTCAATGACGAGGCGCTCTACCACGAGGTGAAGAAGGCCGCCGCGTACCCCTGGCGAAACCTTCAGTTTGAGGAGGAGAAATCGTTCTGCGCGCAGATTGGGATCGATGCGGAGGCCCTCAGGAAGATGCGCGAGGGGCTGATGCTCGAGGTCGAGCGAAAGGGGCCCGAATTCGCGAAATTCGCCGAAAGGCACGATCTGCAGGAGATGGCCAAGGCCGTCGCATCGCTTTCGGACGCCGCAGAGATGGCCGGAGTCTGGGCGGTCGCCAACTACGTGCAGCAGCTCAGGACCAGGGCCGAGGAGGGGGACTGGGCGGCCTTCCAAAAGGCGGGCGAAGGCCTGGACTTCACGCGGAGGTTGCTTTTCTGCCACCTGAACCCGGGGTACGATCCGGAGGGCTTTTCCAACCCGGAGGAGGCGAAGGCTAAGGAGGAGGCGGCGCAGCGATCCCGATGGCTAACGGCCGACGAGCAGGGCAGCCTTCCCTGCGCAAAGACCGCGGAGGCCGAGGCGATGCTCGACCGAATCACGGCGTGCCCGGTGATCGACTCGGTGGCGGCGGCCTTCCAGCTGCACGCGGATGGAAAGGCCTCGAGCCTCGATCCGATCATGGACCTCGTTTCGAAGGATCCGGGGCTGAGCGTCCAGATGCTTTTGGCTGCAAACCAGCTCCCGCGGGAGGAGAAGACCATTGTCGAGGATCCGCGCCTGGCCGTGTCCCTGCTCGGGGAGATCCGGCTCACTGCCATCGCGAAGGCCGTCCCCCAGGTGGCCGAGCGGCGCATGGATTTCGCCCCGTTTTCCTGGTCCCATTTCTGGATGTCGCAGGTGGGCGTCGGGCGGCTGGCGAGGTTCACCTGCGAGTACATGGAGTTCCGGGACATCGAGGCCAATGCGTACACGGCCGGGCTGATCCATGATTTTGGCAAGCTCCTGCTGCTGCGGGCCTATCCCTTTGCGCTGGAGGCCGCTTTCAACTGCTCGAGGAAGCGCTGCATTTCCCTCGCCGAGGCCGAGAGGCGCTTTGTCGGAATGAGCTCCTCGGAGATGGCCTACCGTTTTGCGCTCAAGAACGGCCTGCCCCAGGCGTATGCGGAGGTCGCGCGGTGGGCCGAGAAGCCGGAGGAGGCGCCGGAGGGCTCCGACCTCGTTGCCGTCGTTTCGCTGGCCCGCCATGTCTGCCAGAAGCACCACGTGGGCGTCTGGGGCGACACGCCGGAGGGGGCCATTCCGTTCATCGAGGAGACTTCGGCCTGGAAGGTCCTGGAAAAGCGCGTTTTCCCGAGCTTCAACCTCAAGAAGTTCGACGTCGAGGCGCGCGGAATCTGCGTCAATCTGAAGCAGGAATTGCTCGGCCGGGAGCGGTGGTACCGCACTTCGGACGGGAACTGAGGGGCTTCTGAGGAGGGCGTCGAGCCCGCCTTCGCCGTTGGCTCCAGCGGACAGCCTTTCGCATTGCGAAAGGCTGGAGCCGATGACCAGATTTGAACCGGTGACCTGCTGTTTACGAAACAGCCGCTCTGACCAACTGAGCTACATCGGCGCTAGCGGAAGGGAAAGAACAGGGACGGCGGGTCCGGGTGTCAAGAACGGCCCGTTTCGGGTGTTGGTGCGCTTTGGTCGGAACAACTCCGACAGAGGCATAGCGAGCCTTCTGCCCGCCTCTGGGGCCAGGACGGGCTGGGATCCCGCCTGGCCCGGTTTGGCGGGCACTCAAGGGTTCGGCGAGCTCAGCCTCTGTCGGAGTTGTTCCGACCAAAGCGCACCATCATTCCATTTCGGATGAAGCAGCGCCCGGCCGTCCCGGCGAGCGCCCGCTTCTAACCCGGGTTGGTCCGGGCGTTGGTCTTGCTCTTTGCCCTGGGACGGGTTGGCATCATGCGCCAGCACTGGAAAGGCCTCGTTTCCGGCTGGGGCCGATCCACCCATGTACATCGTTGTCATCGCTCCGGAATGCGCTCCCGTGGCCAAGGTCGGCGGGCTGGGGGACGTGGTCTTTGGCCTCGCCAGGGAACTGGAGGTGAGGGGCAACTCGGTGGAGATCATCCTGCCCAAGTACGATTGCATGCGCTACGACCAGATCTTCGGGCTTCAGGTCGCGTACGCAGACCTGTGGGTGCCCTGGTACGACAGATCGGTTCGCTGCACGGTGCACTTCGGCTTCGTGCATGGCCGGAGATGCTTCTTCATCGAGCCGCATTCCGAGCAGGATTTCTTCAACCGGCAGACCTTTTACGGGTGCTCCGACGATGACCAGCGCTTTGCGTTCTTCTGCCGGGCGGCGCTCGAATTCATGTGGAAGAGCGGCAAGCAGCCGGAGATCATCCATTGCCACGATTGGCAGACCGGGCTTGTCCCGGTCCTCCTGTACGAGATCTACAAGCCGATGGGGATGACCCATCCGCGGGTCTGTTACACGCTGCACAACCTGTTTCACCAGGGAGTCACGGGCGAGCACATCCTGCGGGCCTCGGGGCTTAACCGGCCCTCGTATTACTTCCATCAGGACCGGCTCCAGGATAATTTCAACCGTGGGGCCCTGAACCTGATGAAGGGCGGCATCGTGTATTCGAATTTCGTCGCGACCGTGTCTCCCCGGTACGCCTGGGAAATCATGCACACGGACCAGAGCCGCGGGCTCGGGCACACGCTCAACGTCCACCGGAGAAAGTTTGGCGGCATCCTCAACGGCGTCGATTACGACGTGTGGAACCCCGAGGTGGACCCCCATATCCGCCGGCGCTACGGGGTCGATTCGCTCGATGCCAAGTTCGAGAACAAGCGGGCGCTGCGCGAGCGGTTCTGGCTTCAGGATGCCTTCAAGCCGATCGTGTGCTTTGTCGGCCGGCTCGACAACCAGAAGGGTGTGCCCCTGATAACCCATGCCATTCCCTACTGCCTGGCCAACGGCTGCCAGTTTGTCCTGCTGGGGACGGGCGCCGACCACCGGATCACCCACCACTTCGTCGGGCTCAAGCGGCAGTACAACGACAATCCCGACTGCCACCTGGAGATTGCCTACGACGAGGAGCTCTCGCACCTGGTCTATGCCGGTTCGGAGATGATCCTCGTGCCGAGCCTTTTCGAGCCGTGCGGGCTCACGCAGCTTATCGGCTTGAAGTACGGAACGGTGCCGATCGTGCGCGCGACCGGCGGTCTCATCGACACGGTTTTTGACGCCAACCATGCGCACAAGCCGTACAGCGAGCGCAACGGATACGTATTCAACGACTTCAACGCCCAGGGACTTGAGTCGGCGCTGCACCGCGCGATCGGGATGTGGTACGCATTCCCGCAGCATTTTCGCGAACTGATGGCGAACGGGATGCGCTGCGACTATTCATGGAACCATCCGGCGCGGCATTACCTGGAAGTTTACGAGCTTATCAGGGACAAGTGAGCGGTCCTGATTTGACGCGCCTCGCACTCCATGGCGAAGTCTTCGAACAACCATGCCCGAGATTCCCGAAATCGTAGACGGACTTCCCAATCTCTGCGGCTCCGAACCGGCCGTTGAAGCGGCGCTGGGGAAGAGGGGGAACCGCCCCATCTTTCGCCCCGAGAGCCGGATCGACTTCGGGAGGATCCGCAGCGCCTCCGCAATCGCCCTGCACATGCACCAGCCGCTCATCCCGGTCGGAGGGGGAAACCTGTCGACGGCCCCGATCATCGGCAACCTGAAGCACATGATGGACAACCCGGGGATCGGCGACAACCACAACGCTTCCGTGTTCCGCTGGTGCTACAAGCGCATGGGCGAGTTCATTCCCCAGCTCGTCGGCGAGGGCAAGCAGCCCCGGGTGATGCTCGAATACACGGGCACCCTGCTATACGGCCTGCGTCAGATGGGGGCGGACGATGTCTTCGACAGCCTGAGGCGCATCACCTGCGATCCCGCCTACCGGACGTGCGTCGAGTGGCTCGGCTGCCCATGGGGGCATCCGGTGGCCCCTTCGACGCCCGCCCAGGACTACCGGCTGCACGTCCGGGCGTGGCAGCATCATTTTGCCGCGATCTTCGGGCTCGAAGCGCTGGCGCGCATCCGCGGATTCTCCCCCTCGGAGATGGCCCTGCCGAATCATCCAGACACGGCCTACGAGTTCGTGAAGACGCTGAAGGATTGCGGCTACGAATGGGTGCTCGTCCAGGAGCACACCGTCGAGCGTCCCGAGAACGGGGGAGGCATCGAGAAACGCCACCTCCCGCACCTCATGGTCTGCCGGAATTCGGAGGGGGAGGAGGCCTCGATCGTCGCCATAATCAAGACGCAGGGAAGCGACACAAAGCTCGTGGCCCAGATGCAGCCCTATTATGAGGCGAAGAGCCTCTCGCGCTGGGAACTCGCCGGCAGGCAGGTTCCGCCGCTCGTGACCCAGATCGCGGACGGTGAGAACGGCGGAGTGATGATGAACGAGTTTCCGCCGAAATTCATGGAGGTGTCCCGGGAGAGCGCGGGCACGGAGGTTGCGGCCATGAACGGCACCGAATACCTGGAGAATCTCTGGGCGATGGGAATCCGTGAGTCCGACCTGAACCGGATCCAGCCGATATGCCAGAAGCGCATATGGGACCGTTTCAAGCCGGGCGAGGGGTCCGCCCGGTTGAACGATGTGATCGGGCAGCTGAAGAAAGAGGATCACCGCTTCCACATGGACGGCGGAAGCTGGACCGGCAACATCTCCTGGGTAAAGGGTTATGACAATGTCCTTGGTCCAATGGAACGGGCGAGCGCCCACTTCAGCGAGGCTGTCCTCAAGCGCGGAATCCCGGCTGGCGAACCGCGCTACCGCAATGCGCTCTTCCACCTGCTTTGCTCCCAGACAAGCTGCTACCGTTACTGGGGCCAGGGAGTCTGGACGGACTACGGCCGGGAGATCTGCCGCAGGCTCGAGGAGATCCTCGCGCATGATTTCTGACGGGCCAGGCCTCAGCGCGGCGCAACAATGAGCGGGCCCCCGGAACTGAGCGACGGCCTGCCGGCGATCGCCGGGTGGGACGCGGAGCGCGAGGAGGCCACGCATCGCGGCCGCGACCGGAGCGTTTTTCTGCACGAAAGCGGGATTGACTTCGGCCGGGCGCGCGGGACATGCGCGATTGCCCTGCACATGCACCAGCCGCTTATTCCGGCCGGAGGTCCCGGGCGGGGTGGCGACCTGCGAAACGAGCCGCTCACCGGAAACCTGCAGTTCATGCTCGAGAGCCCCTATGAAGAGGAGCGGCACAACGCGCGAATCTTCCGGCAATGCTACCGCCGGCCCGGCGAAATGATCCCCCAGCTCCTCGACGAGGGCCGGCAGCCGAGGCTCATGCTCGATTACACGGGCACCCTGCTTTACGGGCTGCAGCAAATGGGGGCCCGGGATGTGATCGACTCCCTCCGGGGAATCGCCTGCGACCCGAGGTACCGGCGGTGCGTCGAGTGGCTCGGCACGACCTGGGGCCATGCGGTGGCTCCCTCGACGCCACCCCTGGACTTTCGGCTGCACGTCCGCGCCTGGCAGACGCATTTCGCCTCGCTGTTCGGCTATGAGGCGCTGAGCCGCATCCGCGGGTTCGTGCCCTCGGAACTCGCCCTGCCCAACCATCCGGACGTCGCCTACGAGTTTGTCAGGACGCTCAGGGACTGCGGCTACCAATGGGTCCTTGTGCAGGAACACAGCGTCGAGAATCCGGAGACCGGATGGGGCTCCCCGTATCTGCACCTCCCCAACCGCCTTGTCTGCACGAATTCCCGGGGGGAGATGGCTTCGATCCTGGCCATCATCAAGACGCGTGGCAGCGACACGAAATTGATTTCGCAGATGCAGCCGCACGACGAGGCGGCCGGCCAGTCGCGATGGGACTACCGCGGGCGGAAGATCCTGCCCCTGGTGACGCAGATCGCGGACGGGGAGAACGGGCACGCCATGATGGATGAATTCCCGGCAAAATATTTCCAGGTCGTCCGCGAGGCGAGCGGCACGGAGGTGCCGCTGGTCAACGCGACCGAGTA
Organism: uncultured Verrucomicrobiae bacterium; assembly: GCA_963747795.1. Lineage (GTDB taxonomy): Bacteria > Verrucomicrobiota > Verrucomicrobiia > Opitutales > Opitutaceae > Palsa-1447. Next base: position 155,840 of record CAVVGS010000023.1, read on the forward strand.
CCTCGAATACCTTTGGGCGGACGGCTGGAAGGAGGAGGACTTTCCGGTGATCCAGCCGGTCCGCCAGAGGCGGATCTGGGCGCGGATGAAGCCGGGGGATGGACCACAGAAACTCAAGGAGGCGATCGAGGGGCTCCACCAGGAGGACCCCCGGTTCCACGTCGAGGGCGGCAGCTGGACGAACGATGTTTCGTGGGTTTACGGGTACGAAAACGTGCTGGGCACGATGGAGCAGGCGAGCGCACTCTTCCATGCAAAGGCGGAAAAGCCGGGTGTCTCGCCGAATGAGTACAGGTACCGCAACGCCCTTTTCCACCTGATGACGCTCCAGACCAGTTGCTACAGGTATTGGGGCCACGGGAGGTGGACGGACTACGGGCGCGAGATCGGCAGGAGGGCGATGGAGATACTCGCGCACGATTTTTGACAAGCCGTTGACAAATCATCTGCCCAGGTCGAAATGGACCGGCTAGCCTGCATCCATAACAAATTCCGACGATTTTTGCCCAATCTCGTCGGCGCCAAGGGCCTCAGACTCCCTACGCTGTGCTTGTAGCACAGCTCGGTCGCCTTTGGCCCTTTTCGCTCGACGATCTTGGGCAATCTTCATCGGTTTTGTGATGGATGCAGGCTCGGCCCGCGGCATGCTGTCGCAGGAATTCTCTCAAACGTCCAAGCTTCGCTCGTGCAGGGAAAAAGCGTAATCACCCATCCCGATCTCCTTCTGGGGCGCCCGGTTGTTGCGGGCACGCGGATCGCGGTGGACGACGTCCTGGACAGGCTGGCCGGCTCTGCGGCGCCGGAGGTTTTGCATGGGCTCGGGCTTCAGCCGGGCCTCACGGCGGCGGAGATCGAGGCCGTTCTGCGCTTTGCGGCAGATTCGGTCCGTGCCTATTCGCCGATCGAGAAGACCGATCCCCTCCAGCTCCACGGGGCGCACGTGGTCGTGGTCCCGGGGGAGGATGGCAAGCCCCGCGAGGCGATCGCGATACGCGCGTTTGCCCCCGGGGCGGAGAGTGTCGCCCTCCGCCAGCCGCCCGCACCCACGACGATCATGGAGCGCGTGCATCCGGCGGGGGTTTACGAGGCGCTTTTTCCAATTGAGGAAGAGCCTTCCCGCTACGAGTTTGCCGTGACCCTGGGCGATGGGAGGACCGTGCTGACGGACGATCCCTACGGGATGCCTCCATGCGTGACCGAGGCGGCGGTGCTTCAGGAAATGCGCACTGCGCCTGCCATTGCCGCCGGCCCTGTGGTCGCCGGGAGCGGTGCTTCAGACGGCCAGGAGGGGGACTTGGAAGCCGCGGGCGTGGAAAAGCTGCACCCGAGCCGTCTGTACGACGTCCTTGGAGCTCATCCGACTGTTCATGAGGGGCTTGCGGGTGTCTCATTCGCGGTTTGGGCGCCCAACGCGGCGGGGATGAGCGTCGTTGGCAACTTCAACCAATGGAATGGCTTCTCCCACCCGATGAGGTCCGTCGGTTCGACGGGCGTCTGGGAGGTGTTCGTTCCAGGAATCGGGGCCGGGGAATTGTACAAATTCCGCGTCAAGTCGCGTGCCGATGGCCGTTTGATCGACAAGGCGGATCCGTTTGCCTTTGCGGCGGAGGTGCGCCCGCAAACGGCCTCCATCGTCTGGGATCTCGGCCGCTACGCGTGGAATGACGCCGAGTGGATCGCCGGAAGGCAGAAACGCCAGGGGCTCGACCGGCCAATCGCCATTTACGAGGTGCATCTGGGCTCCTGGCGGCGCAAGGGGGCGGGCGAGGGCCAAAGCGGATGGCTCACCTACCGTGAGCTCGCCGCGACGCTGGTCCCCTACGCAAAGGACATGGGCTACACCCATATCGAGCCGATGCCCGTCGCCGAACACCCCTTCGACGGGTCCTGGGGCTATCAGATCACCGGGTTCTTCGCGGCGACATCGCGGTATGGCACGCCGGATGATTTCCGCCATTTCGTGGACACGGCGCACCAGGCCGGCCTCGGCGTGATACTCGACTGGGTGCCGGGGCATTTTCCCAGGGACGAGCACGGGCTGTCGCTATTCGACGGCACGCACCTTTTCGAGCACCCCGATTCTAGGCGCCGCGAAAACCTGGAGTGGGGAACTTCGTCCTTCAACCTGGAGCGGGATGAAGTGAGGAGTTTCCTCCTCTCCAATGCGGCGTTCTGGCTGCGCGAGTACCATATCGACGGCCTTCGGGTCGATGCCGTGTCGTCGATGGTCTATCTCGACTACTCGCGCCAGCATTGGGTGCCGAACCGCCACGGTGGCCGGGAGAATCTGGATGCGACGGCCTTTCTGCAGAGCTTCAACGAGCTCGTCCACCGCGAGTTTCCCGGAGTCCTCGCGATAGCGGAGGAGTCGACGGCATGGCCCCATGTGACCTCCCGCGAAAAGGAGGACAGCCTAGGGTTCGATCTCAAGTGGAACCTCGGGTGGATGCACGACACGATCGGCTACATGCAGAAGGATCCGGTCCATCGGAGCTACCACCACAACAGCCTTACCTTTTCCCTCCTATACGCCTTCAGCGAGAACTTCCTGCTTCCCTTCTCCCACGACGAGGTGGTCCACGGCAAGAGCTCGATGCTCTCGAAGATGCCGGGAGACGACTGGCAGAAGTTCGCGAATCTGCGGGCCCTTTACGGCTACATGTACGGCCATCCGGGGAAGAAGCTCCAGTTCATGGGCGACGAGTTCGGCCAGTGGACGGAGTGGAGCGAAAATCGCGAGCTGGACTGGGGTCTTCTCGAATTCGAAAGGCACCGGCAGCTTCGCTCCTTCGTCCGCGATTTGAACCGGCTTTATGCCTCCTCCCAGGCCCTGCACGAGCGGGACTTCGGCTGGGAGGGCTTCCAGTGGATCCGCTGCGACGACGCCGACCAAAGCGTTGTCTCGTTCATTCGCCGCGGGATGCAGCCGGGTGATTTTGTCGCCGTGGTCGCCAATTTCACCCCTGTTCCGAGGACCGGCCACCGTCTCGGGCTTCCCTCTGCGGGAACCTACCGGGAGGCCCTCAACAGCGATGCCGCGGAGTACGGCGGCGGCGGTCTTCGCAATCTGGGACCGATCGCGGCCGAGCCCGTCCCCGTGGACGGCCAGCCGTTTTCGGCCGCGGTGAACCTTCCGCCGCTCGCGATAATTTTCATCGAGCCGTGCACGGCGGCCGGGGCGGGGGAGCAGGATCAGTAGAGATAGCGGCTGAGAAGGTTCTCCAGATACTCCTGCCGGCCCGACCTGGGCTTGGGCTCTCCAAGTTTCGCCAGGACGAGCTTCTCGAGCTCCCTGAAGCCGACCTTGCCCTTCTCGATCCGGCGGCCGTAGCCGTTGTCATAGCTGCAATAGCGGTTGGACACGAAATCCCCGAACTTCCCATCGGCCAGGATCCCGCGGGCGATCTTGAAGGCGAGGGCGTAGGCATCCATTCCGCCGATGTGGGCGTGGAAAAGGTCCTCCAGGTCGGTCGACGGCCGGCGGAGCTTGGCGTCGAAGTTGAACCCGCCTGAGCCCAGGCCCCCTGCGCGCAGAATCGAGACCATCGCAAGCGTGAGTTCGCGGATGTCGGTGTTGAACTGGTCGGTGTCCCACCCGAGGAGGAGGTCGCCCGTGTTGGCGTCGATCGAGCCGAGCATGCCCTGGGAGGCCGCCAGCTCGATCTCGTGCTGAAAGGTGTGGCCCGCGAGGGTCGCATGGTTCGTCTCTATATTGAACTTGAAGTGCCGCGCGAGGCCGTGGGTGCGCAGGAAAGCGATGCCGCTCGCGACATCGAAGTCGTACTGGTGCTTGGTCGGCTCCTTCGGCTTCGGCTCGATGAGGAACTGGCCGGCGAAGCCTATCGACTTCGCGTAATCGACCGCCATGTGGAGAAAGGCGGCCAGGTGGGCCTGTTCCCGCTTGAGGTCGGTGTTGAGCAGGGTCTCATAGCCCTCGCGCCCGCCCCAGAAGACGTAGTTTTCCCCGCCGAGTTCCTTCGTGACCTCCAGGGCCTTCTTCACTTGGGCCGCCGCGTAGGCGAACACGTGGGCGTCGGGATTTGTGGCGGCTCCGCACATGTACCGGGGATTGGAAAAGAGATTCGCCGTGCCCCAGAGGAGCCTGACGCCGGTGCCCCTCTGGAGCGCCTTTGCATGGGCGACCAGCCGGTCGAGGTTGCGGTTGGATTCGGCGAGTGTCCTGCCTTCCGGGGCGATGTCCCGGTCGTGGAAGCACCAAAAGGGCGCGCGGATCTTCTGGAAGAACTCAAAGGCCGCATCCATGCGTACCTTTGCCACCGACACCGGATCCTTGCCGGCCTCCCAGGGCCTTTTGATCGTCCCGGGGCCGAAGGGATCCGTGCCGACGCCCCGGAATGCGTGCCAGTAGGCTACCGAGAACCTGAGATGCGCGGACAGGCTCTTTCCGTCGACCAGTTCGTCGGGGTCGTAGTGTCGGAAAGCCAGCGGATTCTCGGTGTGCGGCCCTTCATAGGCAATGGGTCCGATCTTGGGGAAATGGGGTCTCTTCGCGGTCATGGTGCGTTGCGACAATGGGGCTCGCGCCGTCCTAAATCACGAAAAAACGGCCGCCCCTGCCAATTGACATTGGAAGGGCTGGATTCAGAGAAGGCCCGCCTCCCGGAAACTGAAGTATCCCTTGCCCAGGGGATCCGCGCTCGCGCGCCCGATGATCACGTGGTCAAGGAGCGAGATCTCGACAGTCTTTGCGGCTTCGCGCAGGAGGTGCGTGATCTCGACATCGGCCGACGAGCTGGCCGGGTCCCCGGAGGGGTGCGAGTGGCTGGCGACGATCGCGCACGCCGACTCGCGGATGGCGGCGCGGAATACCTCGCGCGGGTGCGCCAGCGTGGCGGTCGCTGTCCCGGAAGTCACCTCCACTCGCTTCAGCAGCCGGTTCTTGCGATTGAGGCAAAGGACCCAGAATTTTTCGACCTCGAGCCCCACCGTGAAGGGGCGCAGGTAGTCGGCGACCAGGTCCGCGCGGCTCAGGACCGGACCCTCGTCAAGCGGATTTCCCATGACACGGCGGGCGACCTCCATCATCGCCACGAGCTGGCCCCCCTTTACCCGGCCTATGCCCTTCAAGCGTCGGAAATCCGCCTCGTTCCAAGCCGCCAGCCTCGAAAGCGAGCCGGCCTCCGCGATAAGGCGGGATGCCAGCGTCAGCACGTCATAACCGCGCGTCCCGCTTCGAAGGAGGATAGCCAGCAGTTCGGTGTCGCTCAGGGCGGCCGATCCAAATCGCTCCAGGCGCTCCTGGGGCCGCTCAAATGAGGCCGTTGCCTGGAGGCGGTTGGGGGACTCGTCGGGGGACTGAGCAGATTCCAGGTTCACCGGGCCTATTATGGCCCGGTTTCGGGGTGCTATCCGACAACTCCAACAATAGGACCTCAGGCCTCCAGTATTGAATGAAATTCAATACTGGAGGCCTGAGGTCTTATTGTCAGAAGTGCTTCACGTACCCGTTGCGGCGGAGGCGCTCGAGCCAGTGCTCGGTGCTCGTCTGGGTCATCTGGGTGTTCAGGATATGCTCGATCTGCTCGCGCACCTGGTCGAGAGGCTGGATGCCCGCGTACTTGCGGTCCTCGACAAAGAGGACGAAGCAGCCGTCAGGAGTGACAATCGGCGTGGTGGTCTCGCCCTTCTTGAGGACAAACAGCGGATCGGCGAACTCCGGCTTCAGGTTGGTTCGAGACATCCATCCCCAATCTCCGCCCTTGGTGCGCTTCGTGTCCTCGCTGTATTCCTTTGCCAAGTCCTCGAATTTCTCGCCCGAGTGGAACCGCGCGAGAATTGCCCCCGCCTTTGCCTTGAGGATGTCGTCGGTATCCCCGTTCGCGCGGCTCAGCTGAATCAGCCGCAGGTGAACGCTGTCGTCCTGGTAGAACTGGTCCTTGTTTTCCTTGTAGAACTGCTCGATGCGGACCGGGCTCACGATGCTCTCCGACTTCTCCTGCTGCTGGCGCATATAGTGGTAGATGATCTCCTCCTCCTGGTCCTTCCGAAAATCCTTCATCGTCTCCCCACGGGCGCGCAGGTAGGCGAGGAATTTTGAGCGGTCGTTGTCGAACTGTTCGTTGAGGACTTCGGCGACCCGGTTGTCGATGAAGCTGTCGGGGATCTTCTTCTCGTCCTCGCCTTCCTTGTGCTTGTGGAATTCTTTTATTATAAGTACCTTATCAATTAACTGTTGAATCACCTGGTCCTGCAGCTGCTCGAGCTTCTGATTGAAATCCTCCTCATTGCGGGCATCGCGCTGGACTTGCGCGATAAGCGGCTGAATCTCGTGGCGGACATCGTCGACCGTGATCACCTTTTCCTCGACGATTGCCACGATGCCGTCCGCGAAACGAAGGTTCAGATTGTCGCCCGGGGGGGGGGTCGGCGGAGGGTCGCCGGCCGCGCGAAATCCAGCTGCGGCCAGTATCAACAAAGCTGTGCAGCAACGACGTACGGTCATGAGTTTGGCAGATTATTGAGGAAAGTGATGATTTCACTCAACCGTAGAAGCGGCTCGCCGGCGGTCAACCTCGGAAACCGGGATCCGGGCATCACCCAGTCGTCCGGGCTGCCGCTGTTTCGCAAGCACTTCAAGCGGTGGGACTCCGATTCGACGGACAGCAACGCCTTTTGTTCCGCGCGAATACGTATCTCGGTCGTCAGCAAGAGCGCGCGCACTTCGTCCCCAAATTCCCCGAACCGGTCCCGAAGCTCCTCCTCGATTGCGCGCAGGTCGGAAAGCCCCTCCGCGAGGGCCATGCGCCGGTAGATGTCGATCCTCAGCCGGGTCTCTCCGATGTACGAGGAGGGTATGCGCGCCTGAATCGGGTCGACGTGCCCGGCGCCGTCGGCCTTATCTTCCGCATCCTTGATCGCGGTGTAGCCGTCGTCCCGACGGCCGCGGGCCGATTCCTCGCCAGCGTAGTTCGAGCCGGTGTTGACAAAGTCGAGCTTTACCGAGGCGCGCACGGCCGCGGCAGCCTTCTCGCCTTTCAGGCGCGCGACAGACTGGCGCAGAAGCTGGCAGTACAGCTCGAATCCGACCCCGACGATGTGCCCGCTCTGCTCGGCCCCCAGAAGATTGCCCGCGCCCCGCAGCTCCAGGTCCCGCATGGCGATACGGAAGCCGGCCCCGAGCTGGTTGTGCTGCCGGAGGGCCGCCAGCCGCTGCCGGGCCAGGTCGAGCAGGCGCGTATGCCGGTGCAGCAGGAGGTAGGCGTACGCCTGGTGCTTGAAACGCCCGACGCGCCCGCGCAGCTGGTAGAGCTGGGACAGGCCGAAGCGATCGGCCCCCTCGATGATGATCGTGTTGCAGTTGGGAATATCCAGGCCGCTTTCGATTATGGTCGTGCAGACGAGCACCTGGTACTGGCCGGCGACGAAGTCGGTCATGACCCGTTCCAGGCTCTTCGATTCCATCTTGCCGTGCCCCACGCCGATCGACAGGTCGGGCACCAGGGTCTGCAGCCGCGCCGCGACCGCATCGATCGTGGCGACACGGTTGTGCAGGTAGAACACCTGGCCCCCCCGGCGGATCTCGTGGCGGATCGCGTCGATCACGATTTTCTCGTCGTAGGTCTTGACGATCGTCTGGATCGGGTGGCGGTTTGTCGGCGCCGTCTCGATGACGCTCAGGTCCCGGGCGCCCGTCAAGGCGAGGTAGAGGGTCCGCGGGATCGGGGTGGCGCTCATCGACAGGACGTCGACCGTCTCGCGCATGCGCTTGAGGATCTCCTTGTGCTTCACGCCGAAACGCTGCTCTTCGTCGATCACGACCAGGCCGAGGTCGCGAAACTTGACATCGGCCTGGAGGAGCCGGTGCGTGCCGATCAGGATGTCGACCTGACCGGCGACGGTGGCGGCGAGAAGCCGCTTTTGCTCGGCCGGCGTCCGGAAGCGGCTCAGCATCTCGATCGCGATCGGGTAGCCGGCCATGCGCTCGCGAAACGTGTTCAGGTGCTGCTGGGCGAGGATTGTCGTCGGGACGAGCAGGGCGGCCTGGCGCCCCTCTTGGACCGCCTTGAAGGCGGCCCGCAGGGCGACCTCGGTCTTGCCGAAGCCGACGTCGCCGCAGATGAGGCGGTCCATGGGCCGGGTCTTTTCCATGTCGGCCTTTGTCTCGCGGATCGCCCGGAGCTGGTCGGGAGTCTCGGTGAAGGGAAACGACGCCTCAAACTCCTTCTGCCACGCTGTGTCGGGCTCGAAAGCGTGCCCGGGCTGGGCCTCGCGCCGCGCCTGGATCCGGAGAAGCTCAGCCGCGAGGTCCAGGGTCGCCCGCTCGGCTGCGTGCCGCGCCTTTTCCCAGCGGCCCGAGCCGATCCTGCCAAGCTGCGGCCGGACCTTGCTCAAGCCCACGTAGCGGCTGAGCAGGTGCGATTCGGACAGCGGCACATGCAGCGTCACCCCGCCGTCGAATTCAAGCGAGATCACCTCCCGTGGCCCCTGCGTCGTGTCGAGTTTCGTCAACCCGCGGAATATCGCGATGCCGTGCTGCAGGTGAACGATGTGGTCGCCCTCGACGAGCTCGGAAAAATCGAGCAGCTGGTCGACCTGGGCCCGGTGGACGGAGGCGCGCGCATCCGGCGCGGCCCGGCGCACGCGCTGCCGTCCGAGGATTTCGGTTTCGGTGACAACGACCAGGCCCCGGGAGTGCGGTGCGAGGGAGAAGTGGGTCGGGCTCGACGCAGCCGCATCCGGGGAATGGTCCCGATTGTCGGCCCGGAATCCCTCGTTGAGCGATCCGCGCAGGAACCGCGGGGCGATCTCGCGCAGAAGCCCCTCCTCCTCGAGGATTTCCTTGATCCGCTGCTCCTCGCCCTCCTTCGCGGCGACTAGGACTATATCGTAGCCTTCCTTCCTCCAGGCGGACACCCGGCCAAGAAACTCCCGCCGCGCCCCGTCCTCGGCCTCGAGTCTCTCCTGAGCCACGAGCTCCGCCCCAGGGTAGCGTCTTGTCCGCACCAGGCTTTCCGTGTTCCATTCGTTTTCGGCCGTCCCGGAGTCGAAGAACGGGCTCGCCTCGTCGAGTTCGCTCAAACCGGCAACCGCCGCGCACTTTTCAAGGATCGGTTCAAGGCCCGCTCCGCCCGGCGATCCGAGCGCCCCGAATTCCTCCGCGAGGGATGCCGGCTCGACGAGGACCAGGCGCACCGCAGGGGTCAGGTAGTCGGCAAGGCCCGTCTTCGCCGGATCGATTTGGACGCGCGGCGATGCGGCCAGGGCTATCGAGGGAAAGTCCGCGCCCGAGCGCTGCGTGACCGGATCGAAGGCGCGGATCGACTCGATCTGGTCGCCGAAGAAATCGAGCCGATAGGGCTGCCCGTCCGTCACGGGATAGACGTCTATGATCCCGCCTCGGATCGCATACTGCCCCGGGGCCTCGCAGACGGCCTCCGAATCGTAGTCAAGCTCGCGAAGTTTTTCCAGGAGGCCCGAGAACGACTGGGTTTGTCCGGCCTGGAGAATGATCTCCCTGGCCGCAAACTTCTCGAGCGCAGGGACCGGCTGGAGAAGGGCCGAGGGCGTGGTGACGACGACGAGCGGAGGGGAGATCGCGCGCTTCACGCCCCGCTGCGAGCCTGCGGCGCCGGGGCCCTTCGAGTCTGTCGCTTCCTTGCCTGGCGCCGGCTGAGTCCGGACGGCCAGCCGTCCGCGAAGCCGCGAAAGCACATGCAGCCGTTCGCTCGATGCGGCGAACGCCTCCCTCAGGTCGCGGGTGTCCGCGATTGACTCGGGAAAGACCAGAAAATCCGCCGGCTGGGACGGCCCCGCCTTCTTCCCCGAGCCCGCCGCGTGAAAAAAGGCCGCATCCTCCGCGAGGCCCTCGGCTTCGCGCGCATCGTCGACAACGACCAGCCAGACGGCGGAAGGGCCTGCGCGAATCAATTCGGCCAGAACCGCCCCCCTGGCGGGCGGGCAGACGCCGGTCAACTTGAGACGCATGGAGGCACTGACCGCAGGCATTGAAACAACAACCTACGCCTTGGGCGGCCCATCGTGCGAGCCAATGGGGGAGGTTTCCCGCGCCGGAGCGCGTTCCAAGGCGATCAGCGCAGTCCGCGCGGCGGCTTCCTCGGCGAGCTTCTTCGAAGGGCCGCGGCCGCGGCCCAGCTCGCGGTCCAGGACGTACACGGCGACCTCGTAGGCTCGGGCGTGATCCGCCCCCTCCGTCGCGACGACCTCGTAGCGCAGCGCATGATTGCCGTGGACGGGCTGCAGGAGTTCCTGAAGGCGCCCCTTGGGGTTGTCGGTTTCGCCGACTGACGCCAGCCGCCCGGCGAGATCTCCGTATATCATCGCCACCGCCCGTCTGGCGGCGGCCGGGCCGCCGTCAAGGTACAGGGCGCCGATCAGCGCTTCAAAGGCATCCTCCAGGGCCGAAGAGCGGTTGCGGCCTCCCGTCGCCTCCTCGCTCGTGCCCAGGCTGAGGCACGCGTCCAGGCCAACCTCGCGTGCCAGGGAAGCGAGGAAGGCGCCATTTGTCAGGGCCGCCCGGCGCTTGCTCAAGCCGCCCTCCCGTTCGCCTGGATACAGTTCGAAAAGCGACTCGGTGAGGACTAGCTGAAGGACGGCGTCGCCCAAGAACTCGAGCCGCTGATTGCTTTCGAAAGCTTCTGGATGCTCGGGCAGGTAGGAGGGGTGGGTCAGCGCCCGCGCCAGCAGTCCCGGATCGTCGAAGGAATGGCCGATCCGGACCATGAGAGCCTCCAGCGGCCTTGTACCCGAGTCTTGCGTGTCCACAGGGTCAGGATGAAGCGCTCGAATAGCGGCGCAACCCCAGGTTGAAGACAGCCACCGCGATAATCAGCCACAGTACGGCGACTCCGGCTATCCAAAGGGTCCACAGGGGCTGGAAACCGTGGAGAAGGGTGCGCGCCGGCGCATTGCTGACGACGACGACGGGGAGCAGCCAGACGAACACCACCCCCGCGAGGCCCTTGAACGCCTCGCGCGGCAACCGGGAAAAATCGACCAGCGTGAAGTACGTTCCCTCGATCCCATTCGAACTCGTGAGCCAGAATGTCGACGCCATTGTCAGAACGAGTATTCCGTAGTGTATCACGACCCCGGCCACGATCATGCCGCAATACAGGGCTGCGTCCAATACCGAGGGATGGAGACCCAGCCGGTGCACGGCGTAAATGACAATGCCGAGCGCGACGACGGAGTTGACGAGGCCGTCCGGGTCGAGCTTCCGGGTGGACACCATGAAAAGCGGATTGCCGGGCTGCGACAGGTAGAAATCAAAGGCGCCCGTCCTTACATTGCGGCCCAATTCAAAAAGATTGCTCCAGAAAAAACCCGTTACGAGGCGTTGCACGATCATCCCGGTCCCGACGAGAAGCACCATCTCGTACTCGTTCCATCCGGCGACAGAGGCGGTGTGCCGGTAGATGACGGCGATCAGCAGCAGGTTGACGGTCATCCAGAGCAGTTCAACCAGCGACCAGACAAAGAAGTCGCCCCGGAACATCAGCGTTCGCACCAGGGAGTAGCGTGCTCCGGCGAGCCATATTCGGAAGTAATTCATCTCATCCCCCCACTGCGGTATGGCGGCGCAGGCCCCGCCTCCAGAGGAATTCGGCCACAATGAGCAGGATGACGACCCAGGCGAGCTGGATTCCGAGGCCCTGGACCACACTGGGAAACGCAATGCGGCCGGTCAGGATCGCAGCCGGAAAATACATCTGGTAGAAGAAAGGGAGGAATTGGGAGGCGCGGTAGATCGCCGGCGGCATTAGATCTAGGGGAAACATCTGCCCACCCAGGACCGTTTCGACGGCCATCGACAGGATGACGAAGCCCTGGATCTCGAGCAGCCAGAAGGTCAGAAGCCCGAAACAGTAGGCGATTGTGAACTGGATAAGGGCCGCCATCGTCAGCGCGGGGATCGCGCACGCAAAGCGCCAGGCATCGTGCGGGAAAGTGAGCCAGCCCCTGAGGATCGGAAGGAAGAGCGCGACGGGGATGACGATGAGGGCGCCGGAGACCATCCGGGCCGCGGCAAAGACGCTGAAACGATAGAGAAAGTAATTGATCGGCTTCGTAAGGAATTGGTTGATCAAGCCGTTGCGAATGTCCTCACTGATCTGGTAGTCCTCGTTGAAGGCCCCGATGAAGAATTGCAGCAGGATCAGGGTGATGAAGTAGGTGAGCGTCTGGTCGAGGCTGAAGCCGCCGATCCTGGCGATGCCGGCGTAAGCCGCGCTCCAAAGGATGACGGAAACGCCAAGGCGCAGGAGCGAAAACAGGCCCCGGGCCAGGAAATTCCAGCGGTAGATCAGGTTGCTTTGGAGCCCGACAAGGAAGGCCTGACGGTACTTCGACAACACCGCTGTCATAGGAGGGCAAAGCGCTTGATAACCTCGTCCGCGAGGCGCCGGTAGGCGGTGGCTCCCGGATTCGACGAATCGTAGGCGAATATCGTCTTGCCGAAGCTCGGCGCCTCGCTGAGTCGCACCGTGCGCGGAATCACGGTCTCGAAGATCTTCTCGGGCAGGTGTTGCCTCACCTCATCGACCACCTGGCGCGAGAGGTTTGTCCGCCCGTCGAACATGGTCATGACGATGCCGCCCAGTTCCAGGGAAGGGTTGATGCCGGCCGATTTCAGGCGTTCGACGTTTCGCAGGATCTGGCCCAGGCCCTCGAGGGCCATGTATTCGCACTGGAGCGTGATCAGGAGGTAGTCGGCCGCGGCCAGGCTGTTCATTGACAACATTCCCAAAGCTGGCGGACAGTCGATGATGACAGTGCGGTAGTTGCCAGACGCACGGATCGGCTCGAGGACGCCCTTGAGCTTGAGTAGGAAGTTGTCCATCTGGGCTATTTCAATCTCCGCCGCGGCAAGGTCCTCCTCGCTCGGAATCAACGACAGGTTCGGGACGGCTGTCTGGGTGACCAGGGACATCGCACCGCCTTCGCCGCGCAGGGGGCCGTAAAGGCTTTTCCCCTCGTGCTTTTCGATCCCGAGCGAACTCGTGGCGTTGGCCTGGGGATCGAGATCAATCAGGAGCACAGGCACCTCCTTCTCAGCGAGCGCCGCAGCCAGATTAACGGCGGTCGTGGTCTTCCCGACGCCCCCTTTTTGGTTGGCGATGGTGAAAACGATGGTGGGCATGGCGGCCACCCTGAAAGCTCAACCCCGTTGGGGCAAAACCATATTTGCACCGGGGGCTGCGAATGCCTGCTGTCTTTCAGGAGCATCTAAAGTCCCCGGCCCTTGTGCCGATACCCAGTTTGGTAGAACCATGGAATTGCCATGTCGCACATACATAACATATGTGGCAACTCGAATGCCGCGGCCGAGTACCAGGAATATCTGGCGCGGCTAGGTGCGGCCAGGCGGGCCAGGCGCGGGCTGGAATTGGCGCAGAACCCGGGCCTGAGGAGTTTCGACTCAGCAATCGACCCGGACCACGATCCCGAGCGCGACCGCGACGGCGAGGAGGATGGGGGAGAGGGCGAGGCGGAAACCAAGCCGGAAGGCGAGGCCGCCGAAGGCGGCGAGGCCGACCCTAGCTGGCGCGGCCAGGCTTAGGCAGCAGCGGGTTCCGGTCGGTCGGGCTCATTCCGGTACGGGCTTCAGCCACTATAAGCGGCAGGCCTCTCCGGGCGGACGGCTGCGCTTTAATTCTAAAAAAGCCAGCAACTGGATGATACCCTCGATCAACTCCAAGACAAAAAAATAAGAGCAGAAGCCAAAAAGTGGGTCAAAAAAGCCAAGAAATGGGACTTGAAATCTTCCAGAGTTCGCGTCCCTTCGTACGACACGGACTCATGCGTTTGCTCCATTCACCCTTAAAATCGGCCTTTGTACTTCGTTGTCTTGCGTCCGTTTGGGGTGTTTTCGCGCTTTCCGGCTGCTCGTGGCAGTCATTGCTCGGGCTCGACGGCAAGCAATCGACGTTTGACGTGCAGGGGCCCGTTGCCCGGACGCAGCTTCAGCTGTTCTACGTCACCTGCTGGGTGACCTTTTCCATTTTTGTCATCGTTGCGGGCGTCCTTGCCTATGCGACCATCAAGTTCAAGGCCCGCTCCGAATCGGACGAACACGCCGAATCACCGGCCCAGGGGCACGGCAATCCCGTTGTCGAGATGGTCCTGATAGGTGGTTCGGTGCTGGCGCTGGTCATAATTGCCATCCCGACCCTGAAGGCCATCCTGTACACCTACGATGTTCCGGAGGCGGACAGGAGCAACGCTTACGAGGTGACGGCCACCGGCTACCAATGGTGGTTCAAGTTCGATTATCCGGGCGAGCAGGTTCCGGGCTCCGGGAATCTGACGACCGCCAACGAGCTGGTGATACCGGCCGGCCGGCCGGTCCGCGTCAATCTGCGCTCGATGGATGTGATGCACAGCTTCTGGGTGCCGAAGCTTGCGGGCAAGGTGGACATGATTCCGAACCGCCCCAACTTCCTTTGGCTGAAGGCCGACCAGCCGGGATATTTCTGGGGGCAATGCGCGGAGTTCTGCGGCGAGTCGCATGCGGTCATGCGCTTTCGGGTGATTGCCCTCGGGCCGCGCGAATTCAACGACTGGCTGGCCCAGCAGCGGCAGCCCGCGAGGACCGTGCAGGGAGTGGCCGCCTTCGGCGGGGCGGGCGTGCACCTCGCCGCGCTGCGTCCATTCGCGGAAAACGAGACCGGGGCGTCCGGAGCCTTTGAGGTGGCCCCGCTCGACGCGTGGCGCGCCAAGCAGTTTCCTGAGAAGAACGAGAATCCGGAGCTGATTTCAAAGGGCCGGCAACTCTTCGCCGAAAAGACCTGCATCAGCTGCCACACGATCCGGGGTGTCCAGGCCGCCCTGGGTGTCACCGGGCCGGACCTGACCCACGTCGGGGCCCGCTCCTCGATCGCCGGCGGGCTGCTCGACAACACTCCGGAGCAGATCCAGCGGTGGATTCACAATCCGGGACTCGTGAAACCGGGCAACAAGATGTGGGTGACCGGCTATCTGGTGAACCACATCCAGCTCACGCCGGACGATGAACTGGCCCTGGTCGCCTTTCTTGAGAGCCTGAAATAGGCCGCTCGAAAACAGGAATTTACCCAACGCATGGCAGACGCACTCGTCAGAACCGATTTCCTTGGCAAGGATGAAAAGACGGCCGCGCGCCCCCTGGTCCTCTGGCGGCCCACGGCCAAAACAGGCCTCGTAAGCTGGCTGACGACGGTCGACCACAAGCGGATCGGCTTCCTGTACGGAATATCCGCCCTGTTCTTCTTCCTGGTCGGCGGACTGGAGGCCCTGTTCATCCGCATCCAGCTCGCCGTGCCGAACAACAATTTCCTCTCGGCGCAGCAGTACAACGAGATGTTCACGATGCACGCGACGACCATGATCTTCCTGGCGATCATGCCTCTGAGCGCCGCATTCTTCAATTTCATCATGCCGCTGCAGATCGGGGCAAGGGACGTGGCTTTTCCCCGGCTCAACGCCTTTTCATTCTGGGTCTTCCTCGCGGGCGCGATC
The DNA here is from genome assembly GCA_963747795.1 of uncultured Verrucomicrobiae bacterium. Lineage (GTDB taxonomy): Bacteria > Verrucomicrobiota > Verrucomicrobiia > Opitutales > Opitutaceae > Palsa-1447. The sequence continues at coordinate 171,317 of CAVVGS010000023.1, forward strand.
ATCCTGAACATCGGCTGGTTCCTGCACGACGGCGTTCCGAACGGCGGCTGGTTTGGATACACGCCGCTCACGACGCGGACCTTCAGCCCGAGCCACTCGATCGACATGTGGGTCATGGGCCTGCAGCTGCTCGGCGTCGCCTCGATCGCCGCCTCGCTCAACTTCATAACGACCATCATCAACATGCGGGCGCCCGGCCTGACGATGATGCGCCTGCCGGTTTTCACGTGGATGACGCTCGTGACGGCGTTCCTAATAGTACTCGCCTTTCCCGCCATCACGATCGCGCTCGTCGAGCTGATGATGGACCGGCTCTTTGGGACCAATTTCTTCGAGGTCTCGAACGGCGGAATGCCAATCCTCTGGACGCACCTTTTCTGGGTTTTCGGCCATCCCGAGGTCTACATCCTGATCCTGCCGGCGATGGGCATCATCTCGGAAGTCATCCCGACTTTCTCCCGGAAACCCCTGTTCGGCTACCCGATAGTTGTATTCTCGGGCGCGTGCATCGGCTTTCTGGGCTTCGGCGTCTGGAGCCACCACATGTTCACGACCGGCATGGGCACGATGGCGACGGCGGCATTCTCGATGACGACAATGGCGATCGCCGTGCCGACGGGCGTGAAGATATTCAACTGGATCGGGACCATGTGGAACGGGCACCTTTCGATGCGCACACCGATGATGTTCGCCCTCGGTTTCATCTGGCTTTTCATGATCGGCGGCTTTTCGGGAGTCATGCACGCCGCGGCCCCGGCCGATTCCCAGCAGCACAACAGCTACTTCGTCGTGGCGCATTTCCACTACGTGCTGATCGGCGGCTCCCTCTTTGCGCTGCTCGCCGGAATCCACTACTGGTTCCCGCTCATGTTTGGCCGCAAGGTGAGCGAATTCTGGGGCAAGCTGTCGTTTTGGGTCATATTCGTCGGCTTCAATACGACCTTCTTCCCGATGCACTTCCTGGGGCTGAACGGAATGCCGCGGAGGACCTTCACGTACGATGCCAACATGGGCTGGAACACGGGCAACCTTATCGCGACGGTGGGCGCCTTCATCCTGGGCATTGGGGTGGCCATCTACTTCGGCGTGATGATCTACACTTATTTCAGGGGCGAGAAGGTCGGAGGGGATCCCTGGGACGGGCGCACGCTGGAGTGGAGCCTGCCCAACCCTGTTCCGGAGTACAATTACCGCGTCATCCCCACCGTGCATGCGCGCGACGCCTTCTGGTACGAGAAGAACCACCGGGAGGAGATCGTCAGGGAGGAGGCCGAACATGCGAGGAGCGAGGCGGAGCATGGCGGCATACACATGCCGTTCCAGTCGGTCTATCCCTTTATCGCGGGAGTCGGCATCCTGATCGGGGCGATCGGCGTTTCGGTCATCGATCCCAATCCCGACCCCAAGGTGATCATCGGCAGGAAGCTTGGCGTGGCCCTCGCGGGCTTCGCCGTCATGGTCGTGGCGGTCTACCTCTGGTCCCTGGAGGGCAACGAGGGCTACCACATCCATGTCGACGGCGACGGCGCCCATGATGGATCAAATGCCGGGCCCCACTGACCATTGACACCATGAGCACCGCCGCCGCAGGCACGATCGACCATCACCGCGACCCGACGACTTCGACGGGCATTCCGAACAAGAAGCTCCTCATGTGGGCCTTCCTGGCATCGGACTGCATGTTCTTCGGCTGCCTGATTTCCACGCATCTCATCTACAGGCTGCACCCGCCGCCGGGCGTTCCCGCGGCCAGGGACGTTTTCAACATCGAGCTGACCTCGTTCTCGACCTTCATACTGCTCATGTCCTCCCTGATGATGGCGCTGGCTGTGAATGCGATCCAGAAGGGCAACCTGCGGAGCCTCCGTTTTTCCCTTCTCACCACGATCTTCTTCGGGTGCATCTTCCTCGCCTGCCAGGTGTATGAATTCAGCCACTTTGTGAGCGAGAAGCACATGACGATCACAAACAGCATATTTGGGACAACCTTCTTCACGCTGACGGGCACGCACGGCCTTCACGTGCTGATCGGGGTGATCTGGCTAAGCTCGATGCTTGTTTACTCCTTCACCGGGCGGCTGTCCGAAAAGGACTCAATCGACGTCGAATCGATGGGCCTTTACTGGCATTTCGTCGACATCGTGTGGATCGTCATCTTCACGGCCGTCTACCTTCTCGAATACATCTGAAACCTTCCATGAACCAGGCCGCCGTCCCCTCAAGCGAGCACGCCCTAGAGGAAAGCAAGTTCGAGCTTTTTGTCAGGGTCGCCATGCTGCTCGCCGTCATCACCGGCATGGAGATCGTCACGGTCTACCTGCCGTTTGCCCACTCGCTGCTGGTGACCGCGCTCGTGATCTCCTCGGCGGTGAAGTTTCTTTTCGTCATATTCATCTTCATGCACCTGCGCTGGGACATGCCGTTCTGCACGATCCTGTTCTTCATCGGCTTGGTTCTCGCGGGCGGGACAATGTGGGCGCTTCTCAAGCTGTTTTCGGCCACGGCCAGCATCCCGCTTTCGAGTTCGTAACCCTTGTGGGAGGCGGCGGCTGCCGCCAGATGATGATAGACTGGAACCAATGGCGCAACAATCCCGCCCTTTTGGACGCGCTGGTGGTTCTGGGCTGGGCCTACGCGCTCGCAGTGGGGCCGCTGCGCTCGCGCCTGGCGCCCGGGGAGGGCTGGCCCAGGGACGCCGCAATGCGTTTCTACTCCGGCCTGGCTCTCGTCTATCTGGCGGTGGGTTCGCCCGCCGCGCGCGTCGGCGGGCTGTATCTTTTCAGCGTCCACGTCGGCCTGCAGCTCCTGATCCTGTATCCGGCGTCGGCCCTCATTCTGCGGGGGCTGCCGCGCTGGAGCCTGGATGCGGTCCTCGACCGGCGGTTCGTGCGGCAGATCGCGAACGGCTTCCTGCGACCGTGGATCTGCGGCGCTTTTTTCACGCTGGTTGTCAGTGTATGGTGCGTTCCCAGGCCTTTCGAATGGGCGCTGGGCAATCCCGCAGGCCGCGCCTTGGAGCAGGCGATGTTCCTGATGTCCGGGCTCCTCTTCTGGTGGCCGCTGGCGAGTCCGTCGCGAATTTGCCCCCCGTCGGGCTTTGGCTCCCGGATGGTCTACCTTTTTGCGATCGAAGTCGCCCTGACGGCCGTCTTTTCCTATGTCCTCATGGCCGAGCACCCGATTTATGCCACTTACAGCCTCGCTCCGCGGCTCGTGCAGGGCCTCGACGCGCAGAACGACCAGATCCTGGGGGGCGTTCTGCTGGCAGGCGTAAGTTCGCTCGTCCTGGTGGGCCTGCTCGGCGTCAATTTCTTCCGATGGGCAAGGGCTTCCGCAGCATAAGAAAGACCTTGTAGCTCTGCTGGCCAAGAGCAGCCTGCTTTGGGCAGCTACGCTTGGCCAGCAGAGCTACAAGGTCTTTGTTTTAGGAGGCCCAGACCGGGTGGTCGGACTCCGCGGCCCATGTGCCCGGGGCCCATGCCGGCGCGAAACTGCGGACGTTCCTCATTTCGTTGCGAAGCCCCTCGAGCACGAGCGTGGCTGCCGTTGCGGCCGAAATCCGGTCCGTGTTGATGACCAGGTCGTAGGTGTGCGGGTCGTCGATCTCCCGCCCAAAATGGGACTTCACAAACTTGCGCCGGGCGTTGTCGGTGCGGTCTATGTGAGTTTCGGCGGTGGCGGTGTCGCAGCCCTGCAGATCCGCGAGGCGGCGAATGCGCGCTTCCTTCGCAGCCACGAGCCGGACATGGAAGCCTCCTTGCAGCGACCGGGTCAGCATGTGGGCGGCGCGGCCGGCAAAGATGAAGCGGCCCACATGGGCGAGCTGGATGATCGTCTGCGCGACGCTGTGCTCGAGCTCCCAGATCGAGGGATGCAAGCCGACTATCTCGCCGATCGCTGCGTTGATTTCGGAAATCTTGTCCTCGGGCAGGTACCGGGCGAGCTGCTCAGGAAGGTCGTGGCGGGCGAGGGCGAAGCTCAAAAGGTCCTTGTCGAGAAGGACCCACTCCTGGCCCTCTTCGCCGAATTCCGAATTCAATCTGGGGAGGAGCGAGCGGCCGAGGGTGGTGGCTCCCGCGCAGACTTCGCGCGAAAGCGTGATGAACGGGCGGACCGACTGGACGGCGGCGGGCGAACCCGCCTTGGAGCCTTCAAGCCGGGCCTTCAGGATCGTCAGTCCGTGTTCGAGATAGGCATGGGCGGTCATCGGGGTATTTGGGGTTATCGGGTTTAGCCTATGGACGCAGTCATTGCCCGGCTGTCTTCTGCCTCGGGCAATATGGCCGTCTTCCTTGGAAGCGGCGGGTCATAGCTCAGACTCTCCCTTTCGCCGTTTGCTCCGGAATTGAAGCAGGCGATCAACGCGGCCACCGAAACAGGAAGCCGGCCTTTCATGGGGGAACCTAGCCTTTGCTGGCAAGAATGTAGGCTTTCCGGGCCCGAAAGCAAACCGAACCGGCAGGGTCGAAACGCTGGCAGGACTGCTGGCGCGTTTTGCTACGCATTGTGGACATCCGGCCCGCTCCCCGTAAACCTATCGGGGCATGAAAACTGACACCAAGTCGTTTCGCATCCGCGAGGGAAGCGCGGTCAACCTGGGAAAATGGCCGACGCGGGTGAAGCCGGCCTGCAGGTCGAAGGAGGAATACGATGCGCTCCTGGCCAAACACGTGGAAAGACTGAGCGAAAGGCAGAACCTGCTGTACGCGCAGGAACACTATGCTCTGCTCCTGATCTTCCAGGCCATGGATGCGGCGGGAAAGGATGGGGCGATAAAGCACGTGATGTCCGGCGTGAATCCCCAGGGCTGCCAGGTGTTCAGCTTCAAGCGCCCGAGCGCGCTGGAAGTGGCCCACGATTTCCTCTGGCGAACGAACCGCTGCCTGCCCGGGCGCGGAAACATCGGCATCTTCAACCGCTCCTACTACGAGGAGGTTTTGATCGTTCGCGTGCATCCGGAGATCCTGGCCGGCCAGAACCTGCCGGAAGAAACGATGGAGGATAAGGATTTCTGGAAACACCGGTACCGGTCCATCAACGATCTCGAAAGGCACCTGGATCGAAACGGGACACGAGTCGTGAAATTCTTCCTTCATCTGTCGAAGGAGGAGCAGCGAAAGCGCTTTCTCGCGCGAATTGACAACCCGGACCGGAATTGGAAGTTCAGCCAGCCTGACATCCAGGAGCGCAAGTACTGGAAGCAGTACACGGCCGCCTACGAGGCCTGCCTCGAGGCCACAAGCACCAGGCATGCGCCCTGGTACGTCATTCCCGCCGACGACAAGCTGAACGCCCGGCTCATCATCTCCCAGGTCATACTCGACACGCTCGACGGCCTGAAGCTGCGCTACCCGAAGCCGGACGCAGCCCTGCGCAGGGATCTGCAATCCATCCGCAAGTCGCTTTCAAAGTAGATCCGGCCGATCCCGCGCCATGACCGCCGCCGTCCCGACTCAAATGGTCGACAAGCCCGCGGTCCTGGTGATTTTCGCCCTTACGTACCTCGGCCTTGCGGTGGGCCGCATCCCGGGCCTGAAAGTCGACCGAACGGGCATCGCCGTCCTTGGGGCGATTGCCATGCTGATTCTCGGCGGCGTGCGGACGAGCGCCATGGTGGATTTCATCAACTGGCCGACCTTGCTGCTCCTATTCAGCTTCTTTGTCATCTCGGCGCAGCTGCGCCTGTCGGGTTTCTTCGACCTGGTGGCCAATGGCATCGCCCGCCAGCTCGGGAATCCCACGGCTTTTCTGATTCTGCTCATGCTGGCCACGGCGGGCCTTTCGGCCTTCCTGAACCACGATATCGTCTGCTTTGTATTCGCGCCGATTGTCGCCTCAGCGCTGCTCAGCAAGCGCCTGGACCCCGTTCCCTTCCTGATAGCGCTGGCGATCGCGAGCAACATCGGCGCCGCCGCGACACTCGTCGGGAATCCACAGGGCATGATGATTTCGCAAATCGGCGGGCTTAAATTCGGGCCCTACGTGGCGTGGTGCCTTCCCCCGGTGCTGTTTGCGCTGCTCTGCGCGTGCGCGATCACCTGGCTCCTGTGGCGCGGCCGGGCGCGTTTGCAGGAGGCGCCGGTCGTCCAGACTCTTGCCCAATACCCGTTCAACCTGGCGCATACGATCAAGGGCCTTGTCATCCTGGCTGCCGTGATCGGGCTTTTTTTCACGAGCTTGCCCAAGGAGGTCGTCGCGTTGACAGCCGCCGGCATTCACCTGGCCAGTCCCAAATACCGCAGCTCCGACCTGCTCCAGCTCGTGGACTGGCAGATCCTTGTCCTTTTCATGGGGCTTTTTGTGGTCACCGGCGCATTTCAGGCAACCGGCTGCGGCGAGCAGGCCGTCCGCTGGCTGGCGCGCGGAGGGTTGAACCTGGATTCGCCCCGCGTTCTGGCCGTGACGACGGCGGCACTTTCAAATCTGATCAACAATTCCGCCGCGGTGATGCTGCTGCTAAAGGTGGCGAATGTCGCAAGACCGCCAGCCGCCTACGTGCTCGCCCTGGCCAACAGTCTCGGCGGCAGCCTGGTCGTCGTTGGCAGCGTGGCTAACATCATCGTCGTGCAGAAGGCGCGCGAGATGGGGATCGAGATCTCCTTCCGGTCCTTTGCCCGGATTGGCATCCCGGTCACGGTTGCGGCGCTGGCCGGGCTGCTGGGCTGGATCACGCTGATGGGCTAGAGGCTATCCTCTAGTTTAGGGCGTCACTTCGACGCCAAGCGGCACGGCGGTCTCGCGCCCGGCGATGTCGACTCGAAGCCAGGCAACATAGCGGCCGGGGTCTGGGAATGACACGCCAAAGTCAAATGAAGGCCGGTGGGCGTCGGACGGAGGGCGGTTTTCGCCGACGGGTGCGCTCGTGCTCAGGAATGAGTTCCGGCCCTCGTCGAACAGGACCATGAGCGCGTAGGCGCCTTGAAACGGAATGAGGCCGACGGCCTGTCCGTCCGGGCGGGCCATGACCAGCCGCAGACTAGCCTTGGTGTGCGCATAGAGCGGCCCCCCTGTCGGCCGCAACTCGAAGGAAATTCCTTCGGATACCACATGAGCCGAAAAATTGCCCGCGCTGCGGGGAACGGGACCCGAGACCCACAGGTCTGCCGATGCGTAGAGCTCGCGGCCCGTCGCCACCGGGGTCATGTCGGCGAAAACGCGGTAGATCCCCGCCATCTTCGGGACAAACTCGAATGTCCAGTCTCCACGCTTTGCGGCCGGCGCCGGCCGGGCTGTTTGGAAGTCGGCCAGGTTTGCGCCCAGGATGAACAGCCTGAGTTCTCCCGCGGGCGACGAAGCAAGATCGTCCGGGCCGACGGCCTTTCCGGATGCTGTCCGAAGCGCCAGGCGCACGATGGAGGGGCTCGTTGCTCCGGCCATGAGGGGCGCCGCGGGCGCGAGGCTCAGGGTGACGGACGACGGCCTGGATGCGACCGCGATAACCCGCGGATTCTGGGGATCGCAAAACTCGACTGCGCCGGATCCGCCCGGGACAAAGTCCATATGGCTGAGGGGCGGATGTCCGGGAACGAGATGATTCGCCGCGATCAGAACCGCCGTCGCAAGGCTGATCAAGGCGACCATGCGCCATGAAATGGGCTGCAGGCCGGGGCGGGCGGCCGGGCCTGATTCGGAGGGTGCCATCGGGAATGCGGAATCCGTATTGAACGGGGTGCGAACCCCCGGGTCGAGAAAACGCAGCTAGTCTGCCTTGGACGATGCCGCTCCGGGCGCCGCGGCGCCCTTGTGCATTCTCGCGACAAAATCGGCTGGTTCCCACGCGCTGCCGTCGGCCCGCCAGATGATCTTGCCGTCCGCGTCGATCAGGAGGGTGGCCAGCGTATGCCTGACGAAGTCGCCCTTGAATTCCGCAACGACACCGAACTGGGTCAGCAGGTCGCGGATCGCGCCCTCGGGACCCGTCATGAACGAGAAATTGGAGGTGTCTATCCCCCGGACATCGGCGTACTCCTTGAGAACTCCCGGGGTGTCATAGACGGGATCGAGGGTGATGGAGACAAACTCGACATTGGCCACCCCCGCCTCCCTGGCCAGCTTCTGGGTTGTCATCATCTTGACCGTGGAAAGCGGACACATATTGGGGTCCGGGCAGCGCGTGAAGATGAAGTTGAGCATGATCTGCTTGCCGCGAAAACGGGCGCTTTGAACGATGCGGCCCGACTGGTCGTAAAGCGTGAAATCGGGCATCTTTTCGCCTACCTCGCGGTAGGCCCCCGTGCCACGGTCATGGGTATCCTCGCGCAGGGCGGTCGCACCTGTCGCGAGCGCGTCGACCGAGGTCCGGTCGTCGGGCCAGATGCGTTCGAGTCGCGGGCTTTCCCCGGTTGGAATGACGAGCTCAGCGCGGATGTGCTCCCCGGGCCGTGCCAGCGCAGCGTCGGCTCCGGATACCGCAAACTCCATGACCATCGCCGGCATCAGGCCTTCAATTGCGTTATGCCTCACTGTCAGCATTTTCCGTCTTGAATCGACGGAAATGACCTCGCCGGTCAGCGGATAGCGCTTCTCGTCCGCAGCGGCGGAATCCCCATACGCCGTGAAGCCGGCCCCGGGCGCCTGCTTCTTGGAGCAACCTGGAATGAAAATCACTGCACAAACCAGCAGGAAGGCCCGACCGGCCCTTTTCACGACACCGTGACTCGATTGCATTTTATCACTCATTTGCCGCCGGGAAAAATTGTCAAAGGGTTTGCGACGGAAGGGACGCGCCATTCTACTGGCCGGTTCAATCACACATGGAGTCCCATTCCCAGTCCCAGGCTTCCGGCGATGCCGGCTGGTTTTCCAAACGCTTCTGCGCCTTGAAGGCCGTCCTGAACGACCGCTGGCGGACGCCGGGTCACAAGCCCGCCCTTGCCGTCTTCTCAGCCCTTGGAAGCGCCTGGGTCTTTGTCCTGGTCACCCTTGGCGCGTTCACGACGAGCATCAATGCCGGGATGGCCTTTCCGGATTGGCCCCTTTCCAATGGTTCGCTCAATCCTTCAGGGTGGCTCAGCAATGTGTCGATGTTCGCCGAGCACTCCCACCGGCTGAGCGCATCGACGATGGGACTCATCACGGTCGTCCTCGGAGTCTGGCTTTGGCTGCGGGAGGTACGCTCCTGGCTGCGAAGGATGGGAGCCTGGGCAATCGGCCTGGTGATCCTCCAGGGCATCGTTGGGGGTTTGCGGGTCCTCCTCGACCCGGTCAAGGTCCCCGGCTTTGAAATGACGCTGGGTCAGATGCTTCGCATCCCGCACGGCGTGATCGCGCAGATCTATGTCTGCCTCCTGATCGCGATTGCGGCGGCCTGCTCCAGGGCATGGATCGAAAGGCCCGTTGCCGTTTCGGGGGGCATGCGACGGCTTGGCCGGATTTGCGTCCTCCTGCTTTTCATCCAGCTGACAATCGCCGCCATCATGCGTCACAACAACGCGGGTCTGGCGATCCCGAGCTTTCCCTGGTCGACGCCGGACGGCGGGCTCCTTCCGGCCGTCTGGAGTTTCAAGGTGGCGGTTCAATTCGCGCACCGGGTGATGGCCTGCATTCTGGCCGTTGGCCTCGTCTGGCTCGCCGCGAAGATTTGGCTGGAGCGGGCGGCGCCCCTCTTTTTGCGGCCCGCCGCCTCATTTCTGGTCAGCCTCCTCGCCCTGCAGATTCTACTCGGGGCTGCGATAATCCGGACGTACCGCGATCCGGCCATCACGACCGCCCACGTACTGGTGGGGGCCCTGGTTCTGGCGACCGCCTTCTGGCTGACCTGGTTCGCGCACCGCGACCGTATCGAGACGAAATGGGAGCGATGAGATCGGGAACCCTGTCCATGAGCGGAAGCGCCCGGTTTTCCGACTACCTAGAGCTGACCAAGCCGCGGCTCAGCCTGCTGTCGGTTCTGACCGCCCTTGCCGGTTACCTGGCCGTTCGCTCCCCGGGGGACGGCACCCGCCTCCTGTGCGTGATCGCCGGGACTTCCCTTGCCGCAGGCGGCGTCGCGGCGCTCAATCAGTGGCTCGAATTTGACACCGACGCGCAGATGCAGCGCACCTCGCACCGGCCGATTCCCTCCGGCAAGATCTCGACCGGGTCTGCCTTCGTCCTCGGTTCGCTCATGTGCATTGCCGCCCTCATGATCATGTTCGCCGGGACGTGCCCGCTGGCCGCGTTTTTCACGCTTTTGACGATCGTCACGTACCTCGGCTGGTACACCCCGGCCAAGCGCTGGTCGCGGTGGAGCACGGAGATTGGCGCCATCGCAGGCGCCCTTCCGCCGCTGATCGGCTGGAGCGCCGCCCAGGGAGGCGTCTCGTCGCTCGGATGGATTCTGTTCGGCCTGCTCTACTTCTGGCAGATGCCGCATTTCATGGCGCTCGCCTGGATCTACCGCAGGGATTATTCGGCCGTGCATTTCCCGATGCCCACGGTGACCGACGAATCTGGGCGCGTGGCCGCCCGCTGGTCCTTCTTCAACACGCTGCTCCTTGTCGCGATCAGCCTGATGCCGGTGTTCCTGCACCAGGACTCGGCAGCGTATGCCGCGGTCGCAGGTATCGCGGGAGCCTGGTTCCTTTGGCGCGCGGTCGTCTTCCTGCGCGTCTCGGGCCGCGATGTCGCGGCCCGGAAGCTCTTTCTGGCCTCGATAGCGTACCTGCCGGTCACGCTCGGGGCGCTGGTGGTGGATCGAATGTTCTTCTTCTGAATGTCCTCCGAACGATGACTGTCCTGCAACTTCCCGCATTCAACGCGACCATGAACGGGATCGCGACGGTGCTCATTTCCGCCGGCTTTGTCTGCATCAAGCGGGGGAGGAAGGAGGCCCATCGCAAATGCATGCTTTCGGCCGCGGTGTTCTCGACCCTATTCCTCGCGGGTTACCTGACCTACCACACGCTGCGGCGGGGCTTTCACACGCCCTTTGGCGGAACGGGCTTAATCCGGGCCGTCTATTTCCCGATGCTCACCTCGCACATCATCCTGGCGGCCTGCATCGCTTATCTCGTTCCGCGGACCTTCATCTTCGCCCTGCGGGGGGATTTCGCCCGGCACAAGGCCTGGGCCAAATTCGTCTTCCCGATCTGGTTCTATGTCTCGGTGACGGGCGTCCTCGTCTATTTCTTCCTTTACCGCTGGTGGCCGGCCGCAACCTAGAACTTCAGGTGCTTCACGGTCAGGCCCTTGTTGATCAGCTGCTCGAGGGCGTCGATCCCGATCCGCAGGTGGTCTGAGACATAATTCTCGCTCACCTTCTTGTCGCTCTCGCTCGTCTTGATGCCCTCCGGTAGCATGGGCTGGTCCGAGACGAGCAGCAGGGCCCCGGTCGGGATCTCGTTGAAGAAACCGGTCATGAAGATGGTCGCCGTCTCCATGTCGACCGCGAGAGTGCGCACCTTCTTCAGGTATTTCTTGAAGTCGTCGTCGTGCTCCCACACCCGGCGATTCGTCGTATAGATGGTGCCGGTCCAGTAATCCCGGGAATGGTCGCGGATCGTCGTCGAGATCGCCTTTTGAAGGGCGAACGACGGGAGGGCGGGCACCTCCGGGGGAAAGTAATCGTTGCTCGTTCCCTCGCCGCGGATCGCGGCGATCGGAAGGATAAGGTCGCCGATCTGGCCCCGGTGCTTCACCGCCCCGCATTTTCCCAGGAAAAGGACGGCCTTGGGGGGCAGCGCGCTCAGCAGGTCCATGACCGTGGCCGCCGTCGCGCTGCCCATCCCGAAATTGATGATCGTGATGTCGGAGGCGGTGGCGCTTGGCATCGGCCTGTCCCGGCCCATGACGGGGACCTTGTGCCACTGGGCGAACAGGTCGACATAGTTCTGGAAGTTCGTCAGGAGGATGTACTCGCCAAACTTGTCGAGCGGAACCCCCGTATACCTCGGCAACCAGTTCGAAACGATTTCACTGCGGGTATTCATGCCGTCTTTATATAACGGCGAACGCGGCCGAACTCACGCCTAAACAGGCGGGGCCGTCCGTTCAAGCCGGCGCCAGGCTGTTCGCGGAATTGAGGTGGGCTTCGCCCGTATACTTGAGCGATTGCTCGTCGGCGTGATAGCTCGAGCGAACCAGGGCCCCGCTTTCAACGACGCCGAAACCGATGGACAGCCCGAATTGCTTCCAGTGCAGGAACTCCTCGGGCGGCACCCACCGGTCCACGGGCAGGTGTGAGAGGGTGGGCCGCAGATACTGGCCGATCGTCAGGATGTCGACCCTGTCGCCTGCGAGGTCGCGCAGCGTCTGCTCGATCTCCTCGCGGCGCTCGCCAAGCCCCAGCATGATCCCCGTCTTGATCGTGAAGCCGCGGCTCTTCGCGTGCCGGAGCACACTTCGCGACCGGTCGTAGCGGGCCTGCACCCGGACCGGCTTTTGCAGGCGCTCGACCGTCTCGACGTTGTGGTTGAAGATATCGGGGCCGGCGGCGAGGACGGTGTCCACGTCCTCCAGCTTTCCCTTGAAATCGGGAACGAGGACCTCGATTGCCGTGCGCGGGTTGCGGTGCCGGATGGCGCGGACGGTTGCGGCCCACACCGAGGCGCCGCCGTCTTCCAGTTCATCGCGGGCCACGCTGGTCACGACGCAATGGCGCAGGTTCATCGCGGCGACAGCCTCCGCCACGCGCGCGGGCTCCCCGAGATCGAGCTCCGTGGGCCGGCCGGTCTGGATCGCGCAAAAGTTGCAGGAGCGGGTGCAGATGTTGCCGAGAATCATGACGGTCGCCGTTCCCCGCGACCAGCACTCGCCGAGGTTCGGGCAGTGCGCGCTCTGGCAAACCGTGTGAAGGCTCTGATCGTTCACGAGCCGGTTGACCGCCGTGTAGCCGGGGCCTGTCGGCAGTTTCGCTCTGAGCCAGGAAGGTTTGCGTGTCGTATCCATCGGATCCACGGCGCCATTTTTCACAAATCGCCGCTGAAATCAAAGGCGCATTTTGGCGGGGCGCCGGAGCCTATTTTTCGCCCGCCTTCCAATTCGCCCCATTGAAGCGATCCCAGCCGGCCCAGAATTCGGCAGCCAGGACGCTCTTCACCTCGGCGGAGCCGGGTGCCCGGCCAAGCTCGGCCTCGATGGAGGTCACCGTGCCGTCCTTGGACGCGATCCCGCAGGGAATGATGCCTGCGAAATGGCTCAGGTCGGGATTCACGTTCAAAGCGAAACCGTGGTAGGTCACCCACCGGCGGACAGCCACCCCGATTGCCGCGATCTTGCGGGTGCCAAGCCAAATCCCGGTCTGTCCCGGACGCCGGCCCGCGGCGAGCCCGAGGGAACCGAGGGAATTTATGAGGACCTCCTCCAGGAAGCGCAGGTAGGCGTGCAGGTCGGGTCGGTGCGCAAGGCTGACGATCGGATAGCCGACCACCTGGCCCGGCCCATGGTAGGTCACGTCGCCGCCGCGGTTGGTCTTGACCACCTCGACGCCCTCTCCCGCGAGCCTGACGGCATCCCAGACGATGTGCTTCTCCGATCCCGGCCTCACGCCGAGGGTGAAGACCGGCTCATGTTCGGTAAAAACCAGGGTGTCTCCGATCGCGCCGGCGATCCGCTGCGCGACCAGGTCCTGCTGACGGTGGAAGGCCGCCTCATGGTGGGTCCGGCCCCAGTCGAGAGTCTCGTGCGCAAGGGCGCCGGAAGCGGATGACATGCACCCAAGAAAGCCGCAAGGGTGTCGAACGCAATTCCCGGCTTTGCCAGAAGCTCATAGACCCCAACCCGAGCCGCGCGAACTGCCTGGAGTTGGCGGGCGCCGCCCCCTGACACGCGGGAATGGCCTTCGAGGTGGGGTATATGCGCGCCATCCTTGAGTACTTTGGTTCTGGATAGCTGATCGGTTTGGTGCCCGCGCTTCCGCGCGGCGCCTTGACCGGACCAAGGGAGAGGACACGCTCGTCGCATGCCTTCCTGCCGAGTGTCGGTCAAGGTGACGCCGAACGCATCGGCCGACCGCGTCGGCCCATGGAAGGGCGATGAACTGCATGTTCGCGTGCGGGCGCCGGCTGTCGACGGCCGGGCGAACGAGGCCCTTTGCGAGGTCCTCGCCGGGCGCATGGGCCTCCATTCCCGCGATGTAAGAGTCGCCCGGGGAAGCACTTCGCGGCACAAACTGGTCGAAATTCAGGGGCTCGACCTTGCGGCCGCCCGCTCCCGGCTCAGTTCTTCCTAGGCAGTCTCTCCCCGAGTTTCGGTTTGCGCCTGGGCCGGGCTGCGGTTCAGGCTCGCCTGTTTCATGAGCGACATTCCGAGTGAAATCACCCACGACCAGCACGCCGTCAGGCGCCAGAAGCTGGCCGAGCTGCGGGCGGGCGGGACCGATCCTTTCCGCGCGAACTTTGCGCCCACGCATTTCAGCGGCGATGCGATCAAGGCCTACGTGGAGGGGCAGGACAACACGGTTGCGGTCGCCGTGGCCGGGCGGCTGACCGTGATTCGGGACATGGGCAAGAGCCAGTTCGTCAAGCTCTTGGACCAGCAGGGACAAATCCAGCTCTACGTCCGGAAGGACGTCATGGGGGACGAGGCCTACGCGGCGTTCAAGAAGCTGGACATCGGCGACATCGTCGGCGCCAGAGGCACCCTCTTCAAGACCAAGGCGGGGGAGATCACCGTCAAGGCGGAGGCCGTCACCCTTGTGGCCAAGGCGCTGCGGCCGTTGCCGGAAAAGTGGCACGGCCTGACCGACGCCGAACAGGTCTACCGGCAGCGCTACCTCGACTTGATCGTCAATCCCGAGTCGCGGGCGAGGCTGCTGTTGCGCTCCCGGATCGTCGCGGCGATCCGCCGCTTCCTGGACGAGCGGCAGTTCATCGAGGTGGAAACGCCGGTCCTGCAGTCGGTCGCCGGCGGCGCGGCGGCGCGGCCCTTTGTCACGCGGCACAACGCCCTGGGGGTCGATTTTTTCCTCCGCATATCGCTTGAGCTGTACCTCAAGCGCCTGCTGGTCGGGGGCATCGACCGGGTATATGAAATCGGCCGGAATTTCAGGAACGAGGGCATATCCCGGCGCCACAACCCCGAGTTCACGATGCTGGAGGTCTACCAGGCCTACAGCGACTACCGCGGAATGATGGCGCTCATAAAGGACATGCTCACGGCGCTTTGCGGGGGCGTCCTCGGAACTTCGAAGATCAAGCATGCCGCGAGCGGGCAGGAGATCGATTTTTCAGGCCCGTGGCGGGAGGCGACCTACAAGGACCTGATCCGCGCCGAGACGGGCGATCCGGACTGGTTTGGCCGCAGCAAGGCCGAGCACGCGGCCGCCGCCGAAAAGCTCGGGCTCAAGATCGAGCCCCAATGGGAGGACTTCGAGGTAACCAACGAGATATTCTCGAAGCGGATCGAGCCGAGCCTGATCCAGCCGACCTTCGTTCTCAATCTGCCCAGGGAGCTTTGCCCGCTCGCAAAGGTGAACCCCGCGGACCCGTCGACCCTCGATGTGTTCGAGCTTTGCGTCGGCGGGATGGAGATCGCCCCGGCCTATTCGGAGCAGAACGACCCCGACGCGCAGCGCGCGATGTTCGAGCAGCAGGCGGGGGAGGAAAAGCAGAGCATCGACCAGGACTTTCTCCTCGCCCTCGAGCACGGCATGCCGCCGGCCGGTGGCATGGGAGTCGGGATCGACCGCCTGTGCATCCTGCTTACGGGCGCAGAGAGCATTCGCGACGTGATCCTGTTTCCGCAGCTGCGGCCGGCGGGGCGCGAAGACTGACAGCGCCGGAAGTTTTCGCTTTCCGCTTCTTGCTTTTCGCTGTCTTATGTCGGTTCCGGCTCTGCCGGAACAAAATCCCATGACGTCAAGCCCGTCCGCCCCCCGGCCCGCCCTCAGCAGCTATCGCTGGATCATCTGCGGGCTGTTGCTCTTCTCAACCACCTTCAACTATCTCGATAGGCAGGTCATCAGCTACCTGAAGGTATATTATTGCACGCCGGTGGCCCAGGGCGGGTTTGGCTGGTCAAACACGGATTTTGCCAACCTGACCTCCTTCTTCACGGCGTTCTACGCGGGCATGACGATCGTCGCCGGCTGGGTCATCGACAAAATCGGGACCAAGCTCGGTTTGGCCCTGTCGATCATTGTCTGGTCGGTTTGCGGGATCCTGAACGCATTTGTGGGACGCCTGGTGGCCATGCACATCCTTGTGCGAAGCGCCTTTGGCATCGGCGAGGGAGGCAATTTTCCGGCCTCCATCAAGACCGTCGCCGAGTGGTTTCCAAAGCGCGAAAGGGCCCTGGCCACGGGAATCTTCAACAGCGGCTCGAACGTCGGGGCGATGGTCGCCGCCCTCTTCGTTCCCTGGTGTCTGGTGCACTGGGGCAATGAAAAAGGATGGAAGATGGCCTTCATCCTCACCGGTGCCGTGGGCTTCATCTGGCTGATCTTCTGGTTCTGGCTCTACGAGACCCCCGCCAACCAGAAGCGGCTTTCGAAAGCCGAGTTCGACTACATCCACAGCGACGTGGACGAGGCCCACGCCCCGGATGGGGCTGTAGACCGTGCCAAGATCCCGTGGTCGAAGCTGCTCGGCTATCGCCAGACTTGGGCCTTCTTCTTCGGCAAGTTCATGACCGACGGAATCTGGTGGTTCTACCTCTTCTGGCTGCCCGACTATCTGAGCAAGCAGTTCGGGATGACGACGGCACAGGTCCGGTTGCCGACCTTCATCGTCTATGGCGTGTCGATTGTCGGCAGCGTCTACGGGGGCAGCATTCCGATGACTTTTATCAACAAGGGCATGCCGGTCTACAAGGCCCGCATGCGGGCCATGCTCCTGATCGCCGTCTTTCCACTGGTCGTCCTGTCCACCCAGTTTTTCGGCAACGTGAGCCGTTTCGGAGCCAACGCGGCCATCCTGGCGGTTGCAACGATCTGCATCGCCGCGGCCGCCCACCAGGCATGGTCGGCGAATCTCTTTACAACGGTGTCCGACATGTTCCCGAAGAAGGCCGTTGGCACGGTCACCGGCATCGGCGCGATGGCTGGCGGCGTCGGGGGCGTCGTGGTGCAGAAACTCGCCGGAGGGCTCACCGATGCCTTCATCAAGACTCCGCAGAAAGCCTACCTGATCATGTTCGTCATCTGCGCGTCGAGCTATCTGATCGCGTGGGTCATAATCAAGGCCCTTGTGCCCCGGCACAGGACCATCACCGACCTGTAGGACATTTTGTCAAGACGCGGGAGCCGCGCCCATGCCCTGGTACCTCTATCTCGCTCTCAAGCAGCTTTTCTCCAGCGGCCAGCGGCTGTTCTTCACCGTTGTCTCGACTGTGAGCGTCGCGCTGGGGGTGGGGCTCCTCATCGTCGTCCTTAGCGTCATGGGGGGCTTCGGCTACGAGATTCGCCAGAAGATCGTGGATACGCAGGGCGAAGTCACGGTCAGCGCGGCCGGCTTCATAAGCGATCCGGCCGAGGTTGAGTCGGCGATACGAAAGGTGCCGGGCGTGGTGGCCACGACCGCATTCGCGCAAGGGTTCGTGATGATCACGAACGAGGACCGGCCCTCGTTTCCGACGATCCAGGGGATTGACATCAACTCGGTTGGCCAGGTGATCCCTCTCAGCCGCTACATCATTGCGGGATCCCTCGACAACCTCGACGACGACTCGATCATCCTTAGTTCGCAGCTCGCGCGCTCGATCGGCGCGGGCCTCGGGAGCAAGGTCGAGGTCTACACGCCGCTCGCGATGGAAAAGGCGAAGAATGACGACGAGCTCCTGCTTCCCTCCGCCCTGACGGTGGTCGGCATATTCGAGATCGGCCACCAGCAGCTGGACAGCTCGACGGTCAAAGTGACCCTTCGAAGGATGCAGGACCTCTACGGCCTGGGCCACGCCGTGCACGGGGTCAATGTCAAGATTGCGCCGGGGCTCGATGCCGATCAGGCGGCGGAGCGCATCAACGAGGCGCTTCGGGCCGACGAGGGAAAGACGCTGCCGAGGGGGATGGGGCTGAAGGCGCGGTCCTGGGCTGAGGTCGAGCAGGATTTCCTCTGGGTGCTGCAGCTCGAAAAGAACATCATGACGGTGATCCTCCTTTTCGTCGTGATCGTGGCCGCCTTCCTGACGATGAGCCTTCTGCTGGTCCTTGTCCTCAAGAAGACCCGGGAAATCGGGCTGTTGGGCGCGCTCGGAGCCGGGCGCCGGGCGATCGCCCTTTGCTTCTGCCTCCAGGGGGTTTGCATCGGCGTTGTCGGGACTGCGGGCGGCCTCATCCTGGGATTCACCTTTCTCCATTTCCGAAACGACCTCGTCCGCCTTGTCACGCAGTTCACCGGGAGCCAGGCCGTCCTCGAGCGGTTCTATCAGTTCAGCGAGATGCCGTCCCATACCGACGGCCGGGACCTCGTCTTCATCATTGTCGCCGCGATCGTCCTTTCGACGCTGGCTGGGATCATTCCCGCGGCGATGGCCGCCCGTTTGAAACCCGCGGAGGCCCTTCGCAATGAGTGAGCCCGTCATAAGCGCAAGGGGGCTCCGCAAGAGCTATCTGAGCGGCGACCGCCGGCTCGAAGTGCTGCGCGGCGTGGATCTCGATGTCGGGGTTGGTGAAAGCGTCAGCATCCGCGGCGAGTCCGGATCGGGCAAATCGACATTGCTGCATCTTCTCGCGGGCCTGGATTCGCTCGATGGTGGAACGATTGCGTGGGACGGCGCGGCTGCGCCGGAGGGCGGCGCACGCGCGCGTTTTGTCGGCATGGTGTTCCAGGCCTATTACCTGATCCCGGAGCTGAACGCCCGGGACAACGTGCTGATGGCCCGAAGGATCATCGGCCGGCCCGATCGCGCGGCCTTTGCCCGGGCCGACGAGCTGGTCGCGCGGGTGGGTCTGGCCGAGCGCGCCACGCACGTGCCCTCCCGGCTTTCCGGGGGCGAATGCCAGCGGGTGGCCGTCGCGCGGGCCCTCATGAATTCGCCCCGCCTGATCCTGGCCGACGAGCCCACCGGGAACCTGGATGAGCAGACAGGCGATTCGGTGATGGATCTGCTGCTCAGCCTCTGCTCGGAGACGGGAACGGCCCTGGTCCTTGTGACCCACAATGCGGGCTATGCCGCGCGAACCAAGCGGCACCTTGCGCTGCATCTTGGAGTATTGAATCCGGCCTAGGTCGCGCGCCATCATTCGCCATGGCATCACCCAAAATCCGCTGCGGTGTCGTGGGCGTCGGCTCCCTCGGCCAGCACCACGCGCGCATCTATGCGGGGCTGCCCGGCGCCGAGCTCGCCGGCATCTTCGATCGCAATGAGGCCCGCGCCGCGGAAATTTGCGCCCGACACAACTGCAGGAGGTTTTCCTCGATCGAGGAACTCGGTGCCGCCTGCGAGGCCGTCTCGGTGGTCGTGCCGACGGACCTGCACGCGCAGGTGGCCGTGCCGCTGCTCGCCAAGGGCTGCCACCTTCTGATCGAAAAGCCGCTCTGCGCCACCATGGAGGAGGCCGAAGAGGTCATGGCCGCCGCCCGCCGGAATTCCCGCCTGGTCCAGGTCGGGCACGTCGAGCACTTCAATCCGGTGATGGCGTTTCTCGAGAAGGAGGTGAGCCGCCCGAAGTTCATCACCGCCGAGCGCCTGGCGCCCTACCAGCTGAGGGGAACGGAGGTCGGCGTCGTCCTCGACCTGATGATCCACGACATCGGAATCGTGCTCGCCCTCGTGCGCTCGCCCGTGAAGAGGATCGACAGCGTGGGCGTGAGGGTCCTCTCGAAGACGGAGGACATCGCGAATGCGCGCCTCCTTTTCGAAAGCGGCTGCGTCGCCAACATCAGCGCCAGCCGCATCAGCCTCAAGAAGGCGCGGGAGATCCGCCTGTTTCAGGACGACGCATACCTCTCGCTCGATTTCATGAACCAGGCCGGACACCTCATCCGCAAAAGCGACATCATCGCCTATGGCCTGAAAATGAAGATCGGGCTCGTGAAGCCCGGCGACTACAGCTCGGTGCCGGTGCGGGAGATTCCGATCGAAAAGGGCGAGCCGCTGGCCCTGGAACTGGCCCATTTTGTCGAGAGCGTTGCGGCCGCAAAGCAGCCCAAGTTCAACGCACAGATGGGCAAGTCGGCGCTCGAGCTTGCGTTGACGATCACCGAGCAGATCAGGGCTGCTGCTGCGTAGCAATGGCGGCAAGGCTTTCGCGAACTGCGATGCGCAAGAACTGACGACCAGATGGGCAGCACAGCCGCACAGCCGTTCCTCCCGTTTCAGCCGCCGGCCGGCGGCCGGGTGGACCTGCTTGTGATCGCCGGCGAACACTCGGGCGACGGCCATGCGGCGCGCGTCGTCCGCGAACTGAGGCGGCGCTCTCCGGGGCTTTCGGTCGCGGCTCTCGGCGGCCCGGCGCTGGCCGGGGCCGGGGCCCAGGTGCTGATCGACCTGACGGGCTCCTCCGTCATCGGATACGTCGAAGTGATCCGGCGGTACCGCTCTTTTTTCCGCCCGCTTTTCGAGGAGACCCTGCGATGGATCGGCGAGCACCGCCCGCGCGCCGTCCTATTTGTCGATTACGGCGGCTTCAATCTGCGGGTTGCCGATGCGATGCGCGCGCGGGGCCTGAGCGTCAAGGGGTGGGGCGGGATCAGGACCCTTTACTACATCAGCCCCCAGGTGTGGGCGTCGCGCCCGGGCCGCCGATTCTCGATTGCGCGCAACCTCGACGCGATGGCGGTCATCTTCCCCTTCGAAGTGGAGGCCTACGCAGACACCGACCTGCCCGTCGAGTTCGTCGGGCATCCCTTTTTGGCCCCGGACTACCGGCCGCCTGTCCGCCATTCCCCGTCCGGCCCCGTTCTCCTGCTCCCCGGCAGCCGCGCTCCGGCGGTCTCGCGGCTTTTCCCGGTTCTTCTTGCTGCGCACCGGGCATTTGGCGGCCGCCCGGCTGTCGCCCTTTATCCGAGCGAGAAGGTCGCCTCGCAATTGCGCTCGATCGTCGCGGCCGCGGGGGCGGCCGATGTTACGGCGATCCCTGCCGGCGGGGACGGCGATCCAACGGCACCGGGCGTGTCGGGCGCCGGACCCCAGCCGGCCTCCGCCGTTCTGACCAGCAGCGGAACCATCTCCATGCACTGCGCCCTGGCCGGAATTCCCGGTGCGATCGCCTTCCGGATCGACCCGGTCACCTACTGGCTGGGCCGCATGCTCGTGAATGTCCCCCGGCTGGGCCTGGCAAATCTGCTCCTCAAGGAGCCGATGTACCCCGAATACATCCAGGCTGCGGCGACGCCGGAAGCCCTGGCGGCCGAACTGGCGGCATGTGTCAACGATCCGGCTCGCCGCGAAAGGGCCGCCTTCCAGGCCTCCCGCCTCCGCGAATTGCTGAGCCAGCCCGCGGGCCGAACGGCCGCCGACTGGCTCGAACGGCACCTCGGCTAAGTCCCGTTCCGCCCGGCCGAAGAGGGAAGCTGGTGCTCGACCTGGCGCCAGAGGCCGTCCACGCGCTCGGAGAGCAGCGCCCGGCACTTGGCGATTTCGGCTTCCCGGGCGGCGCGGTTCTCCTCCGCTATCTTCGCTAGATCGTCCAGGTTGTAGAGAAAGACGTTCTGAATTTCGGCAACGCCTGTCTCGACGTCGCGCGGCAGCGCAAGATCGATGTAAAAAAGCGGACGCGCGGGCCGTTTCCTCATCGCCATCGCGGTCGCGACCGTCGAGACCACCGTGTTTGGCGCGGCGGTCGAGCAGACAATGACGTCGAAATCCGCGATCCGAGCCTCCCGTTGATCAAAGGGCAGGGCCGAGGCGCCGAACTGGGCGGCAAGCTCAGCGGCGCGCTCGATATGCCGGCTGGAGACGGTCAGCGAGGCGGCCCCCCGGCTTTGGAAGGCCTTGGCCGTCTTTTCGCCGATGTCGCCGGCCCCGAGAAGGAGGATGCGCGCCTCGGCGAGGGTCCCGAAAATGTTGAGGGCGAGCTCGACCGCGACATTCGCAACGCTCACCTGGCCGACCGTGATGGCCGTGGAGGAGCGCACGTGCTTGGCGGCCTGGAACGCCTTCTGAAACACCCGGTTGAGGACGGGGCCCGTCGACTTTCGGGCCTGGGCGGCGGCGTACGCCTCCTTCAACTGGCCGAAGATCTCGGTCTCCCCGAGCATCTGCGAATCGAGGCCGACCGCGACCTCCACCAGGTGCTGAAGGACCTCGCGACCGCGCAGGTCCATGCGAAATTTTCCGAATTCCGCCGCGTCGAAATGCTGTCGGTTGCAGAATGCCGCCTCCACTTTGGCGGCGGCCTCGGCGTCGGCGGCCACCCCGTAGAACTCGATCCGGTTGCAGGTGCTCAAAACGGCGAACTCCCGAAGGCCGGGGAGCCCGGCCAGTTCGGCCTGGAGCGCCGCCTCGTTCTCGGCCCCGAGGGAGAGCTTCTCCCTCACTTCGATGGGGGCCCGGTGATGGTTCGCTCCGATTACAAATATTCCCGGGGCGCTCATGCGTTATTGCGCGGGAAGCGGACCTCTGCGGCGGGAGCGGGATGGCGGCTCGCATCGACCAGGGGCAGGGACAGAAGCGCCACCGCGAAAAGAACGAGGCAGGTCCACGCAAACCGCTTGGCCAGGAGCCTGCCACGGATGCGCATTGCCAAGGCTACGGCGTAGGCCACCCAAACCCAAGCGGTGGTAAGCATGCCGATACCCACCTTCGCCGGGTCTCGAAGCCAGTAAACGGAGCCGACCGCGAGAGAGGCTCCGAGGAGCACGACGCCGGCCCAAAGCAGCCGCACGCCAATATGGTCCAAGTCGAGGACGGACGGCAGGAAGGAGAACCACCCGCCGATCCGTTTCGACTGGAGAGAGTAGATGCGAAGGATGAAAAGGACGGAGGTAAGGGCCAGGAGCGCAAATACGCCGTAGCTGAAAAGCGCCAGGGCCGCATGAAACTCGATCCAGGGATTCTGTCCGAAGATGTGGACCCGGCGGGTCGAGTCCCACGCAGGCAGGGACAGCGACAGGAACGTCAGGGCCGCCGTCAAACAGGCCGTGAAATACCCGAGCAGGCTCGACCGAAATGTCACTCCCACAAAAAGATAGAGCGTGATCGCGGACCAGGCGGTAAACTGGAAAAGTTCGAAGTTGTTGCCCAGGGGACAGCCTCCCACGGCGCGTCCCCGCTCCGCCAGGCCCAGGTTCTGGATGACGAAGCCCGCCGCAATCAGGCCGTACATGACAATGTTGGACGGACGGCCTCCCCGAAGGAGGGACACCGTGCCGAGCAGGAATCCCGCAAGGTAGAGTGCCGCTGCGCCCCATAGCCACTCGCGGTCTGTGAAAATCGCCAGCATTTCACAATTGATATGCGGCGGGGCCCCGCTGGCAAGCATGCCTGCCTTGGCTTGGACAGGCCCGCGGCCCGGGCCATGATTGCAGTATCTGACAGTATGCTGACACAAATGTCCTTTTCCGCCCCACCTGCGTTCGCAACATGGAGTCCGTGCGGACGGTCATCGTTGAAGATCACAATTTCACCCGCGATCTCATGGGCAAGGTCTGCTCGCAGGAGTTCGGGTGCGTCCTCGTCGGCGAGGCGGCCGACGGCGCGCAGGCGATCGAGGTGATCTTGCACCGCAAGCCGGAGCTGGTGCTGCTCGACATGCGCCTGCCCCTGATCAGCGGCTTCAGTGTGATCGAGACGGTCCGGCGCGCGGGCCCGAATCCCCGGATCCTGCTCCTATCGGCCTATTGCGACGACTACGCCGTTTACCGGGTTGAGCGAATCCGGGTGGATGGGTTTGTCGACAAGCGGACGGGGACGCTCGTGGAGCTCAGGCAGGCCATGGAGGCCGTGATGGCGGGCAGGACCTATTTTTCCCCGAGCTTTCTCGAGACGAAGGCCCGGCGGCGCAGGGATCCGCACGGGTTTGAGATCCTGTTGACGGAACGCGAGCAGACCGTCCTTGCGATGATTGGCGACCTGCATCCGGATGTGGAAATCGCCCGCCGGCTGGGCATGTCGCCCGAGACGCTCGAGAAGCACCGCTGCAACCTCCGGCGAAAGCTGGGACTCGGCGGCGGATCGGACCTCGCGCGTTATGCTCGGGAGCACGGCTTCACGGAAGGGGTGGTCCTCCCGACCGCCTGGGCGGGCGACGGCCGCGCAATTCGCACCTAGGCGGAAACGGGCGCCCGACTCGTCGGCCTTTGCTACGCCTGTGCCCGAGCCAGCCAGAAGCGGCATTCGTCGGCGAATGCCAGGACGGCGGCGGACTCGGCGGCGATTTCGCGCCGCATCGCGTCGAATTCCGGCGCCCAGCCCGACTCGGCCAGATCGGCCAGAATTTCCGCACGATCGGGAAGATGCATGAACGTGGGGCCGGCTTCGTCCGTGAAGTACCGGTCGCCGAATTCGACCAGACGCGAGTCCTGCTCGCCTTTCCGCCAGCGTTCGGCCTCCAGCCGCCACAGGGCGCGCTCGGCGGGGGAGCAGTCGCGATCGTGGGTGGTGAAAAGGAACGGGGCTCCGGTCCTGCAGACCCTTCGCAGTTCCCGCAGGGCGCTGCGGCGGTTCTCCCGGCCTGGAATCTGCATTATGCCATTGAACATGAACAGGATCCCGTCGAAGGGCGGATTGAGCTCCCCTTCGATCCCTGCCAGCCGCGTCGCGTCCCCGATGAAGAAGCGAATCGTCCCTGCATCCCGCTCATTGGCAAGGCTTCGCGCCTGCCCGAGGGGCCCCTCCGCGATGTCGAAGGCCGTTATGTCGCGATAGCCGAGATGCCAGAGCCCGAGGGTCACCCTGCCGGCTCCGCAGCCCGCCTCAAAGAGGTGCGCCGTGCGGACGGGGAAGAAGCGCTGGATCAATATGCGCTCGGATTCCCAAAGCCCTAGAAAATGGGCGGCCCGCGTGTAGTGAATGACGGTCATCAAGGCGTTGAAGTCGCCCCGGACCGTCTCGGCCGTGATCTTTCCCCCGCTCGTCACGTCTTCTTCCGCCGCCATGAGGCCACGAACATCCCATTGGCATCCAGCGCCTGGGGCCGAAGGAAAACGGAGGCACCCGGGCTTCCCGCGGCCTCGGCGAGCGGGGTCCCGGGAACAAGGCGAGCCTCGGGCTCGAATTCAGGATGGTCGGCAGTGAACGCCGAGGAAACGGCCGTCGTCTCGCTTCGCGTGAGTGTGCATACTGAGTAAAGAAGGATTCCTCCCGGTTTGACCGCGTTCGCGGCCCTTCGGAGGAGCGAGGCCTGGATTGCGGGCAGTTCCCTGACGTCCTTCTGGCTTGTCGTCCACCGGGCGTGCGGATTGCGACGCCAGGTGCCGACGCCGCTGCAGGGTGCATCGACGAGGACCCCGTCGAACTTGGTTTTGAAGGGCAGGCGCGGCAGCTGGCCGGGGCGGGCCTGGTCCGGTTCACTGTTCCAAAGAGTCGACCGGCAATTGAAGAGCTTTGCCCGGGCCGCCCGGTGCTTGAGCACATCGAGCTTTCTCAAGGACCGGTCTGTCGCCCAGACAACACCCCGATTCTGGAGCAGGTCGGCCAGGTGAAGGGTCTTGCCTCCCTCGCCTGCGCAGGCGTCCCACCAGGCCTGTCCGGGAACCGGGGCCGCGAGGGCGGTGACGAGTTGCGAAGCGAGGTCCTGAATTTCGAATGCGCCCGCGTGGAATTGTGTTGTGAGGAAAAGGTCCTTGTGACCGTTGTACCGGAGGGCGTCCGGTGAGAGCGGAGTCGTGGCGCAGTCGCCCAGTTCGGCGGCGAGCCGGGCGGCCGTCCCGGGGCGGGCGCGGAGCCAGAGAACGGGCTCGCGTTGAAGCTGGCGCACGAATTCGACAGAAACGTCCATCTCTTCCGCAAGCCAAGGAGGCACGGCCAGGGCGATGAGGGCCTCGGATTTGACCGCGCGCGGGTCGTGGGCGAAGCGCTCGCTCATCGAGAGGGCCTCCTCGACCTGCTTTTGGGCGGGCGCCTTTGGGTCGAGCCAGCGAATCCAGCGGAAATAGGCGAAGACCGCCCCGCTGATCGAGCGCCGCTCCCTGGGTCCGAGCCTGCGGGAGTTCGCGAGGTACTTCCTCAGCGCTGCGTCGGCCGGCAAGTCGGAGCTGAAGGTCGCCAGGACGCGGGCTGCGTGGCTGAGGATCGATGGATCGGTCATTTTCGGGTCCAGCGCCTCTCCTGCTTGAATTCCAGGAGCTTGGCCTCGACGTGCGCCCCGCAGACCGCCGCATGCGCCCGCAGGCAGTGAAAGCCCGCGGGGCTCACCCGCCAGCCGAGGGCGGGGCTGGCCTCGGCGAGCGGTGTCGCGCGGTCCGGAAAGACAAAGGCGAATTCGGTGCGGGTGTCGCCGGGCTGGCCGTCGACCGTCTGGCGCAGCTGCCGGAGGAAGCGGACAACGTCGGCCCCTGCCGGGTCGAGGAGCCAGGTGATCTTGCGGACATTGGCCGCCACGGCTCCCTCAAGGGGGTAGCACTCCTTCGCGTTGATGCGGGCGCCGTCCGGGCCCGAGATCACGTTGCCGAGGATGAGGACGAGCGCATTTTCGACGAGCATCGTGCCGAAGGCGGCGTAGGAATCCGCAAACATGTTGAGGGCGATCGCCGACCTCCGGGTCGAAAGGGTGAAGGCGGCCCAGGGCCGGTTGTCCTTTTTCGAAAGTTTCTTGACGACCCCGGTGACGATTCCGCAGAGGCGGAATTCGGTGCGGCCCGGCTGTTGGGGCAGCTCCGAGGCGGCGAAGGTGTCCAGGGCCTCGGCCAGACCCTCGTAGATGGCCAGGGGATGGCCGGAGACGTAGAAGCCGAGAAGCTCCTTCTCAAACTGGAGGCGGTTGGCGGCCGTCAGCTTGCGCTCGGGGGCCGCGGGTGCGGCGGGCGCCCTGGGCCTCATTCCCGGGGCCAGGACCCCATGGCCCTCAAAGCCGAGGGTCGCGTGCTCGCCCGAGTCGCCGTTCGAGCCGGAAGCGGGCCTTTTCCGCGACCGGCCGAGGATTCCGGCGAATTCCTCCGCAAGGATCCTTCGCGCGGGGAGACTTGCCACCGTCTCGGCCAGGTCAAAAAGCATCGCCTCGTCGGCCCCACCCTTTGGCGCGCCATTGGGTTCGTGGCGCAGGGCGGGATACTTTCGCTGGAGTTCCCCCAGGGCCGACAGTGCGTCGTCTATGCGGGCAAACAGGGCCTCGGGCTGCGCCCCGCTGAAATCGAAGGCCCCGGTCGCGACCAGGTTTTCGAGGACCCGCTTGTTGACCGCGCGGCCGTCGACCCGCAGAAGGAAGTCGTCAAAGTCCGCGAAGGGGCCGCCCTTTTCCCGCTCCTCGAGGGTCTTCTTCGCGGCGAGTTCGCCCACGCCCTTGATGCCGGCGAGCCCGAATCGGATCTTCGCGCCAACCGGCGTGAAACTCTCGCGCGACTCGTTGACATCGGGGCCCAGGACCTGGATTCCCATCGACTCGCACTCGGCGACGAAATGCGAGACCTTGTCGGCGTTGCCCAGTTCCGAGCTGAGCATGGCGGCCATGAACTGGACGGGGTAGTTCGCCTTCAGGAAGGCCGTCTGGTAGCTTAGGATCGCGTAGGCGGCGGAGTGCGACTTGTTGAAGCCGTATCCGGCAAACTTGTTCAGGATGTCGAAGATCGCATCGGAGGTCTTCTCGTCGATGCCGTGCAGCTTCCGTGCGCCGGCCACGAATTTCTCGCGCTCCTCCGCCATCGCCCCGGCGTCCTTCTTCCCCATGGCCCGCCTGAGCATGTCGGCGCCGCCCAGCGTGTAGCCGGCGATGACCTTGGCGGCCTCCATGACCTGCTCCTGGTAGACCATGACCCCGTACGTCTCGCGGCAGACCTCCTCGAGGAGCGGGTGGGGGAACTTGACCGTGCTCGGGTCCTTCTTGCCGCGGATGTAGTCGGGGATCCACTCCATCGGGCCCGGCCGGTAGAGGGCGATCAGGGCGATGATCTCGTCGATCGTGGAGACCTGGAGCTGGCGGCAGAGGTTTTGCATTCCGCCGGACTCGAGCTGGAAGACGCCGGTCGTGCGGCCGGAGTTGAGGAGGGCGAATGTCTTCGGGTCGTCGAAGGGGATCTTCTCGATGTCGAACGCCGGGTCGGCCGTCCGCCGGATGTTGTCCACGGCGTCGGCGATGACCGTGAGGGTCTTCAGGCCGAGGAAGTCCATCTTGAGGAGCCCCAGCTTCCCGACGGCGTTCATGTCGAACTGCACCGTGACGTCGCCCTCCTGCAGCGTCAGGGGCACGAACTCCGCGAGGGGCCGGTCCGTGATGATGATGCCCGCGGCGTGCTTGCCCGTGTTTCGAACCATGCCCTCGAGGATGCGAGCCTGGTCGATGACCTTCTTTGCCACGGGATTGCCGGCGATCTCCTCGCGCAGTTCGGCGGACTTGGCGATCGCCTGTTCGAGCGAGATGTTGAGTTCGTCGGGAATCATCTTCGCCAGGCGGTCCGCGTCGGCGAATGCGACGTTGTGGACCCGGGCGACGTCGCGGATCACCATCTTCGCCCCAAGGGTCCCGTAGGTGATGATGTTCGCGACGCAATTCGTCGCCGTATTTGCGCCGCACGTAGTCGATCACCTCGCCCCGGCGGCGCATGCAGAAATCGATGTCGAAGTCCGGAGGGGAGACGCGCTCGGGGTTCAGGAAGCGCTCGAAGAGCAGCTTGAAGCGCAGGGGATCGAGATTGGTGATCCCGAGCAGGTACGCGACGAGGCAGCCGGCGCCCGAGCCGCGGCCCGGCCCCACCGGGATTCCCTGCGACTTCGCCCAGTAGATGAAATCCCAGACGACGAGGAAGTAGTCGAGAAACCCGGTCGAGGCGATGACCTCGAGCTCGTAATCGAGGCGCTCCGAGAGGGTGCGGCGCGAGGCTCTCCGCCTGCCGGTCGCCCGTGTAGTCGACGCCGTAGCGCTTCTTCAGGCCGGCCATGCACAGTTCGCGCAGGTAGCGGGCGGGTCGGTCCCGGCCTCGAAACCGGCAGGGGATACTTCGGGTAGCGTTCGCTTCCCTTCGGAAAGGGAATCGCCAGTTCGCACATCTCTGCGACGGCCTGGGTGTTCAGGACGGAGGATGGCACCTCGGCGAACAGCCGCTCCATCTCGGCGCGCGACTTGAGGTAGAACTGCGCGCTGTCGAAGCGCATCCGCTTCTCGTCGTCGATCTTCGCGCCCGTCTGGATGCAAAGCATCGCGTCGTGCGGTCCGGCGTCGGCGGCCTGGACATAGTGCACGTCATTTGTGCAGACGATCCTGAGGTCGAACTCCCCGGCGAGCTTGAGGAGGCCGGGCATGATCGTCCGCTGCTCGGGAAGGCCGTGGTCCTGGATTTCGACGAAGTAGTTCTCGCGTCCGAATATGTCGACGAAGCGTGCGCAGGCCTTGCGGGCCTCTTCAGGTCGGTCCGTGGAGCAGATGCTGCGGAACGAGGGAAGCCAGGCATCCCGTGAAGCCGATCAGCCCGCTGGAATACCTGGCCAGTGTCTCGAAATCGGTCCTCGGCTTGTAATAGAACCCCTGCAAGTGGGCGTCGGATACCAGCTTAAGGAGGTTTTGATACCCCGTGAGATTCCGGGCGAGGAGGCCCAGGTGGAAGATGGTCTTTCCCTCGTCGGACCTTCCCTGGCGCTCGAGGCGCGAGCCTTCGACCAGGTACAGCTCGCAGCCGATGATCGGCTGGATCCCCTTGGACTTCGCCGTGTTGTAGAACTCAATGGCGCCAAAAAGGTTGCCATGGTCGGTGAGCGCGATCGCCTTCATCCCGAGTTCGGCAGCCCGGTCCGTCAGCCGGTCTATCCGACAGGCGCCATCCAGCAGGCTGTAGTCGCTGTGGACGTGGAGATGGACGAAGTTCTTGTCGGCTGACGGCACGATTCAACCCCAAGGCGTGCCCGGCGATCGCGCAAGAGTTAAACAAAGGGCCCGGAGGCGCAGGGAGCCATACCCTCCCTTCGTCGGGTGCCACCAGGGCCGTCCGGCCTGCCGAGGCGGAGCCGTTGACAATGCTTCGCCCGTCTTCAACCCGCTGGACGCGGGTTTACGACGTGGCAGTCTCCGCATCGCTGTCGCGACGGCGGAGACTGGAGACGTCGGCGGAGGTGGCAACTCCTCGGGAGGGTATGGCTCCTGCACTTCCGGGCTCCGTCTGTCGGTTCTGCACGTGGAAAAAATCGGTTTGACGTAGGCTATCCCCGGAAGCCTAATGGACCTTTTCCCTCCCAGACCACGTCAGCAAACCCATGTCCATCGAAATCAAGATTCGCAAGAACGAGCCGATCGATCGCGCGCTCCGCCGGATGAAGAAGAAGCTCGACCGCGAGAACATCATCAAGGGCGTCCGCGCCAAACGCTATTACGAGAAGCCGTGCGAGAAGCGCAGGCGCAAGGAAAAGGTGCAGGCTTTCACGGCGATGCTCCGCCGCAGGTACGACAGCTGAAGGCGCACCGGTTTTTGAACCAAATCTTTCCACACCCCGGCCCGGGCAACGTTCGGCCGGGGTTTTGCTTTCTGCTCGGCAAACGCAGACAATTGGATGAAATGGCCGGCTGAGTGAACCCCATTCTCGCTCTTTCCACTTCCTGGTGCTCGCATCGCCACACGGATGGGCGGGCCATGCTGCAGGAGATTGCTGACCTGGGGTTCCAGTACGTGGAGCTCAGCCATGGGATCCGCATTACACTGGTGCCCGGGATTCTTCAGGGACTGGAGGAGGGGTTGGTAAGGGTGAGTTCGACCCATAACTTCTGTCCGCTGCCGCCGGGTGTTGCCCAGGCGGCCCCCAATCTGTTCGAGCCCTCGGCGACGGACGCCCGGGAGCACTTCCAGTGGTTGCGCAATACAAGAAGGTCCCTCGACTTTGCGGCGCAGGTCAAGGCACGGGTCCTTGTCTGCCACCTGGGGAGCGTCAGATTCTTCTTCTTCAATCCGGCTGTGGCCCTTGAGCGCTACTTGCGCGGGCACCCGGGCACCGTCCCAACCGAGGACAAGCGCTATCAGACCCTCCTTGCGAAGGCGCTCGCGAAGATGCGCGGGCGCATGGGCAAATATTGGGAACGCACCCAATCGAGCGTTAAGGAAATTCTCGACTATGCGGCCCAGCGGGGCGTCAGCCTGGGTCTGGAGAACCGGGAGAGGTTGACAGAATTGCCGCTCGACGCGGATTTCGCGGGTTACATGGCAGGCTTCCCCGAGGGTGCGCCGGCCGGCTATTGGCACGATTGCGGCCACGCATGCCTAAAAAGCAGGCTGGGACTCCTTGACCAGCGGGAGCACCTGGAAAAGAACGCCGGCCGCCTGATCGGGTTCCACCTTCACGATGTGAATGCGGAAGGCCAGGACCATCAGGCCATCGGCAGCGGCATGATCGACTTCAAGATGGTGAGCGAGTTCTGGCGCCCGCATCACCTGCTGACGATCGAACTGGGTCCGAGAGCCACCACGGAGGACGTGCGCGTTTCCAAGCAACGGATCGAGGCGCTCATGGCGTGAGGAAGGCGGGGCGATCCGCTCGCCGCCGGGAATCCTTCCTAAGTACTTCATTTGTGAAATGAAGTACTAAGACCGGCAATCGGCTCAGTGATGATACTGGCCAAACATGGCCGCCTTCGCAACGACGTGCCCGTCCATCGCCTTCAGCACCTCGGCGCGGGTTGCGTCAGGAGTCAGGTCGAGCTTCGTGTCGAGGG
Source organism: uncultured Verrucomicrobiae bacterium (assembly GCA_963747795.1). GTDB lineage: Bacteria > Verrucomicrobiota > Verrucomicrobiia > Opitutales > Opitutaceae > Palsa-1447. Next base: position 202,899 of record CAVVGS010000023.1, read on the forward strand.
CATAGAGTTCCCAAGTGTAGTGGTGATACGGTCCGGCGGAAGGAGCGCCCGGGCCCATGTAGCCCACCCGTCCCCGGAAGTTCTTCGCCTGGATCGATCCGTCGGGAAGAACGGCCGTGTTCGGGACGCCCTCGGGGAGAGAGCGCGCGGAGCCGGGAATGTTGAACATCATCCAGTGGAGGATGTCCTCGGTGTTCTGCTTCGGCGAGGTGTCCGGGTCATGCATGATGAGCGTGAAGCTGACCGTGCTGGCCGGCACGTTGTCCCATTCGAGATCCGGCGACGCGGGTTTTGGGGCGTACCCGCTGTACTTTGCCGGAATCACCGTGCCATCGGGAAAGCCGGAGGTCGTGAGAGCCAGTCCCGGCTTGGCCGGCGGCCGCGCCGCGGGCGCAGGGGTCGGCTGTTGGGCGATTGCGACGCAGGCGAGAACGATCAATCCAAGGGGTAGGAATATGATTTTCATTCAGCAGAAATTATTGGCCCAAAAGGAGTAAACGTACAATCCTAATCCGTGCCCGCAGCCTTGGAGGCGAGGATTTCGCCGATCCAGCGGCGGTGGGGGCCGGACAGGGCGATCGAGCCCAGCTTCGCCAGGGGAACCCAAACGAAGCTGCCGCCCGCGCCCTCGCCGTGTCCTTTGATTTTGCCATCGAACCCGGCCGCATGGATCGATTCCGTGATCTGGAAGCGGGTTATGGTGCGTGTTCGCCTGGCAAGGAGGGGAAGCCGGCGCACGTCGGAGGTGGCGAGCCCCAGTTGTTCGGCGGTCGGCAATTCGTGGAGGCCCGCCAGCCGGCGCGCATTCCCGAACGTGCGGTTGAGCAGCAGGGCCTTTCGGCGCACGCACCAGGCGCGGACGACCGAGCGCTTTTCCATGATCTTCGCGGCGATCCTGGGGAAGGCCTCGGGTCCCAGCTCCTGCGCGGCGCAGAATGGCCGCACGGGGCACAGCAGGCAGAGCGGCTTTCGCCGGAGGCAGATCGTGGCGCCGAGTTCCATCATCGCCTGGTTGTGGTCCCCCGGCCGGGACGCGGGCAGGAGCTGCGAGGCGAGGGGGGTGAGGGCCTTTGCCGCATTCGCGCTGTCCCGAAAGGCGGTCGGATCAGCCGCGAGGCGGGAGAGAATCCGAACCACGTTGCCGTCGACGCAGGCCGCGGGCTCCCCGAACGAAATGCTCGTGATTGCGGCCGCCGTGTAGGGGCCGACGCCGGGCATTTGCCGCCATATCCCGGGGCTTCGGGGGATCTCAGGCATGGCGACGAGCGACTGGGCAAGCCGCCGGAGGCTATTCGCGCGCGAATAGTATCCCAGACCCTCCCAAAGCCTGAGGACTCGGTCCTCGGGCGCCGCGGCCAGGGCGGCAAAGTCGGGCAGAGCCTCCATCCAGCGCGCGAAAAACGGGAGAACGGTGCTCACCTGGGTCTGCTGGAGCATGAATTCGCTCACCACCGTGGCGTAGAGGGACGGCGACCGGCGCCAGGGCAGATCGCGCGCGTTGCGCCGGTACCAGCCGAGGAGCGCCTCCTGGAACGCGCCCTTTCGGGCGATCAGGCGCGACCTTGTGTTCTCGGGCATTCCCGGACAATCGCCCCGATCCGCAAAACGAGCAAAGCCTGTTTTGCGCGCTTGCGCTTGTCCCCCAATTTTGCGGCCATTCACCATCGATGCAGAAAAGGACCAAGGACGAGGAAGAGCCGAAGAAGCTGTCGACCTACACCCTGAAGCTCGACGACGCCCAGATGGGCAGGCTTCGGTCGTTGCTCGATGCGCGCGGCTGGGAGTCCTTCGAGGTCGCCTACGCCCGTTTCGCGTTTCGCGGGCCGGACTGCAATGTGACTGCTTACGAGAGCGGGAAGGTGGTGATCGCAGGCAAGGGGACCGAGGACTTTGTCCTGCATACCCTTGAGGCGGAGGTGACGCAGACCCCCAAGCTTGGCTACGACGAAGTGCTGCACCCCGACTGGTTCGAGCTTCATGCGGGTCTCGACGAGAGCGGAAAGGGGGATTTTTTTGGCCCGGTTGTTGCCGCGACCGTCATCGCGGACGGGCCGGCAATCGAGGCCTGGATCAAGGCCGGAGTGAAGGATTCCAAGAAGATCGCCGACACGCAGATCGTGAAGTTGGAAAGGCTCATCCGCGGAACCCCCGGAGCGGTCGTGAAAACATGCCTTTGCGGGATGCCGAAATATAACGAGCTCATGTCGCGGAAGGGCGCAAACCTGAACCGCCTGCTCGCATGGCAGCATGCGACGGCGCTGGCCCAGGCCCTGGCCGCAAGGCCGGCGCCATGGGGGCTCCTGGACCAGTTCAGCAAGCAGCCGCTCACCCAGCGGGAGCTGGCAAAGAAGGGCGTGGGGGGCTTTGAGCTCAGGATGCGGACGAAGGCGGAGGAGGATCCCGTCGTTGCGGCGGCCTCCGTGATCGCCCGGGCTGAGTACGTGCGCCAGATGCACGGGCTTTCGAGGCGCTTTGGAGCCAAGCTGCAGAAGGGCGCGGGCCCCCGGGTCAAGGAGCAGGCCGCCGAAATCATCGCCAAGTTCGGAGCCCGCAGCCTGGGCGATTTTGCCAAGCTGCATTTCCGCACGGCCTACGAGGTGGTGGCTGCGGCAGGCAAGCTCGGTGAGCTTCCGCTCCCCAAGCCGATGGAGAAGGTGGAGTGGGGGAGCTGAACGCGCAGGCCGATGGACGCGCCCCGGAAACCCCAAAGCCGGATTTGGCGTTAGCGCCATGCCCAAACGCCGCCAGCTCAGGAGCTTCGACCTGAAGCAAATCGAGGGGTTCTCAGGACTCATTGGCGTTGACGAGGCGGGCCGGGGTGCCCTGGCGGGGCCCGTCGTCGCCGGGGCGGTCCTCGTTGGCCGCGAGTTCCTGGAGGGGCGCTGGGCGACGGTCCAGGGCCGGCGCGTGAACGACTCGAAGCAGCTGAGCGCGGCCGAGCGGGAGGAACTGTGGCGGGAATTCGAGGAACTGGCGGCGCAGGGCCAGATTCACGCCCATTTCGGGAGCGCGGGTGTCGAGGAGATCGAGCGGCTCAACATCCTCGGGGCGACGAAGCTGGCGATGCGGCGCGCCCTTGAGGGCATCTATCCACCCGACGCCTTCGAACGGAGGACCGAGCCCGACCTGTTCTCGTCGCTCGAGGAGCGCGCCGCCTACCGCCCGTCCGTCTCCTGCCGGATCCTGATCGACGGGCTGGCCCTCCGCCACTTCCCGTATCCGCACGCGGGGATCGTGAACGGGGACGCCCGCTCGCTCTGCATCGCGATGGCCTCCATTGTCGCGAAGGTGGCCCGCGACCGGATGATGGTCGAACTTGACGCCCTTTTTCCGGACTACGGCTTTGCGCAGCACAAGGGCTACGGTACCGACGAGCACCGGGCGGCGCTTTTGAGGCTAGGGCGCTGCCTGCACCACCGCGATTTGTTTCTGCGCAAGCTCTTCGCCGAGCGGGTGGACCCGGCCCAGATGGACTTCCTGGAGGGCTGATTGCGCTCCGTCGTCGGATTTTGCGATGGACGCAGGCGAGTTGACCACCGGGGCCACATCCGCATAAATGCGCAGAGATGGCCGGCAAGAAAAACACCTCGCTCGACCGAGTGCTCGGGCGGCTCGACAACCTCGATTCCGTAAATCTCGCAAATCTTGTCCAGCGCCTGGCGCGGGAGCGCGGGCTCTTCGAGGAGATCTTCAACACCCTTCAGGAGGGGGTCCTCGTCATCGATGCGGACGGCGTGATCGAGTACCTCAACGACGCGGCCCACCGCTTCATCGGGCTGAGCGAGGACGAGATAACCGGGCGGGTGCTGTGGCGCTTTGTGCCGGGCCTGCGGCCCTCCCTCGGGGCGGCGATGGATCATCCGGACGCGGCGACGCCAATCGTCGCTGCGCGCGAATTCGAGCTGACCTACCCCGAGCGGCGCACGGTGCGGCTGTACATGGTGCCTTTCAGGGGCGATGGCCGCAGCAAGACCAGGCGGTATGTCGTCATCCTCTCCGACATCACCCGCGACAAGGCGGCGACGGGCCAGCAGATCGAGGACGAGAGGATGGCGTCGATCCTCCTGCTCGCGGCGGGCGTGGCCCACGAGCTCGGCAATCCGCTGAACTCGCTGACGATCCACCTGCAGCTCATCGCCCGGAAGCTCAAGAAGCTCAAGCCCACCCCCGAGGTCGAGTCGGTTTCCGACTCCATCCGCGTCTGCCGCGAGGAGGTGCAGCGCTTCGACGGGATCATCCGGAATTTCCTCGAGGCGATCCACCCGCGCCCCCCCGATCTGGCCGAAGTGAACCTGGCCGGCATCCTGGCGGAGGTGCTGCGCGTCCAGCGCCACGAGATCGCCGACCGCGGGATCGCGATCGAGGCGGAGACCCCCGCGACCCTCCCGCCGGTGATGGCCGACCGCAACCAGTTGAAGCAGGTGTTCTTCAACCTGACCAAGAACGCGATGGAGGCGATGCAGCCAGGGGGGGAGCTGAAGATCAGGTCGGGCGCCGACGACGACTCGGTGTATCTCCTCTTCGGCGACAGCGGCTCCGGCATCAGCCAGGAGGATCTCGTAAAGCTTTTCCAGCCCTACCACACGACCAAGCCGGGGGGCCACGGCCTGGGGCTCATGATCGTGCAGCGCATCATGCGGGCGCACGGAGGCCAGGTCGGCATCGAGAGCAAGCAGGGCGTGGGAACCCTGGTGACCCTTCAGTTTCCCCGGAAGGACCGCCGGGTGCGGATGCTCCAGAGCGGAGCAGGGTAAGGCCCGGCCGGCTATTTGCCGGTGTCCGGCTTCACGAGCACGTTCTTGACGTGGATTGTCTGTGTTTCCGTCTTTCCGGCCGATTTCAGGCTCACCTTGAACGGAATATCGTCCGAGGTGACCCCGAGCTGCGAGATCATGGGATCGGGCTCCGCGACCTGCTCGGGCGCCATGCTTAGCGTTTCGGGATGCACCGCGAAATTGCCGAGCTCAGACTCGAAATCTAGCACCTCGACGGCCGTTGTCTGCCTGGCCTTGTTTTCGATCTTCAGGCGCATGGTCACCGGCGGCATCGGGCTGCCCACGGCGGCCTTGGCCATCAAGTAGGCCATGGTCTGGTCGTTGTCCAACCCGCTGAAGTCCTCGTCGCCCGGCTTGCTTCCCTGGTGCCTGTCTCCCTTGCCGCCCTTGCCTCCGCCCCCTCCGCCCGTGCCCCGGCCGATGCCGCGGCTGATCGTGACGACGACGTTCATCTGGCCGCCAAAGAAGGCCGAGTTGCCGCTCATCGCGACTGGGCGCTCGCCAATGGCAACCGCCTGCGCCAGCTCGTCAGGCGGCCGCGGGGTCTTGCAGCCGGCCGCCGCCAGAACCAGGCCTGCCAGCAGGACGCCGGCGAACCCAAACAGTGTCGAAGGGAGAATATTATGAGACATAGGGAGTTGGCGCGGATTCGGGGGAGACCCGGCTTTAACGGAAAGGTTGCATCTTGGGCGCTGCTCAGCCAATTGAAAAAACGCATCTTTCCGGCGAATTCTGCGTCTCGCCGGATGTAGCAATGCCAAATGCATGGATCCTAGTTCAACGACCGCCTTGGTCGACCTTGTCCGCCGCGCCCAGCGCGGTGACGAGGCGGCACAGCGTGAGATCATCCTCAATTACCAGCACAGGGTGGCTGGGTTTGTCTATGCAATGACCAGCCGCAGCGACTCCGTGGAGGATCTTGCCCAGCAGGTATTCATAAAAATGATCAGAGCATTAAACGGCCTTCAGGCCCCCGCGCAGTTCGAATCCTGGCTTTTCCGCCTGGCGCGCAACACGTGCATCGATCATTTGCGCCGGCAGAAGCTGCGCCGGATCTTTCTTCCGTTTGCTCCCGAGCACGAAGGCGTTCCAGAGCCGCTTGGCGCCGTCGACACGGAGGAATTGGACGCCCTGCGCTACGCCATTTCCCAGCTCCGACCGCAGGACCGCGCGCTTCTTGCCCTCGTGCAGGAGGGGCGCAGCCATGCCGAGATTGCCGAAACACTAAGAACGAGCGTTGCCGCCGTCAAAGCGCGCCTCCATCGTGCCCGCGAGCAGCTTCGCCTACACTACCAGTCCGACCATGAAACCTGAGAACCAAGCCTGGGAACAACTCTTCGAACGGGCTGCCTCCCTCCTGTCACCGAATTTTGCCGATCGTGTCCTGCGCGCCGCTCGCGCCGGCATCGATGCAGCGCCCTCGATGCTCAGCCAGTTCGCCCTCGGCGCCGCAACGGCAGCCATCTGCTTCATCGCCGTGGCCCTCGTCCAGGCGCGAAGTGCGCACCAAGAGGACAACCGAACAATGGCCGACTGGCAGCAGATCGCCATGGCTGCCGACGATTCCGGACTTCCGCAATGAAGCAAAGGCTTATTGTAGCGATTTTCACAATAGCCGTTTTTTGCATCGGGTATTTTGCAGGCACATGGCGAGAGGGGGCCAGACCGCTGCCTCCTCCTCCCGGGCTCGTGGGTGCCGAGTTTGCCCACCCGCGGCAGCCCGAGACGGCCTGGCGCGATCGCCCCATCAACCGGGCCGACCTCATCAAGCAGATCGACTCCATCAAGCCGCAGCTCGACGCATTTCTCGCCCAAATGAAGGTGATCGAGGACGGGTTCATGCGCGATTTCAACCAGCTGCTCACTCCTGATCAGCGCAAGTACCACGAGGAACACGCGAAGAAGCGTCCGAGCGGTCTCAAGGAGTCGGGTCCTCCGCTGACCGATGACGAGGTCGCGAGCCTCCGCTTTGAACTGCCGGCCCACAACCTTCTGTGGGACGTTGTCGTCGGAATGCGGCTCGACAGCCTGACCCGCGATTACCAGCTCGACGACACCCAGCGCGAAATAGTCCGCGCGCTGCTCAAGGAACGCCGGGAAAAGGTGATCGCACTGATCGACAGTTCGCCTCCCCCGAGCGTCTCGCTGATCCGCCTGGCCCCCTTTGTCCAGCGCCTCGCGCAGCCGGCCCCGGCTACTCCGAATTCTCCTTCCGGCGGGAAGTGACCGCTTGACCGCGCGCCATCCCGGCGCGTGAATGGACGGCCATGGTTCCGAGTGTGCTCATCGTCGACGACGAAAAACACACCCGCGAGGGCCTTCAACAGGCGCTTGCGGACAATTACGACGTGACTGTTGCGGCCGGCTCGGACGAGGCCGTGAACCTGATGGAAAGCGAGCCCTTTGACGTCGTGATCACGGACTTGCGGATGCCGGGCAAGTCGGGCCTGAAGGTGATCGACCACGCGCTTGCGCAGCCGAACAAGCCGGCCGTCCTGATGATGACCGCCTACGGGACGATCGAGACGGCCGTCGAGGCTATGAAGCGCGGGGCGATCGATTTCCTGACCAAGCCCGTCAACATCGAGCGGCTTGAGGTCCTGATCCAGCGGGCGCTGAAGGCGAAGACCCTGGAGGTCGAGGTCAAGCAGCTCCACGAGCGCCTGGACGATCGGTACAGCTTTGACGGCATCCTCGGGGATTCCCCCAAGCTCAAGGCCCTGATCGACCAGGTGAAGCTTGTCGCGCCGTCGAAGGCCACTATTCTGATCGAAGGCGAGTCGGGCACCGGAAAGGAGCTGATCGCCCAGGCCATCCACCAGGCGGGCCCGCGCGCACGGGCGCCCTTTATCGCGGTGCACTGCGCCGCTCTTTCGGAGAGCCTGCTCGAGAGCGAGTTGTTCGGCCACGAGCGGGGCGCCTTCACGGGTGCGGCGGAGCGCCGCATCGGCAGGTTCGAATCGGCCGATTCGGGAACCCTTTTTCTCGACGAGATCAGCGAGGTCACGCCCGCGACCCAGGTGAAGCTTTTGCGTTTTCTTGAGACAAAGTCGATTGAACGGGTGGGCGGCTCAAAACCGATCGAGTTGGACGTTCGCCTGGTGGCGGCGACCAATCGGAACCTGGAGGAGCTTTGCCGCGCCGGGAAATTCAGGGAGGACCTGTTTTTCCGGCTGAATGTGGTCCGGCTTTTCCTGCCGCCGTTGCGCGAGCGGGCGGAGGACATACCGCTGCTTATCGCCCATTTCACCAAGCTGTTCTCCGAGGAGAACGGCTCCCCGCCCATCGTTTATGAGACCGGTGCCCTCCGTACCCTGGGAACCTATTCCTGGCCTGGCAACATACGGGAATTGAGGAACTTCTGCGAAAACATAGTCGTCACGCGCCGGGGAGGAAGCGTCACCGAATACGATCTCGACCCGAAGTACCGGGGTGCCCTGCCCGCTGCGGCGGGCGGATCGGGCGTTCCCGCCGCCAACCAGCTGTCGGTCGAGGAGAACGAAAGGCGGCTGCTCCGCGAGGCGCTTCTCAAAGTGCGCGGCAATCGCACCCGCGCCGCCGAACTCATGGGCATCAGCCGCAGGACTCTCCATCGCAAACTGGCCCAATGGCCCGAGTTGGATATTACTGATCGGTAGCCGGGCCCAAAATCCAGTTGACGGATTCCGCCAACGGGCTACTGCTGACTCCTTGCTTTGCGGGCGTAGCTCAGTTGGTAGAGCACCACCTTGCCAAGGTGGACGTCGGGCGTTCGAGCCGCCTCGCCCGCTCCATTTAGAAAAGGCCGCCGGATCGTCTGGCGGCCTTTTCTACGAGCCGACGATAAGGCGAAGGCGGGTTCAATGCCCAAAGTTTGCGATGCTGTCCCGCCGGATCGTCTGGCGGCCTTTTCTACGAACCGAAGATAAGGCGAAGGCGGGTTTAACGCCAAAGTTTGCGATGCAGCCGCGCCAAATCGTCTGGGGGCCTTTTCTTTTAAGCCTTTATTTTTAAGCGATTTTCGCACTGTTTGGAGATAGCCGCCTCAAACCCGCCATGCGCGCTTCCGACTACTTCAATCTGCCCAAGTCCCTGTCGCCGTTTGCATCCTTTTTTGCAGCGGATGCCCTGCCCTGGGAGTGGCTGGTCCGGATAGGCCCGGCCCTCGCATCGTGGAAATTTGAAGGATCCGCGGCGTCACTGCCCCCGGGGGTCCACGTGGAGGGGCCGGTTTATCTGCATCCGACAGTGAAGCTGCCGCCTTACGCCGTGATCACCGGCCCGGTTTGGATCGGGCCGGAAACGGTCATCCGGCCGGGCGCCCTCATCCGGCAAAACGTCATCGTCGGGGCCCGGTGCATCCTGGGCAATGCCTGCGAATACAAGAACTGCCTCCTTTTGGACGAAGTCCAGACGCCCCATTTCAATTACGTGGGAGATTCGGTTCTCGGCAACGGTGCCCACCTGGGCGCGGGCGTCATCTGCTCCAATCTGAGGCTGGACCGGAAGCCGATTGTCATTTGCGCCGCGGACCGGGCCTACGAGACCGGTCTTCGAAAATTCGGGGCGATTGTGGGCGATCACGCCGAGGTCGGCTGCAATGCCGTGCTCAACCCGGGCACGCTTCTCGGCCCGCGTTCCCTGGTCATGCCGGCGATGGCGTTCGGCGGGGTGCTGCCGCCCGCGATGATCGCCAGGGATCGCCCCTCGCATTCGACCGTCCCGCGGCGCGACTGAAATTCCCTTCATGCGGACACTCACAGGCATCACTCCTTCCGGCACGCTTCATGTCGGCAATTATTTCGGCGCGATGCGCCCGGCGATCGAGGCCCAATCGCGGGGCGAGTGTTTCTATTTCGTAGCCGACTACCACTCAATGACGGCGCTGTTCGACCCGGCCGAAAGGCGGCGGAACACCTTTGGAATCGCGCTGGACTGGCTCGCATGCGGGCTGGATCCCGAGCGGTGCATCTTCTGGAGGCAGAGCGATGTGCCCGAGGTGTGCGAGCTGACCTGGATCCTCGGGAGCCTGACCCCCATGGGCCTTTTGGAGCGGGCGACCAGCTACAAGGACAAGGTCTCGAAGGGCATCTCGCCCAACTTCGGGCTTTTCGCCTATCCGGTCCTGATGGCCGCCGACATTTTGCTCTACGATACGAACAAGGTTCCCGTCGGACAGGACCAGCGGCAGCACCTGGAGATGACCCGGGACATCGCGATCAAGTTCAACCAGAGCTACGGCGAAACCTTCATCGTTCCGGAGGCTGAAATCCGCGACGAGGTGGCGGTCGTCCCCGGACTCGACGGTCAGAAAATGAGCAAAAGCTACGGCAACACGATCGAGATCTTCGGAGACGAGAAGGTCCTCCGCAAGAAGGTCATGTCGATCGTGATGGACAGCCGCACCCCGCAGGAGCCGAAGCCGGATGCCGACAGGAACCTCTGCATCCAGCTGCTTCGCCTCCTCGCGCCCGCGGAAGTCGCCGCCGACTATGAAAGGCGCCTGCGCGAAGGCGGGCTCGGCTACGGTGATCTGAAGAAGGGCCTGTTTGAGCAGTATTGGAACTATTTTGCGGCGGCGCGCAAACGGCGCGCCGAACTGGCCGCGAATCCCGACCAGGTCGAGAATATCCTGAAGGAGGGCGCGGGGCGCGCTCGGGAAGTCGCCTCCGTCGTTCTCGGGCGGGCGAGGAAAGCCTGCGGCCTTGCGTAGCGGAGCATCCCTCGCTTTTGCGCAACCTTGCCAGTCCTTTGGCAGGAAATATGCCGCGCCCGTCGGTTTTGTGATGGATGCAGGCTATAACACAGGGCGGTGGGGTGCCTCGATACTTGCGATTGCGGCCATGATCCGCCCCGCGGCCAGCATGTAGCGTTCCTTCCCGTCCCCGGGCCGGTCGTAGTCCTCCGGCTTTAGCGGCCGGCCATACCGCACGGAGACGGGCGCTCCCAGATGCAGTCTTCCATCACGGCCGAAGGCATCAAACGAACCGAAGACCCGGGCGGGGACGACGGGCACGCCGGTGCGGCAGGCGAGAAGGCCGATGCCGGGCTTTGGGGGTTGGAGCCTTCCATCCTTCGAGCGTGTTCCTTCGGGGAAGAGTATGACGACCCTTCCCTGCTTCAGGGTCTGGAGCACGCGCCTGATCGCGGCAACGTCGGTGCCTCCGTCGCGATCGACCGGAATCGTTCCGACCCCGTCGAGCCACCACGACGCGAATCCCGGCTTCCAAAGAGTCTTGCGCGCAAAGAAGGCGACCTGTTGGGGAAGGTATAGGCCGACCACCGGCGGATCGAGCAGGCTGACATGGTTCGAGGCGACTATGTAGCCGTCCCTGGCCGGGAGGTTTTCGAGGCCGGTGATTTCGCCCCGGAAGAAGATCTCATAGATGATCTTGATGATCGAATGGCTGAAGCCGTAAAGCGGCTCCATTTCCAACTGGGGGTGCGGGCCGCTCATGCGGAGGCGTTGCGCGCCGAGATCGATTCGGCCATGCGATCGATGACCTGGCCGAGCGTCAAATGGGTCGAATCGATCGAGATCGCCCCGGCCGGGCAGGAGAGGGGAGCCGTGGAGCGGGAGGAATCGATCCGGTCGCGCTCGGCCACCGCGTCGTTCTGCCCTTCCCTTGCCCTCCGGCGCGTGCGCTCCGCCGGATCCGCGTGGAGGAAAAAGCGAAAATCGGCGTTTGGAAAGATAACCGATCCGATGTCCCTGCCGTCCATGACGAGCCCCCTGAATCCCCTAGCGCGCGCAACCGCCGGCTGGCCGCGCTCATAGGCGAGAAGCGCGGCGCGCAACTCAGGGATGGCGGCAAAATGGGAGACGGCGGAATTGACATCGGCGCTGCGGATCTCGTTGCCCGCCACCCGGCCGGCGATTTCCATTTCAGCGCTTCGGCCCGTGACCCGTGTGCCGAGGCGGAGCGCCGCGAGGGCGGTCCGGACCGCCGGCAGATCCCCCGGCGGCACGCCGAGCCGGAGCATTTCGGCGGTCACCGCACGGAAGTAGGAGCCTGTGTCGGCGTGCATGAGGTCGAACCGCTCGGCGAGGGCCCGGGCCGTGGACGATTTGCCGGCCGCTGCCCCGCCGTCGATGGCGACTATGAAGAAACCGGAGCTCATTGGGCCGCCAGCGAACTTTGGCGCAGGCTCTCGAGTAGTTCGAAAAACCCAGGAAACGTCTTTGCGCAGCAGGCGGGGTTGCGGATGGCCAGCCAGGGCAGCCCGTCGCCCCGAACGTCGCGGCAGCCGAGGATCGCGAAACTCATGGCAAAGCGGTGGTCGCCATAGGTTTCGATCTCCACCGGGCCGCCTGCGGCCTTCCGCCGAAGCTCGTCCCGCCGCGGCGCGACTGTGAGGGAGTCCGCGGTTTCGACCACGTCTTGGCCGAGTCTCCTCAGTTCGCGCGCGGCTCCCGCAATCCGGTCGGTCTCCTGCTTCCGGGTGTGGCCGATACCTGTCATGCGGGTCGAACCTTCGAGAATCGGCGACAGCGCGGCCAGGGTCAGGAACGTGTCGGAGAACGCCGAGAAATCGCGCGAGACGCCGCGAAGCGGAGCCTTGCCGTCATGGGCCGCGGCGACCCCTCCATCCCGCCCAAGAATCGTTGCGCCGATCTCTCCCAGCACCTCGATGAATGCCGCGTCGCCCTGAAACGTCCCTTTGCGCTCCAGGCGCAGGTTTGGCAGGAAGACCGATCCCCCTGCAGCGAGGGGAAGGGCAAGGAAGTAGCTCGCCGCCGTCGCGTCTGGCTCGATCGCAAAGCGGCCTGGCGAGCGAACCTTCATCGGCCTGCCGACGAACCTGAACCCCGGCCCCGGCAAATTGTCCGATCCGGATCCGGCGCCGTCCCGTCCCCCCGCGCCAAACTCCCCGGCGAGCCGCTCCGTCATTTCAACGAAGGGCATCCGCACCCCTGTCGCCTCGATGATCAGCGGCTCACGGGCCAACGGGGCGACAAGCATCAGGGCTGAAACCATCTGGCTGCTTTCGCCCGCGTCGATCTTCACGACTCCGCCGCAAAGTCCGTGCGCGCGGATTTCCAGGGGGAAATGCCCCTCTTCGTCCGTGCATCGAATGTCGGCGCCGAGCGAACGCAGCGCATCGACCAGGCCGCGCATCGGGCGCTTGCGCATCTGGGGCGTTCCGTCCAGCCGGTAGGCGCCGTGTTCGGCTGCCGCGCAAAATGCCGTCAGGAAACGGGCTGCCGTCCCGGCGAGCCCCACAAACAGATCCGCTTCGCGGGCTGGAACGGCTCCTCCGCGTCCGACGATCCTGATCTCGCTTTGCGCGGGGTCCTCGCCGACCTCAAAGCCCAGCCTGCGCAGCGCCTCGGCCATCACTGAGGTATCCTCGCTGAAAAGGGCGCCTGTCAACACGGTCGGCCCATCGGCCATCGCCGCCAGCAGCATCGCCCGGTTGGTCAGGCTCTTTGAGCCCGGAACGGCCGCCTCGCCCCGGGCGGGGCGCGTGAAAGGCGGGATTGGCAGCAGCGGCGGCAGCGGCATGGACCCCGCTAGCGTCTCCCACATGGGGCCCTGCGCCAAGCAAACTTTGCAGCCACCGGAACCGGTTCTGCTACAGTTCGGGAAGCCTCCCGCGATACGCCCGTCCCCGGGCCATGAGCCTCGCGAGCGCCTCCCAGTCGCCCTTGGCGATCGCGGACTCGTAGGCGACAAGCTCGAACTGGTATTGCCGAAGGACGCGGCGGATCTCGTCCTTGTTCTGCGCGATGATCGTTCGCCAAAGCGCCGGATCGCTGCCGGCGATCCGGGTTGTGTCGCGCAGCCCGCCGCCCGCGAATTTCAGCCAGGCGGGGTCTTTTTCGTCGAGAAACGAGCAAAGGCTCGAGGCGAGTATCTGCGGCAGGTGGCTGATGTGCGCGACGATCCGGTCGTGCTCCTCAGGGGCGACCTTTGCGACATTTGCCCCCAGTTTCCTCCAGAATCCCATGACGATCCGCAGGGCCTTCCCGTCCGTCTTCGGAAGAGGAGTGACAAAGCACGTGCGCGATTCGAAGAGTCCCGCCGAGCCGTTCTCCCACCCGGTCTTTTCGGAACCCGCCATCGGGTGGGATCCGACGAAATGGGCGCGCGGCGAAAGGGCGGCATGGCCCTCGCGCGCGATTTCGCCTTTTGCGCTGCCGACGTCGCTGACCACCGCCCCCTTGGGAAGGGCCGATGCGATCTGCCGGACAAGCGGAATGACTGCGTCGACAGGCGACGCAATTATGACCAGGCTCGCGGTCCTGACGGCCCCGGCCGCCGTCTCGGCGACCACGTCGCACCACGGCTGGCGGGCCAGCGCCTTCCGCACCTCGGCCCGGCGCGCCCAGATGACGATCCGGCGGGCGGCATTGCGGGCCCGCGCCGCGCGGGCAATGGAACCTCCGAGGAGGCCGGGGGCGAGAATCGTCAGTTGTTCGATCATGGGAGCACCCGCCCACCGCCCTTGCGGACGATCCGGTTGAATTCTTCCGGGGAAAGCGGTGAAACGGACAGGCGACTGTTGCGCACAAGCGCGATCTTGGCGAGCGTTGGATCGGCCTTGATTTCCGCCAGGGTGACCGGCTTTGCCAGGGCTGCACCCGCCTTCAGATCGACGGCGACCCAGGCCGGATCGCCGGCGGTCTTGTCCGGATAAGCGCCCTTGGCGACGTTCGCGAGGCCGATGACCGCCTTGACCTCGCCGCTTGCGTAGAAAAGCACCTGGTCACCGGGTTGCATGGCCCTGAGGTTGTTTCGCGCTTGATAGTTGCGGACGCCCTCCCAGGCGGTCTCGCCGTCGCGCACAAAGGACTCCCACGGGTAGCTCTCAGGCTCTTGCTTCACCAGCCAGTGTTGTGTTTTCATGCGTCCCGACCCGGATTACAATGCCTTCCAACGACGCTGAAAAGACCAAAGCCGGGAGGGCCAGGCTGATCCTGTATGCAGTGATGGGGATTTTCATCCTGCTGCCCCTGGTCCTTTTTTGGATCTTCCGGTGATCGCCCGTCCGATCAAAATGTGTTGGACTTGTCGGCCGGGGTTTCTAAGAACTCACCCTCCCACGGGCCCGTAGCTCAGTTGATAGAGCGCTTCGTTCGCAATTCAAACGAGAGGTTTCTCCCAAATCCTTTCACCTTCGCCCGATGACGCCGTCATAGGGAAAGCCGACTCGAGGTCCATTCCCACCACGGCCCAGTTTTTCCCAAAAAAGGGCTCACGTGTAGAAAATGAGTGTAGAAGGCCGAGTAGTTAATAATGCCGGATCAAGGCGATGGGATCGCCCTCGGGCTATTTCTGGTTTCTGCTCCTGACCTGCGGCGGCGACGCGTGCTCGCCAGCCGTCCTCAACGCCGTCCAAGGAGTTCCTCAATGGTCAGCCCAATGTCTCTCGCAATGTGTCGTAACAAGGGCGGCGCAATGTCGCGGCCCTTGTGCAAAGGAACGGTCGTGCCGCGTCCGTCGGCGTGGCGATATTGAACGTGCGACCCGCGTTGCCGCACCGCGACAAAACCCGCGGTTTCCAACAATCGGCAGACTTCGCCGGGCTTGAGGACTGGGATTGAGCCCATGCTCAGGCAATCGCGACGCTCTGCGTGCCTACGAACTCCGCATCGAGCTTGGGTTCACCGTCCTCGAGCAGCATGGCAACAACCTCTCGCAGATTGGCGTTGAGCTCATCCAATGACTCTGCCTGAGAGTGCGCACCCGGAAATCCCGGCACGTATCCAACGAGCAGGCCGGTCACGGGATCGCGCTCCACCACAGCGGTAAAATTCTTCATGAGGACAAAGTGAGGTGAATCGGCACGCCGTCAATAACGACTGACCTCCGTCTCCTGGCACTTATTTGTACGCCATTTCGGGCAGCACCGAGAGGCTGACGGGGCTTATGTCAAGAGACCAGAAATTATAACACATTGGATGATAGCCGGATAGATTAGGAGCAAATCCGCTTTCATCCGATCCCTATCCAGTTTTCATCATTTGCGCCAGAATGGGCGCATGAACCCTGAATTAACTTCTCCTGCGTTTCCGGCTTCCGCGGAAATCGTTTCGGCTCCGGCGTACAACGCCGAGCCATTGACCTACTCCGTGGCGGAAGCCGCGCACGTGCTGGGCGTGTCCCAGCCGACCATCTACCGGCTGATCGCCCGGCGCCTGCTCCGGCCTCTGCCCTGCCTTCGCCACAAGCGCCTGCCAAGAAAGCAGGTTCAGCGCCTTGCGAACGGCGACACCCTTTGACTCCGGCCGTTCTCTGCGTCCCTATCGTCCCCGTAAATTTTCGACAATTTTGGCGCTGCCATGAATAACCCGGATACAAGCTCCAATAACCTCATTCTCGCGCTTTCACGCGAGGAAACTGCGCGCGCCTTGGGCGTGAGCGCGGTCACTGTGGACCGGCTTGCAAAGCGCGGGCTCCTCCATCCATCGAGGGCCATCCGCCGGCCGGTTTACCCGGTCTGGGAAGTTGAACGATTCCTCCGCGAATACTCCCAAGCCTCCGGCCAGAAAGGCGGTGCGCAATGACCACGACCCGAACACGCAAACGTCGTGACACCGCGTTCCCCGAAGACGACCGGATCGCGAAATTCCTCCACGAGGCGATGCTTCCCGAGCACGCGGCGGAAGCGCGCCACTTCGTCAAACTCTGCCGCGATTCGCTGTTCGTCCGCACCTGGCTTTTCGAGCGCTTTGCGACGAAACCGGCCACACAAGCCGCATTCCGAAAGCTGCTCGCCGATCCCGCGAATATCGCCTCTAACGCCCCGCTCTGGTCGCCGCTCGTAACCCGCTTGGTCTTGTCCGAGCCGTCGCCCCAAGCGGGCGGCGAAGGACCCCATGGCGGTCTCTCCGAGGCGCGGATTCTGGCGCTCATCAAACGCTACCAGGGCGGCGGAATGGACGCGATGACGTTTCTCCTTGTCCGGCTCTGGACCCGGCTGGCGGCATCGGGCCGCACCGATGTTCCGGCCGCCTTCCTGGACGCGATCACCGCCCATTGGACGGCTCTCGCAAGCGACCCTTCGGGGCGCCTGGTTCACGACTTTCTGCGGGCGGTCCACTTCTTTAGCGAACGGTCCGAGCAAGTCATCGGTGAGGCCGATTTCGGGCACGCGAACTCGTGGAAAATCCATGTGCTTTTGTACATCCTGGACTACCCGAAAGTCCGCTACCAGGTCGGCGAACTGCACGACAATCTCCCGGTCAAATACCGGCACGTTGACCGCCGTGCGATCCGGCAATTTTGCAAGGAGCACGGCATCCGGCGCGACCAAAGGCCGGGCGAGCGGCCCGCCCTGGCGGATGACTCGGGAGCGCTCAAGGCGAGCCGGGACGACTGATCCCGAGTCGTCCTCAAGTATCCTGCGTTATCATACAAAGAGTGCCTTTTCGTGCTCTGATCTTGCGGGCAACCGCAAGGGGTAGGTTGTCTCCCCAAAGAAAGGAACGCTCCTGCGTTCCGTCACTTTCGGCCGGATTTCCGGCCTTGTCGCATAGGACTCTTGCCATGATCTCACCGAAGCCGCAACTCAGCCTGAAAAACGCCCGGGAGTATTTCCGGACCCACCTCTGTGCCGGCGACTACTACTCGCAGAAAAACGCCGTTGCCGGGGAATGGTTCGGCCAGGCAGCCGCACGGTTGAACGTCACCCAAACGGTGAACGAATCGGCATTCCTTGCGCTTTGCGAGAGCAACGATCCCGGAACCGGAAGCCGCCTGACAGCCCGCCGGAATTCGGTCCGGCGGGAGGACGGGAAGTGGGTCGCCAACAAGCGGATCTTCTATGACTGGACGATCAGTCCCCCGAAAAGCGTTTCGGTGGTCGCCCTTGACGTGATTCCGGAAATTCGAGCCGCTTGAAGAGTCGGTCTGGGCCAATAGAAAGGACCCAGACGATGAAAGGCAAACGATTCAGTACCGAGGAAAAAGTCCGCATCCTTAGGGACGTGGACGCAGGAGAAAGCATCGTGGACGTCTGCCGGGAGAAGAACATCTCGGACGTAACGTACCACCGTTGGAGGAAACAATTCGGCCACATGGAACTTAACGAGGCCAGGCGGCTGAAGGAGCTGGAACGAGAGAATACCGAGCTAAAGAAAATGCTCGCTGACGCGATGCTGGCGAAGCGGGTCCTGGAGTACGCGCTCGAAAAAAAATTGTGAGCCCGGGGCACAAAAAGCAGATCGTGGAAGCGGCCGTTAAGGATGGGGTGTGCTCCGGGCGGGCAGGATGCCGGATACTGAAACTGTCGAGATCGGGGTACTGGTACCGGGCTGGCCGGCGATCAACCCGCCAGGAGCAGCTGGTGAAGCGGATTCATGCCCTGACGGACGAAAACCCGCGGTACGGGTACCGGCGGATCGCTGCCTTGCTCAGGCAGGAAGGTTGGAACGTGGGCAAGCGCCAGGTGCGGCGGCTGCGCCGGCTGGAGGGCTTGAGGGTGCCGCCCACCCGCAGAAAGATCCCCCGCCGCGGCCACTCTACCGGGCTGCCGACCAAGGCGACGCATAGGAACCATGTGTGGACCTGGGACTTCATCGCCGACGCCACGGTGCGCGGCGGCTCCTTGAGGACGCTCAGCGTCCTGGACGAGTGCACCCGGGAATGTCACGTACTGAGGGCTGATCGGGCCCTGAAATCCGGCGACGTCATCAGCCTGGTAAAGGGGGCCATCGTCCAGCACGGGGCTCCCGAGTTCATCCGGTCCGACAACGGATCGGAGTTTATCGCCAAGGCGCTCCAGCGTTGGCTGGCCGAGAACAAGATCAAGACCATCTACATCGAGCCGGGAAGCCCCTGGCAAAACGGCTTTGTCGAATCCTTCCACGGTCGATTCCGGGACGAGTGCCTGAACCGCGAGCAGCTCTGGACCCTGACCGAGGCCCGCGTCGTGATCGAAGACTACAGGAACAGATACAATCGAATCCGCCCGCACAGCAAGCTTGGCTACCAAAGCCCGGCCCGCTACGCGGCGAGTCTACTTCCATCCCTGGCTCCGGTCAGGCCCGCCGAGCCGGGCCTTCCCTCCGCCAGGGATGGACAACCAGCGTCAACCCTATCAACATCAGTTAACCATCCAGACCGACTCTGAAGGTGGCTCGAAAAGAGGGATCCG
>CAVVGS010000024.1:0-115450 GCA_963747795.1 uncultured Verrucomicrobiae bacterium
CCCTGTTCTCAAGCTCCTGATCGAAGGCGGACACCTCTCCACCGCGCAAATGGCGCAGGTGGCCGGGCTGCCCGAGGCCGAGATTAACAGGCACCTGGAGCAGCTGAAGAAGGACAAGATCTTCCTCGGCTGGCGCCCGGTGCTCGATCTCTCCCGCGAGGCCGCCGCCGACGCCGCCGTCCGCGCGGTGATCGAGGTCAAGATCACGCCCGAAAGGGGCGGGGGATTCAACAGGCTGGCCGAGCGGCTCAGCCGCTTCGACGAGGTGGAGTCCTGCTACCTCATGTCCGGGGCCTACGACCTGCTTATCTTCATCACGGGACCCAGCCTGCAGAAGGTGGCGAGTTTCGTGTCGGAAAAGCTTTCGACCCTCGAGGGAGTCCTTTCGACAAGCACCCACTTCATGCTGCGCTCCTACAAGGAGGGCGGGTATCTGATCGACGTGCCGCCGGAGGCCTCCGGGCGGCTGAAGGTGTCGCCCTGAAAATCCAAGCGAGGCGCGCCCTCGGCACGCGGCCGGCCGGTCCAGGCGACCGGCGATCAGGGTCCGTGACGGACGGGCGCCCGACCAGAGCACAATGGACAACCAAAGTTTCATCGCACGCCACGTCGCTGCGCTCCCCAAGTCGGGCATCCGCGACTTCTTCGAGATCGTCTCAAGAATGAAGGACGTGATCTCGCTCGGCATAGGGGAGCCGGACTTCGACACGCCCTGGCACATCCGCGAGGCCGCGATCTACGCACTTGGAAAAGGGGAGGACCCACTACACCTCCAATCTCGGACTCGTCGAGCTGCGCCGCGCGATAAGCCATTACGTGCAGGAGAACTACGCCCTCGCGTACAGTCCCGACGACGAGATCATCGTCACGGTCGGCGTTTCCGAGTCGATCGACCTGGCGCTGCGGGCGCTTCTCAATCCGGGCGAAGGCCGTGCTGTACCACGAACCCTGCTACGTCTCCTATCACCCTGGCGTCGCCTTGGCGCACGGCATTGCGGTGCCCGTGACGACCCGCGCCGAGGACGGCTTTTCGCTCAATGCCGAGGACATTGCCCGGGCCTGGCGGCCGGGATGCAAGGTGCTGATGATGAATCTGCCCTGCAATCCCACGGGCGGGACCTGCGACCGCGCGCGCCTGGAGAAGATCGCCCGCTTCGCCGTTGAAAAGGACCTGATCGTCCTCAGCGACGAGATCTATTCCGAGCTAACCTACGAAGGAACCCACACGAGCATCGCGGTCTTTCCCGGGATGAGGGAGCGGACGATATTCCTCCACGGCTTTTCGAAGGCCTTTGCGATGACCGGGTTTCGGATTGGCTATGCGTGCGGGCCGGCAGTCCTCATCGACGCGATGATGAAGGTGCACCAGTACACGATGCTGTGCGCCCCGATCCTCTCACAGGAGGCCGCTGTCGAGGCGCTGCTCCGCGGGGCCGACTCGGTGAAGGCGATGCGCGAACAGTATCACCGCCGGAGGGACCTGATCGTGCGGCGGTTCAACGAATCGGGCCTGAAATGCCACCTGCCCCGGGGCGCATTTTATGCGTTTCCGAGCGTCGCTTCGACGGGGCTCGCCGATCGCGACTTCGCGTACGGCCTTCTCGACGCCGAGCGCGTGGCCGTCGTCCCCGGATCCGCCTTCGGCGCGAGCGGCCGCGGCTTTGTGCGGGCGAGCTTCGCAACGGGGTATGACCAGATCATCGAGGCCTGCGACCGGATCGACCGGTATGTGCAGGGTCGTGGCAAAGGCCGCGCGAAGGAATCCCCCCAATTGTGAACCGAGTCGTTGCAATCGTCGGGCGGCCCAACGTCGGCAAGAGCCGGCTTTTCAACCGGCTGGCCCGCCGACGAATCTCGATCGTCCACGACCAGCCGGGGGTCACCCGCGATGTGCTGTCGGCCGAGGTCGAGGACGGGGACTACGTCGCTTCTCGACACCGGAGGCCTCGGGTTCAAGGGCGATGAGACCCCGTCCCAGGTTATCCGCGCTTTCGGAGGACCAGGCTGGCTTCGCAATCGAGGCGGCGGGCCTGATCCTATTCATCGTCGACGGGCTTTCCGGATTCACCTCCCTCGACGAGAAGATTGCGGCGCGGCTGAGAAAGAGCGGCAAGCCCGTCATCCTGGTCGTCAACAAGGCGGATTTTGGCGAGGACAAGGTCGACCTGGCGGCCGGCTACAGGCTGGGGCTCGGGGAACCTTTTCCGGTTTCCGCCGAGCACGGGAGGGGCGAGGAGGAACTGCGGGCGGCCATACTCGAGCGCCTGGGGCCCGCCGAAGCGGAACCGGCCGCAAAGACGGCCAAGGACCCCCTCTGCTTCTGCTTTGTGGGTCGCCCGAACGTGGGCAAGTCCTCGCTTGCAAACCGGCTGCTGCAAAGCGACCGGCTGATCGTTAGCTCCGTGCCGGGCACGACGCGGGACGCCGTTGAACTGCCCTTTGAGTTCAGGGGGCGCGACGGGAAGCTGTACCCATTCCGGCTGATCGACACGGCGGGCATCAAATCGGCCGCGAAGCTGTCGTCGCCGGTCGAGTATTTCTCGCGGCTCAGGTCATTCGACGCGATCCAGCGGGCGGATGTCGTATTTCTTGTCCTGGACGCCCTGGAGGGGGTGACGCAGCAGGACAAGGCGATCGCAGGCGAGGCCCTGAAGGAGCGCAGGCCGATCGTCGTCGTCGTCAACAAGTGGGACCTTGTCCGGAAGGCCTTTTCAGGGGGTGGCGGTGTGCCCCCGTACCAGACGGAGCGCGAATACCGCGAGATCTACGAGAAGGCGCTTTTTGACCGGCTCTTCTTTACCCCCGGAGCCCCCCTGGTCTTTGTTTCGGCGACGAGCGGCTACGAGGTGGACCGGATGCTGAATGCCGCCGTGCAGCTCAATCGCACACTCGACAAGAAGCTGCCCACGGCGAAACTCAACCAGCTGCTGTCGCACCTGACCGAACGGACTCCGCCGCCGTCCATCGGGGCGCGAAGGTTCCGCATCTACTATGCGACTCAAACCGGCCATCGGCCATTCCGGATCCGGCTGTTTTGCAACCGGGAGGAGAAACTCACCGAGGCCTACCGGCGCTATCTCGAGGGCGGAATAGTCGAGGAGTTCAGATTGAACGGCTGCCCCGTTTATTTCGAGCTCGTCGGCAAGCCCCAGCCGCAACCGGGCACTTTTACCCCAAGATCCCATGAAGCTAGCGAAGACTGAATATCGGGGCGCACCGGCCCTTGCGCTCTCGACGCGCGCCCTGGAACTCGTGGCCACGACGGAATTCGGGCCGCGCATCATCAGCCTGAGGGCGAAGGATTCCCCCAAGGCGGGAAATCTTTTTTTCGAGTTTCCCCGAGGCGAGAAGCGATACCACGGCTATTATCTTCGCGGCGGGCATCGCCTGTGGAGCGCCCCTGAGCACATCGTGCGAACCTACCAGCCGGATGATTCGCCGCTCGCGGTGACGGCGCTTCCGGAGGGTGTTTCGCTCGAGCAGCCCTTGGAGGGGAAGACCGGCCTCCAGAAGACGATCCAGGTGGAACTGATTGGGGAGAGTACGGTCAAGGTCACCCATAAGCTCAGGAACCGGGGGGAGCGGCCCGTGGAATGCGCCCCCTGGGCTTTGACCGTGATGCCCACCGGCGGCTATGGTGTGCTGCCGCTTCTGCCAAAGGGCAGCCACGAGGCGGGCGATCTCCTGCCGGCCTACACGCTCATTCCGTGGCTGTTCACTGACCTGGCGCTGCCGGTCTGGAATTTCCGGCGCGATTTCATTGGCGTAGACCCGACCCGGGCTGTCTCGGCGCAGAAGCTCGGCATAAGCAATTTTCCCGGCTGGGTCGCGTACTGGCGGGCGGGCGCGGCATTCGTCAAGTACACGCGCCAGGTGCGGGGCGCCACGTATCCCGACCTCGGTTCACGCCTCGAGATTTTCACGAACGGAAAGAACATCGAACTGGAGACCCTCGGGGCTCTCAAGAAGCTCGAGCCCGGAAGAAGGACGATCCATGTCGAGTACTGGACCGTCCTCAGCGGCATTCCCAAGCCATCCACGCCCGCGGCTTTCTCGCGGTTTCTCGTTCCCAGGGTCATTCGGTGGGTGAACTCCATTCCCTGAAGGGTCCCTTGTTGTCCTGTCCGCGATGCCGATGGCCTCTCCCCTCAGGTTGGTCTTTCTGGGCTCGGACCCGGTTGCGCTTCCCCTCTTGAACTGGCTGGCGACGGAGGGCAGGGGGACGGCGGAGATCGCCGCCGTGTTCACACAGCCGGACCGCCCGGCCGGCCGCGGCCAGCGGGTCGGGGCCAACGCGGTCAAGTCCTGGGCTCTCGAGCGCGGAATTCCGGTGCGCCAGCCGGAGAAGCTCACGCAGGTCGAACGGGAGGAACTCGCCCGAATCGGCGCCGATCTGAGCCTGGTCATGGCTTACGGGCACATTCTCGGCGTCAAGTTCATCGAGACGCCCAGGCTCGGCACGCTGAACCTGCACGCGTCCCTCCTTCCCCGCTATCGCGGCGCCTCCCCGATACAGACGGCGATCGCCTGCCGCGAGAGGGAGACAGGAGTGTCCCTCATGCGCATCGTTCGCGAACTGGACGCCGGACCGGTGGCTGACTGCGAGCGGATCGCGGTTGGGGAGCTTGATACCGCCGCCGATGTCGAGGCGAAGATTGGCGCCGCCTGCCGGCCCCTCCTTGCGCGGACGCTGCCGCTTCTTGCCGGCGGACGGCTCATTTTCGAGGAGCAGGATACCGCCCTGGCGAGCTACTGCCGCAGGCTGTCGAAGGACGACGGGGCGGTCGATTTTCGCGCTGCCGCGCCGGCCCTGGCCGCCCGCATTAACGGCCTTTGGCCATGGCCGGGCTGCTCGGTGGACTTCAACGGGCTTCCCGTGAGGATCGGCCTCGCTGACGCCCTCGTGCAGGGCGGACCCGGCGTCATGGAGCCGGGAACCGTGCTCGGCCCCGACGCGGAGGGCCTGCAGGTGGCCACCTCGTCAGGAATTCTCCGGCTCCGGAGGCTCCAGCGCCCGGGGGGAAGGATGCTGCCGGCCGCCGACTTTCTCCGCGGCTTCCCCGTGGAGCGGGGCGCGAGGCTTCCATCAAGGGCGATGCCAGCCCTGCTGAAGGCAGGCCCGCCCTGCTGACCAAACGATCCTCTTGTTTTCATCGCACCTTTCATCAAGGATCGCCCTCATGTGGAAACGGTTCCTGCTTCTGCCGGTTCTGGCGCTGGGGCCGGGCGCGATCGCCCAAACCGCCGCGCCGGGCGTGGAGTCGGCCAATTTGCGGGAGGACATGCTCGAACTGTCGCAGCGGGTCGCGGACCTCGGACTCCGCGTCGAAAAACTGGAGTCGGAGAACGCCGAGCTGAGGGCCAGGGACAGGTCCTCCGGGCAGGCCTACGCGACCCTGGCGCAATTGGCGGATGCGGTCGCCGAACTCAATCGCACGATCCAGTCGTCGCAGGCGGCGTCGAAGGAACAAATATTGCAGCAGGTCGCATCGCAGCTGGACAAGCTCACGCGGCAGACAAACGCCGCGGTGGATGCCGCACCGAGGAGTCAAACCAGCCGCCAGGCCGGCGCGAACGGCTTCTCCGACGATTTTCCCAAGGAAGGGGTGAAATACACCGTTCAAAAAGGCGAAACGCTCGCCCAAATCGCAAAAAAGACAGGTTCCAAAGTGCAGGACATCATCAACGCCAATAAGATCAGCGACGCTTCGAAAATTCTCGCGGGCCAGACACTCTTCATTCCAGGGGGCAAGTGATATGACTTCTCATTCAAAATCCCGGCTCGGTCGCGGCCTTGGCGAATTGATTGCCGCCGCAAAACCACCCGTCGGGGCGGCGGCCGCCGCCCCGACGGCCCATCCGGCCGCCGCTGTCGCTCCGCTTCCCGGGATCGCGGGCTACCAGGAAATCGCCGTCCATCTGATCGAGCCGAGTCCGTACCAGGTGCGCCGCGAGATTCCTGCAGAGCAGTTGAACGAGCTTGCTGAAAGCATCCGCAGCGAGGGGCTGCTCCAGCCGATTGTCGTCCGCCGCCACGGCGAGAGATTCCAGCTGATTGCTGGCGAGCGCCGGTGGCGCGCGTTCCAGCAGCTCAGCCTGAAGGTGATACCCGCGCGGATAGCGGAGGCGAGCGACGCGTCGGCCGCGGCCCTGGGCCTGATCGAGAACCTGCAGCGCGAGGGCCTCAACCCGATCGAGGAGGCACACGGTTACGCGAGCCTTGTCCGCGACTTCGATCTCACCCAGGAAACGGCCGCGGAGCGGGTGGGCAAGGGGAGGGCTTCGGTGGCGAATTCCCTGAGGCTGCTGTCCCTGGATCCGGAAATCCAGGGGTATCTGGCGAAGAACCTTTTGAGCACGGGCCACGCCAAGGTCCTTTTGGGGATCGAGGACGCGGGGCACCGGCTGGTTCTCGCCCGGCGCGTGATAGCCGAGGGGCTCAGCGTGAGGAGAACCGAAAAACTGGTGCAATCCTCGCGTGGATCGGGGGCCTCAAAGCCGCGCGCATCCCGCCGCAAGGGCACCTCGCCCGCGGATGCGGCCACCGTGGAAGGCATTGAGAAGAAGCTCACTTCGCACCTCGGCGCGCGGGTGGCCGTCCTTCATTCGCCCAAGAAGGGTCGCATTGTGATCGAATACAGGGGAAATGACGACTTGCAGCGCATCCTCGGGAAGCTCGGCATCGAGGCCTGACACCCCAAGCCCGGGTTGTAATGGAATTGACAATCGGGGCCGGTCTGTTCCGTTAGACCCTTACAACCATGATCAGCATCCTGCTCGGGATTTTCACCCTGCTCCTCGTCCTTGTCTCGGTCTTTTTGATCCTCGTTGTCCTCATGCAGAAGGCCCGCTCTGACGGAGGCATGGGCGCCGCCATGGGCGGAGGGATGGCGGAGGCGACCTTTGGCGCGGATACTGGCAACGTGCTGAGCAAGGCGACGATCAACGCCGCAATCATCTTTTTCGTGCTGAGCTGCGCCCTGTATTTGGGCCGGATCTACGAACACAAGCACGCGACGGCCCCCGGGGCCGCCCTGCCCAACATTTCCGCGCCGCTCCCCAAACCCGTTTCGCCGATTTCCCCGAATTCTCCGCTCGCTGCGCCCAAGCCGGTCACGCCCGTGCCGACCACGCCTCCGGCGGCCGACAAGAAGTAGCGGTTAGAATCAGGCCCGCCCGCGCGCCGACAGATGACTGGACCACGGATTGGCGCGGGCAGCCGGTTGGGAGGGCGAATCCTCGCGTTGCTTCTCCTGGCATCCCGGCTAGAGGCCGGCCCGCCGGCCGCAACCCAGGCCCCCGATCTCGCCCAGGTGGGCGTGCCCGACCAGGCGCAAGGGCGGGCCATCATCGAGAGGCTTCGGGAATCCGGACCGGCGCAGGCCTACTACGCCGAGTTCGAATTGAGGCAATTGCCCCGCCGCGGCCAGGAGACGACTTTCCAAGGCCGCATGTGGGCCGGGCGAAACCAGGAGGGAAACATCCTGCGAATAGAGTTGGACCCCGGCGGAGCGGGCGAACGGCGCTTCCTGATCCTTGGCGGCGAATCCGCCGCCGTATGGTTCTTCGATCCGAATGAGATTGCGGCCAGGCCCCGGAAGGTCGGCCCGTTGACGCCGCTCGTTCCGGGAATAGAGACGACCCCTTTCGACGTTCAGATGCCCTTCCTGTACTGGAAGGATGAGAGTCTCCTGAGCATCGCCCGCGCCCCCGGACTGCAGCGGCCGGCGTATGTCTTTCTGTTTCGTCCGCCCGTCGATTTCGAGGCCGCGGCCCCGGGAATCGGCGGGGTGCGCGCTTACATCGACACGCAGTACAATGCCCCGGTCCAAACCGAGACGATAGGCTCGAACGGCCGTATCCTGAAGACGATGACGCTTGTCGACCTTAAGAAGGTCCAGGGCCAGGAAATGGCCAAGGAGATCGACGTGCGCAATGACGCCACGCGGGACAAGACGCGCTTCGAGCTGACCGCCGCCGCGATGGGCGTCGCACTGGCGCCGTCCATCTTTGAGCCTGATCAACTGGCCGGTCCGGCCGGCGTTCCCGCCCCCGGCAGAATCGAGCGTTTCGCGCCGTAGGATGCGAAGCGGCCCGCTTAACTATGTGGTTATGGCTGTATTATTTGTGTTGCGGGGCGAATCCGGCTGTGACATTTAACGTCGTCCGCATTCCAACCCAACCCGTTCATGGCTACGCGTACCTCAAGTGTCTCTGCTCCACTGACGTTTGATCTCCCCCTGTCTCTCATTTCCAAGATCGAGACTTGCCGTAAAGGTCGCGGTCTGAAGACCGCAAGCGAGGTGATCCGCCTCGCCCTAGACCAGTACGATTTCGAGGCCTACCACCCCAATCACGATCCGCACCGGCAGATTTCGGTGCGCATCAGCGCGCGCCAGCGCTCCTCGCTGAAGAGGCATGCGCGCACCAAGCACGCCAGCGTCGGCGAGCTGCTGAGGCTCGCTCTCGAAAAGCTCCCCGCAAAGCCCGCATCGAAAAAGGGCCGGGGCTAGGTTTTTTCCGGGGTTTTGGGTTGGTGTTCGGCGTGGAGGTCGCATGGCTCCCGCTTGGCATTCCATGGTGTCGGCAGGCTCGGGGCTTGCCTTCCCCAGTGCATGTCGCATTCCATTCGATAAGATCGAACTTATGTCCTCCATGCCGCTGTTATCGAACTGGGCGTTGAATGTCTCCCCTTCGCCGACCCTGGCGATCGATTCAAAAGCGAAGGCGCTCCAGGCTGCCGGCGAAGACGTTTGCGGGTTCGCGGCGGGCGAACCCGACTTCGACACCCCGGACCACATCAAGGACGCGGCGATCGCCGCCCTGAAGGCGGGCAAGACGAAGTACGCGCCAACCCCGGGAATCGAGCCTTTGCGGCAGGCGATCGCGGCCAAGTACGCCGCCGACTACGGCCTGAAGGTCGCCCCCTCGCAGGTCGTCGTCAGCCCTGGAGGCAAGTTTTCCTGCTACCTGGGGATTCTTGCGGTGTGCTCGCCGGGCGACGAAGTGATCATACCGGCCCCGTATTGGGTGAGCTACCCCGAGATGGTGAAGCTCGCCGGCGCTGTGCCCCGGTACGTCCTCGCCGACGACACGACCGGCTTTCGCGTGACGGCGGCCCAATTCGAGGCGGCGGTGACGCCGAAGACAAAGCTCCTTGTGATCAATTCCCCCTCAAACCCGACCGGGGCGGTATACTCGCGCCAGGAGCTTGAGGCCATCGTGGAGGTCGCCCTGCGCCACCGGATCACGATCCTGTCGGACGAGATCTACGAGTATCTGGTTTACGACGGCGTCAAGATGGTCGCTCCCGCGACCCTCGGCCCGGAAGCAGCCGCGGCCACGATCATCGTGTCGGGATTCTCAAAGACCTATTCGATGACGGGCTGGCGGCTGGGAACCCTGGTCGCTCCGGCGCCTATCGCCAAGGCGGTCGCCGAGCTTCAAAGCCAGATGACCTCGAATGCGACAACCTTCGCGCAGTACGGGGCCCTCGCCGCCTTGCAGGAGAGGGAAAAGACACAGGCGTCCCTGGCGCTGATGCTCGAGAGCTTCGACCGCCGGCGGAAGTTCCTGCACGGCGAACTGAACAAGATTCCCGGAATCACCTGCCAGCTTGCGAAGGGGGCCTTCTACCTTTTCCCGAACATCTCGAAGCTCGGGGTGCCCTCGCAGGACTTCTGCGCGCGGCTGCTTGATACGAAGAGGGTCGCGGCGGTTCCGGGCAGCGCATTCGGGGCCGAAGGGTACCTGCGTCTGAGCTACGCCACAAGCGACGCCGTCATCGCCAAGGGCGTCGAGCGGCTAGCGCAATTCTGCAAGGCACTTTAGTACGGCGCCTCCCGATGCGGCCGAAAAACTGACGATCCCGATCATTTATGGCATACAAGGATGTGACACCACCGCCCGGCGAGAGGATCACCATTGCGCAGGGCAGACTCTGCGTTCCCAACCGGCCCGTTATCCCGTTCATCCGAGGTGACGGCACCGGCCCCGACATCTGGGCGGCTTCCGTGCGCGTTTTCGACGCCGCCGTGAAGAAGGCGTATGGCGGCGAGCGCCAGGTATCCTGGTTCGAGGTCTTTGCCGGCGAGGAGTCGTTCAAGCGGTTCCAAAACTGGCTGCCCGACGACACCGTCGGGGCATTCAAGGATTACCTGGTTGGAATCAAGGGGCCCCTGACAACGCCCGTCGGCGGAGGCATCCGGTCGCTCAATGTGGCCCTCCGCCAGATGCTCGACCTCTATGTCTGCCTGAGACCGGTCCAGTGGTTCAAGGGCGTGCCCAGCCCGGTCAAGCACCCCGAGAAGGTGGACATGGTGATATTCCGCGAGAATACGGAGGACATCTATGCCGGAATCGAATTCGCAGCCGGAACACCGGAGGCCGGCAAGATCCTCGATTTCATCGCCAAGGAGTTTCCCAAGAGCTACGAGAAGGTGCGCTTCGGCACGAAGGCCAAGGCGGAATCGTTCTGGCGGGAGGTCGGCGCGCCGAATTTCCCGACCGATGTCCAGGTGGGCGTGGGAATCAAGCCGGTCAGCTACTCCGGCACGGTGCGCCTGATCCATAGCGCGATTTCATACGCCATCAAGTTCAAGCGAAAGAGCGTCACGATCGTCCACAAGGGCAACATCATGAAGTTCACGGAAGGCGCCTTCCGCGACTGGGGCTACCAGACGGCAAAGCAGTTTTTCGGCGCCGTCGAGATCGACGGCGGTCCCTGGTGCAGGATTCCGGACGGCAGGCCCGGCGCGGGCCTCGTGATCAAGGACAGCATTGCGGACATCACCCTTCAGCAGGTTCTGACCCGGCCTTCGGACTTTGACGTTATCGCCACCCTGAACCTGAACGGCGACTATCTCTCGGACGCCCTCGCCGCGCAGGTCGGCGGGATAGGCATCGCACCGGGCGGCAACATCAACTACATCACGGGCCACGCTATCTTCGAGGCGACGCACGGCACGGCGCCCAAGTATGCGAACAAGGACGTGGTCAATCCCGGCTCGGTCGTCCTTTCGGGTGAGATGATGCTTCGCTACCTGGGCTGGACCGAGGCCGCCGAGCTCATCCTAAAGGGCCTGAACGGGGCCATCGCGTCGCGGCGCGTCACCTACGACTTCGCCCGCCAGATGGAGGGCGCCACCGAAATCAAGTGCAGCGAATTCGGGGACAACATCATCTCCCAGATGTAGGATGGCGGATGCGCAAGCGTTTGTCGCGTCGCCTCTCTGACGCGCCCGCAGTGGCGGCAAACGCGGAGGCTGAGGTCTTCCGGTTCCCTCAGCTGGACGGCTTGCCTTGTGCCGGGGCGCGGGGATGCTGCTGCTCGTCCGGCAGGGATTCGTAGACGTGAACAGAATGAGCGGTGTCGCTCCACTGGGGAAGGGTGTTGCGGCGCCAGTCGCGCACCTGAAGGATTTCGGCGCGAACTTCGGGGTCGTTGGACTGGAGCATGAGCCTGTGCAGGGCGGTGTAGGCGACGTCGTCCGGGCTGACCTTCAGAGCGTCGCCCAGGCGCTTCACCGCGACGAGTTCCTCGTTCTCGACGTGAAGTTTGATTGTTGCCATGCCCCGACGGTAGTCCCCGCGGGGCGAACTTGCTCCGCATCGCTTGCCGTTCGCGGCGCATTAATTGACAGACTGCGCCTTCGGGGGTTGAGGGATTGGGCCACTCCGTTACGTTACAGATTAGATCATGGAACCCGATCCCCTTGAACAGGCGCTTGCCGACTATGCGCGGGAACACCCCCCGGCGTGCCCCGATCGATTGCAATCCGACATATGGCGTGAAATCGGCCTCAGGCGCCGGTCCATGTGGGCGCGCCTGTTCCCGTTGGCCGAATGGCGCTCGCTATTTCGGAATCCGCGCATGGCATTGCCGGCCGTAGCGCTTGCCTTGGCCATCGGGATTCTTCCCGGATTGCTGTTCGCAACGCGGGGTTCCGACCAACGCCTGGCCAGCGAGTCGTTTCATTTCGATGTGTTTTCCTCAAAAGCCCCATTGGCGGTGCTGGAAAGGTCCACCTTGAACTCCGCAAACATTCAACCATGAAGAACATACCACTTTTCTTCCTCGTGGTAATTGCGACAGCAGCGCTGTCCGCAGTTTGCGCCACACGGTGGGTGGCCGGCCGATCCGTCGAGCCGACCTTGACCGCGCACGAATGGCTCCACACCCAGTTGCACCTCACCGAGGATCAGCACAAGGCGCTCGAGCCGGTCGAGGCGCAGTTCGCTGCGAAGGAACGCAGCCTGGTCGACCAGCTTCACGCGGCCAATCGCGACCTGGCTCGCGCCATGGGCGAGGACAGGGCCTACACGCCGCGCGTTGCCGCCGCCGTGGAGATGGTGCACCATCGCATGGGAGACCTTCAGAAGGCGTCCATTGAGCACGTGTTTGCGATGCGCTCGATGCTCACGAAGGAACAGAGTGACAAATTGCTGGAGCTGGCCCAGCGCACCCTGGAGCAGGTTCCCTAAAGAAGCCGTGGATCCCGACCTGCCGCTGGTCCAGGCGCTTCAGGCCGGCGATGACTCGGCGCTGAACACGCTCATCGAGCGCCACCGCGAGCCGCTTTTCCGATTCGTCTTCCGGTTCCTGCGCGAGGAGACCGCCGCGCGCGACGTCGTGCAGGAGACCTTCGTGCGGGTCTATTTCAAGGTGGGGAAGTTCCTGCCGCGCTCCACGGCAAAGACCTGGTTCTATGCGATCGCGCTCAACCTTTGCCGCGATCACGTGCGGGGACTGGCGCGGCGCCGGGGCGAGGTGTCGCTCGACGCCCCTGCGGCGGAGATGCAGCCCGGATTTGAACCCGCCGAGCCCCGGCCGGGTCCATCCGAGCAGGCAGTCGAATCCGACCGTTTTGGCCGGCTTCAATCCGCCATTGACCGGCTGCCCCACAAGCTGAAATCCGCCATCATTCTCTGCTCGCTCGAAGGGATGTCGCACCAGGAGGCTGCGGAGATTCTTGAGACAACGCCGAAGACCATCGAGCTGCGCATCTACCACGCGAAGGAAAAGATGCGCGAATTCCTCGAAAAGGAACTCGAATCCGGCGACCGCCGTTGGACGTAATTCCTGCCTCCCTAACAAGATCCGCACAGGGTTTGGCAAGAATTGCCCGAGGGAAATCGCCCGGGACAGCGTATAATAAGGAGACAACAACAGGCAGCCATTCTCCCGAAGTCCCACGAACAAGATCCATTCCATTTCAACGGCGGGCCGCTCTGCCTGGCTCCTTCTCGCGCTGGCGCTCGGGGGCTGCACGGTCGCGCCGTCCGACGGGGAGGGGGTGGCTGACGCCCGGCTTGCGCGCCTTGGCGGGACATACCGCCCGGCCGGGGCGAAACCGGTCCTGCCGGTGCTGACGCCCGATTCGGCGCCGGCGGATTACGTGCGATTCGCCGTGCTCAATCACCCCTCGGTCGAAGCGGCCTACGACGACTGGCGCGCCTCGGTCGCGGCGATTGCGCCGGCCCGGGCGCTGCCGGATCCGCAATTCACCTTTCAGGCCGACGTGTGGGACACCCTCATGAGCTTCATGCCCGGACTGATGTTCGATTTCATGGCCGCGGAAAAGCGAGGCGCCATGGCCCGTGAGGCGGCATCGGAGAGCACGGTTCAATACCGGACCTTCGTCGCCTCGGTCCTCACGACCGCTGCGGAGGCGCGGAAGGCATGGATCGAACTTGTGGTTGTCGACGAATCGATCCGGTTGCGCGAAGCCTCGCTCGCCTCGCTCGGGCAATCGTCAGCCCTGGCCGATGCCGACTACGCGACCGGCCGCGGCATGGCCACATTTGAGGCGCAGGTGCGGCTGGCCAATGAGATCGCGAAGGCGCGCACAGACCTCGAAACACTGGTGGACCGGCGCGCCGCCGCGCGGACCCTTCTCAAGTCTGCGCTGGGCCTGGCGCCGGCTGATCCGGATCCTGCGTGGCCGAAGGCGGCCCTCGCGGCGACAGCCATCCCAAGCGGGGACGAACTGTGGCGGCGCGCGCAGGCCTCGAATCCGGAACTGGGCCGTATGCGCGCCATGGTCGAAATGGCAGTGGCGGGCGTCGAGGTGGCTCGCAAGGCGGCGGCGCCGGATTTTTCCCTTGGGGCAATGGCCAATCTCGTCAACTCCCAGCCCGACCCCCGGATGATCCGGCCGGTCGCGAGCGTCACCCTCCCGATATGGCGCGAGAAGATCGCCGCGAATATCGCGGCGGCCAAAGGGCGAAGCGAGGCGGCGGACGCCCGGGAACGCGCCGAGGTGCTGACGATGGCCGCCGAACTTGCGCAGATGCTTGAAACGGTGCGCGAGAGCGACCGCATGATCGCCTTTGTCGACAGGACGGGGCTGCCGAACCTCGGTCGGATGATAGCCAGCGCCGAGGCCGGCTATCAAACGGGCATTTCCGGCCCGACGACGATTGTTGAAACCCGCCTGATGGAGATCGACATGGGCTCCGAGCGCATTGCCGCCCTGCGCGAGCGCGAGATGGCGGCCACCGACCTGGCCCTGCTGACGGCGGACATCGCCCCGCCGGAAATCCGATCGGCGGACAAAGCACCCTAAAAAAATGAAAATACTGCCGTACATCCTCCTCGCCGCCGGGTTCGCATTCGGGGCGGCCGCCGACGCTCCGGCGCCCAAACAGCTCTACACCTGCGGCATGCACCCGCAGATCATCCGCGACGGGCCCGGATACTGCCCGATTTGCGGCATGAAGCTCCAGCCCGTACGGGCTGGGGTCGTTGCGGCCCCCGCCGAGCGAAAGGTAAAGTACTACAAGTCGACCATGATGCCGGGGGAGGTCCAGCCCGGACCGGGCAAGGACTCAATGGGGATGGACATGGTGCCGGTGTACGAGGAGGAGGACTCCTCCTCTCAGAACGCCATCCAGATCGATGCGGCCACGATCCAACGCATGAACCTGCGGACGGCCCTCGTGGAGCACGGCCCGGTGCGCCTCGAACTGCGCACCGTGGGAGCCATCGTCTATGACGAGCGGGGCCTGAGCGATGTGACGATGAAATATGACGGCTGGCTGGAGAAGCTGTACGTCAATGCCACGTGGACTTCGGTCAAGGCCGGGGATGCGCTGTTCGAGGTATACTCGCCCGACGTGTACAATGCGGAGCTCAATTATCTGGTGGCGGTCCAGTCGGAGGGAGATGCCGGGGGGCCGCTCACGCGGGCTGCATCCGCCCGTTTGCGCCTTTTCGACGTTCCGTCGGATGTCATCGCCGAGCTCACCCGGTCGAGGGAGGCCCGGCGGACGCTCGTGTTCCGCGCCCCCGCCGACGGCACGGTGATCGAGAAGATGGCGGTGCAGGGCCAAATGATGAAGGCTGGCGAGCCGATCTTCCGGCTGGCCAATCTGGCGACGACCTGGGCCGAGGCTCAGATCTATGAGAAGGACTTGCCGTACGTCCATGACGGCCAGTCGGCGACCGTGCGACTGACCTACGGGTCGGGGCAGACATTGAACGGCAAAGTGCAGCTTGTGCTGCCCCAGGTAGAGGACCTGACGCGCGCTGCGACGGCGCGGATCGTCCTGCCCAATCCGAGCGGGTCGCTGCGCCCCGGCATGTTCGTGGATGTGCGCTTCACTGCGCAGGTTGCGGACGATGCGGTGCTTGTCCCGGACATGGCGGTCCTTCGCAGCGGCGAGAGGGACACGGTCTTTGTGGCGCTTGATGGCGGTCGGTTTGAGGCCAGGGAGGTGAGGCTCGGCGCGCGCAGCGAGGGCGGCCTTTACCAGGTGCTGGACGGACTGCACGCGGGCGAGCGCGTTGTCACCTCGGGCCAGTTCATGCTCGATTCGGAGAGCCAGCTCCAGGAAGCCATCCAGAAAATGCTGAGGCCGCAGCCCGCCGCTTCGGCGAATTCCGCCGGTGCCGGCGAGGCGCCTGCCGGGCCCCATTGACCATGCTGAAGTCGGTCATCGATTTTTCGATCAGGAACAAGGTCCTCGTCCTGGCGGGAACCGCCGCGCTGATCTTCGGCGGGCTGTACGCCCTGCGGCAGATCCCGCTCGACGCAATACCGGACCTGTCGGACACCCAGGTAATCATTTACACGGAGGCGCCGGGGGAGGCGCCGCAAATCGTCCAGGACCAGGTCACCTATCCGATCACGACCAAGATGCTGTCCGTGCCCAGGGCCAAGGTCGTGCGCGGATACTCATTCTATGGTTTCTCGTTTGTCTATGTGATCTTTGAGGACGGGACCGACCCCTATTGGGCGCGCAGCCGCGTCCTCGAATACCTGAACGGCCTCGCCGGCAGCCTGCCGTCCGGCATCACCCCCCGGCTGGGGCCCGACGCAACGGGAGTCGGCTGGGCGTTCATGTACTCGCTGAACTCGAAGAACCACGATTTGGCCCAGCTGCGCTCGATGCAGGACTGGTTTCTCAGGTACCAGCTCTCCAGCGTCGAGGGCGTGGCCGAGGTGGCCTCGGTCGGCGGGTTCGTCAAGCAGTACCAGATAACGGTCGATCCCCACCGCCTGCACGCGTACAACCTTTCCATAAGCGACGTCGCGATGGCCGTCAGGCGGAGCAACAGCGAGGTCGGAGGACGCTCGATCGAGATGGCGGAGAAGGAGTTCATGCTGCGGGTGCGCGGCTACGTGGAGGGCCTGGACGATTTGCGCAAGATCGCCGTGGGCCGCGGGCCCGGCGGCACGCCGGTCCTTCTCGGCGAGGTGGCCGAGGTGCAGCTCGGTCCCGACATGCGCCGGGGCATCGCCGAACTGAACGGCGAAGGAGAGACGGTGGGCGGCATCGTGGTGGTGCGATACGGGGTGGACACGCGCAGGGTCATCGAGGCGGTCCGGGCGCGGCTCGACGAGGCGATGAAGAGCCTGCCCGAGGGCGTCAGCTACAGCATTGCGTACGACCGCACACCGCTTATCGACCGCGCGGTCAGGACCCTCGAGGAGAAGCTGATCGAGGAGAGCATTGTCGTGGCGCTCGTCTGCCTTCTTTTCCTGCTGCACCTGCGCAGCGCGTTTGTCGCGATCGTAATCCTTCCGATCGCCGTCCTGGCCTCGTTCATGATCATGTTCGGGCAGGGGCTCAGTTCCAACATCATGTCGCTCGGCGGCATTGCGATCGCCGTCGGCGCCATGGTCGACGCAGTGATCATCATGATCGAGAACGCCCACAAGCACATGGAGCGCGACCACGGAAAGAAACCGCACTGGGAGATCATTCGGGACGCCTCCGTCGAGGTCGGGCCCACGCTTTTCTACTCGCTTCTTGTCATCACTGTCTCGTTCCTGCCGGTGTTCACCCTCCAGTCGCAGGAGGGCAGGATGTTCAAGCCGCTCGCATTCACAAAGACGTACTCGATGGGCGCCGCAGCGCTTCTGTCCATCACGCTCGCGCCGGTGCTGATGGGCCTGTTTATCCGCGGAAGGATCCCCGCGGAGGAGAAAAATCCGATCAATCGGCTCCTTGTCTTTGTCTACCATCCGGTCCTGGACCTGATGATCCGGTTCCGCTGGGCTGTGATCCTGACGGCGGGGGTCGTCATCGCCTGGGTGTTCTTCCCGTGGAACGCGTGGATCGTGAATCCGCTGCCCGACGGAGGGATGAAGGATTTCGCGGCCCGGTTCGGCGGGGCCTTTCCGTACCAGAGCCTCGGTTCGGAGTTCATGCCGCCGCTGTACGAAGGCGATCTGCTCTACATGCCGACGACCTTTCCCGGGATCTCGCCGACGAAGGCCCGGGAGGTCCTCCAGCAGACCGACCAGATCATCCACTCCTTTGCCGAGGTGCAGCACGTGTTCGGGAAGATCGGCAGGGCCGAAACGGCGACGGACCCCGCCCCGATGGACATGATCGAGTCCACAATCACGCTCAAACCCGAGACCGAGTGGCCGGCCGTGGACATCAGGAGTCCGGACGGCAGGATGGTGGCGCACCGGCGCCGCACGGTCGACGAGCTTGTGAGCGCAATGAACGCCGCGGTGCAGATACCGGGCCTGACCAACGCGTGGACGATGCCCATCAAGACGCGGATCGACATGCTCGCCACCGGCATCAAGACGCCGGTTGGAATCAAGGTGGCCGGACCGAATCTCGCCGAACTCGAGCGAATCGCGGGGCAGATCGAGGGCAGGATTCGCCGGGTGCCGGGCACGGGCAGCGTGTTTGCCGAGCGGGTGATGGGCGGAAACTACATAGAGTTCGAGATCGACCGCGAAGCCATCGCCCGATACGGGCTGACGCTCGGGGACGTGCAGGACGTGCTGGAGGTCGCGCTCGGAGGAATGCCGCTGACAACCACGGTCGAGGGCCTTGAGCGCTACGATGTCATCATGCGCTACGACCGCGACTACCGGGAGAACCTCGAGGCCTTGCGCGACATCCTGATCCCGGTCAAGCCGGCCGGCGCCTCGGCCATGATGGCGCAGGTGCCGTTGAGCCAGCTTGCGACGGTCCGCGTGGTGGCGGCGCCCATGGGCATCAAGAGCGAAGGGGCCGTGCCCAACGCGTGGATCTATGTCGATGTGCGGGGTTCGGACATCGGCACCTACGTGCGGGAGGCCCAGCGCACGATAGGCGATGCCATCCGGAACGGGGAGATCAAGCTGCCCACCGGCTACAGCGTCATCTGGAGCGGTCAGTATGAATACATGCTGCGCGCGCAGCAGCGGCTCGTGATCGTCGTTCCCCTGACGCTCCTGATCATCATCTTCATCATCTATCTCAACACGAGGTCGTGGACCAAGACCGCCATCGTGCTTCTCGCCGTGCCGTTTTCCCTCGTGGGCGCGTTCTGGATGATTTACCTTTCCGGCTACAACATGAGCGTGGCTGTGTGGGTCGGCATCATTGCGCTCGCCGGGCTCGATGCGGAGACCGGCGTCGTGATGCTGCTGTACCTGGATCTCGCCTATGGCGAGTGGAAGGAGAAAGGGCTGCTCACCTCGGACACCGGCCTGCGGGATGCCATTTACCACGGCGCTGTGAAGCGCGTGCGGCCGAAGGCGATGACGGCCGCCGTCATAATCGCCGGCCTGCTGCCGATCCTCTGGAGCCACGGCACCGGAGCCGACGTCATGAAGCGAATCGCCACTCCCATGGTGGGAGGCGTGGTCACATCGACCATCATGGAGCTGATGGTCTATCCCGCCATTTTCTTCATCTGGCGCCGCCGAAGCCTGCCGCCACCGGCGGAGCCGGCCGGATCGGCGCCCATCCTGCCCCTCGCCACCGCGCCATGAACAGCTACAAAATGCAAGGGCAGACAGGAAGCCCGTCCAATGCGGCCTATTTCTGCCCGATGTGCGAGGGCGTCGAGTCGGAAAAGCCGGGCGAATGCCCGATGTGCGGCATGGCGCTCGAGCGCAACATCGCCAACGCCGGCGCCCCGAAGACGGTTTACACCTGCCCCATGCACCCGCAGGTCGAGCGGGACCACCCCGGGGACTGCCCCATCTGCGGCATGGCGCTCGAACCCAGGACCGTGAGCGCGGGCGGCGCCGGCGGGGACAACCGCGAGCTGCGCGACATGACGCGGCGCCTTTGGATCGGGGCCTTCCTGGCGCTCCCGGTCCTTGTTCTGGCGATGTCCCATTTCATCCCGCCGCTTGCGCACATCGGCCGCGGGACGGCGGGGCTGTGGGCGCAATTCCTCCTGGCAACCCCGGTCGTGTGGTGGGCCGGATGGCCATTCTTCGTTCGCGGTGCGCGGTCGGTCCAAAACCGCCGGTGGAACATGTTCACGCTGGTTGCGCTCGGGGTGGGCGTCGCTTGGAGCTACAGCGTCGTGGCGTTCTTCCTTTCAGGGGCGTTCCCACCGGCGATGCGCGCGCATGGAGGCAGGGTGGACGTATATTTTGAGGCCGCGGCGGTCATCGTGGTCCTTGTGCTGCTTGGCCAGGTGCTCGAGCTGCGCGCGAGGGCGCGCACATCGAGCGCAATAAGGGCCCTCCTGGACCTGGCTCCCCCGGTTGCCACCCTGATGACGGAAGTGGGCGAATTCGAGGTCGAGCTGTCGGAGATAAAGGCTGGCGACCGGTTGCGCGTCAGGCCCGGGGCGAAGATCCCGGTGGATGGCGTTGTTGAGAGCGGCTCGTCTTCCGTCGATGAATCCATGATCACGGGCGAATCGCTGCCGGTGGAGAAGAAGGCTGGCGACCGCGTGACAGGCGGCACGGTCAACGGCACCGGCGGGCTTATTTTCCGCGCGGACAAGGTGGGCGCGGATTCCCTGCTTTCGAGGATCGTGCGGATGGTCGCCGATGCGCAGCGCAGTCGGGCCCCGATCCAGGGGCTGGCGGACAGGGTGGCCGGCGTCTTTGTGCCCGCTGTCGCGTCGGTGGCCGTGGGCGCGTTTCTTGTCTGGTACTTCTTCGGCCCGGAGCCACGGCTCGCTTACGCCGTCGTCAATGCCATAGCCGTCCTGATCATTGCCTGCCCGTGCGCCCTGGGGCTTGCGACGCCCATGGCCGTCATGGTGGGCGTCGGTCGCGGCGCACAGGCCGGTGTCCTCGTCAGGAACGCGGAGGCTCTTGAACACCTCGGCAGGGTAAACTGGCTCGTCGTGGACAAGACCGGAACGCTTACCGAAGGAAAACCGCGCCTCACCGATGTCCTGCCTGTGGGAGGGCTTGACGAGGCATCGCTGCTCCGAATCGCGGCCTCGCTCGAGCGCTCGTCGGAGCATCCCCTCGCCGCCGCCGTTGTGCGCGCGGCGGAGGATAGAGGAATCAGGCTTGAGGACGCCTCCGGTTTCCGGTCGGTCACTTCGGGCGGCGTTGCGGGGAGGCTGGGCGGAAGGCAGGTCCTCGTCGGCAAATTGAAGTTTCTCAAAGGCGAAGGCGTGGCTGTGGACGCCGGGCTTCAAGAGCGAGCGAGCGCCCTGGAGGCCGACGGCAAGACCGTCCTGATCGCCGCTGTGGACGGCAGGGCGGCTGGGCTGCTGGCCGTCGCCGATCCAATCAAAGCTTCCACGGCCGAGGCCATCGCGATGCTCAATGGCCTGGGCGTGGGGCTTGTCATGGCCACGGGTGACAACCGGCGCACGGCGGAGGCCGTGGCCCGGGAACTGGGGCTGACCCGGTTCGAGGCCGAGATCGAGCCCGCGGACAAGATCAGGATCGTCAATTCGCTCAGGGAGGGCGGCGGGGTTATAGCGATGGCCGGCGACGGCATAAACGACGCGCCCGCACTGGCGGCCGCCGATGTCGGCATCGCCATGGGCACGGGCACCGACGTCGCGATGGAGAGTGCGGGGATCACCCTCATCAAGGGCGATCTGCGGGGCATCGCCAAGGCGATCCGGCTGTCCCGGGCCACGATGGGGAACATCCGGCAGAACCTCTTTTTCGCGTTTGTCTACAACGCGCTTGGCGTCCCGATCGCGGCCGGCGTCCTTTATCCGTTCACCGGAATCCTGCTCAACCCGATGTTGGCCGGGGCGGCCATGAGCCTCAGCTCCGTCAGCGTAATCTCGAACGCCCTTCGACTGCGCAGGCTCAAGCTTTGAGCGTCGGGCTGGCCGTGCGGCGCACAGACTGTTGACCGCTGCCCGCGCTGGTGTAACGATGTCAGATCGCAACCAAGGCGCCTTTCGGGCGTCTTTCATCCATCCCGCAACCCCTCCCAACCAGTTGATACGAAAAATGAAAACTCTACGCTTCCTCCTTCCCGTCGCCGCCCTTGTCGGCGCGATCACGATGATGGCCCAGCCGGCTCAGCCGATGCCTATGCCCGCCAAGAAGGGCATGGCCATGGGCGGGCGCATCAGCCCGCACGAGACGATCAGCACCCGCTTGAGCGATGGCTCCCGCGTGACGGTCGTCTACGGGCGGCCTTACTCGAAGGACCCCAAGACCGGCGAAATCCGCAAGATCTGGGGCGGCTTGGTGAAGACCGGCCACGGCGATCGGCTCGGGGCCGACGAAGCCACGCTCCTTTTGAATGAGAAACCCATGGTGCTGCCAGATGGCACCGTGATACCGGCCGGCGCGCACACGCTCTACATCGTGGTGGCGGACGACCTGTCGGCGAAACTGGCCTTCAGCACGAACCTAGGAAAATGGGGCATTCCGGTCGACGAGACGCACGACTTGGCCCGAGTGGACCTGAAGAAGGACGAGCTGCCGGCGCAGATCGACCAGCTCACGCTGTCGGTCGAGCGCAATCCCGGCGGCGGTGGCGTGCTGAAGATAAAGTGGGAAAACACGCAATACTCGCTGGCCTTTACCACTCAAAAGTGACCGCCGCGAGGTTGGAGAGCTTACCGCCAGCCTCCGCGACGTACGGATGAACCCCGCAAACCGTGCCAATTTGGCTCAAGCTTGCGGGGCTACGCCGCGTCTGTGGCAGGGAGTCATACTCGCACTTTGTGTCGCCGTAGCCGGAATGTGCGTTCCAGCGAGGGCTGATGCGCCCCAGCCGGATCCCACGGCTATCATGGAGGACCTGCGCAGCTTCCGACAGATGGGGAGCGTGTTGTTCGTTGCGGCGCACCCGGATGACGAGAACACCCAGTTGATTGCGTTCCTTGCCCGCGGGCGAAACTATCGCACGGCCTACCTGTCGGTCACTCGTGGCGATGGCGGCCAGAACCTCCTGGGCCCGGAGTTTGGCGACGAGTTGGGCGCCATCCGCACGCAGGAGCTGCTGGCCGCGCGGCGTGTCGACGGTGGCCGGCAGTTCTTCACCCGGGCGAGGGATTTCGGCTATTCCAAGGACTATCGCCAGACGCTTCAGGAGTGGGATCGGGCGGAGGTCGTCGGTGACATTGTGCGGGTTATTCGCACATTCCGTCCGGATGTCGTCATAACCCGGTTTTCGCCGGAGCCCGGGACGACGCATGGCCACCACACGGCCTCGGCCGTGCTTGCCATAGAAGCGTTCAGGCTCACGGGCGACCCGAAGGCCTACCCGGAGCAACTCGGGGCATTGGAACCCTGGCAGCCCAGGCGGATTCTGATGAACACCGGGGGCCCCGTCCGGGGCTCCTCCAGCCAGCCCGAATCGAAAACCCTGCACATGGAAATCGGTGGAACCGATCCCGTGACGGGGCAGGCCTTCGGCGCGATCGCCTCGCGCAGCCGATCGATGCACAAGACGCAAGGGTTCGGGTTCTTCGCCGTCGGAACGAGCGGGGCCAGGTCGGAGTCCTTCCAGTTGCTGCTGGGAGAACCCGCCGCCAATGATATTTTCGACGGGATCGACACGACCTGGGGCCGTGTGCCGGGGGGCGCCGGGGTCGGCCCCTTGGCGGATTCGGTCATCGCGGGTTTTGACCCGAACGATCCGTCGGCGAGCGTTCCGCGCCTTTTGGAGATCAAGAAGATTCTCGGCGGGCTGCGTCCGGACCCGATTGTCGACGAGAAGCGCCGGCTGCTTGACCGGATCATTGCCGGCTGCCTCGGGCTTTCCATCGAGACGAGGGCTGCGCATGCCGAGATCGTCCCCGGCGAATCCCTCGAATTGCACCATCGGGTTGAAGTCCGATCGGGCATTCCCGTCCGTTGGGTCAGGGTGCGTTATCCTTCGCTTGGGCGCGAAATGCAGACCGGAATCGACCTGGCGCCAGGCAAGCCCTCGCTTCGCGATTCAACGCAGACCCTGCCTGCAGGCACTGCTGTGAGCCAGCTCTATTGGCTGCGGGAGGAGGGAACACCGGGCATGTTCAGGGTGGATGATTCGCCGCTTATCGGGCGGCCTGAGAATCCGCCCATCCTGCCGGTGGAGTATCTCTTTCAGGCGGGGGACCAGACGATCGCGGTCCCCGACGAGCCGGTTGCCTCCAGCGGGGATTCGACGGCGGCCCAGGTCCTCCTCCGCCTCGAGGCCATTCCGCCGGTATCGCTTCACTTTACCTCCGGCGTCGAACTGTTCGCTCCTTCGGCCTCGCGGGAGGTTGCGGTGGAAATCGCCGCCTACCGGGCCGGTGCGTCCGGTGTCCTGAGCCTGGATGCGCCCGCCGGCTGGAATGTCGCGCCCGCCGGCCGTCCATTCAGGCTTTCGGCAGTGGGAGACCGGACGCGGATGTCGTTCACTGTCACCGCGCCGGCGCAGCCGGCAAAAGCCACACTCCGCGTCTGGGCAACCCTCGCGGATGGGGCTCGATTCGGCACCGATCGCATTGAGATCCGCTACAGCCACGTGCCGCCGATCCTGCTCCAACCACCGGCGGCGATGAAGGCGGTATGCCTCGATCTAGCAATCCGCGGACGCAGGGTGGGGTACATCGCCGGGGCCGGCGACAGCATCGCGGACAGCCTTCGTGAGATGGGCTATGTCGTCGAGAATTTGACCGGGGCCGACCTGGTCCCCGATCGCCTGAAGCCATTCGATGCCGTGGTGATCGGCGTCCGCGCCTTCAATACCCGGGGCGACCTCGTCGCCGGTTTCCCGGCCATCCTGTCCTATGTCGAGGGGGGCGGCACGGTCGTGGCCCAGTACAACACACCCAACAATCTCCTGGGGAGCCGCCTGGGGCCCTATCCGTTGTCGCTTTCGCGCAACCTCCCCGCAAACCGCGTCACGGACGAAAACGCGCCTGTCACGCTTCTGGCGCCGGACGATCCCGCATTCACGACGCCCAATCGGATCGCCCCGTCGGATTTCGATGGGTGGGTGCAGGAGCGGGGCCTGAATTTTCCAAGCGAGTGGGACAGCCGATATTCCACCCTGCTCGCGTGCAGCGATGCCGGCGAGGCGCCGCTAAAGAGTGGAATCCTTGTCGCCCATTACGGGCGGGGCTATTACGTGTACACGGGCCTGTCGTGGTTTCGCCAGCTTCCTGCTGGGGTTCCAGGCGCCTACCGAATTTTTGCCAACCTGGTCTCGCTTGGAAAGTGAGCGCTCCGATGCCACCGCCGGGATCCGAGGATCGTGAGACCGGGTTGCCCGGACTGCGCAGCTGGCGGGCGGTGTACGTCGCTGTCACGGTGGTCTTTCTCGTTTGGCTGGGGCTGCTTGCGGTCCTGACGAGGCTCAATTCGTGAACGCGCTTGATTACGCGGTTCTCGTCTGCCTCCTGGTGGGAATAGCCTTCTACGGCATCTGGCAGACCCGCGAGCGGCGCAGCCTGGCGGGATACCTGAAAGGGTCGGGGCAGACCCATTGGCTGACTATCGGCCTGTCGGTGATGGCGACACAGGCGAGCGCCATAACGTTTCTTTCAACCCCGGGGCAGGGCTATGAAAGCGGACTGGGCTTCGTCCAGAATTATTTCGGCGCCCCGTTCGCGCTCATTGTCGTATCGGCGGCATTTCTTCCGATCTACCGGAAACTCGGGGTCTACACGGCCTACGAGTACCTCGGCCGGCGTTTCGACTCGAAGACCCGGCTCCTCGGCGCGGGGCTTTTCCTCCTGCAGCGAGGCCTGGGCGCGGGA
Organism: uncultured Verrucomicrobiae bacterium; assembly: GCA_963747795.1. Classification (GTDB taxonomy): domain Bacteria; phylum Verrucomicrobiota; class Verrucomicrobiia; order Opitutales; family Opitutaceae; genus Palsa-1447. The sequence goes on from CAVVGS010000024.1 coordinate 25,367, forward strand.
ATCACGATTTATGCGCCAGCGATTGTGCTTTCCACGGTTTTGGGCTGGAGGCTCGACTTCACGATCGTGTGCAGCGGGCTGCTGGTCATCGTTTATACCGTGAGCGGGGGAAGCGATGCGGTGAACCTCACCCAGAAATACCAGATTGGGGTGATCTTTGCGGGCATGATCGCGGCGTTCTTCTTCCTTCTTGCGCGGCTGCCGGATGGGCTCGGCTTTGGCGGGGCGCTGGCCCTGGCCGGCCGTTTCCACAAGCTTCAGGCGGTGGATTTTTCCCTGGACGTCAATCGCCGGTACACCCTTTGGACGGGCTTGCTGGGGGGCTTCTTTCTGGCGCTTTCCTATTTTGGGACCGACCAGTCGCAAGTGCAGCGTTATCTTTCCGGCGGCTCGCTCCGCGAGAGCCGGATGGGGCTCATGTTCAATGCGGTCTTCAAGATACCGATGCAGTTCTTCATCCTGCTCATGGGGGTGCTCCTCTTCGTCTTCTATCAGTTTGAGCGGCCTCCCGTCTTCTTCAACCAGGTCGCCTGGAGCCGCCAGGCGGCGGGGCCCGGGGGCGGGGAGCTGAAGGCGATTGAGGCCGGCTTCGGTTCGGCTCGGACCGAAGAGGCCGGCAGGCTCCGGGAATGGCTGGACGCCCGCCGCGCCGGCGACCGAACGGCCGAGGAGGCGGCTTTGAACCTGGCCCAGGCCGCCCATGAGCGCGCCGAAGCGGCGCGAAGCGGGGCGAAGACGGCGCTGCGGGCCGCCGATCCGAAGACGGCCGCCGGCGATGCGGACTATGTTTTCATCGCCTTCATACTCCGCTTTCTGCCGCACGGGCTCATAGGCCTTCTGATCGCCGCTTTCTTTGCAGCCGCCTTTTCCTCGAAAGCGGCCGAGCTGAATGCCCTCGGATCCACGACGACCGTCGACATCTACAGGCATGTTGTCAGGCGGGAGGCCGCCGATGCCCACTATGTGGCGGCATCGAAGCTTTTCACCGCTTTCTGGGGGGCCGTTGCCATCGCTTTTGCCCTGTTTGCCAATCTGACTGAGAACCTGATCCAGGCGGTGAATATCGTCGGCTCCCTGTTTTACGGCGGCGTCCTCGGGATATTCCTTGTCGCCTTTTTCCTGCGATGGGTCGGCGGAACGGCCGTCTTCTGGGCGGCAATCGCGGGCCAGGCCCTTGTGATCGTCCTCTACAGGGCCCTCGACATCTCCTACCTCTGGTACAATTTGATCGGCTGCGCCGTCTGCGTGATTCTAAGCGTCGTAATCGATGGTGCGCTCACCCTGGGGGGAGGTAAAGAGCAGCCCGCGCCGCCATGAGCGTTCCACGCATTTGCTTCGGCCAACAGCCCTGCGGCTTCTTTCCAAAGAGGTTCCTCTGGGCGAAGATCGTGACGGCCCGCAGGCTCCAGCAGGAGATCGGCGGTGAGATCATGTTCTTTTACCACGACAGCGATCATGACCCGCGGGAGACCAGGACGCTCCTGCCGAGCCGGTCCGGGGGCCAGCCCGTCCAGCTGAACTTCGCCTTTGCCAATTCGGTTCAGCGAAAGTGGTCGCCGCTTTACCTCAAGCGGATCGTCCCCGGCTGGGTCGCACAGACTGCGCGCCAGCTGCCAGCCTATGTGGAGAAGCCGCAGGCGGAGCTCTTTCGGGGCGTGACGGCGGGCACGGTCGCGGATTTTTGCCTGGAGATGTACCAAAGGATGGGGCTGTTGGAGGGAATCCGGGTCGTCCGCTCGAGCGATCCCGCGGTTCGCCGCGCAGCCTGTCCGGTGAGCGAGTGCTTTGTCGACATTCCCCATGCCGGGGAGATCGTGCGGGCCCGGTTTGCGAACGGGCTGTTTCGCCTGCACGAGGGCGGGGATCGCTACATCGACCTGGCGGCGACCCCTTTCGGTCCGGAGCAGGTCAGTCCGGCGCGCGACGCGCGCCTTCGCTGGATGCAGGCGGTCGTGCAATGCACGCATTATGTGGCGGGGGCCGGCGAACAGGCCTATCTTCGCACCGAAGAGGCCCCTGAAATCACCTTCCTCAAGCGATACCCCATTGACCGATCCGATGAAGCCTTCACCGAAATCCAGTGTTGAACCGCCATCCCTGCTCGCCTTTGGCGCCCATCCCGACGACATCGAATTTGGGTGCGGCGGGATTATCGCCGGGGAATCGCAGAAAGGACGCACTGTGCATCTGGTTGTCTGCTCAAAGGGGGAGGCGGCGACGCACGGCACGCCGGAACAGCGGTCGGCCGAGGCACAGAAGGCGGCGGCCGTCCTTGGCGCGACTTTGGAATTCGCAGTGCTGGACGGTGATGCGCGGCTGGAATGCCGCTTTGAGCACACCCTCAGGCTCGCCGGGATCATCCGCCGCCTGAAGCCGGGCATCGTCCTCGCCCCGAGCCTTTCCGAAAACCAGCATCCCGATCACCCGAAGCTCGGCCGGATTGTGCGCGACGCAGCCCGCCTGGCGCGCTATGGAGGCCTCGCCGAGCTGCGCGATTTGCCGGCTCATTCGATCGGCCAGTTGCTCTTCTACGCGCTGGGCCCGGGCTCTGAACCGGCGGGAAGCCAGCCCGTCCTGATCGATGTCTCGGCTCCGTCCGTCCTCAAGGCGTGGACCGCGGCCATGCAGGCCCATGCGACCCAGATGCGGACGCGCGACTATCTCGAGCTGCAGCTAGCCCGTGCCCGCCTGCACGGCCTGGCTGCCGGCGTGGGCTACGCGCAGCCGCTTTATCCGGCGGACTCCCCCGTTTTCAATTCCCTCGATCCTTTGGCGCGCGGGGCGCGTCAGTTCTGACATGAGGTCCGAGGGCCCCCTGAAGATCGGCATAACCTGCTATCCATCCGTCGGCGGAAGCGGCATTCTCGCTTCAGCCCTCGGCGAGGAGCTCGCCGCGCGCGGGCACGAGGTCCATTTCATCAGCTATGAGCGCCCGTTCAGGCTTCCTTCGGGCGTTCCAAGGCTGCATTTCCACCCGGTCACGATCAGCAGCTACGGACTGTTCAAGTACCCTGACTACACTCTTCCGCTTTCGGTGAAGATGGCCGAGGTGAGCCGCGACCACGGGCTCGACGTCCTGCATGTCCATTATGCCGTGCCCCATGCGACGGCGGCATTCCTCGCCCGCGCGATGCTGGAGCCCGCATCCAGGCCGCGGCTGGTCACGACGCTGCACGGAACGGACACGACCCTTCTCGGCAGCGATCCCGGCTACGGCCCCGCGATCCGACACGCCCTGACACACTCCGACGCGGTGACGACGGTTTCCGCATACCTCGAGAAGGAGACACGGCGCCTGCTGGGTTTCAAGGGCCCGATCGACGTGATCCACAACTTCTTTTCCCCGCGTCCGGCGTGCCGCTCGAGGGCGGAGGTGAGGGCGCAGCTTGGGTTGAAGGACGAGGTCCTGATCCTGCACATGTCGAACCTGCGCCCGCTGAAACGCATCGGCCTGCTGCTCGAGACGGCATCCCGCGTTAGACCGGCTTCCTCGTTCAAACTCCTCATCCTCGCCGGGGCGGACTTCGGACCGTTTGCGGAAGACGTGCGCAGGCTGGGATTGTCGGGCCGGGTCATCGTGCGTGAGAATGCGGTCGACATCGAGGATTACCTCCAGGCGGCGGACATCGGGCTTTTCACCTCGGAGGTGGAGAGCTTCTGCCTGAGCATCCTCGAGGCGATGTGCTTCGGCTGCCCGAGCGTCGCAACCGCCGTCGGAGGCATCCCGGAAGTGGTGGTTTCCGGGGTGAGCGGCATCCTGGTGCCGGGAGGGGATGCGGATGCGCTGGCGCGAGCGGTCGAATCGCTGGCCGGCGACGCCGCGAAACGCAAGGCGCTCGGAGACGCGGCCCGCGTCAGGGCGCGCGAGTTCTTTTCGCCGGACGTGATCGTTCCCAGGTATGAACGGCTCTATCGCCGCGTCTGCGGACGCCTGGGGGCGGGCTAAGAGCTATCGCGCGGAAAGGCTGGAGGCCGAGCCTCCTGGCGCCGGCTGCAGCAGGTTCTGCCCCTTCGGCGGTAACCGCGGGAAGGCCTGCCCCGGCCTTGCTCAATCGCCCAGGCAGGTGCCGACACGCCTGGCCGTTTCGAGCCAGTGGTGGTCGAGCGGCACGGTTTTCAGGCTTCCGGCGACCTTGTCTATCGGCACCGCCTTCACGCCGCCGCCCCGCGAGGCGACCATGACTCCGAAGATGCCGTCGTTGATGAACCCGACGCAGGCCGTACCCAGGCGCGTTGCAAGCAACCGGTCGGTCACCGACGGCGTCCCGCCGCGCTGCACGTAGCCCAGGATGGTAACGCGGGCCTCGAGGCCAGTCAGCTCCTCGAGCTCCTTTGCCAGGCGCCAGGTGTTTCCGGCGTGCTTCGAATCCAGCTCGTGCAACTCCGCCTTGACGCGCATGCGCTCCTCATCGGTCGCGGCCTGCTGCTTCCTCGCAGTCGCGTCGGCGAAGGCCGCCGCGTAGCTCCTGGACAGGGCGCCCTCGGCGACGGCGACGATGCTGAAATTGGAGGCCCCCTTCGAGCGGCGCCGAATCGCAGCGGCGACCGTCTGGGAATCGTACGCTATCTCGGGAATGAGGACGACGTCGGCTCCGCCTCCGATTCCCGCGCCAAGGGTCAGCCACCCGGCGCGGTGGCCCATGATCTCGGCGACGATGATGCGGTGGTGGCTGTGCGCGGTGCTGTGCAGCCGGTCGAGCGCCTCGGCGGCGATTCCCAGGGCCGTGTCGTAGCCGATTGTCGCGTCCGTGTGGACGACGTCGTTGTCGATCGTCTTCGGCAGCGTGATGATGTTGAGGCCCTTCTTGACCAGCCGCAGTGCGTTCTTGTGCGTGCCCCCGCCTCCCACGCAGACCAGGGCGCTCAGCCCGTGCTTCCGGTAGTTTGCCGCAATGACGTCAGTCATGTCCCGGACCTTGCCATCGATCTCCATCCGATGGGGCTTGTCGCGGCTGGTGCCGAGAATGGTGCCGCCGATCGTGAGGATTCCCGCGAGCGCGGCCTTGTTGAGCTGGATCGACCGGTCCTCGGCCAGGCCGAGAAAACCGTCGCGAAAACCGACGACCTCCCAGCCGTACTCGCCTATGGCCGCCTTCCCGACGGCGCGGATGGCCGCGTTCAGCCCGGGGCTGTCACCGCCGGCAGTCAGGATCCCGATGCGCAACGGTGGCTTGCGTTTCATGGGGACAGGCTAAAGGGCGAAGATGCCCGGCGTCCATGATTTTTGGGGTGGCCGGATGCGCAATTCCAGTCTAGTGTTTTGCCAATACCTATCCATTTCCGGCCGCTTTTGGCCTTGGGCTGTGTTGCAGCAGGGAGGGATAGCCCCGCTGGGGATACCCCTCCCCGCTGCGCCTTGCCCAAGGCAAAAATCAGCTCGGAACTGTACAGGTATTTGCGAAACACTAGACTAGAGTTCAAATGCGGGTTAATCCCTTCCTCTTTCTTCCCCGCCGGGGGGATGATCAAGCCCGCGTCACCCCGAAAAAAATGAATGCCTTCCTGCGCCAATTGACTCCCGCCGCCGCCGCGGCCGCCCTCGCCGCAGCGTGCCCGGCCGCCGAGCCCGCCAATGCGGCGCCGCTCGAAGCGTTCCCCGTCTCGATCCAGGTGGACGCCGCCCGGGTGAAGGGCGATTTGAAGCCCATCTGGCGTTTCTTCGGGGCCGACGAGCCGAATTACGCCACGATGAAGAACGGGAAGAAGCTCGTGGCGGAGCTTGGTGAACTGCGGCCGGGCGAGGTGTATTTCCGCGCGCACAACCTGCTCAACACTGGCGATGGCGTGCCCGCGCTCAAGTGGGGGAGCACCAATGCCTACACCGAGGACGCCCAGGGCCGGCCGGTCTACGATTGGAGGATCTTGGACGAGATCTTTGACACCTATCTTGCCCGCGGCGTGCGGCCCTACACCGAGATCGGATTCATGCCCGAGGCGATGTCGGTCCATCCCGAGCCCTACAAGCACCACTGGCAGCCCGGCGCCGCATATGGAGGGATCGGCACCGGCTGGTCCTATCCTCCCAAGAACTACGCCAAATGGGCCGAACTGGTTTACCAGTGGGTGCGCCACGACATCGGGCGATATGGCCGGGCGGAGGTCGAAAAATGGTACTGGGAGGTGTGGAACGAGGCCAACGGAGAGTCCTATTGGCACGCGAAGCCGGAGGAGTTTTACAAGCTGCACGACTATGCCGTGGACGCCGTGCGCCGGGCCCTCCCGACGGCGCGCGTCGGAGGCCCCGACCTGGCCGGCAGCGGCGGAAAATTCATGGAGGACTATCTGGCCCACTGCGTCAGCGGGACAAACTATGCGACCGGCGGCAGGGGCACGCCCGTCGACTTCCTGTCCTTCCACGCAAAAGGGCAGCCGCGCTTCGTCGAGGGCCATGTGCGGCTGGGGATTTCCTCGCAGCTCGGAGGCATGGACAAGGGCTTCTCCATGTTTGCGGCCGTGCCGGAACTCAAGGACAAGCCGATCGTCATCGGCGAGTCCGACCCTGACGGATGCGCCGCCTGCCAGGGCCCGCAGCTCGGCTACCGAACCGGCCCGATCTATGCCAGTTATACGGCTGCTTGCATCGCGCGCGAGTTTCTCCTGGCTGACAAGCATGGCGTGAACATCGAGGGGGCCCTGACCTGGGCATTCGAGTTTGAGGATCAGCCCATTTTTGCCGGCCAGCGGGTGCTGGCGAGCAACGGAATCGACATGCCCGTCCTGAATGTCTTCAGGATGCTCAGCAAGATGGGCGGCCGGCGCGTGGAGGTGGCGAGCAGCGGCGAAGTGCCGCTGGCGACCATCATCAAGGACGGCGTGCGCGGGGCTCCCGACGTCACCGCGCTCGCTTCAGTGGAGCCCGGCAGGCTGGCGATTCTGGCCTGGCACTATCACGATGACGACGTACCGGGACCCGACGCCCGCGTGTCGATCTCGGTGGCCAACCTGCCGATCTCGGACGGTTCCGTCCGCCTGGCGCACTACCGCATCGACGAAAACCACAGCGATGCCTTCACGGTCTGGAAGAGGCAGGGCTCGCCGGCGGCTCCCGATGCCGGCCAGTATGCTGAACTGGAGAAGGCCGGCCAGCTGGCAAGGCTTGAGGGCGGGCCCGATGGCCTTCCCGTGGACCACGGATCGGCGGCCCTGGGCTTTCTCCTGCCGCGCCAGGCCGTTTCCCTGCTCGTGCTCGAGTGGGACCCAGCGGCGAAGTGAGCCGGTCGCTTTCCCCCGGTTGACGGGCGCCCCCCGGCCATCTAAGGGGAGGCGTGCCCACAAGGAGACCCAGGAAACGCCAGCGGACCGATGCGCCGAGAGTGGCGCTTCTTTTTGAGGTCACCAACTCCTACGCGCGAGCCCTGCTGGGCGGGATCGGCAAGTTCATTCTCAGCCACGGTCCCTGGAGCGTGCACTACGCCGAAGTCGGCCCAAGCGAGGATCCGCCCCCGTGGCTGGCAAGGTGGAACGGGGACGGGGCGATCGTGCGCGGGGAGAATGGCCGCCTGGCCCGGGCCGTGGAGGCCCTTTCGGTTCCGGCTGTCGATTTGACGCCGTCCCGACTGCTGCAAAGGGCTCCGTGGGTGAAGTCCGACGACGCGGCGATCGCCGCGCTGGCGGCCCAGCATTTTCTGGAGCGGGGCTTCAGGAATTTCGCCTACTGCGGCGACGGCAGGTTTGCCTGGTCCGGAAGGCGGGGCGAACGGTTTGTCCATCTCATCGGGGAGGCGGGCTTCCCGTGCGCCTTCTACGAGCCGGGGCGGGCCTTTCCCAGCGGCGATGCCGAGGTGGACCATATCGGCTCGTGGCTCCTGCGCCTGCCGAAGCCCACGGCCATCTTCGCCTGCTACGACAACCGCGGACAGCAGCTGCTCGAGGCCTGCCGAAGGGTGAGTCTGTCGGTGCCCGAGGAAATCGCGGTCCTCGGGGTGGATAACGACGAGGTGCTGTGCATGCTCTCGCCGCCGCCGCTGTCTAGCGTCATGCTAAACCCGGTGCGCGCGGGCTGGGAGGCGGCGAGCCTGCTCTCCTCGCTGATGGAGGGACGGGCGCCGCCCCCGCGTCCGCTGCTGATTCCGCCCGTGGGGATCCAGGTCAGGCAGAGCACCGATGTTCTAGCCGTGGCCGACCCCAAGATCGCGGCCGCCCTCAGGTTCATCCGCGAACACGCATGCGAGGCGATCAGCGTGACGGATGTTCTGCGCCAGGTGCCGATGGCCCGGCGCGCGCTGGAAATGCGCTTTGCCAGGCTGCTGCACCGCAGCCCCCTGGAGGAGATCATGCGCATCCGGCTGAACCGCGTCAGGGAGCTGCTTGTCGGCACCGAGCTTCCGATCTGGGAGGCCGCCGGCCGGGCCGGCTTCGATCCCGAGTACATGAGCGTCGTCTTCAAGCGGCAGACGGGCATGTCCCCGCGGGAATACCGTCGCGCCTACGGGCTCAATCCGCCATCGGTGAAGACCTCATCGCCGAAGACCTGAGGTCTTTCCAGTTCAACCGTGGGAAGGCCGGAAACGGTCTCGATGCGATTGACTGTTCGCTTTCGGCCGTGCCGGCTGCATTACTTTTGATGTTATTCAATAGCCAAGGCTCATGAACGACGGGGTGCCCAACGAAGTTCCTGTGATGGAGGATGCCGAATTGCTTCGGCGGTATTATGAGGATGCGTCGCAGGAGGCATTTACGGAACTTGTGGGCAGGCATATCAACCTTGTGTACTTCACAGCCCTGCGGGTGGTTGGCGGCAACGCGCATCTCGCCGATGACGTTTCCCAGCGGGTTTTCAGCGACCTGGCGCGCAAGGCTGCGTCATTGAAAGGCCGGACGGTTCTCGCCGGATGGCTTTACACGGGCACGCGGTATGCCGCGTCACAGGCCGTGCGTTCCGAAAGGCGTCGGCGAACCCATGAAGAGGAAGGCCAGGAAATGAACGAACTAAACTCCACCCCTGAATCCGGCTGGGAGCAGCTCCGACCGATCATCGACGAGACGATGGCTGCGCTGAACGAGCGGGACCGCGAAGTCGTGCTGATGCGGTTTTTTGAAAACTGTCCTCTCGCCGAAATTGGGGCGAAGCTGTGCCTTAGCCCCGACGCGGCCCGCATGCGAATCGACAGGGCGCTTGAAAAACTGAGGGCGCTCCTCGCCAGGCGCGGGATCGCATCGACTTCTGCTGCCCTGGCCGCAGCCTTCGTCAGCCAGTCCGGAATGGCCGCGCCGGCCGGATTGGCGGCGAAAGTGGCCTTGGGAGTATTCGGCCAGGCCGGTGCAGCGACCGCCACGACGGTGGGACTTTGGAAGATTGTGGCAGGCTTGCTGGCCGGAGGGCTTGGAATTGGAGTTGCCGTCCACGAGGCGAAGACACTCAGCCGGCCGATCGCGGGACCCGCTGCTTCGACCGACGCAAGCCCGGCCGCAGAGTCGCCGTCCGCCGCCCCTTCTGCGGCGGCCGCCCCCTCCGGAATGGCGGCGTTAGGAGCGGAAGCGGTGGGCGGATTCTACAGCGGGAACCAGCGAGCGACAGACGATATGGGCTGGCCGCAGGTTGGGCTGTTTGCGGGGGACGCCAACACAAGGCCTTCGCACAGCGTGGCGGAATTCAAGGCCAGGATGCTGGAGGACGTGGATTTCCGCCAGACCGTATTCCGCCAGGCAAAAGGGCGGCTGGGCCTGTTCTATGGGCGGCTTTTCGCGTCAATGAACCTGCCGGCGGCGCAGTTGGACCAATTCAAGAACCTTCTGGTCGAAAAGGAAGGGGTCGGTTTCGAGGTTTACGCCTCAGAAAAGGGGCTGGGTTTTTCGCCGGCCGGAAATGGCCCCGTGCGTCGCGAGGGAAAGGACCGGGGCCAGCAGGAAATTGACAATGACATCAAGGCATTGCTGGGCGATTCCCAGTACGCCAAATATGTCGACTACCGTTACGACCTTGTTCAGTGGACGGCGGTCGAAAGGATGACCGAAGCCCTGCGGGACACACCAACGCCGCTCACGGACGAACAAGGCGGCAAACTCGCCGTCCTTCTTCGCGATTCGCTGCTGAGGATAAAGTCCCCGTTCACGTTCGACATTGCCATCGGATCGGGCCTTTACAGCGCGAACATAGGCAGCGCGCTCACGCAGCGGGTTTACGAGCGGGCGGGGGAGTTCCTGTCCGCCCCGCAGGTGGACGCTCTGCGCAAACTTCAGCGTCAACGGCGGCAATGACGAACACCGAAGCGGCTTTTTCCTCCGTCATAATCGGCGTTTGGCGCCGTCTCCACCGCCTTCTTCCAGGGCCATTCCGCGCGCGGCATGGCGAGGAGTTCGCCCATTGTCTGGAGAGCGAAGCGAGGCGGATGGATGACGTCACCTGGTCCGAGCGCCTCGGTTTCTTTGTCCGCATCGGCCTCGATTTTGCCTCCACCTTTCAACGCGAGTGGCGCCGGGCGCTGCCCTGGGAGGTTAAGCTCGCGTTGGCGGGCGTCGGTACCCTTATCGGCCTCGAGATCTCCTCGGCCAATTTCTTCGCAGTCGGCGAGTGGCTCCTCATGACCTCTGGCTTTTTCGTTGTTCAAATGGGTCGCGCTGCGGAGTTCCGCAATGTCGAACGCTCGGCTGACCGTCTGGACCCTGTCCTATTTGACAGCGGGCTCGGTCCTGCCCGGCATCCTGGTCTGGCTCCCTTCGGCCCCGCCCCAATCGTCCCTTTGCGAGATGCTCGGCTCTTTCGTGATGGTGATTCTCCTCGTTGACTACCTCCGCAATGCTGAATGGGCGGACTCCCCGGTTCTGCGCGCGAACTCAAAACACAGGTTTTCGAAATCGGTTGGCCTCTGCCTCCTCGCGCTTTGGCCGCTCATGGCCGCATCGCTGGGACGGGCCAGGGATTTGCACGCCGTATGGGGATTCCCCATGGCTTCGATATACTGCTCCTTGCTTCTCGGCATGCGCCTGCGGCGCATTTGGAGTGAGCCCCGCCCATTCCGCGAACTCCCCACCTACGTCTATCCCGCCGGCCGCTCAAACTGCGCGTGAGCCGCCCCAGGGTGACGCTTCAAGCAGGCGGGCAATTATGGGCTGTTCGCTTTTGCGCCGGCTGGCTGCTTTTGGGGAGTACGAACCCTCTGCCGCATGAAGAAGTTGGTTAAGGTCTCGACTAGATTCGCAATGATCGGGCTTGCCGCGTCGCTGGCGCTGCCATCCCACGGGGAGCCGCAAATGCGCGTGTCCCGCTCAACGATTCGATAAAGGAGGTGGCGGTCGATGCTCCGGTTTCCGGTCCGCACCGCGTCAGGTCCTCCTTGACGGCTGCCGAGGCGGCGGAGCCGCTGAATCTCGTCGTGAGCCTGCGCATGCGAAATGTCGCCGAGTTTGAATCGATCGTCCAATCCGGCGGCATGGTTTCGCCGGCGGAAATGGAGGCCAGGTACCTCCCACTCAGGAGCGATTATGACCGTGTCTCGACATGGCTGATAAATCAGGGTCTCCAACCGACGCTGGTTGACGCAGGCCACACCAACCTTTTTGTCCGCGGGACGGTCGGCAAGTGGCCGATGCCTTGGGTGTTTCGTTTGCGCGGGTGGCCACGGCTGAGGGAGAGTTCACATCGGCGATCTCCGCGCCGTCGCTGCCGGAAGACATCGCTCCCGCAGTCTTGGGAATCGACGGCCTCCAGCCCCATATCCGGGTGCACGCCCCACGACCTGGTGCCGATTCCGCTCCGCCCGGCTTTGTTCATCCGAGCCGCGCGATACCAGCCGACGTCCTTGCGAGCTATGGCGTGCCGGGCAGCTTCAATGGAACAGGACAGACGATCGCTGTCTTTGCCAACGCCCTGCCTCTTTCCAGCGACTTGGCCATCTTCGATCAATTGACGGGCACCAACGAGATTCCGACCAGCTTCACGGTTGTGTCCGTAAACGGAGGCGCCGTTTCGGGAAGCGTCACCAACAACGAAGCGTCGCTCGATCTGCAGTGGGCCTCCGGAATTGCGCCCGGAGCGAACATACGCATCTATTCGGTCGCCGGCGGGGGCATCGCTGACTTCATGGCCGCATGCACGGTGATTCTCAACGAGGGGATCGCCAAGATCTTCACAAGCAGCATCAGCAATGCCGAATCGGGATTGGCTGCTGCGTCGATGCAGAGCTGCTCGCAAATCCTCGCCCAGATGGCCGCGAGCGGTATTTCCGTCTTCCACGGTGCCGGGGACAGCGGGTCCTATGGGGCAAGCGTCGCGCCCGAGTATCCGACGACGGACCCGTATGTGACCGCGCTCGGAGGGACGTCCATGACCTTTGACTCAAATTGGAGCGAGACGAGCGAGACCGCCTGGCCAAACACCGGGGCGGCTACAGCACGTTCTTCCCCGGCCGGCCTGGCAGGTTGGCCCCGGGGTGCCGGCTGGGACGATGCGGTGCGTCCCCGATGCCGCCGCGCCGTCTTCGCTCGTGAATTCGACCGGCGCCTTCTCTTATGGTGTGGTTGTCGTCAATGGGAGCACGTTGGGTGTGGGCGGCGACAGTCTACGGGGCCAATATGGGCCGGCCTGACCGCAATCATCAACCAGGCGCGGGCGAATGCTGGGCTTCCCACCGTGGGTCTCCTCGGCCCAAAAATCTATCCGTTGATCGGGACCAATGCTTTCAATGACATCACGATCGGGAGCAACGGAGGTTACAGCGCGGGCCCAGGGTATGACCTTTGCACGGGCGTCGGAACGCCGAATGTCACCAATCTCATTTCTGCGCTCAACAGCGGCACACCGGCGGTCATAACAACCCAGCCGGCCGGCGCCAGCGCGAGTGCGGGCGCAACCGTCACATTGAGCGCTGGCGCCGGGGGTATACCGGCGCCGCTTTTCCAATGGTACCTCAACGGCCAGGCAATTGTCGGCTCCACGCAATCAACGCTCACTCTTGCCAATATCGGCACGACGCAGCGGGGCAGTTACACGGTCGTCGCCACCAACGGCTATGGCTCGGTCTCTTCCAGCGCGGCGAACGTGGCCGTCTCGGTCGGCTCCCATCTGTACAATATCTCCACGCTTGGATACGTGGGCACAGGTGCGAACCAGAACCTCGATGCGGGGTTTTACACCGACGGATCGGGCTCCAAGAACATCGTGGTTCGGGGCATCGGTCCCAATCTTGCCATTGTCCAGCCGAAGCTGTCCGGCCTGACCCTCGCCGACCCGGAATTGATTCTCAATAGCGCAAGCGCCCAGATCACCACCAACACGGCCTGGGGTGGCGGCCAGACCCTGATGAACGCCTTCGCGACCGTGTATGCCGCCCCGTTCCAGTCCAATTCCAACGACACGGCGATCTTACGAGCGTTCCGGCCGGCCCGGGAATCGGTTACACGGCGGAGGTGACCAGTGCAAGCAGTGGCGTCGGGGTCGCGCAAATCGAGGCCTACGACTATGACTCGTATGTGGGAACGCCCACTTCCCACCTGATCAACATCTCGACCCGCGGCTACGTTGGAACAGGCGCCGGAACCGGCGCCAATCAGTACCAATTTCTGGACGCAGGATTCTGGACGATCGGAGGCACGGCCCAGACGGTGCTCATCCGGGCCGTTGGGCCGGCGCTCGGCGTGAACGACCCGCCGCTCAGCGGACAGACCCTGGCCAGGCCCGCCCTGACGCTTTATGACTCCTCCGGGAACGTCATTGCGAGCAATGTCGGGTGGGGCAACGCCGTCACCACGGGCAATTCGGCTGTGGCTGCGGGCATCCAGCCGGCGACGACGCCGATCATGACCAGCGTTTACGCCAGCCAGTTCGCCGCAGGATCAAACGATTGCGCGATGGTGGTGACCCTTCCCGCCAACGCCGGCTACACCGCCGAGGTGACGAGCGCCGATTCCATCTCGACCGGCATTGCGCTGGTCGAGGTATACAATCTCCCGTAGAGGCGCACCCCTGGGGGTGCCGCGAGGGCCTGACCCCTTGCGCTACAAAGCACCGGCCGCGAGCTGCCTCATGATGTCCAGTCCGCGCCGGGCGTCGGCGGCAAAGTCCTTGGTGTAGGCCTCGATGCTGCACCGGCCCGGGTAACCATTCCGTCTCAGGCTGGCAAAGAATGTCCTGTAGTCCTCTTCGATCGTGTCGGGGAATGTCCGCCCCTCCACTTTCGCAAAATGCGTGTGCCGCAGGGCCGGTCCCGCTTCAACGATGATCCCGGGGTTCTCCTTTTCGATGGCAAGGTGATAGTAGTCGATCAGCAGCTGGACGTTCGAGTGGCCGGTCTCGCGCGCAAGGCGGAGTCCCTCTGATCCAAGGTTGATGATGTTCGCTTCCCCTCGATTGAGCGGTTCGATCGCAATCGTGAGGCTGCGCTTGGCCGCCATCGGCCCGAGGTAGCGCAGCAGTTCCACAATCTGGCGCCAGGCGGCATCCATGGGAAAGCCTGTCGGCACATTCTTGGCCCCTGAGCTGCCGAATACGATGATCTCGGCTCCGAGGGCGGCCGCCCGGTCCATCGCTTCCGCGGCATACTCCAGGGCGATGTCAAGCCGGGCCTGGTCTCCGGTCAGGCGGATGCGCGCAGGGAAGAAATTATTGAAGGCCTCGCACCGGATCCCGGAGCGGTTCATCCGCTCGACGAGGCCTGCGAAGGCCGGCTCGGACAGCGCAGCCACACCGGCCATCGACAGCTCGATGTAATCGTAGCCGATCTCCGTCAGCGATTCGACGATTTCCGCGCCGACAGGGTCGGCCGGCGATATCATGCTTCCGCAACAACCGATGCGCATAGGAGAAAGAGATTACACCGAGCCGACTGCCATCTCGAGCTTATTGGGCTCGACCGGACGCACGACACGGATCGTAAGGAGGATGAGGGCAAAGCCGGCGACATGCAATGACCCGGAAATCAGGAATACCGGGCCGTACCCGTAGCCGTTGCCCAGGAGCCAGCCGACCAGCAGTCCAAAAACCGCCCCGCCCATAGCCCCGCCAAATCCGACCAGGCCTGCGACGGTTCCCACAGCCCGCTTGGGAAACAGATCGGCCGGCAGGGTCATGATGAGGGTGGACCAGGACTGCTGCCCGAAATAGGCGATGCTGAACAGCACGATGGCAAGCTGCACGGGCGAGCGCGTGATGAAGATGACGAGCGGCATCATCGCGGCACTGGCCCCGA
Source organism: uncultured Verrucomicrobiae bacterium (assembly GCA_963747795.1). Lineage (GTDB taxonomy): Bacteria > Verrucomicrobiota > Verrucomicrobiia > Opitutales > Opitutaceae > Palsa-1447. Next base: position 40,489 of record CAVVGS010000024.1, read on the forward strand.
GGGCGACTTTGCGGGCCATATTCAGCGTGTGGCCGCGTCCGATCAGCCAGCTCGAAAACCCGCCGCCGGCCAGGCAGCCGAGCCCGGCGGCTGCGAAGGGTATCCAGGCGAAATAGCCCACCTGCTTGATGTCAAAATGGCGGGCGTCGTAGAGGTACTTTGGGAGCCAGAACAGATAGAAATACCAGGCGGCATCGGTGAGGAATTTCGCGGTCACTAACCCCCACACCTGCGGAAGGCCGAGCAGCCTTCGCCAAGGCACGGGTTTGGCCGTCTTTTCGGGCGCTGCCAGCACTTCCGCGATGCTCGCCCGTTCCGCCGCGCCGAGACGCGGGTGCTGAAGGGGAGGAAAATAGATCCGGATCCAGAGGGCGGTCCAAACAAGTCCGATCGCGCCGGAAACATAGAAAACCCAGGGCCAATGCGCAATCGACAGGATGAAGGCAATGCCCGGCGGGGCGAGGATTCCGCCCCAGGCTGTGCCGGCATTGATGATGCCCATCGCGGTCGATCGTTCGCCCACGGGAAACCATTCGGCGACGGCCTTGGTCGCAGCGGGGAAGCCGCCGCCTTCGCCCATCCCAAGGAGCAGACGGCTGACGGCCAGCATGGTGAACGAAGTCGCCAGCCCATGACTGGCGCAGGCGAGCGACCACCACACCATGATCAGCATGAAGCCGCGCCGTGTGCCCAGGATGTCGAGAAGCCATCCGCCTCCGATGTACATGAGGCCGTACGTGAGCAGGAACGCCGTGGTCAGACCGCCATACTGGCGATCGGTGATGGGTATCGAGTTCTCGATCGCCTTGACCGCGACGCCGAGGGTTTGCCTGTCAAAGTAACTTATCGCAATCGCCGCGCTGATCAGCAGGGCCATGCCCCAGCGCAGGTTTGATCCGCTTGCTCGGGGCATCATGGGGTGGGTGGATCTTGTCCCGAGGACCGGGCCGCTCTGCAGGCCGCCTGATTATTGCGACGCCGCCCTTTCGATTGCGGCGCAAATATGCCGCGGCGTGAGGCCGTACTCCTCAAGAAGGTCATTGTAGCTCGCCGCGGACTGGCCAAAGCGGTCCATGATCGCGACGCACTCCGTGCGCAGCCCGCTCCCGCGGAACACATAGTTGATGACGCAGCTGAGGCCGCCCATGATGGAATGCTCCTCCGCGGTCACGATTCCCCGCATCCCCCTGGCGAAGGCCTTCAGGGCTGATTCGTCGACGGGCTTGAGCGAGCTGACGTTTACGACCCGGACGGAAATTCCCCCCTCCGCAGCCAGGTCCGCAGCCTCCAACGCCTTCGACACCATCTGGCCGCACGCGAAGGCCACGACGTCCGTTCCCTCGCGCATCAGGTACGGCTTCCCTATGACAAACTCCTCGTTCTCCGGAAAGATTGCGGGCATGTCATTTCGAGTGAGGCGCATGTAGACTGGCCCGTGGTAGGCTGCGATTGCCCGCGTCATCTTCCGGGTCTCGGTGCCGTCGCACGGCACCAGGACCGTCATGTTCGGTATGGCCCGCATCAGCGCCAGGTCCTCGACGGTCTGGTGCGTGGAGCCGTCGCCGAAGTCGGAAAGGCCGGCGCTGGATCCGACCACTTTCACGTTGAGTTTCGGCAGGCAGACGCCCTGCCGGATCTGGTCATAGGCACGGCCCGCGGCAAAGACGGCGAACGAGTTGGTGAAGGGGATCTTTCCCGTCAGTGAAAGGCCGCCCGCGAACGAGGTCATGTTCGCCTCGGCGATTCCCATCTCGAAGAAACGATTCGGAAAGGCCTGCTCGAAGTAGCACGTCATCGTCGACTTCCCGAGGTCGCCTTCCAATACAACGATGTTTGGATTCTCCGTGCCGAGTTCAACCAGGGTGCGCCCGTAAATCTCGCGTGGATTCTGAAGGTTCATGATTTGGGAATTCCGCTATGAAACGGCCTCCTCCGAAGCGAGAACGCGGCAGGCTTCCTCATACTGTTCGACCGTCATAATGCCGTTGTGGAACTCGGCGCGGCCCTCGGCGAAGGGAATGCCGGATGCCTTGACGGTCCGGGCGATGATGATCTTGGGCTGCCCGCGGACCGTGTCCGCCCGGTCCAGCGCATCGAGAATCTCCCGCATGTCGTGGCCGTTGATTTCCTGGACATGCCAGCCGAAGGCGGCCCATTTCTTGTCGACGGGGCTCGGGCTGTAGCGAACATCCGTCAGACCATTGGTCATCAGCCCGTTCCGGTCGAGGATCGCGACGACGTTCTCGAGCTTGTAATGGGCGGCCGCCATCGCCGCCTCCCAGATCTGCCCCTCCGCGAGCTCACCGTCGCCCAGCACGCAGTAGACCTTGCTGCCCCGGCCGTCGATCCTGAGGCCGGCGGCCATGCCGCAGGCGAGCGACAATCCCTGCCCCAGCGAGCCGGTGTTGGCCTCGACGCCGGGAGTGGTGAGCTTGTCCGGGTGCCCCTGGAGCATGGCGCCAAGTGTCTTGAGCTTCTTCAGCTCCTCCATCGGGAAGTAGCCCCATTCGGCGAGCGCCGCATATTGCACCAGCGCCGAGTGCCCCTTGCTCAGCAGGAAGCGGTCGCGATCCTCCCACGCGGGATTCTTCGGGTCATGGCGCATCTTGGAAAAGTAGAGGGCGGTGACGAAGTCCGCGCTCGAGCACGATCCGCCAAAATGCCCCTTTTGGCCCGGACCGACCATCTGCACGATGTCCAGCCGGATCTTTCGCGCGATTCGCCTGAGTTGGGCGATGTCGCGTGTCTGCGCGGGATGGTTCATGCCTGCGTTTCCAGTATCTCGCGAACCCGGTTGAACGCAGTGCGGCCGCTGTTGTAGACGGGAACCCGTGTCTTGCCCAACCGGGGCTCCAGGGCCGTCATGGAAACTTGGGCCATGACGATGGCGTCCACCGATCCGGACATCGCCTCGATCTCCTGGAGAAGCATCTCGTTGTGCTTTTCGGGATTGCCCGCCTTCAGGACCTGGAAGGCTTCGCTGCACAGACGCAGGACGACCTCGATTTCCCTGCCCGCCTCCTTCGCGGCGAGCCGCAGCAGCCGCTCGGAGGAGGGGACGGTCGTCGGCACGGTCGCCATAAGGCCTATGCGCCGCCCGTCGCGAACCGCCAGATCCATCATGGGGCGGTCGATCTGCAGGAGCGGGGTGTTGACCATGGGCCGGGCCAGCTCGACGGCCTGGTTGAAGGTGGAACAGGCCAGCAGGATGAGGTCGACCCCGTACTCCTCCTGCGACAGGGCGCCCTGCACGAATTTCGCAAAGTTGTTCCTCGGGATCACCCCGGGCGGGCTTGCAAAGTTCGTGTTCTGGATCGTGTCGTCCACCCAATGAACCACCTCCACCTCAGGTATGATCTCATCGATGTACTTCTGGACGGCGCGCGTTGTTATCAAGGCGGCGTGGATGATTCCCAGTTTCTTTCCGCGCAGATTCTTGGGCATGAGGGTCCTGGATTATTCGAAAAAGCGGTGTTCGGCGGAGCCGTTTATACCACCGGGCGGTCCGAGCGTAGCGGCAGGAATGCGCATTAAAACTTAAAATTTGCGCAGGGATGCTTTCGCGCCGTTTCTTGGCCGCATCGCACAGGCGCCCGAGCCCGCTACGGCGCCGGCTTGGCGTTCCAAACGGCCAGGACGTCCGGCGAGCCCGCCGCGCGAATGCCGTTGTCGGTCAGGATCTCGTCGGTCGTCGCAATCATTTCCGCGCGGGGAAAGACCATGGTCTCCGCCGAGCGCGTGGCGTATTCGATCGTGACAAGGGCTTCCTTGGCATCGCGCAGAACCTGGACGAGGTGAATGAGGTTCCTGATCGGGATTCCGTTAACCGATTTCACAACCTTCAGGACAGGAGGGGTATAGCCGGTGGACAGCTTGTGGGACAGGAAAGGGGAGGGTATGATGACCAATTGCTCCCCGGGGAAGGCAGGCTTTTCGCTGCGGCGGGTGAGGAGCGGGCTGCCCAAGGAACTGAAGGCGGCAAGCACATTGCCACCCGCGGGGCCGTTGCCCATGGCAGTGAGCAGATCCTCGGTCGCAACCGAAAACACCAGGGGTCCGAAGATGAAATACGACGGGTAATCGCCCCTGAGGTAGGGAATGAGTTTCGGGCGCTCGCTGGAAACGGGCACCTGAACCGCAATAGCCTTGCCCGCGCGCACGACGGTCAACGGCACCTTGCTGTCCACAGCCTTGTGCTGGACCATATACGTGAAATTGACCTGCACATTGTTGCCGATGCTGATCATGCCCTGGTCGTTGACGGGCGTGTCTCCGATCTTCGTTATGATATCCCAGGTCCTCAGGGGATAGGAGGGATCGTCGCGATAGGGGTGGTGCACGACGATTCCGTGCACCGACTTGTCGATCTTGAGAGAGGTGCGAAGGGTCGTGTTTTCCAGCGTCTGCAGGTCATCGTAAAGCGCCGGTTTGCCGTCGTAATGCCCGCGGGCGACTCCCGCGAGAAACAGATCTATCTCCTCGCACGGTATGATATACCCGATGTTTTGCGCGTTGTTTAGACGGCTGAAGGCGAGGCCGATGACCTTGTCGCCGACAAGCGCGGGTCCGCCGCTGTTGCCCGGGTTGATCGCCGCGTCGATCTGCACACGCAGGCCGGCCACGGGATAGTTGTAGCTGGCGAAGTCGATGCGCGAGACGATTCCCTTGGTGATTGAAAGGTTGGTGCCGCCGGTCGGGAAGCCGTAGACGAGGACCGAGTCCTTGATTAGGGGCAGCGAGCTGGCCCGCGGCAGCGCCGCATGCGTGTCGAAGAATGACTCGTCGTCGAGCTTGAGGATGGCGAGGTCGATTCCCGTGGCCATGGCTTCGACGGTGGCGGAGATTTTGTCGCCGGCTTGGTTGGCCTGGATCTGCACCTGGCTTGCGTAGAGGACGACGTGCGCATTGGTGAGGATGCGCTTGCCCTCGATGACCAATCCGGAGCCGGTAATCTCCTGAGCTTCCTGCTTTGTCCACGGTTTCCCGAGGTCCGGCCCGCGGACGGTGGAGAAGACCTTGACAACGGAGTTCTCAACTCCGCTGCCGGTTGCAGGAGCGGGCAAGACCTGCCCGGCGGGGGCGTCTGGGGTCTGCGCGCAGACGATTGATATCGGCAGGATGAGCGCGAGCAGGCAGGCCATCCGCATTCCGGGGAGGGGCAAGGAATCCATGCAATCCGAGTGAATGGGCATTACGATCAAAAGACCAGCCGCTTCTGAAGCGGCGACGCCGGACGGTGGCGCGCACGGCGCCATCGCGGCGCTGTTGAGAGAACCCGGATGGAGGACGCCGAAATGGCGCCGCATAAAATGCATTGAGCCTGGAATCAGCCAGTCTGTGTCAGATGAATGCCGGCAGGTCGCCATAGGCAAGACATGGAAAAGCGAAACAGATTATACAGGAAACACATACGTCATATATCGTCGGATTTCCAAGTCGGCACTCTTTTGCCTCGTAAAATCCGCCGGCTTTCCAATCGTCAGAACCGATGTGGCCGGTCGCATGTTTGATTTTCGCAGCTGGGCTCGAGATTGTCATCGCCATTGCAGTGTTTCGCCGCCTGCGGGGGATCGTGGCCGGTCCGCTTGTCCTCGGTGCTTTCCTGGCCGCGCTTTGGGCGGTTGACTATGCCCTCGACTTGAGCAGCTCGGGGTTCGCCGAGAAGCTGCTGTTGCTCAGGCTGCGGTTTCTCTTCCTGCCGTTCTACCCGCTCGTTTGGTTCGAAGTCTGCTATCGTTTCGTGTACAGCCGAAGGTGTCTTTACGGCATCCGCCTGGCCGCGGCGTCGATTGTGCCTGCGATAACGGTCATCGTTTCCTGGTTGGCGCCGCTCGGCGGCTTCCTCGCCTTCCAATACGGCTTTTGGCTGGACTCCACCGGCCGCCTGCCGGTCTTGCGCTTCTCGCTGGGGCCATGGTCGATCGTATTTTTTGGCTTCTGCTGCGCAATCTCCATTTGCGGCGTTGTTTTGCTCTGGCGTGAAATGCCCCGCACATCCTGGGAGCGGACGGCCCGCCGGATTTTCGCCGCCGCGTATGTTTTCGGTTTGCTCCTGAATGTCCTCTTTGCATTCAACCGCCCGCTGGCCCCGGGGCTCAACTATGCTCCGATTCTGGCCCCGATCACCTTCGGCCTGATCGCCCTCGCGCTGACCCGCGGCCGGGTCCTCCGCCTCGCACCGCTGGCCCGGACGGCCCTGATCGAGAATCTGGAGGAGGTGCTCCTCGTTGTGGACCATGCGGGCCAGATCATCGATCTCAACAACGCCGCCGCCTTGGCCCTGAGGATCTCTCCGGAAAAGGCGCTGGACCGTTCCGCGGCCGAGGTTCTTGCGGTCTGGCCGGAGATGGTTGGCCGCCTCCGGCAGGGGATTCCCGGGGAGGGCGAAGTCCGGCTCGGGGGCGTGATTCACGAGTTCCGGATTCTGTCGGTGGCCGACCAGGCCGACCGCCTGCAGGCATGGATCCTGATTCTGAGGGACATCACCGAGCGCAAGCAGGCCGAGGAGCAATTGCGGCACGCAAAGGACCTGGCGGAGGCGGCCAACGAGGCGAAAAGCAGGTTTCTGGCCACGATGAGCCACGAGATCCGCACACCGATGAACGCCGTCCTCGGCTTCACCGACCTGCTGCAATCCACGCCGATCACGGCAGAGCAGCGCGAGTACCTCGACCTGATCGAACACGGTGGCCGCGAACTGCTGGCCTTGATTGATGACATTCTAGAGTACGCGAAGATAAGCTCCGGGGGGCTCAAGCTCGAGGAATCCCCCTGCAACATCACTGAGCTCGCCGCCCACGTCTGCGATGTCCTGCTGCCGCGGGCAACCTCGAAGGGGATCACGTTGGACTGGCGGGTCGGGGCACTCGTTCCCCCGTTCATCTTTGGCGACCCTGTCCGCATCGGTCAGATCCTGACAAGTCTGATCGGCAACGCTGTCAAATTCACGGAGCAGGGAGGGGTTCACGTCGAGATCGAATGCCTCGGAAAGGCGTCCGGAGGCAATCAGCCCAACGCTTTGGGCATCGCCATCCGGGTGAAGGACACCGGGATCGGCCTTGCTCCCGACGCAGCCTCGCGCTCGTTCGAGCCTTTCAGCCAGGGGGACAGTTCGATCACCCGAAAATATGGAGGTGCGGGCCTTGGCCTCGCCATCACGCGGCGCCTATGCGAGCTGATGGGAGGGAATTTGAGGGTGGATAGCAGCCTGGGCCAGGGTGCGACATTTACGGCCGAGATCTGGGTCCGGCGGGCGCCCGACTACCTAGTCTAGACTGACGCCGGCCTCACTCGTCCCGGGGCTAGCTCCGCCGTGGCTCCCGGTCCTGCTTGGCCGGAAAATGCTCGGCCAGGAGGGCGCCCGCCCGTTCTATGCCATGGAGGAGGGCCGCCGTGAAATCGCCGCGCTTGAATTCAGCTCCCATGGCCTGCGCCAGCTCTTTCCAGAAAAGATCGCCGCATTTTTCGTGGACACCCTGGTCGCCGACGACGGCGAACGTGCGCGAACGAGGAGCCACGAATATGAGGACGGCGCTTCGGTCGCGGGTCTTACTCATGCCCATCCGGTCGAAATGGCGCTGTGCGGCTGCCAGCGGGTCGGCGGCCATGTGGCGGGCGACGAGGATGCGAATCTCGGCCGACGTGCGTTCTTCGACCCGGCGCAGCGCCTCCGCGATGCGGGTGTGGTCGATCTTTGCGGGAGAGGAAAAAAGCCAGCGCATGACGGGTGCCCTCACCAAGATCCCCCGGCGCCGCCGCCGCCGAAGCTGCCCCCGCCTCCGGAGAATCCCCCTCCTCCTCCGAAGCCGCCGCCGCCCGACCAGCCCCCCGATCCGCCCGGGAAGATCCACGGGCCGCCGCCCCAGGAAGTGGTGCGCCCTCCGCTTCGGTAAAGGACGTGCTGGCGGCTGCGGACGAACGACCAGCCGACGAGAAGGAAAGGAACCAGGACCATGATGAGAAGACCGGACACGGCTTCCGGTCGGGCCGCACGGGATCCCGGTCAGCCACGGTGCCGCCGGTGCCCCGGTATTCGCCCCGCGCAGCGGCGATCATGGACTGAACGCCGGCCGACAAGCCGCCGTCGTAGTCGCCCCGGCGAAAGCGGGGGGAGATCTGCTCGTCGATGATCCGCTTGCAAAGGGCGTCCGGCAGCACCGATTCAAGCCCGTAGCCGGTCGGGATGAACAGCTTGTGGTCGCGGACGAACACGAACAGGACGGCCCCGTTGTTCCGGCCTTTCTGCCCGACACCCCAAGCCTGGGCCACACGCACCGTATAATCCTCGATCGCTGAATCAGACTGCATGCTGGGATAGACGGCGACCAGGATCTGGTTCGAGGTGGCGCGCTCGAATTGCTCGAGCTCGTCATTCAGGGCGCGCGCCGTCGCCGGCTTAACAATCCCGGCGTAGTCGTTGAAATACGCGGCCGGGGCCGGAGGGATGACTTCGGCCGCTTTCGCGCCGGCAAAACCCATCCCGACGAGAACAAGGATCGGGAGCCATGCGGAGGTTCATCGGCGAACCTCCTCCTATCCGCCAAAATCGACCTTTGGCGGTGTCTCCGCGCCCGGCGCGGCTGCAAAGTAAGGCCTCGCCGAAAATCCGAAGGAACCCGCCAGGATGGCACCCGGGAACTTCCGGATCGCCGTATCGTAAGCCTGGACGGCCTGGTTGAAATTGCGGCGTTCGACGGCGATCCGGTTCTCCGTGCCCTCAAGCTGCGCCTGGAGATCCCGGAAATTGGCGGTGGCTTTGAGGTCCGGGTATTGCTCGGAAACGACGAGCAGGCGCGACAGCGCGCTTCCGAGCTGGCCCTGGGCCTGGTCGAAGGCGGCGAGCTGCTGGGCATTGGCGGGCGCGGCGCCGGCTGGAAGCTGGACGCGCCCCACGGAGGCGCGGGCTTCCGTCACGGCGGTCAGCGTGGATTTCTCGAAGTTGGCGGCGCCCTTCACCGTATTGACGAGGTTGGGCACCAGATCCGCCCGCCTCTGGTACACGCTTTGCACCTGCGCCCATTGCCCATCCACACCCTGCTGCAGCGAGACCATGCCGTTGTAGGATCCGACCGCCCAAAAAATCACGACGAGCACGATGGCGGCAAGGGCGCCGAAGACCGCGAGAAGAGTTTTTCCAGCACTCATTTGCCACAATAAATCGCACGGACCCGTTTGGCGCAAGCGGCAAGCCAAGGTCTCGCGATCCGGCAAAGGAGAGTTCGGGCTTGGCCTCGCCCGATCGAGCGCTAGGAAGAACGGGCCCATCATGCCATCCCTGGCCCCAAGTACCTGCGCAATGGTCGAGGAAGTCGATTTCGGGGGTTCGTTCGAGCGGCTGTTTGGCGCCGTCTGCGAGAGGACGGGCAGCTTCTTTCTCGACAGCGCACGGGCATCCGGCGGACTGGGCGCGTGGTCGTTCATCGGATTCGACCCGTTTCTTGTCTTTCGGGCAAAGGGTGGCATGACGACTCTCTTCAGGGACGGGGCGGCCGAGGTTCGGAAGGGAGACCCCCTGGCCGAACTCAGGGCCGTTTTGGGGGAGTACCGGGCCCAGCCTGTGCCCGGCCTGCCGTTTTCGGGCGGCGCTGTCGGATGCCTTTCTTACGAACTGAGCAATCCATCCGGCCGGGTACCGCGCACGCACCCTGACGACGAGGCGATACCCGATGCCGAATTCGGGTTTTACGACGGGGTGCTCGCCCTTGACCGCGGCTCTGGACGAACGCTCATCGTGGCGAATCCCGTCGGCGCGCGCGACGCGGCGACGATCGTGCGGGAAATGCGGGCCGTCCTCAGCGAATCCCCGGCCCGGCGGCCGGCATCGGGATCGTCTCCGGCGCGCGCGGAGAGGCGGCCGCTCGGCAACTTCACCAAGGAGGAGTATTTCGCCGCGGTGGCGCGAATCCGGGACTACATCGCCGCGGGCGACGTGTACCAGGTGAATCTCACGCAGCGCTTCGAGGCCCCGCTGCCATGCCGCCCCTACGAACTCTACCGGCGCCTCAGGCGGCGCAGTCCCGCTCCGTTTGCGAGTTACCTCAACTTGGGATCGCTCCAGGTCGTTGGCAGTTCGCCCGAGCGGTTCCTGCGCATCCGGGGCCGGCGCGTGGAGACCAGGCCCATCAAGGGCACGCGGCCGAGGGGCGGGACCGAGGGGGAGGACGCCGTGCTCCGCCGGGAGCTTCTGGCGAGCGAAAAGGACAGGGCGGAGCTTCTCATGATTGTGGACCTGGAGCGCAACGACCTCGGCCGCGTTTGCGAGTTCGGGTCGGTCGGGGTCGACGAGCCGTGCCGGCTCGAATCCCATCCCACCGTCCACCATTTGGTCGCGACGGTTTCGGGAGTTCTCAGGGCGCAATGCGATGCGATCGATTGCCTCCAGGCGATGTCTCCGGGCGGCTCCATAACTGGCGCGCCCAAGGTGAGGGCGATGCAAATAATCGACGAGGTGGAGAAATGCCGGCGGCATTTGTACACTGGCTCCGTCGGCTACATCGGCTTCGACGGCAACTGCGACCTGAACATCGCGATCCGAACGATGTTCTGCCGGGGGAACCGCGTCTGGTACCATGCCGGGGGAGGCATCGTCTGGGATTCCGATCCGGAGCGCGAATACCAGGAGTGCTGCGCCAAGGCCCGGGCCATGGAGGCCGCGATCGCGGAAGGGGAGGGGCGCCCATGACCTTTGAGCGATCGCCGATCGTCAGCCTGGACGGCCGCTTGGTTCCGGCGGGCGAAGCGCGGATCTCGCCCCTGGGCGAGGGGTTTCTTTTCGGGGCGGGCGTGTTTGAGACGATCAAGGTCATCGGCGGCAGGCCTGCATTTTTCGCGGCGCACGCGGCCAGGCTGCGGCGGAGCGCAGCGGAACTGGGGCTGCCGCTTTCCGACACCGACGCCGGGCTGCGGTCGCGGTCCATGGCGCTCATCGGCGCGAACGGGCTCGCCGACGGCAGCCTCAAGATTGTCGTCTTTGAGGATGCCGGCAGGACCGGCGAACTGCTGACCGTCGGGAGGGGCGGTTATCCGCCCGAAGCGTTTGCGTGCGGATTCAAGCTTCGCACCGTCGCCGATGGCCGCCGCATGGGCAGCGTGTCGGGGCTCAAATCGTTGAATTATCTCAGGAACCTGTCCGCGAAGCGCGAGGCGCAGGCGATCGGATTCGACGAGCCGCTGTTCGTTGACGAGGGCGGATTTGCGCTCGAGGGGGCGACGACGAATGTCTTCTGCGTCAAGGCGGGCGAAGCCGCCACGCCGCGCCTCTCCCTTGGAATCCTGCCGGGAATCGTGCGCGGCGTCCTGCTCGGGCTCGGCCCGGATCCGAGGATCCGGGAGGGCGCCGTGACGCTCGAAAGCCTGCTGACGGCCGACGAGATCTTCGTTACGAACTCGCTGCTGGGCGTGATGCCGGTGTGCCAGGTGGATTCGCATCGGCTCGACATCGGCCGCGCCCCGGTGACAAGGGCGATCGCCGGGGAGTTGCGCTCCAGGGAATTGCAGTCGCTGGAGTGATTGCCGGGACCCGGGCGCCTATGTCGCCAGCACGATGGCGCCCGCCGCTATCAGCGCCCCGCCGAGGGCCGTCTTCCATGACAGGGATTCCCCGAGGAAGATGGCGGCGAAGATGATCACGAGGACCACGCTCAACCGGTCTATTGGCGCGACCTTTGAGGCGGGCCCGAGTTGGAGTGCGCGAAAATAGCAAATCCACGACAGTCCCGTGGCCAGGCCGGATAGGACCAGGAAAATCCATGCGCGCCGGGGAATCGCGAGCAACGATGAGGCAGGACAGGTCGCCAGCGCGACGCCCCAGGCGAATACCAGCACCACGGTCGTGCGCACGGCGGTTGCCAGGTTCGAATCAACGCCGCTCACGCCTATCTTCGCCAGAATCGCGGTCAAGGCCGCGAAAATGGCGGAAAAGATAGACCAAATGAGCCAGTTCATGCATAGGGAGACTCATGCAATCCGACCAAAAGATCAACGACGCGGTTGCCCGATGAAGGCGCTGGTCCTCAGGGAATACCGCCGCTTTGCGATCGAAGAGGTCCCGAAGCCCCAATTGAAGCGGGACGAAGTGCTGATCCGGGTGCGGGCTTGCGGGATATGCGGCAGCGACGTGCACGGGATCGACGGAAGCACGGGCCGCCGCATCCCTCCGATCATCATGGGCCACGAGGCCGCCGGCGAGATCGCCGAGGTAGGCGGAGCCGTGAGCGGATGGAGGCCCGGGGACAGGGTGACATTCGATTCGACGTTCTATTGCGGCAGGTGCTGGCATTGCCGGCGCGGCGAAGTCAACCTGTGCGACGAGCGCCGGGTTTTCGGGGTTTCCTGCGCAGACTACCGGCGCGACGGGGCGTTTGCCGAGTATATAGCCGTGCCGGAGCGCATCCTTTACCGGCTGCCGGACAACCTGAGCTTCGAGAAGGCGGCCATGGTCGAGGCATTGTCGGTCGCCGTCCATGCGGTCGAAAGGACGCCGTTGCCAGTTGGGCTCGGCCGTGGCCGTGGTGGGCGCGGGCATGATCGGGCTGCTGGTCGTCCAGGTTCTCAAGGTGGCGGGGTGCGGCGAGATCGTTGCGATCGACCTGGATCCCGGGCGCCTGGAGATGGCCCGGCGCCTGGGCGCGACAACCGCATTGAAGGCCGACGCCGCGGACGTGCCCGGGAGGGTTCGGCGGCTCACGGCGGTGCCGCGGGGCCGATGCGGCATTCGAGGTCGGTGGGCGTTTCGCCTGCCGTGGATTCGGCGATCGCGTGCGTGCGCAAGGGCGGCAGCGTGACCCTGGTTGGCAACCTCGAGGCAAGGGTCGAGTTGCCGTTGCAGGCGGTTGTCACGCGCCAGATCACGCTCATCGGCACCTGCGCCTCCGCGGGCGAATATCCCGCCTGCCTCGAACTCATCGCAAGCGGCAAGGTCAACGTCACCGATTTCATAAGCGCCACGCCATCGCTGGAAGAGGGGGCCAAGTGGTTTGAACGCTTGTACGCGCGCGAGAAAGGCCTGATCAAGGTGATCCTGAGGCCATGAGCGGAACGAACGACCCGGAGCCGACGGCATTCAAATGAGGAAACTCAAGACCGCCCTGGTCGGCACGGGCAAGGTGGCGCATCTGCATGCCGCAGCCTTGCAGTCGCTGCCGGAGTCCGACTTTGTCGCCGTTTGCGGCCGGCCCTCAGAGAAGCGGCGAAGCTTCGCCGCCCTGTACGGAGTCCGCGAATTCTCCGATGTCCGGGAAATGATCGACAGGGCCGGGGTCGAGGCGCTCTGCGTATGCACGCCTCATCCCAACCATAAGGCGCCCGTCGTCCTGGCGGCCGGGGCGGGCGTCCACTGCCTGGTTGAAAAACCGCTCGCCTCGTCGCTGGCGGATTGCGACGCGATGATGCTGGCTGCTGAGAAAGGGCGGGCCGTGATAGCAATGGTGTCCCAGCGCCGGTTCTATCCTCCCTGCCTTAGGATTCGCCGTGCGCTGGACGCGGGCCTGCTCGGGCGGCCGATGCTGGGCACGGCGACGATCTTCGGCTGGCGCGACCAGGCCTACTACCTGAGCGATCCGTGGCGCGGAACCTGGGATGGGGAGGGGGGAGGCGTCCTGGTCAACCAGGCGCCGCATCACATCGACCTGCTGCTTTGGTACATGGGAGAGGTCGCGGAGCTCACCGGCTACTGGGCCAACCTCAATCATCCCTACATCGAGGTGGATGACACCGCGGTTGCCGCCATCCGCTTTCGGAGCGGCGCCCTCGGCAGCATCGTTTTCTCCAACAGCCAGAATCCGGCGATCCACGCGAGGGTGTCGGTCCACGGGATAAACGGGGCTTCGATCGGCGTGCAGACCGACGGCGGAGCGATGTTCATCGCCGGGGTCACCAAGGAAATCGAGGCGCCGTTCGTCGATCTTTGGACGATTCCGGGGGAGCAGGACCGGATCGCCCAATGGCAGCAGGAGGACGCGGCGTTCTTCCGCAGCGTGGATCCGGTTGCCCATTTCCACCGCCTTCAGGTCGGGGATTTCCTCCAGGCGATCATTGGGGGGCGCCCGCCGGCTGTGAGCGCCGCAGAGGGACGCCGCGTTGTCGAACTTTTCACGGCCATCTACCGATCCAGCCGCGAAGGCAGGTCCGTGAAGTTCCCGGTGCCGGCGGACTAGGCAGGGGTCGCTTTCCACCCGCATGAAGAGCCCGGCCATCTCGCGCATCCGCTACGGAGTCGCGGGCATGCTGTTCGTCACCGTGGCGATCAACTACCTCGACCGGGGCAACCTCGCCGTGGCCGCGACCGCCCTTGCCCGCGACCTGCGGCTCGATCCCATCCACCTGGCATGGATTTTTTCCGGATTTGGCTGGGCCTACGCATTCTTTCAGATACCCGGCGGCTGGCTGGTCGACCGGGTGAGGCCGAGGGTGCTCTTCGCTCTGGTCTGCGGATTCTGGTCGCTCGCCACCCTGGTACAGGGGTTTGCGGGCGCCTTCCTGGCGCTCTTGGGACTGCGGCTGCTCGTCGGACTTTTCGAGGCCCCTTCGTTTCCCATCTGCAACAAGCTGGCCACGGCATGGTTCCCGGAGGCCGAAAGGGCGGGCGCCATCGGCTTCTACACATCGGGGCAGTTCATAGGCCTGGGTTTGTTGACGCCGCTGCTCGTCCTTGCGCAGAGCCATTTCGGATGGCGTTCGGTTTTCATGATCACCGGCGGCATCGGACTGGCATGGTCGGCCTTTTGGTATGTCCGTTACCGCGATCCGGATGAGTGCACCCGGCTGTCAGATGGGGAGCGCGAGCATATCCGCACCGGTCATGGCTGGGCAAATGCGCCGGTCACAGCTGCCGGACCGGCCGGGTTCAGTTTTGCCGACCTGCGGTTTGTGCTTTCCCAGCGCAAACTCTGGGGCATCTACCTCGGCCAGTTCGCGCTGAATGCCGTTCCCTGGTTCTTTCTCACCTGGTTTCCGACCTATCTGGTCCAATTCCGGCATTTCGATCTGGCGCAGACGGGGTTTTCCTCCGCACTGCCATACCTTGCGGCGGTGGCGGGTGTCCTCGCAGGCGGAGTTTGCTCGGACCTGCTTGTGCGACGCGGCGTTTCAACCTCCTTCGCCCGCAAGGCGCCGATCATCGCAGGCATGCTCCTGTCGACGAGCGTTGTCGGCGCGAATTTCGTCACTGAACCGCGCTGGGTTGTCTTCTTCTTCACTTTCGCCTTTTTCTGCAACGGCTTCGCCTCTATCACCTGGATCCTCGTGTCCCTTCTGGCGCCGAAACGGCTTATCGGCCTGACGGGCGGCGTGTTCAATTTCTTCGGCAACCTGGCGTCGGCCCTGGTGCCGCTTGCGATCGGCGTAATCGTCAAATACGGCGGATTCGCACCGGCGCTCGCGTTCATTGCCGCGGTGGCTTTGGGCGGCGTTCTTTCCTATCTTTTGCTGGTTGGAAAAGTGGAGCGGATCTCTTCCTCCGTCGTGATCGTGCTGATGGGAGTGGCGGGCAGCGGAAAGACAACGGTCGGCCGCCGGCTGGCGGAGGAACTGGGGTGGAGCTTTCATGACGCGGACGAATTACATCCTCCGGGCAACGTCTCAAAGATGGCGGCCGGAGTCCCGTTGGACGACAACGACCGGGCGCCATGGCTCGCCGCAATCCGCTCCGGCATAGATGGCGCCCTCGCGCGGGATGAGGCGGCTGTTTTCACCTGCTCGGCGCTGCGGGAGGCCTATCGCAAGGCGATCATGGCCGATCGCGGCCGCGTGAGACTGGTGCACCTGCAAGGCTCTCCCGCTCTGATCCGCGAGCGCATGCGCCAGCGCCAGGGCCACTTCATGAAGGAGGGCATGATCCGATCGCAATTCGAGACCCTCGAGCCTCCGTCGGATGCGATCGTCATCGAAGTCTCCAGTCCGCCGGATGAGGTTGTCCGCCGGATCAGGGCGCGCCTTGGCGTGTGATTCGGGAAGTCGTTTCGCGGCCGGGAGCCGTCGGCGAAGCGCCGCTTCAATACGCCTTTATTGGGCCAAGCAACCGCTTCAAGGTGTCATACTCCGGCCGGGCTCCCGAGGTGATTTCATCAAGGCTCCTGCCCGGCGACCAGCTTGATCGCTCCCAGAAGACCCGCGGGCTGGGCCTGGATCAAGCCCGGCTCCTGAAACAGGAAACGCTCGCCGTAGCGCTGATTGAGCGCCGTGTAGTCGGGCAGCGGATGGGCGGCCATGGCGTTGAGGGCGAGGTTGGCAACGTCGATGCGGATGACGTTCTCGCCGGGCCTGAGCAACCCGCTGACATCGAGCGTATAGGGCGGATGCCAGACGGAGCCTGCGCGATTGCCATTTACATAAACGATCGCAGCCTCCCGCACCGGTGCCTGAAAGGATTCGTACGCGGCGGCGCTAGCGCCACCTCGCCCGCCACGCCTGCCGCGCGCCGCGGCCGAAGGAACCGCCGCCTCCGGTCCCCCACTGGGCGGCCGCGGAGCGGCCCTGCCGCCGCCCTCTGAAATGGGCTCGCCAAAACTGAGTGTCAGAGGGAGGTTGGCCTTCCGCATGCCCTCCGGAATCGAGAACGATTTCACGTAGGTCGCCACACCCGAGAAACCGCGGGTGGCATCGTCCTCGGTCCACGACTTGAGGTGGTCCATTGCCACAGGCTTGCCGTCGTCCCCAAAGGTCACAGTCCAGCCGGTGCTCAAGTCCAGCGGGCCGGGAATCGGACCGACGTGCGGCGGAGCGTCTAGGTGCTGGCGAAGGCGCGGAGCGTAAAAAACCAAGGCTCGCGAGCCGAATGCCGGGAGGTCGACCTTAACGGTGACGGCCTGTTCGTTCCGACCAACGTATTCCGCCGTCCGAATGTTCCCGTTCATGGGGTCCCACCAATCGGGCTCAAGCCCGGCGACCCGGAAAGTGCCCTCGGTGCTGACCGGCAGGGCGCTGGTGTTGGCGATGAAATAGATCTCCGCATCGGCGGTGTGGCGGTGCACAACGCCGACATCCGGCGCCGCAGGGAAGAATCGTGCATCGGGTGCAAGCCTGCGATTCAGCGCGGCGCCAAATTCGCTCTCGTCGGGCAGGAAGATTCCCGGTGAACCGGGATCCAGGAAGAGCCTGCGGACGATAGTGCGCAGCTCGCCCTGTTCGGCCTCGGTGGCGGTGAAGCCCGGCACCGTGTCCGGCAAACGGCGGGTGGCAATCAATATGCCGCCATTCCGGGCGAAACTCTCGAGCGCCCTCAGCGTGGAAAGTGGCATCCGCTCGACCCCGGCCAGCACGACCGCGCGGTAGTTGATGTCGCCGAAGGACAGGGTGGCGCCGTCGACCTTGCCCCGCAGGGCCAGCATCCGGTCGTCAAAGCCGTCGAAGTTGTGGCCGGAGTCAAGTATCTCGCGGGTGATGTCAGGCCCAAGGCAGCCGAAGACCGTCGAACTCATCGCAACATTGCCGGGGGTGAACTTCGCCCAGGCGTCGTCATTGGCCAGGTAGAGGGCGACGTCGTTTGCGGGATTGCCCTGGCGCAGGAGGAAACTCGTGCGCTGGAGGTACGAGGTCACTTCCGGCATCACAATCCACCACGGGTTCTTCTCGTCCAAGGCTCCCGAAGCATAGAAACGCCAGCCGGGATACTCCACCCCTTCTGCCGTGTAGGGCCAACCGTGGCCGACCAGCTGATTGCTGCCCTGGAGAAAATAGGTGTCCGCCGCGGCCTTCATGTCGAGCGGGGTGGCGCGAAAGACCGGCCGGTGGAGCCAGGTCCACGTCTCGCTTGAGGCGATCTGCCTGCCCAGCAAGTGGCTCGCCGAGGAGGCCCACCGCATGGACCCGAATCCCTTCCATCCCATGCCCTCGCCCTCGGGGAGCGCCGCCGCCGCGTAGCTGAAAAGCGCCGCGGAAGGGGTGCCGTACGCCTGGATCCGGAACTTCGTTCCGTGGGCCGCGGCCCACGACTGGATCTGGCCGACAAAGTTGTCCGTGAAGACCTCGGTGAGCGTCTGGCCCCAGTCGTGGCGGATTTCGGCGGTCCGCATCCCTGAATCGGAGATGAGTGCGGGGAGATTGGGGGTCAGGTCGTAGCCCCGGCGCCGCTTGAATTCATCGAGAAGGTTGGGAGTCCAATCGGTGTTGAAAACCTCGAGGCTGTCACAGAATACCGACGCCGGCACATTCGGCCCGCACGCGGCCAGCTCCGGCCCGGCGATTTCGCGGATGAATTTCTGGATGGCCGCTTCGTCGTAGTGGTCGGCGACATAGCCCTCGGCGCCGACAGCCGCCCGCTTGACCATCATTCCGGTGTGGCTGGCGATGAAGAATACGACTGGGGCGGGGCCCTTGACGGGCTTGGGCAGGCAGGCCAGCTGGTCCCTTATTTCCATCTGTTGGCAAAAAGGCCGGTAAGTGTCGGTCATTGCATCGGCGCCAGGGGCCGGCCCCATGAACGCCGCCATCAGTTTTTCGCCCGGCTGGAGGGCCGGCAGGGCGACGCTCGCCTCGCCGTGTGCGGCCACCGCGTTGAAAATGCGGAGCGCCCCCGGGCTCTCTGCAGCCGAGAACATGGGCCCCCCGTAGGGCCAGCCGCTGCCCAGGGTGAGGTCCATCCGCATTCCCTGCGCCTTCGCCTCCTGCGCCGTGAACTTAAGCACATCGAGAAACTCAGGCGAAAGGAAAGGTACGTTCTTGAGTCCCGGGATCTGTCCGTCGAGGGCCAGGGGATAGACCGGCTGGACCTCGAACCCTCCGATTCCCCCGGCCCTCATCGTCCGGATCTCCCGCGCGATTTCAGTCTTCGTGACAGCCGGACCAAACCACCACCAGCGCATCATGATTCGGGAATCGTCAGGGGGCGTTTGGAAGGACGACTCGAGCGATCCGATATCGGCAAATGCCGTGACGGAGAGGGAGAGAAAGCCTAGGGCGAGCGAGGCGTGCAGCAGGGGTTTCATGGTGTTCGACTGTGCAGCCTGACGCGCTGAAGAGCGAATGGTTATTTGAAACAGCATCTCACAATGGCGTCATCCGGGCTTAAACGAGACGGCGCGGAGACTCCGGGTTCCGGTGGCCGGACCGAAGCGCGGGCAATGCCCGCCAACGCATCTTGAAAATCCGCAAAAGAGACGCGATAAAGACCCAATGCAGACGCTAACCGTAACACAGGCTCGGAAAAACCTGTCCAAGTGGCTCGTCCGTGCAAAAGCCGGGGAAGAGATAGGCATTGTTAATGGGGCTGACATCATCGCACTTCGCCCGGTGGTCGTTGCCTCTGGGATAGGAGAGCGAAAAACCGAAGCGCCCTGCATTTGAGGACAGCCACCTGAATTCAGCGGTGTTCTCGAATTGCTCGTCGAGTTGCAGGGCACCCGCCGCCCCGACATCAACTGCGCGCCCGGTGTGGTGCTCGCTGAAGCCGGGGTAGGCGCACCCGGTCAGGATTTCAGTCCAGGAATCACCCGACGCCAGCTTCGATTCCAGTATGGCGCGTTGGGCGGCATACTCCGGAAGGCAGATACCAGCAGAAGGTTTATCCCCGCACTCGCCGCTGTCTCCTTCATCGCAATCCAGGCACCCGCCGCGGATCGGGCGAGAAGAGCGTCGCGGCCCGACGCGTCAAGCCCCACGGAAAGGAGGTCCGCCGCCTCGACGTGTCGCGGCATCCGGGCCAAATAGTCGTGGGGAAGGGGAGGGAGCATTCAGGTCCGCGTGCCGCAATCGCGGCTCTGCTTTAGTAAACGTCCCGCTGGTACCTGGAGGCCTTCTTCATCTGCGCGACGTAGGCGGCCGCTGCCTCCGGCGACATTTGTCCGCCGGCTGCAATGATTTCGCGCAGCGCGGCGTCGACGTCCTTGGCCATGTGGTGCGCGTCGCCGCAGACGTAAAGGTGGGCGCCGTTTCCGATCCAATTCCACATATCTGCGGCGTTTTCGCGCATCCTGTCCTGCACGTACACCTTGTTCTCCTGGTCCCGGGAAAAGGCGGCGTCGAGGCGTGAGAGCCGGCCGTGGGCCAGCGCGTCGGTCCATTCCTCCTCGTAAAAGTAATCGGTGGCGCGGTGCCGGTTGCCAAAGTACAGCCAATTGCGGCCCGTGGCTCCTGCCGCGGCACGCTCCTGAACAAAAGCGCGGAATGGGGCGATCCCCGTGCCGGGCCCCACCATGATCACGTCCCGGGCTCCGTCCTGCGGCAGGCGAAAATGCGATGAGGCGACGAAGACAGGCACCTCCGTCACGCCGATCGTCATGCGATTGCCGAGAAAATTTGAGCAGACCCCGAACCGCTCGCGGCCATTGGTCTCGTATTTCACCACCGCGACGGTCAGGTGAACCCTGGTGGGGAAGAGTCGGGGGGAGGATGCGATCGAATAGAGCCGGGGCTGCAGTCGGCGGAGGTGGTCGACAAAGACCTGAGGTCCTATCCTGGCGCTTGGGAATTCAGCGAGCAAATCGACATACTCCCGCTGGCGGAGAAATTCGGCCAGGAGGTCTTTCGCGTCCGGCTCCAGCAATCGTTTCAGCATGGTCGCACCGGCCGGCTCCAAAACGGCGCACGACAGGGTCTCGACGAATTTTCGCGTCGGGCCGGCCAGCGCCAATCGGTTGGTCAGCGCCGCGCGCAGTGAAAGCGGCCCCGCTGCGTGCGGAATCGAGACCGGCTCGTCGCCGTGGGCCCCGAGGCTCTGCACGATTTCATCGACATCGGTGGACCGGTTGGAAGGCCAGACACCGAGTGAATCGCCCGCAGTATAGGCGATTTCGCTTCCGGCGATATCGACCACGAGGTGCTTTGTCTCTCTGTCCGAACCAGGCCCTGTGAGAAGGCGTTCCTCAACTATCTTGGCCGTAAACGGTTTATCTTTGGAATAGCTGGATATGGACATGCGCTTGAATTCTAGGTGAAACTCTGCAGAGCACAAGCGATCGAGCTTGCTGGCGGCAGTCGGTTCGGCGTCGGTCCGGTGGCGTGGCAGGGGTGTCACCCGAGGTCACCCGTCAGAATTACGCCGTAGCCGCGGTCCCGCAAGTCGCGGGAACCGGAAACAGGGCTCATTTTGGCAGGACCGGGAAATCCGCCGAATCCCGCGTTGCCCTAGCCGGCCTGAGCCTTACTTCGCCGGCGCCTGAACCGCCACATGCGGGCTCTCCTGGGAGGAGGATGCGCCGTGCAAATTCGTTGCCCTGGCAATGAACCAGCCTACACCTGCGAAAATCACCACCAGGATGGCTATTGCCAGCGGCAATGGCACCTTCTTGGCGACCGGTTTAAGCCCCATCTCCTTGACGTAGTCTTGGCTGATCATTTCAAATCCTTTTCTGTATCCATTGTGGACTACAGCCAGACAAAAGTGTTGCATGGGGTAAAGACAGGATGGGCGGATAATCCTCTTCCAAATACGGCCTACAGGAATTACGTAAACAGCCGATGCACTGCGATTAAGCAATTCTCCAGAATCTATCACCGATCTGATGCAGTCGATTAACCTCCCTAAGGAGTCAACTCCCTGGATTTTGGGAGATTCTGGCGAGCGCGCCGGCGGCCGACTTGTTGTTGGGATCGATTCTCAGCGCCGTTTGGTAGGCATTGCGGGCCTCCGCGACACGCTTGAGCCGTTCCTGGATGTTTCCCAGGCAGAACCATGCGTTGCTCTTGCTGAAGACACTTTGAGCCGGTGAAGCCAGGCTGCACGCCTTCTGCAGGCATGCGATTCCTCGCTCGAGACGCAGACCGCTGATCGCGGCGGCCTGTCCTTAGAAACAGAGGGCAAGATAGTTTTCCGGATTTCCTGCAATGGCCTTCTCGCAGAGGGTGAATGCAGCGGCGTAGTCCCTTGTTCCGACCGCGGTCTGCACGCCCAATCTCAGGGCGCGGTCGGGATTGCGTTTCCGGATCTCGGCAAGCTGCGCGGCGGCCTTTGAGCTGCTTCCGATTGGCCACGGCGCCTGGGTGTAGAAACGGAACAGGCCTTCGCGCGCGTTGAGATTCTCGGGGTCGATTGTCAGCGACTTCTCCATGGCGTCCCGGCCCCGGGTGGCGTAACCCAGCGCGCGGGTGAGGCTTGTGGCGCGGATCATGCCGGCGAATTCCATCGAGGTGCCGCCGTAATCCGCGAGGCAACCGGCGTCGCCGGGCGCGAGGGCAGCAGCCTGCGAGAGCCACTTCAGGGCTTCCTCGTAGGCGGCCAGGCTGCGCGGTGCCTTGCATGCGAGCCCGAGATAATGGCAGGCCGGTGCGTTCTTGGGATCCGCTGCTACGATTCGCGTGAGGACTTCCCTGGCCTCGGCGTATTTCTTGGCCTGGAGCAGATTGCGGGCGGTCGCGAAATCGTCGGCGGCCGAGCACAGGACGGGAGCTGCCAGCAGGGCGACTGAAAGGAGAAGGGGACGAAGGGGCATGGAGATTATACATGCCGCAGCGCGGAGATGTTTCTTGGCATCGGCTTTTTCCGTGTTCGCGATGCCGGTGCCGTGTCCCTCGGAAACTTCGGGGCCGTATGCTCCCCTCATGTTGAAGGGGACGGTTGGTCGGTCCCCAAACGGCCGATTCTTCAAGTACCGCCTCGGCCGGTCTCACTCCGCCAATCATTCAAGCCTCAAGACCGAAGGAGAGCGCGCTCGATCTGTGGGAAGAGCCACTCGGGACGGATGCGGTTGCCTTTGAATCGTACGGGTTCAACTTGCATGCAGTGACCTAGGGACCGAGCGATATATGATATTTCTGTTGAACGTCATACAACTGTTGTAACTGAGCCTCATAACTTCGAGACGCCTCGTCACTGACTCATTTTACCGCAAGGCGTGGCTTGCGGACCTCGGTGAAGTATCGGTCCAGGGCCTCCAGTTTGTCCAGGTTCGCGACGCCGCCGACATGGATCGCGCTGTCGAAGTGCAGCACCTGCGGCTTTGCGCAAGTGAAGACGGGCCAGTCGGCCAGCCCGGGTCCGTTCGGATTTCCATTCTTGGCAAAGTTGGTCCAGTAGCCGATCAGGGTCTCGGAAAGCGCTCGGTCCTGGGCGGTCCAGGCGCCGGGGGCCTGGTCGGGGTGACCGAATACGTACGGGAGTTCCGCCCAATGTCCCGCGCCCCAGCGCGCCCAGGGTGAACCGGCCGGCGCCGGCGGCAGATGGGCGAAATGATAGTAATACACCGCCGCCTTTCCGGTCGTGGACTGGAGCTTCGCCCACGTCCACGCGTCCCAGCCAAACCGGACATCCCTCTCCAGCGCTGCACGTGAGGCATAAGCCTCGTCATCGGTGTTTGACGGGTAGTGCGCCAGCACCGAGGCCGGGATATTGGCGAGAATCGTGTGAGACAGGTCCGATCGGAAATTGCGACGCCGTGACAACAGCGCCCTCCAGGAAGGGACGGCCCTCGTCGCCGTTCGTGCCGAGGAGAAGAGGGACATCGACCTGATGCCCGGCCGAAAACACGTCATACGGCTCGCGGCCGATAACGCGACCGTCCAGGAGAAACATCCACGGCATGTCCTGTGCCGCTTTCAGTATCTCCGCGGCCGGCATGCGGCGCATATCGGCCAGGGAGGCCGCGCCCAGTTTCCTCTGAAGCGCCAGTCCCTTTTCCTCGGCCCCCTTCAAATGGAGCACGTCCGAGCCGGGAACGGCCGCCAGGGGAGGAAAAGCGGCGCCGCTTTCAGCGATCGCCCGCTGGAACAAACCCTTTGCCGACGGAGAGGACATGAGAAGGCAGACCGAGCACGAGCCCGCGGATTGGCCGAAGATCGTCACGCGATGGGGATCGCCGCCGAAGGCTCCGATATTGCGCTGCACCCACCTGAGCGCGGCGATTTGATCGAGGAGGCCGTAGTTGCCCGAGACGTGGTCCGGCGACTCGCGGCTCAGCTCCGGATGGGCCATGAAGCCAAATGCGCCGACCCGATAGCTGATCGTGACGACGAGGACGCCGCGAAGCGCCAGCCGGTCTCCCCAATAAAGCGGCATCGAGGCCGATCCCGTTGTGAAGCCCCCGCCGTAAATCCAGACCATGACGGGCAGCTTGGCGTCCGGTCGACGGGCCGGCGTCCAGATGTTGAGATAGAGGCAATCCTCGCTCGACGGTTCCGCGGGGGCGCCCGGGACGGAGGCGCCTGACTGGGGGCAGATCGGGGCGAAGTCCTCCGCCTTCCGAATCCCCCGCCAAGGCATCGAGGCCTGCGGCGGGCGCCACCGGAGTTCTCCGACCGGGGGCATGGCAAAGGGGATTCCCCGGTAGACGGTCAAAAGGGGCCCCTGTTGACCCTCGATCAGCCCGGATTCGATCCGGATCGGTTCGGCTGTGCAGACGGAAGCCATGGCGAAGAGGACCGCGCAGGCGAAGGACGAGGGTAGTATTGTCATGGGGGTCCCTCATAGCACACCCGGTGGCCATCCAAAGTTACCGATATTGCGTCAAATGGCCGAATATCGGACGATTCGCCATGGGTGTCCTCTTATCGTAGATGTGCACCTGGGCTTCACGGACGAGGCCTCGGACAATCTCATAGACGGCAGATCCGGTCGGGCGGGCGGGGCGGCCGGGGATCAAATTGGTGAACAGCGGCCGGCCACCGTTCCGCCTCGGTCTGGATCGGAGCGCAAAAACAGGTGTCCCGCGATTACGCTGATCTCAACTCCTGCCATAACGATGCGAGTCCCAGGCGATCGAGCCAGGGCGCGAGCACCGTCTCGTCCACGCCGGTGATTTCCCGAATGGCCCGGATATCGGCTGCGTGCTTCGTAGAGCGACCCTCACGATAAAACTCCAGCTTTCGGAGAACAACGTATTCGGGCGGTGCAACCGAAAACTCCTGGTTCCCGGCCCATCGCATGCGGCGGCGCTGCGGCAACGCCCAGGCGTGCAGGGGATCGGCGCCAGCGAGGTAAATGTCGGCTTTGTAGCCGGACTCGAGATGGATCAGGTTGAAATGGCCGCGTTGAGAACGCGCCTGTTCCGCTTGAATGACCGATTCGGGAGGAACATAGAATTCAGTCTCGGGAAACGCACGGAGCAGGGCTGCGCGAGCCGCATCGCTAAGGCTGAGGACGACGTCGAGGTCATTCGTCACGCGCGGTTGACCGTAAAGGATCGCCGCGGTGGCGCCGGTCACCATATACGGAGATCCTATTGCCTCAAGCCGCTCGACGAACAACCGCAGCTCATCCGGTCCGGGCATGGAGGATGCGGTCGGCCACCGCAAGGCGCAGCTGGTTCTCCGACCATGCTGGATTCCTTTCACGAAACCCTGCAGCCAAGAGCTCGCGCATTGTGCGGTTCATCGCGAGCGCGTGCTCCAGTCGCTGGGTGGGGGTCATTGCCCGGTAAATCGCCACTTGCCGTTCATGCGCGGCGCGCTGGTGATCGGATGAGGCGGCGACGGCCATATGGAATAGGTAGCAAATGGCCAGTGCCGAGCAAGGCTTCTCCGAGCTCGGAGCGCTTAAATGGGGTACGCAAGGCTTTGGGGCGTCATATGCCTGAAGGGGTGCCGATCCATGGATCCGATAGAGTGGGTTCTTGGTGTCCGACGAAGTGATAATCCTCCAAACAGCATATTCGACCGCAGGTTTATAACATGGTGAGCTGCAATCTGAAAAGACGCTTAGGACAGGAGCACGGAGCCGCGGTGGATGAGAATTACTTCCTAAACGAGATGAAGCAAAAGTCTTTCTTGGGAGGCGAAACTCCGCACTGCAGTCAACGGGGTCAGGTCACCCAGCCGATTTCTCAAGCGCACCCATCTCCACCCGGATTTCCCAGATTGGCATGAAGAATGCTCCCTATGGAACCGTTTAAGATCTTATCCATGAACGGCATAACCGACTTCGAGGCTGAAAAGTCCTACAATCCGAAGGGTGCGACCAAAAACGAACATATAGGACTGAGTTTCGACCGGCGTTTGGCGCTGGAATTCCATGGCGCCAAAATCTCTTCTGATGCCGGTCTGCTTGCCTATAGAGAGATGGACGAGGTGCTCGGACTGACGTCGATGGGCGGCCGTGTGCTAAACGACTGGCGGACCGGCAAGAACACCCAGCACTCGATGCTGGCCCTGATTCGACAGTCTATATACAGCCGGCTTGCTGGCTATGAAGATACAAACGACGCTGAACGGCTCGCGGTTGATCCGATCATGCGGCACGTGGTTGGCGGGCGTGCGACCGAGCACGCGGCCGCGTCCACCAGCCAAATGGCGAGATTCGAGACCGAAGTGCTGGCACAGACCCGGAATCTGGCGACCCTGGCGAACCTCTCTGGCGAATGGATCGATCGGTTACGCGATCATCGGCAACTGCGGGAGGTGATCCTCGACATGGACAGCTCCGTCAGCGAGACCTACGGAAAACAGGAGGGCACGGCCTATAACGGGCATTTCGGCTGCACCTGCTATCACCCCCTCTTCTGTTTCAACCAGTTTGGCGATGTCGAACGCTCGATCCTGAGGGAGGGCAACGTCCACAGCGCTAAGGATTGGAGGGAGGTCTTGGAGCCGGTCGTAGCCCGCTACCGCGATCTGGAACTTCCCTGCCGCTTTCGAGCCGACGCCGCATTCGCCCAGCCGGAACTCTATGAGTTCCTGGAGGCAGAAGGATACGACTACGCGATCCGCCTTCCGGGAAACGATGTCTTGCAGAGGGAGATCGAGCCGCTCTTGACCCGGCCGGTGGGCCGTCCCTCGAATGCGCCCTTGGTCCGCTATTCCGACTTCTCCTACCAGGCCCAGAGCTGGAACCGGTCCCGGCGAGTGGTCGCCAAGGTTGAATGGCACAAAGGCGAGTTGTTCCCTCGGGTTGGCTTCATCGTGACGAACCTCACGCGGCCAGCCAAACGGGTCGTCCGCTTCTATAACCAGCGGGGAACGGCAGAACAATGGATCAAGGAAGGCAAGAATGCGGTGAAGTGGACGCGCCTGTCATGCCATGATTTCGTGGACAACCAGGTGCGGCTGCATCTCTTCGTCCTGGCCTACAACCTTGGGAACTTCCTTCGACAGCTGGTCCTGCCGCGAGAGATCAAGCGCTGGACCCTGACAACGACTCGGGAGAAATTGATCAAGATTGGGGCAAAGATCGTTCGCCATGCCCGCCGGGTGGTCTTCCAGCTGGCTGAGGTGGCGGTGCCCCGGAGGTTATTCCTGGCGATCCTTTGTGCGATCGACCGCCTGAGGCTGCCGATGCCGGCTCCCGGATGAGCCCCATTCCTCCAACCGTGCAGTTCAATCTCAAAGGCCTTGGGCGTAGTGTCCTCTATTGCCAAGGATTTCGCCGGCTGCCACGCCAGTGGCGGCCCCAATAGCCGCAAACTACATGATGATGGCAGTCCGGAGCACCAAAACTTGAATTGCAACCGAGAACCGGGCAGATTTCTATACGTTTACTCCCTCCGATCCCACAGCTCACCCAAAACATGAATTCAATTGGGAAATCCCGATTCAAATCTCACCTCTCGACAGAGTCAAATGTCGCACCCAGTGTACGGGTCAAATGTCACGAAAGAGAGGCTGGCTGGCGGCATTGATCCTGTTTTTGATGCCAATAACAAACAAGTTTTGAAACAGCGGCTTGAATCGACCCTCTCGCGGATTCTTTCGGCGGGTGAATATTCCGCCTTGCGCAGGCTGATTGCCGAATTTCGGATTTCGCGCAATCATCGCGCCGGCCTGCGAAAGGTCCGCCGCATGTCGCTTTCGCGGCCGGAAAGAATCAACCTGGGGTCCGGTCGCTCCACGAAGCCCGGTTTCCTCAACATCGACATGGAAGCGGGCGGCGACCTGACGCTCGACCTCCGCAGGGGGTTTCCATTCGAATCCGGTTGCTGCGAGCTGATTCTCTCGGAACATTTCGTTGAGCACGTCGACTACCCGGACGCGGCGTGCGCCCTATTCCGGGAATGTCTTCGCATCCTCAAGCCCGGTGGCCTGCTCCGCTTCAGCGTTCCCGACACCGAATGGCCGCTAAACGACTATGCAAAAGGCGGCGAAGCGGAATATTTCCGCGCCTGCAATGAAAACTCCTGGTGGCATCCGAGCTATTGCACGACACGCCTTGAACATATCAATTACCACTTTCGTCAGGAGGGAAAGCACCGGTTCGCCTACGACGAAGAGACCGCGCGAAAGGCGCTTGAAGGCGCGGGTTTTCACGATGTGCGGCGCGAATCGTTCGACCCAACTCTGGATTCGAAGCACCGTGAAGTCGGCAGCCTCATAATGTCCGCGCGCAAGGCACCCCTTCCAATGGCGAGCGTCAGGCCAAGCTCAGTGGATTAGTTTCGCTGCCCTTCGGCACAGACGCATATTGGCGCGGCGCATGATTCGGCGAACGGTACCTTTCCTCACCGTGTCAGCACTTCAATGCTGCCACCGCTTGAACGCAGCCTGAGCAGCGGCCCGCCGCCGTTGACGCTTCCGGCGAGCTCGCCTTAGAATCTCGAACATCAACCGCGGGCCGCCGCCCGCGGTGAATATGGCCTCCAATTTTCCGGGTCAAAGTCAGCACCCAGCAATCAGTTTGCTCTCCTTAATTTCACAGAGCAAAATTACTGCGTATCAGCCGAATCGCGATCTCCAGAGCCGGACAGCTTATGCACTCTAGCTTCTTTGACTTTGATGTCTTCCCTAGCACCCGCAACCGAAGTATCGGCTAACAGCGCTTGAGGGTACTCAATCGTGACCGAGGAAAGTCGCACTTTCAACGGCAGGTCCAAAACATGGGTAGCCTTGGCGGCCTGCG
This sequence comes from uncultured Verrucomicrobiae bacterium, assembly GCA_963747795.1. Lineage (GTDB taxonomy): Bacteria > Verrucomicrobiota > Verrucomicrobiia > Opitutales > Opitutaceae > Palsa-1447. The sequence continues at coordinate 69,179 of CAVVGS010000024.1, forward strand.
TTATCATTGCGGCCGGGTTGATTGTCTATGCCAATTCCTTTGCGGTGCCATTCGTGTTCGACGACCTGCCCACGGTTCGGGACAACCCAGGAATCCGCCAGCTTGGAACCGCTTGGCGCCAGCCCGCCCAACAGGGAATCACGATCAGCGGCCGTCCGTTGGCGGGCCTTTCCGTGGCTTTGAACTATGCTGTGAGTGGAACTCACGTATGGAGCTATCATTTGTTCAATGTCGCAATCCATCTGCTATGTGGTCTGACACTTTTTGGGATCGTTCGCAGGACGTTTTCCCGTTTTTTGCTCGAGCGCGGCGTTGGATCGGCGAAAAGCGGCAGCTTTGTCCGGTCTGAGCCCGCCGATCGGAACACATCGCTTATCGTCGCCTTCGCCGCCGCGCTGCTATGGACCGTCCACCCGTTGCAAACCGAATCGGTCACCTACATCGCCCAGCGTGTGGAATCTATGATGGGGTTGTTCTACCTGCTGACACTTTATTGCTTTATTCGGTATGCGGACCGGTTGTCTTCTGAAGCTCCATCGGAGGGAATGCGGGCGGAGAAGATGCCTGCCAACGCCTGGATATGGCCCGCGGTCCTCGCCTCCCTCTGCGGCATGGCTTGCAAGGAGGTTATGGTCACGGCTCCGCTGCTGGTTGTGCTCTACGACCGGACGTTTCTGAGCGGCAGCTTTCGCGAGGCGTGGAGGCGCCATCATACGATATTCTTGGGTCTGGCCGCAACGTGGCTACTGCTGGTTTTCGAGGTGGCCGGTGCCGGCAACCGGGGCGGCACGGCTGGATATGGCGCACACGTTGGTCCTTGGCGTTACGCGTTGGCCCAGTGCCCCGCGATCCTGCATTACCTGGGCCTCTGCTTTTGGCCCCACCCCCTTGTTTTTGATTACGGCTGGGGCTTGGCGTGGGACGGGGGGGTACTGTCCGATGAAGTAATAATCCTCCCAAGGCATCGTTCTTGAGGAAAGCCGCATCCATTTGTGGTGCAATGATACGCGTGAATCTGATCTCAAACCAGGAGGAAATATGGAGCATGATTACTGGCATAACGAGACGAAGTAAGAATCCTCCTTGGAGAACGAGCCGTGAATGCGATGCAGGAACACCCTCCACCCGTCTGATGCCATTCACCCGCAGTCATTTCCCTATTGCCGGTTCAATTCCTAGCATTCTTAAGTCGGCAACGCTCGTTGACCTCCGTTGCGCAAACTTAGAGCGTTGTCCCCATGAACGACGTTCTTTCCTACCTGAAGCGCAACGAGGGGCGCTTTCTCACTCGTTTTCGCGAGTACCTGCGTTTTCAAAGCATTTCCGCGCAGAGCGAGCACCGGGCTGACGTCAGCCGCTGTGCCACCTGGCTCAGCCGGCATTGCCGCGAGATTGGCTTAGAAACCGAGGTGCATGCAACGGCCGGCCACCCGATCGTCGTGGCCCGGACCCCGCGGCGGCCCGAAGCCAAGCGGCCGCACTACCTTGTTTACGGGCATTATGACGTTCAGCCACCCGAGCCTTTCGAACTATGGGATTCGCCTCCGTTCGAGCCCGCGATCAGGCGGGGTCGGATATTTGCCCGCGGCGCCACCGACAACAAGGGCCAGCACATGGCACAGCTGAACGCGGTCGAGGCGTATTTGAAGACGGGCACGGACCTGTTGTGCGACCTGACCTTCCTGATCGAGGGCGAGGAGGAGGTGGGGAGTGCCAACGTGGAGCCATTTCTGCGGAAGCATCGCGAGGCGCTGCGCTGCGAGGCGGCGGTGATCTCCGACTCTGGCATGCCGAGCCTGGAGCAACCGGCATTGACGTATGGGCTGCGGGGCGCAATCGGCATGGAAATTGTCCTGCGAGGGCCGGCCCGGGATCTTCATTCCGGCACTTTTGGCGGCGCCATCGACAATCCGGCGATGGTGCTTTGCCAAATGCTGGCCTCGTTGCGGGACGCGAAGGGACGGATTAGGGTCCCCGGCTTCTATGCGGAGGTGGCACCGCTGTCGCTCAGGGAGCGCAGGCGCATGGCCGGGGGTTCCATGTCCAGCCGCGAACTGCAGAAGCTAGCGGGGGTGCCCCGACTCTTCGGCGAAGCCGGCTACACGCCGGACGAGCAGTGCTCCGCGCGGCCGACCCTGGAGATCAATGGCCTGACGAGCGGATACCAGGGCGAGGGAGGCAAGACGATCATTCCGGCCTGGGCGCGGGCGAAGATCACCTGCCGTCTGGTGCCCAATCAAACGCCGGAGCGGACACGCTCGCTTGTAATCCGACACCTTGAACGGATCTGCCCCCGAACCGTGGTGATGCAGATCACGCCGCGCCGAGGCGGAAGCGGGCCCTACCTGATGTCGCCCGAATCCGCGGAAGCCCGGGCCGCGCTTCGCGCTCTGCGAGCCTCATTCGGACGAGAGCCGGTCCTGATCCGCGAGGGCGGCTCGATCCCCATCGTGAGCCAATTCAAGTCCATTTTGAACACGGACACACTGCTTGTCGGGTTCGGCCTGCCTGACGATCGGGCGCATTCGCCCAATGAGAATTTCAGCCTTGCCGCCTATCGGCTGGGCTCGCGTTTCTGCGCCCGCCTTTGGCCTGAACTAGCGGCATCGGGCAAGCAAACGTGACTGCGGCACGCCGCAGTACTCATGCCGCCCGATAAATGCGGTTCGGAGGACGGATACCCTGCACTCCAAGTATCGAGGTTTACTGTCCCAAGTTGTGTGGGGCGCAATCCGCGTCTAAAGAATTTCCCTTTAAAAGGCCGACCCGACCGTCGCAAAAGGGGGGGGAGTGGATGTCGTAATACCGCTCGGCTATCGGAGCCGGCCTGAAGTTCAGTTTTTACCCGTCGTTAGCGGAAGATTTTTACTTCGTCGGACAACATTGGTTCCGCGCCGTTGTTTCTGGTATCCGGAAGCAAAAGTGCTCCCTTGAAGTCATTTCCCTTAGAAACTAGAATTGAATGATTTACATGAAGACGAGATCACTTTTCCTTCCGAATCACGTTCCGTCGAATGACCTCAGACACGGAAGCAAAAGTGCTCCCCTGATTGGGGCAGTGAGGTTTCGGCCGTAAAACGGACACTTTTTGTCCGTCGATCGTCAAATTCGGAAGGAAAAGTCGGTAGTTGGATTGGCCCAGACCGACTCTTCTAGCAGCGCTAGGAAACATCTGTCGTTGACGACTTTCGATCGCAAACCGGTTGTGGTGCGTGCGCGAACGGGTCAGCCTCTGCTGACTGACGAAGACGCATATCTGCGGCCGTACACGATCGGGCTCGATGTGGAGAAGTTCTGGGTGCTCTGCCTCAATCGTAAGAACCGGATGATAAAGCGAGTCGAGGTGACGTCGGGGACGGCGACGGCCACGTTGGCGCATCCTCGGGAAGTCTACCGTGCGGCGATCCGCGAGTCGGCCTGCGCAATAGCGGCGAGCCATTTTCATCCGTCCGTTCTGCATCGCTGAAAATCGGCCCGGCGGATCGAAGGCGGACCGGCTGACCGGCGATGCCCGGTAAGGCGGATGCGCATGAGCTACGAATTGGACTTGAACTCCGGCAAGCGCTCTCTCCACTGCTCTTTATGGTTTACTTGCTCCACGGAACCCCACTGAGGGGCATCGAACCCAGCCTGAACGCTCGCCGAAGCTCCAGCCGCGGCGCAACGACGGGGTCGGGGACCTATGTCGCATAGCACCGGTACGGCGTTCGTCAGCTACAGCCACGACGAATCCGAGTTCGTGTTGCGCCTCGCCGGAGACCTGCGCCGAGCCGGTGCCCGGGTATGGCTCGACGAACTCGACATCGCCCCCGGCGCCCCCTGGGACAATTCGATCGAGCAGGCGCTTCGCGAGGCCTCTACCGTTCTGTTGGTGCTCTCACCGGCCTCGGTGAAGAGCGAGAACGTGCGCAACGAGATTTCCTTCGCCCTGCAAGAGAAGAAGACTATCATCCCCATCCACCATCGGGACTGCGCAGTGCCGCTCCAGCTCCATCGCTTGCAGCGGGTAGACTTCCGCTCCGATTATGCACACGGATTGAGCGCTGTGCTGCAACAGCTTGGCGTGAAGACACAAGAGCCGCTGCCGCCTAAGACCGCGGTCGTCCCGCCGGCAGCCGGCGCCGCTACCGTCCGCACGGGAATTGGTCGATCCTGGCGTTGGCCGCTGGCTGGCGTGATGACACTGCTGCTGCTCGTTCCCGCATTCCTCCTCCTCCATCGCCGTGCGCAAGACGAACGTTGGGCTCACGAAGAGGCGGTTTCGCAGATCAACCAGCTGCTAGCCGCTCGCACCCCACTGGCGGCCACCGCGGTGCTGGAGCGAGCGGAGTTCTACTCGCCCTCCGACCCGGTGCTTCAGCGGATTGCGCAGACCAATACGTTGACCGCCTCCATCGAGAGCACCCCCGCCGGCTTCTCCGTGTCGTTCCAGGATTACCTTACTCCGAACGCGGCGTGGAAGAGCCTGGGCACGACCCCGTTGCGCGGAGTCCGTCTGCCGCTCGGTTTCTTTCGCTGGCGGCTCAATAACCCTGGTTCGGGAGAGGTCATTCTGGCAGCCAACAGCGCCAAGCAGATGAAGTTCGAGCTCGACGCCACTCTGCGCGCGCCGGCCGGCATGGTGTCGGTTACGGGTGGGACTGCCCACAATCGAGGATCGAACATCGGCTGGTTCGGCGGCAAACTGCCCTCGTTCTTCATGGATCGATTCGAGGTGACCAACCGCGACTTCCAGAAATTCGTCGATAGCGGCGGGTACGACAAGCAACAGTACTGGAAGGAGAGGTTCATGCGTGATGGTCGTGAGCTATCATGGGCGGAGGCCATGGAGCTCTTCCGCGACCCCACCGGGCGTCCGGGCCCTTCCACCTGGACCGGCGGCCACTTTCCCGAAGGCCGAGAGAACTTTCCCGTTTCCGGCGTGAGCTGGTTCGAGGCCGCGGCCTACGCGGCTTTCTTGAGCAAGAGCCTGCCGGTGTATACGCAGTGGTATGCCGCCGCGCCATCTGACGATGCTGCCTTCGTCATTCCCATTAGCAACGTCTCGAGCAACAGTCTGGCAGCCGTAGGGGCATATAAGGGCGTCGGTCCGTATGGCACTTATGACATGGCCGGCAACGTGCGAGAATGGGTCGCCAACGCCATCAACGGAGATCTTCGCCCCATTGTCGGCGGATCATGGAAGAGCCCAAACTATGGCTACTTCGAGCCGGCGGCGGTACCGCCGTTCGACCGCTCCGACGACAATGGCTTCCGCTGCGTGCGCAATGTCGAGCCTGTGCCGGAGGCTCTGGTTCGGCCGATCCAGACCCTCACGCGGGACTTTATCCACTTCAAACCGGCCTCCGACGAGGCCTTTCACGCCTATTTGGCGCTTTTCGACTACCCCAGGCAGCCGCTTAACCAGAAGTCCAGCGGCATCGTCCAGGAGACCGTCGACTGGCGCGTCGAAAAGGTCGAGTTCGACACTGCCTATCGCGGCGAACGCATGACTGCGTACCTCTTTCTCCCCAAAAACGTGCGGCCTCCCTACCAGACCGTACTGTTCTTTCCCAGTGCGAGAACGCTCGGCATGCGCTCCAGCGAAGACGGCAAAGCGCTCGGCGATCTGAATTTCTTCGACTTCATCGTGCAAAGCGGCCGGGCGGTAATGTACCCAATCTATCAGGACACGTACGAACGGCGGCTGAAATACCAATTGCCCGGCGGGAGCCAGCAGCTGCAGCTTTCCTGCGACTGGTACAAGGACGCCGCCCGCTCGCTCGACTACCTCGCCACGCGTGAGGACATCGACAGCGGCAGATTCTCCTACCTCGGCGTCAGCATGGGTTCGGCCTCCGGGGTCATCCTGAGCACGTTGCTGCAGGATCGTCTGCGGACGGCCATCTTTCTCGACGGCGGCTATTTCCTCGACCCGCCGCCGCCCGGCGGCGATCAGGCGGACTTTGCCCCGCGCATGAAAAAGCCGGTGCTGATGGTGAACGGCCGCTATGACTTCACCTTCGGCCTGGAAACCGCGCAGAAGCCGCTCTTCAACATGCTCGGCACCGCTCCGGCGGACAAGCGCCACATCGTGCTCGATACACCGCACAACGTGGACGAGCAGCGCCCAATACTGATGAGAGCCGTGCTGGACTGGCTGGATGAGTATGTGGGGCGGGTGCACAGATAACTTCCGAGGAGAAATCGTTGCCTACCTTGTCCCGCCTTCCCTGGTTAGCTGGCGACCGTTGATCGTCAGCGCGCTCCGGGAGGGATTGAACCAGGTCTGCACGCCTTCGTTGCGGTCGCGCTCCACGTCGTGCTCGCAGTCCTTGAAGAAGGCCCACAAATTCATGTAGGCTTGCGAAGTACAAAGAAATCATCATTTGATCTGTAGAAAGTATGAGAATTACAATCGATATTGATGCAAAGTCATTGCAGCGAATTCAAAGGCTGACCGGCCAGAGAAAGAAGTCGCCGGCCGTGAGCGAGGCGCTGAGCACCTACTTGCGCCAGCAGGATCGACGCGCCCTGATTAAGCGGGCGCTTTCCGGCAAGACCGACTATTTGACTAGCAACGAGGAATTGGAGGCACGCGACGTCTATGAAGCTCATTGATAGCTCGGTCTGGGTGGAATTCCTGCGCCGCAAGGGAAACCCGGCGACGAAGCAGCGGGTCGCCCGGTTGATGGAGGCGGATCTCGCGGCCTACACCTGCCCAGTGCGCTTCGAACTCTTGAGCGGGGTCAAACCGGAGGAGGAAGCCGACCTTGAGGAGGCGTTTCGGCTGAGTGCCCATATTCCCTTTGAAACGGAGGATTGGAAGGAGGCGGCGCTCATCGAGCGGCAGCTGCGATCGAAGGGGGTCACCGTGCCGCGCAACGATCTATTTGTCGCTACCGTGGCCGTTCGGACAGGAATGGTTGTCGCCTGCCGGGACGCGCATTTTGACGCACTCGGGCGTGCATTGGGAGGGCGGCTGAAGGTCGAGCAGCTCTAAAGCAGACGCGCCGTGCGGCCCTCCGCGTGTGCGTAAACGATGAAAACTTTCATGGACCTTGAGTGGACTTGTATTGCCGCTTAGCGCAAGAGGCGCTGCGGGACCTTAAGCGCGTCGCGTTGGGTGTTGATTGATTTCAACGCCAAAAATCAATCTTCCAATGCGGCGGACCCCTGTGCTGGAACAAACAATCTGTCAGAGATCCATACAAACAACGACTTTTGCTTCCGAGTTTTGGGAGCGCTGCATAAGCAGATTTCGCGAGGCACACACTATTGCTTCCGATCGCAACGACTTTTGCTTCCGAATACCAGTTTCAATCAGTCAGAGCGCAGCTTATACGAGTTAACATAATATCTATTGTGCGTAAGTCTGGTTTGACCGAATCGAGCGAGCGACTAGCTTCTAGCGTATGACGGCAACGGCATTTCTTGAACTCAAACAGCGTGCGTCAAAGCTCACTGAGAAGGAGCGTCAGAATTTGTCGGCGTATCTGGTTCGACTCGGGCAGGAACGACCGGGCTGGAAGCAGGAGACGGCCAGGCGATTGAACGAGATGGCGAAGGGGAAAAAGATGAGCGTCGCGGAGTTGCGTAAGCAGCTCGGCCATGGCTGAGATCGGGAGCTACGAAAGTCACCTGTCGCTGGACGCGGTGGCATTCGTTGTGGCGTTACCGAAGCGCAGGCAAGCTTCTTGACTCCACCTCAGATTCAAGCCCTGAGGGACCTTCGTGCAATAGGGGACGAAAATTCGCGAAAGCGTAATCAGCCATTGCAGCCTCTGCCGACCACCCCTCGCCCACCGCAAAGCAATTAGTCCGCTGATGTGATTCCGGAAGTTTGCGGAGCTTTTGCTCGATGCGGTGGGGTTCGTCGTGGCGCTCCGTAAGAGAACCGCTCCGAAATCGGCTGGATTGGCGGCGACAGTTTCAAATTATCCATTTTCTCTGCCGGAGCCGCTGCTTCTACCCCCGCCTGTGAGCTTGTTGACGGTAGCCCAAGCCCTTGCTTCCGCGGTTTTCGTGCCAACCCCCTTCTTCTCGTAGCCGGCTTCGATGTGCTCTGCCTGACGCTTCTGTTTGGCAGTGAAGCTGGATCTAGTGTCCATGCATTCCATGGGTCCGCCCGCCGTCAGGCCTGCACGGTAAAGCCGACTTTGATGGTCACCTGCCAGTGGTCGAACGCGCCGAATGACCGGCCTGTCGGTTTAGCCGACATCAGCTGGTTGTTGAAAAGCTGGCCGTGTCCTAAGTTGAACGATGCCTTGCAAAGGGTGAAAGGTGGGAGTGAGTTAGTAGCCCTTTCAATCGGTCACAGGCTATAGGCCAGCGGATGCTTGGGCTCGTAAAGCATGATGTCGTCCGCGCCAGGTACGGCCATCATGACCACGAGTCCGTACCCATGATCCTGAACTTCGCCGCGGAACTCCGCTCCTTTGCCCTTCAGTTCAGCGACCGTATGTGAAATGTCGTCGCACATCAGGGAGATCAGATGGTGCCGCGGCGATTCGAACGTCTTGCCATCGTAGACAGCGTGGGTTGGGTGCACGCCCATTTCGCTCCGCCCGGTCTTGAAGATTAGCCAACCCGCGCCTCCACCTAGCACATCCTCGACGCAGGGCCAGCCGAGGACGTCGCGAAGAAATGCGCGCGTTGCGGGGGCATCGTCGGAATAGATCAGGGTGTGGATGCTGGTGATCATTAGACTGAACTCCTGGAATTGCCTAAGATTATGCGATTTCAGGCTATTGCCAATTACGAAGCGGTTCGACGCGCCTGGGTTCGAGATTAAGACACTACCGAAAAAACCGTCTCCGGCATGGCGATTGCTGGAGTCGTTGGATGAGGGGAATAAAGGACAGCCAGGTGAGTGTGGCGTGCCTTCTTGACTTGGAGACGATGATTCCGGCGGATCACCCGCTCTGTGCGATCAAGGGCGTCCGTGATCGCGGTGTGACTCCTCATCCGGCGGCCTGTGCGCAGCGCCGAACCTTGGGCGTGCGCATCCGCCTGAATGCGTACGCCCTCAGCCAGAAGGCCCGCCGACGGATCGAAGAGATCCTCGGCTGGAGCAAAACCACCGGCTGCTTCCGAAAGAGCCGGCATCGTGGTGCCGAGCGCACCCATGCAGCTGGCCAGAATGTCGTGGCTGCCTGCAACCTGGTTCGGAGGGCCAAGCTCTCACTCGGACCTCCTGTTTTTGCTCGGGCCCAAGGCCCGCAATGCCCGCGGAGTCGGCGGACGAAGAAATGGGGCATCAAAACGCCTCAAAACCCTTCCGACGTCGGGTAATACCCCATGGCCCCCCGGGCCCTTCCGGCCCATGCTCCGATGCGCGGAAACAAGGGGAGCGCTTCCCCGATGTCTGCCAATGGAAGATCGTCCCAAGCGAAGTCAGCGATTTCGGGACTCGCCAATCTGCACTCAACCACCACCTAGAAGCAGTTCGTCATGGCAAAAAACGTGGCAGAGGTATTTGTCGAAACACTCATCGCCGCGGACTACGGCGTTGCGATGAGGGCAACGTCGTGAAGATCAGTCCCCTGGCCGGAAAGCCCGCGCCGCTCGGAATCCTGGTCGATGTGCCGCGGCTCATCACCGCCTACTATGCCGAGGTGCCCGATCCCAGGGTGCCGGCGCAGCGCGTGGCGTTTGGCACATCCGGGCATCGGGGCTCGTCATTCAATCGGGCTTTCAACGAAAGGCACATCCTGGCGATCACCCAGGCGATTTGCCTGTATCGTGCGCGGCATGATACCTCAGGCCCGCTGTTTGTGGGCATCGACACCCACGCGCTTTCGATCCCGGCCTACGCCACCGCGCTCGAGGTGCTGGCGGCGAACGGGGTCGAGGTGATGATCGCCGAGGGGAACGAATACACGCCGACTCCGGTGATTTCCCATGCGATCCTGGCGTACAATCGCGGGCGAAAGGCCGGGCTGGCCGACGGGATTGTCATCACGCCCTCGCACAATCCGCCGCATGACGGCGGCTTCAAATACAATCCTCCGCATGGGGGGCCGGCCGACAACGCAGTCACCGATTGGATCGAGGCGAAGGCAAATGCGCTGCTCGAAGCCCGGCTCAAAGGGGTGAAACGAGTTCCCTATGAAAAGGCTTTGCGCGCTTCGACCACACATCGGCACGACTATGTCAGCGGCTACATCAACGACCTCGGCGACGTAATCGACCTGGACGTCGTTCGCGGCGCGAAGCTCGGCCTCGGGGTCGACCCGCTAGGCGGTGCCGGAGTCCATTATTGGGCGCGGATCGCGGAGCGCCACGGGCTAGAGCTGACCGTCGTCGACGAGACGGTCGATCCCACCTTTCGGTTCATGACGGTCGATTGGGATGGCCAGATCCGGATGGATCCGTCGTCGCCTTATGCAATGGAGCGGCTGATCGGAATGAAGGACCGTTTCGATCTCTCGTTCGCCTGCGACACAGATTACGACCGCCACGGGATCGTCACCGGCAGCGTTGGCCTTCTCCCGCCCAATCATTACCTCTGCGCCGCGATTCACTATCTGTTTCAAAACAGGCCTAATTGGCGCAGGGCGGCAGCGGTGGGAAAGACCGTGGTGAGCAGCGCGATGATCGACCGAGTCACGGCAAAGCTCGGCCGGGAGCTTTACGAGGTGCCTGTCGGCTTCAAGTGGTTCGTTGAGGGCCTGCTCGATGGCTCGCTGGGTTTTGGCGGAGAGGAGAGCGCGGGGGCCTCTTTCGTCCGTATGGACGGCAGCGTTTGGACGACGGACAAGGACGGATTCATCCCCTGCCTTCTCGCTGCGGAGATCACGGCACGGACAGGCTGCGATCCGGGCGAGATATACAGGGCGCTCACTCGCGAATTCGGCGAGCCGTGTTACGATCGCGTGGAAGCGCCCGCCACGCCTGCGGAAAAGGCCGTGCTGGCGAAGCTTTCCCCCGGACAGATCAAGCTCTCCGAGCTGGCGGGCGAAAAGATCCAGGCCATCATCACCCGAGCCCCGGGCAACGATGCGCCGATCGGCGGGTTGAAGGCCGTGACGGAAAGCGGGTGGTTCGCGGCGCGTCCGTCCGGGACGGAGGACATCTACAAGATTTACGCCGAGAGTTTTCGGGGGGATGCCCAGTTGCGGCAGATCCTGAAGGAGGCCGAGACCATCGTCAGCGGAACATTGGCGGCTGCAGCGGGGCCGAAGGCGGGCCCGGCGCCGGCGTCCCCTCCCCCATACAATAGGTAGAAACCTATCGGTCGCCCAGCATGGGGGCTGCAACGACGCGGTGAAGCGCTACGGGGTCCGCTTGGACGCCCAAGGTGACGCGGGAGGTTTCCTTGGCTTGCTCCGGGTCGGAGAGCTGTTAGCGGCGCACGGATCTGTTTTCCGCTTCAGGGCATTTACCGCATTAACGTTGATCTGACGGGCGTTTCCGATGGGTTTCATTAATTCAACCAGCATAATCCATGCGCGCCTCCGCCGCCATGGGGTCTCCAACGCATACCAAGCGTGATAACCTGGCGGAACACCAGCCCAGTCAGAACTGTGAACTGCGCGTGTCGCGCCGATCGTCGGCGGCCTTTGTCTGCGCGCACGGCGTCCGCTCACATCATCCGAATGGGTTGCCGGCCGACCTCCACCGGGGCATTTTCGGCGTTGGGTTCCGCAGGAAACATGATAGTCAATGTAGTTGCAACAGATTCACAAATCGCAGCCGAACCAGATATGCAACCATCGCACCCCACCCTTCCCCTGGCCGCCCTCTTGCTCTCGGCGGCCTTCCTTGCCTCGTGTGTTTCGAGTGAACACGCCCCCGCCAGATACGTGATCTCGGAGCACGGCGCGGTCGGTGACGGCACTACGGTCAACACCAAGGCCATTCAGGGCGCGATCGACGCCTGCGCGGCCGCAGGGGGCGGCGTGATAGTCGTTCCAAAGGGTGTGTTCGTGAGCGGCGCCCTCTTCTTCAAACAGGGAGTTAATCTGGAGGTGGATAAGGATGCGGTGCTGAAGAGCACGACCTCAATGGCCGATTTCCCGCCCGTTTACACGAGCTGGGAGGGCATCGAGCGCTATTGGACATCGGCCTTCCTGAATTTCGTGGGGATGAAGGACGTGGTCGTCAGCGGCGAGGGCACGATCGACGGATCGGGCCTCGGTTTTCCGGGACAGGGCCCGGGGGCGCGTCGCCCGGGCGGCCGGCCTCCAGCGGGCGCAAGGCGCCCGCCGCCGCAACCCTCCCCCGTGCCCGCGACCCTGCCAAGGCCCGAGGATGTCTATCCGTCGCCGCTGCCGAGCGTTGACGCGCTCAACCTTGCGGCCGACCCTGCCCACCTGCCGCCGATCAACGCGGCGGGCATCTACCTTCCGGGTGGCGCTGGCCGGCTTTCCCCGCCGCGCGCCGTGGTCTTCCAGAATTGCACGAATGTCAGGGTGTCCGGCCTGCACCTGAAGAACCAGGCAAAGTGGGGATTCGTCTTCATCTATTGCAGCAATGTCGCTGCGGAGAACCTCACCGTTGCCATAGATTCGTACATTCCGAGCTCCGATGGCATGGACGTATGCTCCAGCAGCGACGTTCGCATTTCCCACTGCGACATCATGTGCACCGACGACGACATCTCGATCAAGGCCGGAAAGGATGCGGACGGGCTGCGGGTGAACCGACCCTCGGAGAACATCACGATCAGCGACTGCACTTTTGGCTCTGGGGGCGGAGTGGCCATGGGATCGGAAGTCAGCGGGTCGATCCGGCACGTGCTCGTCCAGGGCTGCAAATTCACCGGCTCAAGCACGGTTGCGCGGATCAAGTCGCAGCCGAGCCGCGGCGGAGTGGTGGAGGACATCGTCTATCGCGATATCCAGGTCGAGAACGTGAGCCGGGCGATCGAGCTCGACCTTCAGTGGAGAATGGTGCCTCCGCTGGCGCCGCGGGCCAGGGAGCTGACGGTCCTCCGCAACGTGAAGATCATCAACCTTACCGGCACGGCCCAGTCCGTCGGGCTGATCCGGGGCTTCAAGGAGGCCCCGATCAAGGACATCGGGTTCGAACATTGCCAGGTGACGGCGCAGCACGGGCTCGCCGTCGCAAACGCTCCGGACCTGGATACGTCCGGCCTCGAACTCAAGGTGGCCCAGGGTGCGCCGATCATCCACGAAAACGAGACGGCACAACCCTGAGCGCAAGGCGTCCGACACGATCGACTTCAACGGCCCGGGGAACCCATGTCACGGACTGCGCGGTGGCCCGGTTCCCGGATGCAGTGACCCGGCAGTTGCCCGGACATGTGCCGCCGGATCCGGGTGCGCGGTCTCCGGGGTCCTACCACAAGTCGCGGTCCTCCTCTCTGGCCGGGACTTGAGACGACGCGGGCGAGAGCTTCGCCCGTTCGCCCGGTCCAACCGAAATCGCCCCGCCCTCGGGTCCCGAGGCCTGCCATCCATCGATCACGGCTCCGGGACACCGGTCCAGCCTGAGCGCCGGGACGCCCGGCGTTGCAGCACCCGTCGAGAGCTGATCCAGCCGCAGTCCCGAGGAATCGCGGATCAGGAAGGCCGGTCCCTGCGAGGCATCCATCCGGATGTCGCTCAGCTCCAGCCCCCTCGTGTCGCTCGCCCTCAGCCCGCCTGCTCCCGTTGCGACGATGTCGCTCATCCTCAGGCCCTCGATCGGCATCTCGGGCAGGCCCGAAATGGAGATCGTTATGGGTGAGCCCGGCTTGTTGCCGCTGATGCTCACGGGATTCCAGCCGTATTCGAAGCTGCCGCGGGCACCCCGGATCGTCACGTGGCTGATCGCTATCCTTCGGAACACCGGCGTTCGAACGGAGACCGGTTCCTGCGGAGGGGGGCTCTCCCCCTGCATCGTGTAATACTGCGAAACGCTGATGGCTCGACCGACATCCTCGAGCACCATGTCCTGGATCCGTATGTTCTCCACCACCCCGCCCCGGCCGCGCTCGCTCTTGATGTTGATCCCCCCCTGGGTGCCCTGGCAGACAATGCCGCTCACGGCGACATCGCGAATGCCGCCTGAGGTCTCGCTGCCAATGACAATGCCCCCGGAGCCGCGGCGAATGATGCAGTTGGTGATTGTGACATCCTCCGTCGGCCGGTTGACGCGCAGGCCGTCGGCATCCTTGCCCGCCTTTAGCGTGATGGCGTCATCCCCATTGTCCAGGTAGCAGTCGGAAATGCGCACGATGCGGCTCGAATCGATGTAAATGCCGCCCGTGAACGCCCCCGGGAAGGTTTCCAGCGATACGCCTCGGACAACGACATTCTCGGAGTAGAGCAGATGCACCGACCAGAATGGCGCGCCTACCATGCGGATGCCCTCGAGGAGCACATTTTTGCAGTTCTTGAACCGGATGAAAGGCGGCCGCAGCAGCGGCGCAGCCTTCAGGTATTCGCTTTCGGGCTGGGGCGTCCTTTTCTGCAAAAGCGCGAGGAGGCTGTTCCAGGCCGGGCCAAATGCGGAACCCATGCTCGTCGCCGTCTTGGGCTGCGGGCCGCCCATCAACTGGACCCACTCCGCATTGCTGGTGGTTATGGTGCCCCGGCCGGTGACAGTCACATTCTCCAGGTCGCTTCCCCCGATCAGCGGTATTGGAGCCAGGCATTCGATGCCCTGGACGCGCCCCCACGCATAGGGCAAGCGGGCGGCCGGGAAGCGGAGAACGGCGCCGGCGTCTAGCTGGAGGACCAGATTGCTGACGAGCTCTATGGGGCCGCTGATGTAGGTCCCAGCCGGGACTTCGACCGTGCCGCCACCCGCGGCCTTCGCGGCCTGGATTGCCGATCGAATCGCCTCGGTGGACGGGGCCGATCCGTCGCGGTATGCGCCATAGTCCGTGACGTTGTAGACCGCCTCTGCGCCGCGGAGCGGGGGCGCCACGGGAAGCACCGGTGGCGAAAGCAGGGCAAGCGCCCCCAGCAGGGCAAGGCGGCGTTGGCCGCCCGCGATTGCCCCGATCCTGCTTAATTTCTGCCCGGGAGAATGGCTGGAGTTGGACATGGTTGAGCGGGGCTTGGTGGGGGGGGCGTCAATCGCTGCGGTGGTAAACGCCGAATATGGCCTCGAAATTGGCCAGATGGGTGTAAAGGGCGAAGAATACGGGGATTGCCGCCGCCAGGCAGAGAAAGCCAATGAACAGCGGCTGGCGGCACCCGAACGGGGACAGGAGTTTCCTCAGGGAGGACCCCATCGCCACGCCGGGATTGGAGTTGGGTAAGGCCACGCGCTGGTCGTTGAGCAAGGGCTGGTCCACGGGAAAGGCGAGCCAAGAAGGCTGCAGGCTAGGCGCTTAGCGCTTAGTCGGGCTCGGCGCCAGTTATCGAGCTTCGACTGACCAGTCCGCGCGGGGGCCCTGTGAGGGCCTCCGCAAGGCTCTTTTCGTCGACCTCGTAGACGAGCACATTTGGGGTTATCTGTGCGTCAGGCTGGCGCATGCGGAGGTAGGCGCACAGCCGGGCGAAGCGCAGGAGTTCAAAGATCCGGAAGGCCTTGTTTCCAAAATCCGTTTCGGGGGAGATCGTTGGCAGTTCGCGCCCGATGGCCTGGTAGCCCTCTTCGTACTGGTGCAGCCAAGGTCCGCGAATGGGGTTGCTGCCTATGCCCTGGAGCATGGTGGCGCTAATGATGTAGGTACCGGGCTTCAGAACGGCCGGCACCACGGCGCGCCGTTCAAAATCCTGGGGAAGCAGCAGCGCCCGGATTCCGTAGTGGTCGATGAAGCTGTTGCCGAAATACGAGAAGTAAAGCGGCCGCTCTCCTCCCGGCCGCTCCGCCCGGGCGTCGATCCAGCGCCTTACGGCCGGCAGGTCCTGCCCCCAGTCGTACGAGCTGTCGACAAACAGGCGCCAGCCGTTCCTCGGGCCGCCTCCGAACTCATTGACATAGGTCAGGTAGTTCGGCCGCACGATCAGGATCTCCGCTGCGGATCCGGCGATGAGGATGGCGGCGATGACCGCCGCCTGCCACGGGCGGCGGAACGGGAAGCGGGTGGCGGCGCCGGCCACGACGAAGAGCATCGGAAAGACAGGCAGGATGTGGCGGATGCCGATGTTGAACCGGCTTTCGACGGCCACGGCGCCGTAAATGGCTCCTGTGGCGAGGAACGGCGCCATCCCGTAGAGGTCGACGCGGGGGGCTGAGGATGAATTGCGGCGCAGGGCAGGCACCGCCGCCGCCGAGCCGAGGCAGAGAGCGAGCAGGAGCGCAGGGGGCGACTTGAAGAAAGTGACAAGGGGGAAGAAACTCCAGAATCCCACGATGGAATAACGGCCCATGAAGAAGCAGAGCCGCTGCAGCTTCCCCAGGAAGAGATGAATGTCGTACAGGTACGCTTCCGGGAGCAGGTGTCCGCGGCGGCACATGTCGACCAGCCTCGCGGCGGGACCGGAGTCGGGCTGCGCCCAATACGAGGCGTCCACGGATGCCCCGTGCGCGTAGTGGAATCCGTAGACGAGCCATATGACGCCATACGCGACAACCGCCGCGACGGCATGGGCCAGCGCGAGCCGCCAGGCGCGCAACGGGCGCGGGCCCGCCGCCCAGCGCACGGCTAGGAGCACGGCTGCGATCGCGGGAAAGATCACACCCGTGAACTTGGTGGTCAGCAGCGCGCCAAGGCTGATGCCAAGCGCAGCCGTCCACAGGGGCGACGGACGGTGGATCATGCGCCAGTAGGCGGCCGCGGTGACGGTGAAAAGAAGCGCTGTCGCCAGGTCGACCGTTGCCACGGCGCTGTTGGATATGATGACCGGATTGAGGCAGTAGAGCGTCAGCGTCAGGATTCCCGCGGCGGGACCGTGAAGCCTGCGCGACGCGGCAAAGAGAATCCACCCCAGGACGACAGCGGAGGCAGCGACGGCCAGACGGCTCGCCATGAGCATGGCCTCGGTCCGGTTTGCCGGGTCGTAAAGGAAGAGCGGGCCGAGCTCGATCGGACTCTTTTCCACCACAAGGTTCTTCTCATCGCGCATGACATCGGGAATCCTGGGCCTGAGGGCGAGGAGCGGCAGCCCGATCCAGATTTCCGCAAGCCTCAGGTTCTCCGCCGGGACCTCCGGGCAGCCCGGCGCGAGGTAGGAGTAGCCGGCGAGCATCATGCTCGGTTCGTCGTAAGCCGGGGATTTGTCCCGCGCCGCATCAAAACAAAGGAGCGCGAAAAGACCCAGGATCGCCGCAGGGCAGAAAATGCCGATGAAAGCGGGCGGGAGGCGCTCGAAACCTGAAAAGGGCCCCCTAGTGGGAAGCTGCAACGCCCTGCCGGAATTGGATGGGAATATGGACACGCGCCGAGCCTTCACCAAGGGCTAGTCTGCATTCATCACAAAACCGATGAAGATTGGCCAGGATCGTCGAGCGAAAAGAACCGAAGGCGACCGAGCTGTGCTATGGGCACAGCGCAGGGAGCCAGAGGCCCTTTGCGCCGACGAGATTGGGCAGGATTGTGGCCGCTTCCGCGGCCATCCCTTCGGGACTCGGCCTTCGGCCTCGCCATCTTCGCGCTGCTGCGCTTCGTCGTCGGTTTTGTAATGAATGCAGGCTGGCGCCGGTCACCGGTGAGTCAAGAAGCCGCCGGGTGGTTACGGCGGAAATCCGCCCTGGACCCAGGTCATCGGACCGTCTTCCCGCGGGCCGCCGGGGGAGACGACGAAGGCCAGTCCATGCTCCTCGAGCCACTGCCTGGCCGCCACGGCCTGCACCCTTGGGAACGCGTGCAGGAGCATGTTGCCGCGGGTGAAACGAAAGGCTTCGACGCCAAGGGCGTCTTCGAGCAGGCTCGCGTGAGCGCGGCTGCGGGTCATCAGGTCCACGTAGGCCACCTCGGCCTCGTCGGCAACGGCCACCCATTCGATGCCCAACAGGGCGTAATTGACCGGGGTTTGCTGCTTCACGGTTTGGGCGATTTCACGGCAATAAATGCCGCTGCCATGTTGGCAGCAGGATCCGGACCATCCGTTCCTTGCAGGTGAAATTCGCAGAGCTCATCAAGGGTCGCCACGGCAATGGCCTTCTCGAAACAGGATCGAAACGATTCGGCCGAAGTATAAGGGGGTAGAATGGGCAGGAGCCATCAGACGACATCATCGTCTAAAGGCTCCTGCCTACCCTACCGGATCGCCTACTCGGAATACTCGGCCCAGCTGGACCGGGTCTCGGTCAGCCGGACGCGCTCTATGCGCACGCCGGGAGGAAGGGTTCCTGTTTTTCTGGAGCCTCGCGTCCGGCCGATGAGCTTGCGCTTCAGTTCGTCAAAGACGGCCTTGGCCATGACTTCGCTCGTCGGATCCCTGCCGGTGAACGGCACGACGCGCCTGCCGTAGGTCTTCTTTAGAAACGCGAAATTCGGGTCGTCGGTATTGAGGCAAAGGGCGTGGTCCCACCGATCGAGAAAATCGCCCAGGGCCCGCTTTATCACCGTGAAGTCGCAAACCATGTCGTTCCCGTCGAGACAGTCCGATTCAAGGATGACCTCCACGGTGCGGCTGTGGCCGTGCGGATAGCGGCACTTGTCCGGGTGTTTCGAGAGGGCGTGGCCGCTCTCGAATTCGAAGCTCTTGCAGATGCGGAAGGGCATGGTGCGCGGAATGGATCAGTCCCAGCCGATCTGGCGTCCCTTGTTCTGGTCCTCGAGCCAGCTCTCGAGCGGCTTGAAATACTCGACCATCGCCCTCGTTGAGAGGTCCTCGCCGGTCTTTTCGCGGAGCAGCCTGCGCCAGTCTTCCGTGCCGCCCTTCTCGAGGATGCTCTTCAGCCAGGCTCCGACCTCCCTGTTGCCCGCGTAATTGCAGGCCTGCGGCGGCTGGTGCAGGATGTTCCGGGCGATGTAATCGTGCAGCTGGAACTTGAGCACGGTGGCGACGGCGTAGGAGTAATAGTAACAGGGCGTGTCGTCGATATTGGCCGCCTCGACAAGGCCGGTCCATTCCTGGCTCCAGCGATTGTTGATCCAATGGGCAGGAATGAGCCTTGGAACCGGCTGGTGGTATTTTTCGGCGAGCTTGTACTTGGTCCAGGTGTGCAGTTGCAGGTAAAGGGGCCGCAGGACGCGCATGAAATCGTCCTGCATCCTGACCATCTCCCCGGTGGTCATGCCGTACGCGGCGACCTGGAGTCCGAAATAGTCCGGGAAACCGAGCTCTCCGGCTGCGCCATTCCTGAGGTCGCGCAACTTGATCAGATTGTCCTTGAGGGCTTTGCCAGATTCCTTGGACGCCTCCCAGACGGAGCGCCTTTCCGACAGGTCGGTGCTCGAGGCCAGCAGATCGTCGATCTCATTGGCCGAGATTGGCTTCCCGTGCAGCTTGAACTGGAAACTGTTTAGGATGGAGGACTGCTGGGTTTCAGCATGCACGCGGGCATCCACGAGGGCCGGGTTGGTCATCGGGTACTCGGCGGCATTCAGGAGGATCTGGTTCAGCTGCCGGACCGTGATGTCGTCGAGGGCGTCCTTCTGCGCCAGAAACTCCCTCGCCGACTGGATGATCGCCGGGTTTCCGTTGAAGGCCGCATAGGCCTTGCCTGCGGCCTCGGATGCGGCGTCGTGTTCGGGAGTCACGTCGGTCACCGCATCCCACTGGGCCTCGCTGTTCACCCGATACAGGGACTGGTAGCCCGCGTTGACGAGATTTAGAAACGCATCCGCGCGCTCCTGGACCGGGTTGACGCCCCGCGGCGGCGCCGCAACTGAGACCGCGGCCGCAAAAAGAAGGACCAGGGGCTGAAGACAGGCTCGAATTCGCATGGCTGGAAAAGAACCGATTGTCGCAGGAACCCGTCAGACGCCAAGCTCGCGTTTGACGGCGGCGAATGCGCCGATGGCAACCTCCAGGTCCTGGCGGCTGTGGGCGGCGCTCACCTGGGTCCGAATCCGCGCGGCACCGCGCGGCACCACCGGATGGGAAAAGCCTATCACATAGACGCCCTTTTCCAGCATTCGCTCGGCAAACTCCTTCGCAAGCCGCGCCTCACCCAGCATGATCGGCACGATCGGGTGGGTGCCCGGCTTGATGGACAGGCCCGCGGCCTGGAGGCCTTCGCGGAAGAACCGCGTGTTCGCCTCCAGGCGGTCCCGCAGTTCGGTCGAGCGCTCGACCAGATCCAGGGCAGCGATTGCGGAGGCTGCGACGGCCGGGGGCAGCGTGTTGGAAAAGAGGTACGGGCGCGAAAGCTGGCGCAGGCAGCCGATGATCTCCTTGCGCCCGGACACATAGCCGCCGCTTGCGCCTCCGAGGGCCTTGCCGAGGGTGCCCGAGATGATGTCCACCCGGCCCATCACCCCATGAAGCTCCGGCGTGCCCCTGCCCCGTGCGCCGACAAAGCCCGCGGCGTGGCTGTCGTCGATCATGACGAGCGCCCCGTGGCGGTCGGCTAGCTCGCAGATTCCGTGCAAGGGGGCGATGAACCCATCCATCGAGAACACGCCGTCGGTCACGATCATCTTGAAGCGAGCGCCGCCCTCCCCGGCCTCCTTGAGGCGGGATTCGAGGTCGGCCAGGTCGCCATTGCGGTAGCGGAAGCGGCGGGCCTTCGACAGGCGGATGCCGTCGATAATGGAGGCATGGTTCAACTCGTCGCTGATGACGGCATCCTCCTCGGAAAGCAGCGCCTCGAACACGCCGCCGTTCGCATCGAAGCAGGAAGAGTAGAGAATCGTGTCGTCGGTCCCGAGAAACGCGCTCAGGCGCGACTCCAGTTCGCGGTGGATCTGCTGGGTGCCGCAGATGAAGCGGACCGAGGCCAGGCCGCACCCCCACCTGTCCAGCGCCTTGTGCGCGGCGGCGAGGAGCTCGGGATGATTGGCCAGGCCGAGGTAGTTGTTGGCGCAGAAGTTGAGGACCGAGCGCTCGCCGTCCCTCGAGGGTACGGGGATTCTGACATGCGCCCCCTGGGGGCTCGAAAGCACGCGCTCGCCCTTGCGAAGCCCGTCCTCATCCATCGTCCGGAGGTTTCTTTCCAGGTTCTCGAGATAATCGGTGTTCATTTTCCCTCCCAATCCGGCGCGATCTTTCCCGATAGCCATGAAGGCATTGGATCGAAGCCGGTCTTGAAATCAGTGAAAGGCAGGCGGTGGGTGATCACCGGCGGGATGCCGGGGCCGCACCGGCCCTGAGCTTGGCGATTGCACGCATGGTCCTCATCGTGCGGCTCCGTCGGGGGTGCCGAGCGCCTCGGCCACGGCGGGGCAGGTGATGCGGCCGCCTTCGGTGTTGAGTCCCTTGGCCAGGCCCGCGTTTGCCGAAAGCGCGCCTTTCACGCCCAGCTCGACGAACTGCACCACAAAGGGTTCGGTCGCCTGCGTGAGGCCGACTGTCGAGGTCCGCCCGACAAGGGCCGGCATGTTCGGGACGGCGTAATGGATCACGCCATGCTCCTTGTAGACCGGGTCGTTGTGGGACGTGGGCCGGATGCTTTCGATGCACCCCCCCTGGTCGATTGCAATGTCCACGATCACGCTGCCGGGCCGCATCTGGCGCACCATCGGGTTGCTGACAACCGTCGGGGCCTTCGCCGCCGGTATCAGGACAGCGCCGACGAGGAGATCGGCGTCGGCGACCGCCTGCTCAAGATTGGAGGGGTTTGCCATGAGGGTCACCACCCTGCCCCGGTAGTCGATGTCGAGCAGTTCAAGCTTGCGCGGATCGAGATCCAGGACCGTGACGCGGGCCCCCATTCCGGCGCCCATCTGGACCGCGTGCGCGCCGGAATTGCCGGCGCCGACCACGACGACGTGACCGGGTAGCGTTCCGGGAATCCCGCCGAGGAGCACCCCCGAGCCGCCGTGCTGCGACTGGAGGAAGTAGGCGCCGATCTGGATCGCCAGGCGGCCGGCAATCTGGGACATGGGCTTGAGAAGAGGATAGGATCCGTCCGCAGCCTCGACCGTCTCGTAGGCGATTCCCCGCACCCGCCTCTCCAGAAGAAACCGGGCGAGCTCCGGCCCGGCGGCAAGATGGAGGTAGGTGAAGATTGTCTGGCCTTCGCGGATCAGGCTGAACTCCGCCGGCAGGGGCTCCTTGACCTTGAGGATGAAGTCGGCTTCCGCCCAGACGTTCCCTGCCGACGCCGAAAGGGTCGCACCGGCCGCCCGGTATTCCGCGTCGGTGAACCCGGCGTTCATGCCGGCCGACTGCTCGATTATGACCGTCGCGCCGAGTGACACGCACCTGCGGCAAAGGCTCGGGGTCATGGAAACCCGTGTTTCGCCAATCTTGATTTCTTTAGGAACGCCGATTTTCATGCCCCAGAGGAGCAGATTTCGGCGGGGATTTCGAGCAAACGGTTTAAATGGCGAAAAGCCCCCGGAGCGGGGCCGATTCCGCGGTCGAGCGGCCCTCCCTGTCAGGAAACCCCGTGCAGCCCGGCGCCGGCCATCGACAGCCGCCGCTCCAGCACCTCCCGCTCCGCCCGGAACCAGAACTCGAGGTCGCTCCCGCGGCCCTGCCCATCCGTCCTCCAGAGCTCGTCGGCGCGGTGCGCCACCTGCAGCTGCAGATGCAAAAGGTCGTCCTCCAGGTCGGAGGCCGGCACATCCGGGTCATTGTGCACGGTATTCATGAGCTTATTACAATTGCTGGTTCCGACAAACATGGCCTTTCTCGGTTCGTTCCGGTACGACCGCCGGTTGCCGAAAAAGTGCCGTCCTGGCCGGCGATTTCAACCGCCCAACTGTAAAGATTGTGAAACGGCCGCGCCGCGGCCGCACTGCCCCCCCACTCAGGCGGCGTAACTGCGCCCGCCGCCGTATCTTCGGCGATGCGGCGGCTGCCGTATTCGATTCGCTGTCAATGCGCCCGGACCGTCTTTGGCTACTCGTCAGGGGGCGCAAATCCCCTGCGCAGGACGTTTTCGGCGATCGCCCGCGGGGAAAGGAAATTCTCCAGGCGGCCGCGGCTATCGGCTTGGCAACATCGGGCTGCGAACATCAGATTCCCGGAAGCCCCCGATACCGGAGAGGCGTGAGGCCGGTGACGGCCTTGAACCGGCGGGTGAAGGCGCTTTGATCGCTGAAACCGCACGCCACGGCGATTTGCGCAAGCGGTTGGTCCGTTTGGCGCAGCTGCTCGATGGCCGCCTGCACCCGGACTTGAATGAGAAGCTGCCCGGGAGTCAGCCGAAATATCTTCCTCACCAGCCGGGTGAACCGGTCCGGCGGCAGGCCGGCCTTGGCGGCCAGTTCGCCGATGGTCAGCGGACGATCAAAATGCTCCTGCAAGTGCCCAATGGCCGCGGCGAGGGAGGCGGGGATGACATGCCCTTTGTCCAGCGCCCCGATATCACGGGATATTCCGGCCAGGCCCACAATCCTTTCGGCGTTGCGCAGCGGGATCTTCGAGGTGAGGCACCAGCCCCGGCGACGGTCGGGATACAGGTGCAACTCGAGTTTTTCCAGGATTCTCCTCCCCGTGCGCAGGACCAGCCGATCCTGAAAGGCATATCCTGCGGCAAGATTGGCGGGATAAAGGTCACTCACGGTTTTGCCGACGATCTCCCGCTTATGCTTCCGTCCGCAGCGCTCGACCAGGCTTTGGTTGACGGCGACATACCGCCCTTCCGTGTCTTTGACGAAGAAGATCGCATCGGAGACCAAGTCGAACAATTCCTCGGCCAGGCCAAATGAGGAAAAGATCTCCGGGAGCATGGTTTTATACAAAAAAGGGGTTCGGGCTGCGGATTTTGGACAATACGTCCGTGGTATAAAAGCTTCCATGGCACAAGCCCATGATTTCCTGTCCCCCGATCCGGCGCTTGAAGAGCGGATTCGGGATATCGGCACCGACCTGTTCGAACGGATGGAGGCCCACCCGGCTCCGGGGATCTTTTCCAAGAAGGGCGCGTACGCCCGCATCATGGAATGGTCGATGAAGGACCCGGCATTCAAGACCCAGCTCTTTCGCTTCGTCGACGTCCTCCCCTCTCTTCACTCCTCGGCCGACATCGTCCGACACCTCCAGGAGTACCTCGGCGACAAGGCGGTTGAGCTGCACCCGGCCCTCAAGGCGGGCCTGGCCGCCTCCTCCTTCGCTCCCGGACTCGTTGCGGGACCGGTCAAGGCCCAGATCGTGGACATGGCGGGCCAGTTCGTCTCAGGCAGGGACACCGCAGACCTGATCAATCAAATCCGCAAAAACGCGAAACAAGGCCTCGCTGTCACGATCGACCTTTTGGGCGAGGCCGTGGTCAGCGACGAGGAGGCGGACGTCTTCCTGAAACGCAACCGCGAAGTGCTCGACGATGTTTCGGCCTTCTACGCGAAGGAAAAGGAGCCGGCTGCCAGCGACTTGGGGCCAAAGGGAGCGCTGCCCCGGCTCAATCTGTCGGTCAAGATCTCGGCCCTCACGCCGGAGGTGCATCCCGCCGACCCGGAGAACTCCATCGAGGCGCTGAAACGGCGCCTGCGTCCGATTCTCCGGCGAGCCGCCGAGGTGGGGGCGTTGATCAATTTCGACATGGAGAGCTACAAGCTCAAAGACCTCACGCTGGCCCTTTTCAAGTCGATCCTGGAGGAACCGGAGTTCAGTCAAAAGCCCGAGATCGGAATCGCGGTCCAGGCCTACCTGCGCGACTGCGAGCAAGATCTGAAGGATCTGGTCGCTTGGGCGCGGGCGCGGGGCCGCCAGCTCAATGTGCGACTCGTCAAGGGCGCCTACTGGGACTACGAGACCATCGTGGCCCGGCAGCGCGAATGGCCTGTACCGGTTTGGGCGCGCAAGCCCGAGTCGGATGCCAATTACGAAAAGCTCACCGCTTTTCTGCTGGAGAACATCGACATTGTGACGCCGAATTTCGCGTCGCACAACGTCCGCACGATCTCCCACGCAATCGCGCAGGCGGAGAAGCGCGGCCTTGATCCCAAAGCCTACGAATTCCAGGCCCTGTACGGCATGGCGGACGACTTGAAGGCGGCGCTTTTGCAGCGCGGCCACCGGGTGCGCGAGTACTGCGCGATCGGCGAATTGCTTCCGGGCATGGCCTATCTGGTGCGCCGCCTGCTCGAAAACACCTCCAACGAGGGTTTTCTGCGGATCAAGAACACCGGCGAAGCCTCGCTGGAGCAACTGCTTTGCAATCCGGTGGACCTCATCGCCTCGGCCCCCGAACCAATGGCCCGCAAGCCGCGGGAGGGCGCATTTGTCAACGCCGCGAATCTCGACTTCACGCTCGCCGGGAACCGCGAGAGGCAGCGCGCGGCCCTCCAGGCGTTCGAGTCCGGCCGCCTGGGCAGGAAGTACCCGCTCGTGATCGACGGCCGGAAGATCTCCGACCGGCCCTGTCTGCCCTCCGTCAACCCGGCACGGCCCGATCAGGTGGTGGGCTATTGGGCCAAGGGAACGATCGCGGATGCCGAGGCGGCCGTGGCTGCGAGCATAGCCTATTTCCCGCGCTGGCGGGCGACTCCAGTCGACGAACGGGCAAGAATGATTGAACGCGCGGCAGACTTGATGGAGTCGCGCCGCCTGGAGCTGAATTCACTCCTTATCCTCGAAGCGGCCAAACCCTGGATGGAAGCCGATGCGGACATCTCGGAGGCGATCGATTTCTGCCGATTTTACGCTCAGGAAATGCGCAGGATCGGGCAACCGGTCGTCACCCAATCCGTGCTCGGCGAGGCCTGCCGCCAGGTCTGGACTCCGCGCGGTGTGGGCGTTTCCATAGCCCCGTGGAATTTTCCCCTGGCGATCCTCACCGGGCTCACCGTGGCGCCCTTGGTGGCCGGCAACTGCATGATCATCAAGCCGGCCCGCCAGACCTCGATCATTGGCGCCTTCCTCATGGACATCCTCACGGAGGCGGGGGTCCCGGCCGGAGCGATTCACTATGTGCCGTGCTCCGGCGCCGACGCAGGAGCCTATCTGGTCGCCCATCCAAAGGTCGATTTCATCGCTTTCACAGGCTCCCGCGCCGTCGGGTGCGGCATCTGGGAAGAGGCCGGAAAGACCCGGCCGGGGCAGCGCAACCTGAAGAAGGTCGTTTGCGAGATGGGCGGCAAGAATGCGCTGATCATCGATGTTGACGCGGATCTGGACGAAGCGATCCCGGCCGCCCTTTACAGCGCCTTCGGCTACGCGGGCCAGAAGTGCTCCGCCCTGTCGCGGCTGATCGTGCTCGATGGCGTCTACGACAGGTTCGTCGAGCGCTTCCTGACGGCCTGCCCCGCTTTCACAGTGGGCGACCCCCGCATGCCGGGGACCCTTGTCAACCCGGTCATCGACGCAGATGCCCGGAAGAGCATCCTGAGCTACATCGAAAAGGGAAGGCAGGAGTCCCGGCTCGCCTGGCAGGCCAAGCTGTCGGCCGAACTCCTCCAAAGCGGAGGCTACTACGTCCCGCCAACCGTGTTTGTCGATTGCAGGCCTGAGCACACCATCGTCCGCGAGGAGATCTTCGGGCCGGTTCTGTCAATTCTCAAGGCGAAGGACCTGGACGAAGCATTCGCTTTTGTGAACGCCTCCGATTATGCCCTGACTGGCGGCATCTTCTCCCGAAGCCCCCGGGCAATCGAGCGCGCGAAGGAAGAGATCATGGTGGGAAACCTCTATATCAACCGCGGTGTCACCGGCGCCATCGTCGAACGCCATCCATTTGGCGGATTCAACATGAGCGGAGGGGGCACGAAGGCGGGTGGGAAGGAATACCTTCAAAACTTCCTCTTCCCCCGCGCGATCGCGGAAAACATCATGCGCCGCGGATTTACCCCGGAGTGACTCGCTTCGTTTCCGGCGGGCTTGCCGCCCCGGCGCCGGAGTGCTTGTGCAGCCGGTGCCGCATCCAGAATGGAACGCTCGCAAACCAAAGCCCGGTTCCTACCGCGGCCATGATGTAGTAAACATGCGTTGTCATGACCCCGTAAAAAACGGCGATGGCGGAGCCCAGCATGAGGGCGAGGCCGGAAAAGGATGCTATCTTCAGGAGTGTTTTCATTGGGCTGGACTCGGGCTGGGTTGGAGGTCGGACCGGCGCACCCACTTCTGGCCGACGAGGCTGAAGACGATGTAAAGGCTGATCGCGACCATCCATTCCGGCAGCACGAGATAGAAGAGATCAGGCCGGTAGCCGTCGATCCAGGCGGGCAGGCGGCCGGCGACCAGGTTCTGGATGAACGGGTAGTGGTCCTTCCCGTAGGCGAAAAGGGAGAACAGAAGGGCCCCCGCCCAGGTGAACGCAGCGGGCCAGTTGACGGGCAGCCTTGCGAATTCCGCGTAGCAGGGCCTGAGGCCGATCTTCGGAAAGATCCAGTAATCGATGAAAATGCACGCCCCGAGCGGCAGGAAGAACAGCCCGTTGTAGCCGACTATCCTGTCGAGGTTGACGAGGATCGCGGGGGTGCAGGCGAAGATGATCACGACCGCGCCGATCAGGAAGGTCACTCTCCAGCGCTTCCACCCCGCCGTGATCACCTGCAGCCCGAGTCCGGCCCTGTAAAGGGTGGGGCTTGCGACGTTCCATCCCGCGATGACCACGCAGAGGGCTCCGGCGAAGCCGGCCCCGAGGTAGGCGATCGGTCCCGGCGTCTTGTCGCCGACCGCCGCCGCGCAGAGAATTCCGGAGGCGATCCAGGCGCAGAAGTGCCCGAGGTACATGCCGGCCGAGGAGGTGAAGCCCATCTGCCACTTCTTCGCATAGCGCAGGATCGTCATGTCGGCCATCCCGATGTGATAGGTCACGTTGCAAAGCCAGGCGAATCCGGCGATGTGCCAGAAGGTGTAGGGCGTGTACCCCGGCGCGGCGTGGCCCGTCCAGATCCGCTCATTGGCCACGTGCCAGAAGCTCGCGATCGAACTGCAGCCGAGCCGCGGCAACGAGGCGATCGCCGCTGCGAAGAAGACCGTCACCATCCACGGGGCGCACATCTTCGAGAAGATCGCCATGCCCTCGAACCCGAGGACCGCAAGGACGGCGATGATGGAGCCCACGCCCAGCGCCAGCCCCATCCAGGCGAGGCTCGGGATGGGAACCCCGGGGCCCGGATTTGGGATGTGGAACGGAAGCGATACGGCGGTCACGGAGATGCCCACCATGGAGCCCGCGAGCAGGCAGAGGAAAACGGCGACCAGCGAACTGTAGATGACCGCGAGCCACGGGCCGCCCATTCGCCGGATCTGCCAGTAGACGGTCACCCGGGTGCGGACGGCGATCGGCGCGCAGATCAGCGCCCAGCTCAGCACCGCGAGCAGGTTTCCGAAGGCGAGGCCGCCGAATACGGCGCTCGCCGTGGCGCCGTGCATGACGAAGAGAGGCCCCAGGACAAACTCGGTTCCCGCGATGTTCTCGCCCGCATAGGTCGACCAGAAGACCTTCCAGCCGTGCAGGTCCTGTGGCTTGACCGGCTCGCGGTCGTATTCGTACAGGGCGTCGAGCCGGCTGACAATCGACGAGGAAGTGGGGGGCGGATTCATTGCGATTGGATTTGCGCGATGCTAAGGGGCAAAAAGGGTGATGGGGGGCGATCGGGCGGCCGGCAAGTCTTTCAATCGCCCCATTGCGAGGCGAACTCACCCACGCCGGACACGGTGTGCGCCGGTGAGCATCAAAGGACCTCCCGGTAGAGCTGCTCGTAGGCCGCGGCGGCCTTTCGCCACCCGAAGTCGCGCGCCATTCCCCTGGATTGGATCGCGGCAAAGCGCGCCTTGTTCGCGTAAAGCCTGAGGGCGCGGCCCAGCGCCTGCCCGAGGCCCGTCGGCGTCGGCTCGCACATGATCCCGGTGCCCGACCTCGGATTGTCGTCTGCATCGACCACCGTGTCGATAAATCCGCCCACCCTGCTCACAATGGGAACGGTCCCGTAGACCTGGGAGTACATCTGGTTCAGCCCGCATGGCTCGAAAAGGGAAGGCATGACGAAGAAGTCGCTCCCCGCCTCGATCAAGTGGCTCATGACCTCGTCGAGGCGGCTGTTGAGGAACACCTTTCCCGGAGCCTTGTCGCGCAGGTTCCGAAGCGCTTCTTCATAGCGCTTCTCCCCCGCCCCCAGGACGACCAGCCGGCAGTCCTCCTGCAGGAAGAACTCGCGGTTGGCCAGAAGAAGGTCGATCCCCTTTTGCTCGACCAGCCGGCAGACCATGCCGAAAACGGGGCCGGCGTATTCCGGGGCGAAGCCGCACTCGCGCAGCAGGGCGGCGCGGCAAGTGCCCTTGCCGCCGAGGTCGGCCGCCGAGTAGCGCGCCGGCAGCAGTTCGTCGGTTGCCGGGTTCCAGATCGCCGTGTCGACGCCGTTGACAAGCCCCGCGATGTCCTCGGCGCGCGTCTGCACAACCCCATCCATGCCGCACCCGAACTCCGGCGTCTGGATTTCCTTCGCGTAGGTGGGGCTCACCGTCGTGACCCGGTCGGCAAACAGGATGCCGGCCTTCAGGAGGTTGACCTGGCCGTAGTACTCGAGGCCGTCGACCGAGTTGAGTTCATCGGGCAGGTTCGTTAGGCCAAAAATGGACGCCGGGGAAAGCCCCTGGTAGGCGATGTTGTGAATCGTGAAGACGGTCTTGTCGGCCAGCGTGATCGCAAGCCTGCGTTCGGCGTCGCGCAACAGAAGGGGGATCAGCGCTGCCTGCCAGTCGTGGCCGTGGACTATGTCCGCCTGCATTTCAAGGCTGCGGAGGGTCTCGACGACCCCCTTGCAGAAGTATATGAAGCGCGAGGCGTTGTCCTCGTAATCCCTCTCCCCTGTGCCGTAGGCGTTGCGCCTGTCGAAGAATTCCTCCCGGCACACGAAATACACGGTGAGATTCTTCCGCGGCGAGAACGCCCGCACGTCGCCCGCGAGGTACCCGTCGCCCATCTCAATCTTCAACCGGAGCCTGCGCTGCGCCCCTGCGACCTCGGGGCGGTCCAGCGCGGCCCGGTAGCCCGGCAGGAAGACCGCCACTTCGTGGCCGTTGTCCGCCTGGACACTGCTCAAAGCCCCCACCACATCAGCCAGGCCCCCGGTCTTCATGTACGGAAAGGCTTCGCTGGCGGCATGGACGATTTTCATCGCCCCAAACTAGATCGCCGCATTAGATGAAGCCAATACTTTCCATGATGCTACGCGAACGGCTGCTCGCCCATTTGCGCGAGCCGGCCTATACGCCGGCCGACGAGCCTGAACTGTTCCGGCGGCTGGGTTTGAACAAGAAACAGGCCTCCTCCCTTGCCCACGAAGTCCGGCAGCTTCTTTCCGCCGGCGCGATCGTCCGCGCGGCGGGCGGCCGTTACCAGTTGAAGGGAACCGAGGGCGAGGTGACCGGGCGAATCCAGTTTCGCGCGGGCGGATCCGCCTTTGTGACCCCGGAGGCCCAGCTCACCTCCAGCCGGAAGCAGCAGTCGATCCAGGTCGCTGCCGAGGATACCGACGTCGCCCTCCCCGGGGACCGCGTGGCGGTCCGGGTGATCGAGGGGGCGCAGGGAAGGCGCGCGGGCGAAGCCGTCGGACGGGTCATCCGCGTCATCGAGAGGGGGCGCGACACCGTTGTCGGCGACCTGCGGCACGAGGCGCGCTCGTTTGTCGTCGTGCCCGACGATCCGCGGTTCATCCACCCGGTCCACGTTGCCGATCCCGCCCGCTCCGGGCTGAAGCCGCCTCCACGGCCGGGCGACAAGGTGGTCGTGCGCCTCGCGGAGTGGAAACACAGGCGCCAGGCCCTCAATGGGGAAATCATCAACCGGCTGGGGCGCACGCACGAGCCGAGGACGGAGCTTCTGGGCGTGTTTGAGAAGTTCGGGCTGAATCCTTCGTTCCCCGCGACCGTCGAGAGGGAAGCCGCCGCCCTGCCCCAACGCGTGCCGGACCGGGACCTGGCCGGCCGGGCCGATTACCGGCATATTCCGGTCTTCACGATCGATCCGGATGACGCGAAGGACTTTGACGACGCCCTTTCGCTTGAGACCCTTCCCGGAGGGGCCGTCCGGGTGGGCGTTCACATAGCCGACGTTTCGCACTACGTGCGCTCGGCGACCGCCATCGACGCCGAGGCGCAGAGGAGGGGCAATTCGACCTACCTGGTGGGCACGGTCGTTCCGATGCTTCCGGAGAAGCTTTCCAACGGGCTGTGTTCGCTTGTCGAGGGGGAAAACCGCCTCTGCAAGGCCGTCTTCCTCACCTTTGGAAAGAGCGGGCGGCTTGAGGACACGTCGTTTGCGAACACGGTCATACGCAGCCGCAAGCGCCTCACCTACAGGCAGGCCTATGCGCTTCTTTTCGGGAACGACTTTGAGGTGATCCGGGCCCTGCCCGTGCCGCCCAAGCACCAGACGGGCTCGACCGGGCGCCCCCTGCGGGACCTGAGCGATGCGGAGATGGTCGACCTGCAGTCGTGGCTGAGGGCCCTCTGGCGGATCGCCGGGCGGCTACGTCGCGAGCGCATGGCCCACGGGAGCCTCGATCTCGACATGCCGGAGACCAAGATCTTCGTCGACGAGCACGGGTTTGCGGACCGGCTCGAGCGGATCGAGCAGGACGAGAGCCACCAATTGATCGAGGAGTTCATGCTTGCCGCCAACGAGGCCGTGGCCCGGCTCACGCGCTCCCAGCGTCTGCCCTCGCTCTATCGCGTGCACGACGAGCCCGACGAGGAGAGGCTCGAGGAGTTCCGCCAGTTCGCCGCGACATTCGGAATCCAGGCGGGCGATCTGACCCGCCGCGAGGAGGTCACCAAGCTGCTCGGCGTCCTTGCGAAGCACCCGCAGGGTTACGCCCTGCGCACCCAGTTTCTTCGGAGCCTCAGGAAGGCGTGCTACCGGGCGACACCGGATGGGCACTACGGGCTTCACAAGAAGGACTACACCCATTTCACCTCACCCATCCGGCGGTACGCCGACCTGGTCGTCCACCGGGTGCTGCACAGCTACCTCGTGAAGCACGGGCATGTTGCGGCGGGGGGGCATTCCGGCTACGACATCCGTGGCGTCGAGCGGCTCGCGGAGCACCTGAGCCTGACGGAGGTCAACTCGGCCGAGGCGGAGCGCGAGAGCGTGAAGATCAAGCTTCTGGAGTTCTTCGAGCGCGAGCTCGCGCGGAAGGAGCGCACCCCCTTTGTGGCGGTCATGACCGATGTGCGCCCGCACGGGTTCTTCATCGAGCTCGTCGAGTCGATGACGTTCGGTTTCGTCGCGGCCTCCACGCTCGGCGACGACAGCTATGTGCTGAACAGCGCCGGGACGGCCCTCATCGGCCGGCGCAAGCGCAAGGTGTATGCCGTGGGCGCGCGCCTGGACGTCGTGGTGGACAAGGTCGACCGGTACCGCCGGATGATGGATTTCCGCCCGGCCTGATTTGGAAGCGGGCCGGATTCGGTGTATAGTTTGAGCGCATGAAAAACTACGATTTTGCCCAGGCCTTCCGTTCGCTCTATGACAAGGCCGTCGGACTGTACGCAAATGGCCGGCGCGGCGCCGAGACTCTCTTCACCCCCGAGGAAAACGCGTGGCTCGCCGCAAACGGCTTGACGGCCCAGTACCTCTACGACTACGCCGAGGACGAGAACGGCAGCCAGGAGCCCGGTTATGACCGGGCGCTCGGGATCGAGCTCATCCGGCGCGACTATTTCCTCCTGGAACAGGAAGGCAGGCCATCGGCGAGGATCCTGGATGAGTCCAAGCTTCCGGCCAAGACGGACTCGGTCAACGGGATCGAATGGCTGCCCCGGATCATTCCCAAGGCGCGGGCGAAACTGCGGGGGGAATTGCCCCAGAATCTGATGTACTGCTGCGGGGGCGACCGGCGGTTCTTCAAGGCCCACGATATCCTCCCCTCCGAGTTCCTCGCGGTCGTCTGGAAATTCGAAAAGGACGACGGGGCTGTCGTGGACTGGGTGGTTGAGCGGAGCGCTTTGCAGCGGGTTTGACCGCTGGCCGGAAAAAAACCGGCGGCCTTCCGTTGACGGAGGGCCAATGATAGCTAGTTTTGGGCCGCATTAGGAGACCTTACGGCCTCCATTCAACGGACGATCAGCCCACAATGAGCAAATATTCGCTAAGGATAAACGGCCAGTCCCATGACGTGGACGCGGCCTCGGACACGCCGCTGCTATGGGTCCTGCGGGACACCATCGGCCTCGTCGGCACCAAGTTTGGATGCGGCATCGGCCAGTGCGGCGCCTGCACGATCCATCTCGACGGTGTTCCTTCGCGCGCATGCCTGACGCCCGTGTCGGCCGCGGCCGGCGTGAAGATAACGACGATCGAGGGCCTGTCCCCCGACGGCTCGCATCCCCTCCAGCGTGCCTGGATGGAATTGGACGTGCCGCAGTGCGGCTATTGCCAGGGCGGCCAGATCATGTCAGCTGCGGCGCTTCTCGCCAAGAACGCGAGTCCGTCCGACCAGGACATCGACGAGGCGATGGCGGGAAACATCTGCCGCTGCGCAACATATTACCGAATCCGGGCGGGGATTCACCGGGCCGCCGAACTCGCCTCCGGAAAGGAGGTCGCGTCATGAGCCTTCCCCAAGTTGAACTCCCGAGCAGGCGCTCATTCCTGAAGCTTTCGGCCCTGGCGGGCGGCGGCCTTGTTCTCGCCTACTACCTGAAATCGGCGGGCCCGGTCCGCGGGCAGGTCGAAAAGCCAGCAGCCGACTCGATGGAGGGGGCTTTTGCGCCCAGTGCATTCATCCGGGTTGCGCCCGACGGCAGCGTCACCATCTATTCGGCCCGGCCCGAGATCGGCCAGGGGATCAAGACCTCGCTTCCGATGATCGTGGCGGAGGAGATGAACGTGGATTGGAAGAAGGTGACGGTCGTCTCGGCGCCCCTCGATCCCGCCTTTGGAAACCAGGGGGCCGGCGGCAGCACGTCGACGCCACAGTCGTACACCGCGCTGCGCCGCGTCGGCGCAACGGCGCGCACGATGCTGATTCAGGCCGCGGCCCAGACCTGGGGCGTGCCGGAAAGCGAGTGTTATGCGCAGGACGGCGTCGTGCACCACCGGGACACGGGCAGGACGCTTGGCTACGGCGAACTGGTGGCTGCCGCTTCGAAGCTTCCGGTTCCCGACGAAAAGAACGTCCATTTGAAGGATCCGAACGAGTTCACGCTGCTCGGCTCCAGGATCGGGGGCGTCGACAATCCCAAGGTCGTCACCGGCCAGCCGCTTTTTGGCATCGACCAGAAGGTTCCCGGTATGCTTTACGCCGTCTACGTGAAGTGCCCGGTCTGGGGGGGCAAGGTCGTCAGCGCCAACGTCGATACGGTCAAATCGCTGCCCGGAGTCCGGGACGCCTTTGTCCTCAATCGCACCGTGCCCAATAACAGCCTGACCGGCCTTGTGCCCGGCGTCGCTATCCTGGCGGATTCGACCTGGGCCGCCTTCAGCGCAAGGGAGCGCCTCGAGGTCAATTGGGATGAGGGCCCCAACGCCGGCACAAGCTGGGCCGGATTCAAGGAAGCGGCCGGCAACATGGCCGCGACCGGCGCGGGAATGCGCACGGTTCGTCACGACGGGGACGCGGCGGCCGCCCTTAAGGGCGCGGCGAAGGTGGTGGAGGCCGATTACAACTACGCGTTCCTGTCACACACAGACCTTGAGCCCCAGAATACGACGATCAGCATCGACGGCGACCGGGCCGAAGTGTGGTCGCCCACCCAGAACCCGGGCGACACCCGCCGGTCTGTCGCGGAGGTGCTCGGCATCGCCGCGACAAACGTGCGGGTCAACATCACCCGGATCGGCGGGGGATTCGGCCGCAGGCTTCAGGCGGATCCGGCCATGGAGGCCGCCGCCATCGCCCAGAAGGCCGGCGCGCCCGTAAAGCTCGTCTGGAGCCGTGAGGACGACATGCAGCACGACCATTACCGCCCGGGTGGATTCCATAATTTCAAGGGCGGGCTGGATGAGAAGGGCCGCCTGGTGGCCTTTGCGAGCAAGAACATGTTTTTCGACAGGGGGATAGGACCCGATGATTACCCGGGGCGCTTCGTTCCCAATTACCTGCTCGAGGCGGGAAAGATTGAAAACGGCGTTCCGATGGGGCCGTGGAGGGCACCCGGAAGCAACACCTACGCCTTTGTCATCTGCAGCTTCCTTGACGAGCTTGCGCACGCCGGCGGGCGCGATCCGGTCGAGTTCAATCTCGAGCTGCTTGGCGACCGCGCAATGGTCGAGGGCACCGGGCAGCGCGGACAGCGGTACAACGCCGAGCGCATGCGCGGCGTCGTCAAGCTCGTCGCCGAGAAGTCCGGCTGGGGCAGAAAACTGCCTCGAGGCAGCGGGATGGGCCTTGGTTATTTCTTCAGCCATGCCGGCTACATTGCCGAGGTGGCCGAGGTCACCGTCAGCCGGGCTGGCGAACTCAAGGTCGACCGGGTTGTCGCCGCTGTCGACGTGGGTTCGCAGATCGTGAACCTGAGCGGCGCGGAAAACCAGATCCAGGGCTCGATCATCGACGGCCTGAACGCCGCGTGGCGCCAGGAAATCGACATCCAGAAAGGGCGGGCGGTTCAGAGCAATTTCCACGAGTACACGATGCTCCGCATTCCCGACGCGCCACGGAAGATCGAGATTCATTTCAACAAGACGAATTACCCGCCGACGGGCCTTGGCGAGCCGTGCCTGCCGCCGCTTGCCCCTGCCGTGGCCAATGCGATCTTCGCGGCGACGGGGGTGCGCATCCGCCAGCTTCCGTTCGCCCACACCGACCTGCGCTGGAGTTAGGCTACAAAAGTTCTCCCTGGATTTCGCCGGATGGCGCCTTTTTGGGCGCCACGCCAAGGAACTCCCCGTAGCGCTCCAGCCAGTCGTCGAGCTTGGCGATGTAGTAATCCGGATCGTAGGGAGCCGATGCCGCATCGTACAGCGCGACGGGGCGCGCGCGCTGCCAGTCGCTCGAACGGCCCTTGGAACGCGCGGTGATGTAATAGCTGACGCGCTCGCCCATGCCAGGCCTGGGGGTCATTTGGAGCGCGGCCTCGGCCGCCGCCCGCCTCGGCTTTCCGCCGGAGGCCATCAGCCGTTCGTAGGCGTCGGGGCTCTGGCTCAGGGTCTCGCTCCTGGCCAGTTCGTCGACAGGGGCCTCGCGCCCGGCAATGCGCCGGCGGTAGTCCTCGACAAGGGCGAGCGGGGACTCGGCGGTCTCGCCCACGAGAAAATGGATCAGGCGGTCCGAAAGGCGCTGGAGATAGGGCTCGATCCCGCGGGAGCGCAGGGCGCTTCCGCGCAGGATGATCTTCCGGCCGTCGAAAAGGGCGTAGTTCTTCGCCTTGTAGCAGAACATGGCCGCATAGCGCCCGTCGAACTCGAGCTCGATTCCGTCCGGGAGAATCGCAGCCACGAGGGAGAGGAGCGCCTCCGGGTCCGCGTAATACCGGTCGGAGGCCAGGTAGATGCCGTCCGTGTCGGCCTCAAGGATCGTGCAGCCGTGCCGCTTGAATTCATCGATCAGGCCCTGGAGGAGCTCCCTTCCACGCCGGGTCACCTCCGCCGCGAGTTCACCGTCGCCAAATCGGGCGCCCGAAAAGCCGAGGTAGCCGTAGAACGAGTTGACCAGAATCTTGAACGCAGCCTGCCGCGCCTGGGCCTCGGCACGCTCCTCCTCGGTCGGCGCGTTTCGGGCGAGCAGCTTGAACTTCAGCCGGTAGTCCCGAAGCGTCCTGAGCAGGGGGATGAAGACGCCGAGCGAGTCGTTCACGGGATTGCGTCCGATGTGCAGGAGCAGGCTCGGGTAGAGGGAGGCGACGTCAAAATGCAGGACGTCGCGGAAGACCCCCGCGTGAAAGCTGCGGGTGTAACCGCCCTCGAATGGGCGGATCTCGGGCGGCAGGGGGCAGGCCTGCCGGGCGTGGTAGTACTCCTCCAGCATGAGCAGATCGATCTTCGCCGTCGTTCCGCGAAGGGTCGCCTCCTGCAGGAGGATCGGAAATGCCCGCGCCTGCTCGAAATAGGTCGGCAGGAGGATGTCGGCCAGCCCCTGGGTCTCGCGCAGATCGTCCTCGAGGTACGCGCGGAACCGGGCCCTGTCAGTTTCGAAGACCGAGGCGATCGCACCCCCTTCGATATATGTCCGGTTGGAGCCGTCCTCCGCGGTGATCCCGAAGTAGACGGCCGCCTCCTTGAGCCCGTACGAGGTCATCTCGCGAACGGTGATGTCGTAGAGCTGCACGAGCAGGTAGGTGTCTATGACGGCGCGCCCCGGCAGGTCGCAGCGCGGGAAGTCTATCCAGCGCTCCGCTGCCTTCAGCCGGCTGTTCCGGAAGGTTGCCGTCGCGCCGTACCGGCCCCACGCGCAGGCCACCTTGAAACGGCGGCAGCGCTGCCGAAGATAGTCCAGATCGAAGCGAAACAGATTGTGTCCCTCGATAGTGTCCGGATCGAGTTCGGCCAGCGCCTCGTTGAGGGAGGCCAGAAGCCGCCGCTCCTGGGCGTCGCCCGGCGACTCGATCGTCAGCAGCCGGTTCTCACCGCCGCAGCGCAGCCCGATTGCAATCACGCGGTCCTCCGGCCGGGCGGCGTCGGAGAAGCGGCCGTCCACGGAGGATGTCTCGATGTCGAGCTGGCAACGGCGCAGCTGCGCAAAGGCGAGATCCCGGTAAAGCCGCGCCCGCCCTTGGATGAGGAATTGGCTTTCGATCGGCCTTACCGCGTCTGTTCCGCCCGAATCGCGCGCTTTCTGGAGAAATGCGTCGTAAGCATCGAGCGTGTCCGCGTGGACGAGCCAGCCGAAGGGGCCCTCGCCCTTGAGCGCCTCGACCTGCAGTCCGCTGCTGCCCGTGTCGGCCGCCGACCCGGCAAGCCACGCAAATGGCCTGAATGCCTCGATTCGGTCCTCCCTCGCCCCTGCCGCCGTCGCCACCGTCGTGTGGACCCGGCCGTCGCCGTCGATCCAGACGCCGCAAAGCGAACCGGCCCCCGGCATCAGAATGGCTTCAAATACGCCATCGTGACGGCGACGACCGCCAGCACGATGGTCAGGGTGATCCAAAGCGCCGCCCTTTCCCGCTGGCGGTAGGCAAGGGAACTGAAGCTTGCGATAGCCAGCCAGCAGAGGAGCTTCACCAAGACCCATCCGGCTGGTGCCATGCCGAACTGCGTCTGCCACATCCGAAAGCCGCTCAAGAGGACCAGCACGGCCGCAATCCCGGAGAATATCGCCACCCGGGTCTTGGTCTGCGGCGGCGCGGCAAACGCATAGAAAGTCGCCCCAATCAACAGCAGCACCGACGAGATATGGAAGATGTGGAGGAAGTTGAATTCGGCCGGACTCATGTTTTCTTGCGGGGAACGTCGGTTGGAAGAAGTTGACACCCCGCCTGTGCCGTGTGCCCAAAGGCTCGAGACCTTTTTATGTCTAGGTGGGCGCCCCGGCCGCGTCTTTTGCTTTCCGATTTACGGCCTAGCAGCATCCGCAGCGTTCTGGCTCCCGGTAAGGATTCAAGGCAAAGAGCGTTGTTCAAGGCACCTCGTACACTGCAGGGTGTCGTCCATGACAGTAAGCGGCCCGGGCCCTGCGTCAAGGGCGGCGCGCGTTTGACCGCCTGCCTCTAGACTAGGATCCGATGATGCTTTCTTCCAGGTGCTGGACGATCAGCTCCTGGATGGTCGCCAGGAACAGGTAGCACGTGAAGGCCTTGCGCACACCCTCGTCGAGCGCGGCAAGGTTCACCTCGCCGGCCTCGAGCGACTCGTCTGAGAGCCCCTTCAGGTACCGCTCCCGCACGCGCAGCCTCACGGCGGAACACGAGCGGGCGATTGCCTCGGCGTTGCTCTGGTCGAAGTACACGACCCCCTCGGTGAAGAATTCCGTACCGAAAAGGGACAGGAGCATCTGCACGTCGCTGGACTGCGCCGCCACGAGATCACGGGTCCATTCGCTGCTGAAGTCGTCGTCGGCATCAGGCGGGGAAACCGGCGCAGCGGGCGCGCTCTTCAGGTCGTCGACCAGTCCCTTGATCACGTCCAGGAGCGGGGCGACGACTGGCAGGCTCAGCCTGACTTCAATGCGCTTCATCGGGTTCCAGGATGGCGGTCAGGTGCCACTGCTGCAAGGTGAACACGTAGGCTTCGCCTGTCTCGCGGGTGCCGCTCCACAGGACGGAGCGGCCCTGTTCGTGCACCTCCAGCATGTGCTTGCGGGCCTTCGCCTCGGCAAAGCCGAACACTTTCATGAAGACGAGGACCACATAGGACATGAGGTTGACCGGATCGTTCAGGACCACGACGCGCCAGGGCGTGTCCAACTGCACCTCGCTCTCAGCCTGCGGCTGCGAAAGCGGGTTGGATTTGCCTGCCGGTGAACTCATGCAATCGCCGGCCCGCCAGCCTCCGCCACGGCGGAGGCGATGCGGGACTCGGCCTCGCCCAATGGAAGCTTAGTGATCT
Organism: uncultured Verrucomicrobiae bacterium; assembly: GCA_963747795.1. Lineage (GTDB taxonomy): Bacteria > Verrucomicrobiota > Verrucomicrobiia > Opitutales > Opitutaceae > Palsa-1447. The sequence goes on from CAVVGS010000024.1 coordinate 108,434, forward strand.
CCTTTTGCGAGCGCCATTTCATCTCCACGACGCCCTCCTTGAGTCCGCGGCCCCCCACCGTGATGCGCAGGGGAATCCCGATGAGGTCGGCGTCCTTGAATTTGACGCCCGGGCGCTCAGCCCGGTCGTCGATGAGGACGTCCGCGCCGGCGCGTTCGGCGGCCGCGCCGAGCTTCTTGGCCCAGTCGGCGGCCTCTGGCGCGCCGGGATCCAGCAGGCACACCAGCACCTGGAAGGGCGCGATCGACCATGGCCACAGGATGCCGTCGGCATCGTGGGACTGCTCCACGCACGCCTGGAACGTCCGGCTAATCCCGATGCCGTAGCAGCCCATCACCATGGGATGGCTCTGCTTCTGGTCGTCAGTATAGACAGCGCCAAACTTCTCCGAATACTTGGTCCCGAGCTTGAAGATGTGGCCGACTTCGATCGCCCGGGCGATCTTGAGGGGCTCGCCGGTCCGCGGGTCGGGCTCCCCCGCCCTGACACGGCGAAAATCGCCGAATCGGGTGATATCGAGGTCGCGCACCACGTTGACATGCCTCACGTGGAATCCGTCCCTGTTCGCCCCCGTCGTTCCATTGCCGATCAGGCGGATGGCGTTGTCGGCAAAAATGCCGGCGAGGGCCGCCCGGTCCCGTATCGTTCCCCTGACCGCGCCGAGGCTGCCCGGACGGGCGCCCATCAACGGAGCGATCTCGTCGGCCGTCGCAGGCCTCAAAAGCGTAAAGCCAAGCGAGCCAAGCTTTGCCTCCTCGAGTTCGTCGCAACCCCGGAGGATGACGGCAAACGGCTTCCCGTCGCCGACGTACACAAGGGTCTTGAATTGCCGCTCCGCGGGAACCCCGTATGGCGGAGCCTGCAACGCAGCGATCGTCACGGCCCCGGGCGTCGGGAAGTCCTCCGCGAGGCCCTCGGGCGCAGCATCCGGAAGGCCGGGCGGCACGATGCCGCTCGTCGCCTTCTCGCGGTTTGCCGCGTAGCCGCTCTTCTCTCCATAGACGACATCGTCGTCCCCGACCTCGGCCGGCACCATGAACTCCTGCGACGCGCTCCCGCCCATGACCCCGGTGTCGGCCTCGACCGATATCGTCCGCAGCCCGGCCCGGGCGAAGAAGCGCTCGTAGGCGGCCTTCATGGCCATGTAGCTGCGAAGGGCTCCGTCGTCGTCCGCATCGAACGAGTAGGCGTCCTTCATTATGAATTCGCGGGCCCGCATGAGCCCGAAGCGCGGGCGGATCTCGTTGCGGAATTTCGTCCCGATCTGGTAGAAGATCTTCGGCAGGTCCCTGTAGCTCGTGATCTCCGAATGGACGAGCGGGGTGATGATCTCCTCGTGGGTCGGCCCCAGCACGAACTCGGGCTCCCCCGCCGCCGTGCGTCCGGAGCCCGCGTGGTCCGCCCGGTACATGATCTGCCGGGCCGCAGCCCAGCGCGGACCCTGCTGCCAGAACTCCGCCGGATGCAGGTGTGGCATCTGCAGCTCGATCGCCCCGCCCCGCTCCATCTCCTCCCGGCAGATCTCGGACAGCCGCCGGATGACACGCAGGCCCAGGGGAAGATACGTGTAGAGGCCTCCGCCCAGCTTTCGGACGAGGCCCGCCCGAATGAGCAGCTTGTGCGAGGCGATCTCGGCGTCTGCGGGGCTCTCCTTGAGTGTCGGAATGAAGAACTGGGACCAGAGTTTCATCGAGCCGGCCAAAGAAGCAGGCCCCTCCCCGGGGAGCAACGGTAAATCGGAGGTTCGATGGGGAGACCTGCCCTCACTCGTCAGGTGCCGCCAATGCCAAGATCCTCCGTCAATGCCGGCCGCCAATATCCGCCGACAGGTCTGTCGGCCGGATGGCGGCCCGGAGACTCCGGATGAGGCGGCAATCTCCTCGTGAGGGCAGGTCTCCCCATCGAACCTCCAATATCCGACGATGATTGCCAATGGCGCCGGTTAGAGAAAACTCCCGAAATAACAGATGCCAGCCGCCCGCAAGCCATGGCCCATGAAATGGATCATCCTCGCGATGATCCTTTTTGTCGTGCCGTACACCTACCTCACGCTTCATTTCCGAAAGCCGGGGCCGGGATACGAGCCATACAACGACGCCCGTGAAAAGACGAACATCGCCCGGGCGGGCTTCCGCCGCGTTTCGCTTTCCGCAGCCCGGATTGCGTCGGGGCGGACGATCGACGAAAATGCCCAGCCTGCGCTCGTGTCGGGCTCCCCGGGCGGCCTCCCCGGAGTGCTGCGGGGCTCCCTGGTCAAGCCGCCGCTCATCCCGGCCTCGATCGGCCCCGTCTTCGCGCCGGCGGCCCTCGACAGTTCGCGCCCGTACCCGGTCCGATTTGTGTGCGCGGCCTCCGATCTGAGGCAGGTCCTCTCCGGAGCCCGCCTGTACATCCGCGGGGGCGAGGCCTACCTCCTGACCGATTTCGAGCGGCTGACGGATGGGCTGACCGCCCGGACGGAGCGGGAAACGGTGGAGATCGACATTCCGCCCGGCACCTTTGACCCGGGACGATACCGATTCACGCTTGTCGCGCAGGAGGGCTCGCGGAGCTGGGACCTCCAGGTGCGCTGAGCAAAGCTGCCCCTTGACGCGGCGCCTGGTATCGTCGAAAACACTTGCGAACAAGATGAGCAACGGCAACGGCCCCGGCCCTGCGCCCCACGCCTCGCAGGCGCAGGCGACCATAATCAAACCGACGGATCTGCGCGGCATCCTGAAGTACGTTCCCCGATTTCAGGGGCAGATCTTCATCATCGCGATCGACGGATCGATCGTGGACGACGAGAATTTCGGCAATCTGCTCGTCGACATCGCGGTCCTGCGAAGCCTGGGCATCAAGGTCGTGCTGGTCCACGGGATCAGCCAGCAGCTGCAGGACCTCGCGGCGCTGCGCGGCATCGCGATCAGCAACGCCGACGGAACCGGCCCGACTGACGCGGCTACCCTGGACCTCTCGATCCGCTCCTCCTCGCGCGTTTCGCACGTGATCCTCGAGGGCCTCACGCAGAATTCCCTCAAGGCGGTGATCACAAACGCCGTGCGCGCGCTGCCGGTGGGCATCATCAAGGGGGTCGACCAGCAGCTTACGGGCAAGGTCGAGCGCATCGACAAGGAACTGATCATCGAGCTGATCGCGCAGCAGGTCGTGCCGCTCGTCTCACCGCTCGCCTTCGGGCCCGACGGCAAGTCGCTGCGGGTCAATTCGGACCTGCTCGCCGCCGAGCTTGCGGAGGTGCTGGGCGCCACGAAGATCATCTTCCTCACCCCGCACACGGGCCTGGAGATCGAGGGCGAGGTGCGGCGCGAGATCGCCGTGGACGCCCTGCGTGCGCTTCTGGCGAACCATCCCGAGCAGATTTCCGAGGCGAGCCGCAGCAAGGCGGTGCACGCGATCAAGGCGATCGAGACCGGGACGCCGCGGGTTCACATCCTGGACGGCCGCGTCTTCGACGGCCTGCTGAACGAGATCTTCTCCAACGAGGGCGTGGGCTCGCTCGTCTACGGCAACGACTACCAGCAGATCCGCAAGGCCGCCAAGCGGGACGTGCGGCTGATCTACAACCTGACCCGCAACGCCGTGCGGCGCGAGGAGCTGATCTACCGGACCCAGCAGGCAGATCGAGAAGAACATCGACCAGTTCTTCGTTTTCGAGATCGACGAGAACATCATCGCCTGCGTCACGCTCATCTTCTATGCGGAGAAGCCCGAGGTGGCCGAGGTCGGCTCCCTCTACGTCATGCCCTTCTACCACAACCGGGGCATCGGCAAGAAGATGGTCGACTACGCATGCCTCCAGGCCAAGGAACGGGGCGCGACGACGGTGATCGCCCTGTCGACCCAGAGTTTCGGATTCTTCATCAACGTTTGCGGCTTCGAGGAGACCGGCAAGGAGAACCTCCCGGAGGCCCGGCTAAAGCAGTACGAGGAAAGCGGCCGCAACGCCAAGGTGCTCCTCAGGCGCCTCGGCTGATGGATGCAGGTTAGAGGCCGATTCCTCCGGTCAATCCTCCACGCATGATCCAGGTTTGCGCCGCAGCGCTCACGGACATCGGGCGGGTGCGCAGGGAAAACGAGGACCGGTTCATACTGGACGAGGCGAGGCTCGTCTTCGGCGTGGCCGACGGAGTCGGGGGCGTGCCCGGCGGAGGCGAGGCCGCCCAATGTGCGCGCGATTCCGTGCTGGACGCCTTTCGTGCCTTGGCCGCCGGCGAGGAACCCGACCTGGCCGCGATCGTTTTTGGCGCGAGCAGGGCGGTGGCCGAAAAGGCCGCCTTCGTGAGCCCGGCGACCGGAATCGCATCGACCCTCACCTTTGGCTGCGCGCGGGGGAAGAGCCTCCTCGTCGCGCACGTGGGGGATTCCCGCTGTTACGGACTCAGGCGGGGCCGCCTCTTCCGGCTGACGGAGGACCATTCCGTGGAGAACGAGGCCGCGCGAGGGCGCAAATTGGGCGAAATCGCGCACTACCCTCCGCGCCAGGCACGCGCCCTCACCCAATGGCTGGGAAGCCTTGTGCCGCCGCGGCCGGACTGCGTGTCGGTCCCCCTGGAGGCCGGCGACCGGTATCTGTTCTGCACCGATGGCGTGAGCGGGGCCGTCGCCGACGGCGAGATCGGTGGCATAATGGGACTGCCCGAGGAGCCGGCCGCCCAGCTGCGGAGGCTGGTCGAACTTGTGCTCGCGCGCGGCGGAATCGACAACGCGACCGGCGTCCTCCTGCGGGTCGACGGGGTCTAGCAGCCTCGGCCGGAGCCGATTATATCTCTCCGGGCGGCTTGAAAAGCGGCGCTATCTGACCACCGTCTTGAGCACCGCGCATGTCGCAAATCAGCACCAAGTGGATAGTTGGCAAAAGGGTTGACCTAATCGCTTTCATCGGCGGCGCCTTGGCGGGCTATCTCGTTTACTTCATGCGCGCGGGCCTTGGATGGGACATGCTTTTCATCTACCTGATATTTGTCACGTTCTTGGATACGCCCCACTTCTTCGGCACCTACCTGCGCACCTACCTGGACAGGCAGGAGTTTCGCGCTCGGCGAAGGCTTTTGCTCGGCAGCCTCTTCTGGCTTCCGGCCGGACCTGCGGTTCTGCTCCTCTGCTATGGCCTGTTCACGGCGGGTGTCGCCCGCTACATGGTGCCGTTCGAGGCCTTCGTGCTGGCGGTGGGAATCTGGGCGTATTGGCACGTCGTCAGGCAGCATTACGGGTTCATGCGGCTGTACCAGGTCAAGAACGGCGAGACCGGGCTCAGGGACCGCCGCGCGGACGGGCTTCTCATGCACATGGGCCTTCTGCTGCCATTTGCTGTCTTTGTGATCCGGCATGCCGAAAGCCGGCAGGCCTTCGGGCTTTCGCCCCGCTTCCCGGTCCTGCCTACCCTGCGGGATCTTGGCGGAATCGCCGGGATCCTCTCGGGCTCCTGGGAGGGCCGGATCGCCTGGGAGCACCTTGCGGTGGCGGCGTGCCTGGTCACGCTCGCCTGGCTGATCCTCGCGTTCGCCTGGAGGCAATTCATCAAATGGCGGCGGGGCGAGGCCCTCAATGTGCCCAAGATCATGCTTTTCTGCGCCGTTTTGCCGCTGCATATCGTCGTTTGTTTTTCGCAGGCGGCCCTCACCGCGCCGCTGATCACGTTCAGCGCGTTCGTCACGATCTATCACGACATCCAGTATCACGTGCTCGTCTATTGCCACCAGCGCAACCGTTTCCGCGATCCGGCAACCGCCCGCGCATCGGGCATCGCCGCGGTTCTCTCCCGCAACGTATTCATCTTTGCGGGAACGGCGGTCGGTTTTGGGCTGCTCGTGCGCGGCTTTGGCTGCGGCATCCAGATCTTTGACGGACCACAGTGTTTCGCGCCGACTTTCGCCATCGTGGGCAAGGTGCACCTGTTTGGTTCCGTTTACACGGACACGCTTTTGGGCGCCTTTTTCCTGGGGTTTCCCTGCCATCACTATTTCGTGGACCAGTTCATATGGAAGCCCAGCAGGGACCGCGCCCTGCGCAGGGATTTGAACATGGAGACGATCGGCGCGGCTCCATCGCAGGCTTGAGCCCGTCCGCCTCGCCTGCCCGCCCGGTATTGGCTTGGCGCGTATCGCGCGGGTGGGCAGGTTGGCCAATCGCCCATGAGCAAGACATCCGCCGCGCTGCACACCAAGGCCCTCGGGATGCTGCTGCTGGCAAACGTATTTTGGGGGTTGAGCTTTCCCCTCATCAAGGCGCTTCTTGTCCTAAACGCGCGCCTCGCACCCGGGAACGCGGCCTTTGCCGTCGCCTGCACGGTGGCACCGCGGTTCCTGATCGGCGCCCTGGTCCTGGCCGCATGGCAGTGCCGTCGGGGAGCCCGCAAACCCGGGGCCGGCGCGGGCGCGGGTCCGCGCCCGTGGTTGACGGGCCAGGAACTCAAACACGGGCTCTTCGTCGGGTCCTTCGGCATCGCGGGGATGCTGCTTCAAAACGATGGCATGCGTTTCACAGCGGCATCGACTTCGGCCTTCCTGACGCAGTTCTACGCGATTCTGATACCGCTGTGGCTCGCCCTGCGCCACAGGCGGAACCCGGGGGTCCGCGTGTGGCTGAGCTGCGCCCTGGTGATGGCCGGCGTCGCAATCCTCGGCCGTTTTGACTGGGGGCAGATGCACCTGGGGCGCGGCGAGATGGAGACCATTCTTTGTTCCGTCTTCTTCATGGTGCAGATTCTTTCCCTGGAAAATCCTACGTTCGCCTCGACCCGGCCGGAAAAGGTGACGCTGGTCTGGCTGGCGCTTGAAGCCGTCGCATTTGGCGCTATGGCGATTGCCTCGGCCCCGAGCGCCGTCTCGCTCATCCGGCCCTGGTGCTTCTCCCCCTGGCTGGGGCTGACCCTCCTGTTGACGATTTTCTGCACGCTGGGGGCCTTCTCGATAATGACCAAATGGCAGCCCAGGATCACGGCCACGGAGGCCGGCCTCATGTACTGCTTCGAGCCGATATTCGGCTCCCTCTTTGCGCTCTTCCTGCCGGGGATTTTCT
>CAVVGS010000025.1:0-4590 GCA_963747795.1 uncultured Verrucomicrobiae bacterium
CAGCGGCGAAGTGAGCCGGCGTTTGCTGCTGACCGATCGGGGATTTCGCGGGAACTGCCTGCGGTCCAATTCCTTGTTCGCTTTCGCAGCGGCCGGCTGCTGTACTGTTGATGTCATCTAATTGCCAAGGCCTATGAGCAACGGGGACCGCGCAGAAAACGATGGCGTGACGGAGGACGGCGAGCTGCTGCGACGGTATTCTGAGGACGGTTCCCAGGAGGCATTCGAGGAACTCGTGCGCCGGCACATCAACCTCGTGTACTTCACCGCGCTGCGGCTGGTCGGCGGAAACGCGCATCTGGCCGACGACGTTTCCCAGCGGGTCTTCAACGACCTGGCGCGCAAGGCCGCAACCCTGAAGGACCGGGCGGTCCTCGCCGGCTGGCTTTACACGGGCGCGAGGTATGCCGCTTCACAGGCCGTGCGTTCCGAAAGGCGCCGCCGAACCCATGAACAGGAGGGCCATGAAATGAACGAACTGAACTCCGCACCTGAATCCGGCTGGGACCAGCTGCGACCGATCATCGACGAGACGATGGAATCGCTGAACGAGCGGGACCGCGAGGTCGTGCTGCTGCGATTCTTCGAAGGCCGTCCCCTCGCCGAAATTGGGGCAAAGCTGCGCCTGAGTCCCGATGCGGCGCGCATGCGAATCGATCGCGCATTGGAAAAATTGCGCGGCCAGCTTGCCAGGCGCGGAATTGCCTCGACTTCGGCAGCCTTGGCCGCCGCTTTTGTGAGCCAGTCCGCCATGGCCGCTCCGGCCGGGCTGGTCGCGAAAGTCGCCGTGGGCGCCTTGAGCCAGGCGGGCGTTGCCACCGCCACCACATTCGGACTTTGGAAAATCCTGACCGGCGTGCTCGTCGGGGGCGTTGGGATTGGAGTTGCGGTCCACGAAGTGGAAAAGGTCAGCCGGCCGGGCGCAGCACTCGTTCCGCTGGGACAGGCAGGCGATGCGCAGGTCTCCCCTGTGTCCGAGCCGGCCCCACCTCTCTCCGTTGGTGCGCCATCCGCCATGGGCTCCGGAGCAATGCCGGCGGAGAATGTTCGGGCGCCAGGCGGTACTGCCGGAACGCAGGGGACGACGGATGATTTTGGCTGGCCGCAAGTCGGGCTTTTTGCAGGGGATGCCAACACAAGACCTTCCCACACCGTCGCCGAGTTCAAGGCGAAGATGCTGGAGGACGATGATTTCCGGCAGACGGTATTCCGGCAGGCAAAGGCGCGCCTGGATTTGTTTTATGGGCGATTATTCGCGTCTCTCAACCTGCCGGCGCCGCAATTGGACCGGTTCCGGAATCTACTCGTTGAGAAGGAGGCGACTAATTTCGACGTCTTAGAGGCGCAAAGAGAACTGGGGTTCGCGGCGAACAGGGACCGCCTCGTTCTTCGCGAGGGGAGGGACCGCGGCCAGCAGGATGTGGACAACGACATCAAGGCGTTGCTGGGAGATGGCCCGTACGCGGACTACGTCCAATACCGGTATGATCTCATCCAATGGACGGCGGTGAACAGGTTGACCCTGGCACTGCGGGACACACCCACCCCGCTAACGGACGAACAGGCCGGCAAACTCGCCGTCCTCCTTCGGGATTCGCTGTTGAGAATCAAGTCACCGTTTACATTCGACATCGCCATCGGGGCGGGCCTTTTCAGCGCGAATATCGGCAGCGCCCTCACGCAGCGGGTCTACGAGCGGGCAGGAGAGTTCCTATCCGCGCCGCAGGTGGACGCCCTTCGCAGTCTGCAACGGCAGGATCGCGCTCGATCCCAATAGTCGCTCCATTCTGCGGGGCGAACCCCGCGTTTCCGCGGATCGCTGCGCAGGGATTAGCAAGAGAGACCGCTTCGACTTGAAGCAGGCGGGCAATAATGGGCTGTTCGCTTTTGCGCCGGCCGGCTGCTTGGAGGTGCAAGAACCCTCTCTCGCATGAAGAAGTTGATTTCGATCTCGATTGGAATCGCAACGATTGCGCTGGCCGCATCGTCGGCGCTTCCGTCCCGGGGCGCCGTTGCCGGCGCTCGAATCCTGCTCAGGGATTCAGTAAAGGAGGTGCCGGTCGATGCTCCTGTTTCCGGTCCGCATCGCGTCAGGGCGACCTTGACGGCCGCCGAGGCGGCGGAGCCGCTTCATCTCGTTGTCAGCCTGCGCTTGCGCAATCTCGACAGGCTAAGGGCCATTCTCGAGTCAGGGAGAACGCTCTCGCGTGCCGAGATGGAGGCCGACTTTCTGCCGCTCAAGGCCGACTACGACCGGGTCGCAACCTGGCTCGAATCCCAGGGGTTTGCTCCCACTCTCGTCGATGCGAACCACACCAACGTTTTCGTCCGCGGGACGGCCGCTCAAATCGCTGAGGCGCTGGGCGTTTCGTTCGCCCGGGTGGCAACAGAGGAGGGAGAATTCACTTCCGCAGTCTCCGCGCCATCGGTGCCGGAAGAGATCGCTTCCGCAGTCCTTGGAATTGACGGCCTCCAGCCGCATATTCGGCTGCATGCGCCAAGACTTCGCGGGGCAGCCTCGATTCCGGATTTTGTGCATCCGAAAAACCCAATACCGGCCGATGTCCTCGCGGCCTATCACGTTCCGGCCAATCTCAACGGAGCCGGGCAAACGATCGCAATCTGGGCCTTCGCCCTTCCGTTGGCGAGCGACCTGGCCACCTTTGACCAATTGACAGGGACAAACGAGAATCCGGCCGGCTTTACCGTCGTCCCGATTGAAGGCGGCGCCATACCAGGCGCTTATACGCTCAACGAGGTCTCGCTTGACACGCAATGGTCAAGCGGCATCGCGCCCGGGGCCAATATCAGAATCTACGCGGCGCCGAACGGGGGGCTAGTGTTCTTCCTGGAGGCCTGCACGCAGATCCTCAACGAGGGGGTTGTCAAGATCTTCACAAGCAGCATCTCCAGCCAGGAAACGAACATCGCACCCGCTTCATTGCAAAGTGCTTCTCAACAATTTGCCCAGATGGCCGCGGCCGGGATCACGATTTTTCACGGCGCGGGCGACACCGGGTCGTACGGGGCAAGCGTCGCACCCGAGTATCCCACGACGGACCCCTATGTGACCGCGCTCGGCGGCACGGCCATGACCTTCGATTCGAATTGGAACGAAACGAGCGAGACCGCCTGGTCCAACACCGGCGGGGGATACAGCACATTCTTTCCGCGACCCGCATGGCAGGTGGGCCCAGGGGTGCCGGCAGGGACGATGCGGTGCGTGCCCGATGCTGCGGCGCCGTCGGCACTCGGCACGAATTTCGGCCTTGTTGTCTTGAATGGTGCGACGCTGGGGATCGGGGGCGACAGCGCTGCGGGTCCGATTTGGGCGGGCCTGACTGCGATCATCAACCAGGCGCGGGCGAATGCGGGGCTTCCCACCGTGGGTCTTCTCGGCCCGAAAATCTACCCCCTGATCGGGACCAATGCCTTCAACGACATCACGGTCGGGAGCAACGGAGCCTACAGCGCGGGCCCGGGCTACGACCTTTGCACGGGCGTCGGAACGCCGAATGTCACCAACCTCATTTCTGCGCTCAACAGCGGCACGCCGGCAGTCTTAACGACCCAGCCGGCCGGCGCCAGCGCGAGCGCGGGCGCAACCGTCACCTTGAGCGCTGGCGCCGGGGGGACACCGGCGCCCCTTTTCCAATGGTACCTCAACGGGCAGGCAATTGCGAACGCCACCCAATCCACGCTCACTTTGGCGAATATCGGCACGACGCAGCGGGGCAGTTACACCGTCGTTGCCACCAACGGCTACGGCTCGGTCACTTCAAGCGCGGCGAACGTGGCCGTCTCGGTTGGCTCGCACCTGTACAATATATCCACGCTGGGCTACGTGGGCACTGGCCCCAACCAGAACCTCGATGCGGGGTTTTACACCGACGGATCGGGCTCCAAGAACATCGTGGTTCGGGGCATCGGTCCCAATCTTGCCGTTGTCCAGCCGAAGCTGTCCGGCCTGACCCTCGCCGACCCGGATTTGATTCTCAACAGCGCAAGCGCCCAGCTCACCACCAACACGGCCTGGGGTGGCGGCCAGACCCTGATGAACGCCTTCGCGACCGTGTATGCCGCCCCGTTCCAGTCCAATTCCAACGACACGGCGATCTTCACGAGCGTTCCGGCGGGCCCGGGAATCGGTTACACGGCGGAGGTGACCAGTGCAAGCAGTGGCGTCGGGGTCGCGCAAATCGAGGCCTACGACTATGACTCGTATGTGGGAACACCCACTTCCCACCTGGTCAACATCTCGACCCGCGGCTACGTTGGAACAGGCGCCGGAACCGGCGCCAATCAGTACCAATTTCTGGACGCAGGATTCTGGACGATCGGAGGCACGGCCCAGACGGTGCTCATCCGGGCCGTTGGGCCGGCGCTCGGCGTGAACGACCCGCCGCTCAGCGGACAGACCCTGGCCAGGCCCGCCCTGACGCTTTATGACTCCTCCGGGAACGTCATTGCGAGCAATGTCGGGTGGGGCAACGCCGTCACCACGGGCAATTCGGCTGTGGCTGCGGGCATCCAGCCGGCGACGACGCCGATCATGACCAGCGTTTACGCCAGCCAGTTCGCCGCAGGATC
>CAVVGS010000026.1:0-11785 GCA_963747795.1 uncultured Verrucomicrobiae bacterium
CCGGCCGTCTCGCGCAGGGCCTGGGAAGGACAGGCAAGAAGCGCCACTTCGGCCCCTTCAAGCCCCGAAGCCAGTTCCGCCGTGATCCGCAGATTGGCGGGAAGGGCAACGCCGGGAAGGTACTCCGCGTTTTCGCGCGCCGCCGCGATCGCCTCCGCCTGCTCGGGACGCCGGGGAACAAGGGCAACGCCGTGCCCAAGGCGCGCGAGGTGCAGGGCGAAAGCGGTGCCCCAGCGCCAGCGCCAACGACCGTGAAATTCATGTGCGCTGATTAATGGGCCGAGGGGCCTTTTGCCACGGAATATTTTCCCGCCCTACTGCAGGAATGCCGGGATGCGCTCCCCCTCGATCAGCTGCTCGAAGGTCTCGCGGGCCCCGACCAGTTCAAACGCGCTGCCCTTGACCATGACCTCGGCCGGCATCGGGCGCGCGTTGTACCGGCTCGCCATCGTGCGCCCATAGGCTCCCGCGCTCATGAGCGCCAGATACTCGCCCTCGCCGACATCCTGCAGCGCGCGGTCCTTGGCAAAGGAATCGCTGCTCTCGCAGATGCCGCCGACGACGTCGGCGACCAGGGAGGGGCGCGTCGTGTCCCGGTGGAGGGGCACGATCTCGTGGTAGGCGTCGTACATGGCCGGGCGGACGAGATCGTTCATCGCCGCATCGACGATGAGAAAGTTCCTTCCGGAGCCCCGCTTCAGGTATTCGACCCGCGTCAGCAGGACGCCGGCATTGCCGACAAGGAACCGCCCCGGCTCCATGAGAATCTTGAGGCCGAGCGGCTTGAGATAAGGCAAAAGCGTGGCGCCGTACACTTCAGGCGTCATCGGCCGGCGTCCCTCGGGCTGCGCCTCCCACCAGGCCGCCTGCCCGCTGGCCAGGGCATCGCGGTACACGATCCCGATGCCGCCGCCTATCGAGAAATACCGGATTCCGAAGCGCGTCTTCAGTTCCGCGGCAAACGCCGCCACCTTCTGGACCGCCTCGAGGATCGGGCCCACTTCCGTGATCTGGGAGCCGATGTGCATCTGCACGCCCCGCAGTTCGAGGTTGGGGTACTTCGCCGCCGCCTCGTAGGCGGCGCCGGCCGCCTTCAGCGGGATGCCAAACTTGTGCTCGCTCTTTCCGGTGCTGATCTTGGCGTGCGTGAGGGCGTCGACGTCCGGATTGACGCGGATCGCCACCGGCGCCCTGGCGCCGAGCTTGCCCGCAACGTGGTTTATGCGGGCGAGTTCCGGTTCGCTTTCCACATGGAACGAGAAGATCCCGCTTTCCAGGGCGAGCTTGATTTCCGCCTCGGTCTTGGCGACACCCGCGAAAACGCTGCGCCGCACGTCCGCCCCCGCCGCCAGGACGCGCCTCAACTCCCCGCCGCTTGCAAAATCGAAGGCCGCCCCGAGGTTCGCGAACTGCCGGAGCACCGCCAGATTTGCATTCGCCTTGTTGGCAAAGCAGATCTGAACGTCCAGCCCGGCCACGCTTCGGGCCAGGCGGGCGTAGTTGTCGGCCATCGTGGCCGCGCTGTAGACATAGGTCGGCGTGCCGTAAAGCCGCGCCACCTCGGCCAGATCGACCGACTCGCAGTGCAGATTCTGGCCGATGTAGCGGAAGTGATGCATGGTTCAAGCAGACGCGAGATCGGCATTATTCGTCAATTTCGATTGAAAAACGAAGCCAATAATCCGATGTATCAGGGATGCTGAGCGCCCTGCTGAGATTCTTCCACCGTCCCGCCCTGCGGTTCGGCTTGGCGAGAGATTCGCGCGGCCGCTTCCGGGACCCCCGGTTTGTCAGCTTCCTGTCGCAGAACAACCGCAAGACGCTGAACACCGATTTTCAGGATGCGGTCCTGCGCGGCCGCAGGCTCGCCAGGAACGTCCTGATCGTTGCCGCCGCCGCCGGCGCCGCTTGGATTGCTCTGGAAAGCGCCAAGGCGCTTTCGCTCTTCTGAGCCGCCCTTCCGATTCGGAAGGGCGTTTTGGCTCAAGGCCCGGAAGGCTGCCGCAAGCGCCGTCCCGCCTTCGCCCGTTGGGCGGAGCCTGCCGCGCCGTAGCCTTGGCGAAGGCGGGGCGCGGCGCCCTTCCGATTCGGAAGGGCGTCAGCGCGCCGCAGTGGAGAACGATTGCTCCGGCAGCGGGAAGTCCCGCGCCGGTGCGAGGCGCCTTGCGGCGCGGGCCTCTTCCCTGACCGCCCTGGCGTAGTCGCAGACGGCGATCGCGAGAAACCCGATGATGAATGTCGTTATTACAATCGCCTCGGTATTCAGCAGCATCAGGAGCAATGCGGCAGATGAGATGAGGGCGGCAAGGGCATAAGAGTTGTTTGTCTTCATGGTAATTTTATTGATTACCCTGAAAACACGGGGCCCCGCGGAAAGTTACAAAAAACCTCCGCCCCTCTCTGAAAGAAGGGTCAGGCCGCCCCGCCTCCCGCCGTCGCAGTGACCGGCTTGAAGGCCGCCCGGAACGACGCCTTAAGGTAGTCGCGGTTCATGCGCGCGATGAAATCGTGGGAGATCAGCTTCGGGCACGCGGCGCTGCACTCGTACTGGTTCGTGCATCCGCCGAATCCGAGTTCGTCCATCACTTTTACCATCGCCAGCACGCGCCGGTCGCGCTCCGGCTGGCCCTGCGGCAGGAGGCCCATGTGCGAAACCTTGGCCGCGACGAAGAGCATGGCGCTTGCGTTCTTGCAGGCGGCGACGCACGCGCCGCAGCCGATGCACTGGGCGGCGTCCATCGCGAGCTCGGCCGCGTCCTTCGGCACCAGAATCGCGTTCGCCTCGGGGGCGGCCCCCGTCCGGACGGTGATGAATCCGCCCGCCTGCTGGATCTTGTCGAAGGCCGAGCGGTCGGTGATGAGGTCCTTGATGACGGGAAAGGGCGACGCGCGGAACGGCTCGATCGTGATGACCGCGCCATCCGGGAAGCTGCGCATGTACGTCTGGCAGCTTGCCACGCCCCGGTGCGGCCCGTGGGGCTTCCCGTCGATGACGAGCGAGCAGGTGCCGCATATGCCCTCCCGGCAGTCGTGGGCGAACGCGATCGGCTCCTCCCCCTTCACGGTCAGCTCGTCGTTGAGGACGTCGAGCATCTCGAGAAGCGACATGTTCGGGTTCAGGTTGCGGGCCGGGTAATCGACGAACTGCCCGCGCGCGCCCGGGCCGGCCTGGCGCCAGACGCGGACGGTGACGGAGATGTTCCTTGTCGTGTTTTCGGAAGCCACGTTGGACCCTCTCACTTGTAGTTCCTCACGCTCATCTTTGTGAATTCATAGGCGAGGGGCTCGACGTTTCGCAGCGGCGCCTTCCCCTCCCCCTGGTATTCCCAGGCCGCCACATGGGCGAAGTGCTCGTCGTCGCGCTTGCACTCGCCGTCCGGATACTGGTACTCCTCCCGAAAATGGCAGCCGCAGCTTTCCTCGCGCGCGAGGGCGTCGCGGCAGAACAGCTCGCCCAGCTCCAGGAAATCAGCCACCCGGCCCGCCTGCTCGAGGGACTGGTTGAGGGTTTCGCCGGATCCGGGCACGTTGACGTTTTTCCAGAACTCCTCGCGCAGGGGCGGGATCTCCTGCAAGGCCTTCTCGAGCCCGGCCCGGTTGCGCGCCATCCCGCAGCTTTTCCACATGATCGCCCCGAGCCGCTTGTGGAACCGGCTCACCGGCTCCCCTCCCTTCGCCCCGAGCAGCCGGGCGACCCGCCCCCGAACCTCCTCCTCAGCCGCGCGGAACTCCGCCCCGTCCGGAGCCGGGCGCGAGCCCGGCTTCTGAGTCGCCAGGTAGTTGCCGATCGTATAGGGAATCACGAAGTACCCGTCGGCCAGGCCCTGCATCAGGGCGGAGGCCCCGAGCCGGTTGGCGCCGTGGTCAGAAAAATTGGCCTCACCGAGGACGAAAAGCCCCGGCAGGTTGGACATTAGGTTGTAGTCGACCCACAGGCCGCCCATCGTGTAGTGGACCGCCGGGAAGATCCGCATCGGCACGCGGTACGCGTTCTCGTTGGTGATCTCGTGGTAGATGTCGAAGAGGTTTCCGTAGCGCTCGCGCACGGCCGACTCGCCCAAGCGCCCGATCGCCTCCGCAAAATCGAGATAGACGCCGAGCCCCGTCTCGCCCACGCCGCGGCCCTCGTCGCAGACGCGCTGCGCCGCGCGCGAGGCGATGTCCCGCGGGCAGAGGTTGCCGAAGGCCGGGTACATGCGCTCCAGGTAGTAGTCGCGGTCCGCCTCGGCGATTTCGCCCGGGGCCTTAAGCCTGTCCTCCTTGCGCTTCGGCACCCAGATCCGGCCGTCGTTGCGGAGCGACTCCGACATGAGGGTCAGCTTGGACTGGTAGTCCCCGGAAACGGGGATGCACGTCGGATGGATCTGGGTGAAGCAGGGGTTTGCGAAGCAGGCCCCGCGCCTGTACGCGCGCCAGATCGCCGTCGCGTTGGACCCGCGCGCATAGGTCGACAGGTTGAACACGTTTCCGTAGCCGCCGGTCGCAAGGACGACCGCGTCGGCGGAATGCCGGGTGATCTCGCCGGTCCTAAGGTCGCGGACGACGATCCCCTTCGCATGGCCGTCGACGACCACGAGATCGAGCATCTCGCTGAACGTGAAAAGCTGCACCCCCCCAGCCCCGACCATCCGCGAAAGCGCGGAATAGGCCCCGAGCAGGAGCTGCTGGCCGGTCTGGCCGCGCGCATAGAAGGTTCGCGACACCTGGGCTCCGCCAAAGGAGCGGTTGGCGAGAAGCCCGCCGTACTCCCGCGCAAAAGGGACGCCCTGCGCCACGCATTGGTCGATGATGTTGACCGAGACCTCAGCAAGCCTGTGGGTGTTGGCCTCGCGGGAGCGGTAGTCGCCTCCCTTGATCGTGTCGTAGAAAAGCCTGTGAACGCTGTCGCCGTCGTTCTGGTAATTCTTCGCCGCATTGATGCCGCCCTGCGCGGCAATGGAGTGGGCCCGGCGCGGGCTGTCATGGAACACGAAGCACTTCACCCGATAGCCCAGTTCAGCCATCGTCGCCGCCGCGGACGCGCCGGCAAGGCCGGCTCCCACGACGATCACCTCGTATTTGCGCTTGTTCGAGGGGTTGACGAGCTTGATGTCCGCGCGGTGCCTGCGCCACTTGTCGGCGAGCGGCCCCGGGGGGATCTTTGAGTCGAGTTGTGCCATGGCGTGAGGGCGATCAGGGTCTCGACACGGCGGCCATATGAGCCGCAGGGAGCCGGGGTTGCAGCTTTCCCGCCAGGACTGCTCCGGGGATCGCCAGGTTGCCGAGGAAATAGACGGCGCATCCGAGTGCGGCCACTGTGCGCAACCCACGGGCCCATCGTTCGTTGCGCCATCCGAAGGTCTGGAAAAGGCTCTCGGTGCCGTGCAGGAGGTGCAGGGACAGGAGCCCCACGGCGATGATGTAAAATGCGGCCACAATCTCGTTCTGGAAGCCGCGGACCACCATCGTGTGGACGTCGAGAACGTCCGTGCCGGCCCTGACAACGGTCAGCCCGAAAATCCGGTAGTCGCTCGCCATCGTGTAGTGCGCGAGATGGGTCTTGAAACTGTCGGTCTGGACCGTCCCCAGCGTGAATTGCGCCAGATGATAGGCGATGAAGGCCAGAACGATGTAGCCGGTCCAGCGCATGTAGCGGGAGGAGAAGGAGGCCTGGAGCCACGTGTTCACCCGGTAGGCCTCCGGGCCCCGGGAACGGCGGTCCTCGATCGCCAGCGTCGTCGCCGCCCAGATGTGGATGCAGACGCAGACAAACAGCACCGCGCGCACGGCCCACAGCGTCGGTCCGAGCGACTGAAGGAAGTGGGCGTAGCCGTTGATCTTGTCCGGATCCTCGAACACCTGGAGGTTGCCGACGAGATGTCCGGTGACAAAGCCGATCAGCACGACGCCCGTCACGGCCATCAGGAATTTGCGGCCGATCGTGGATTTGAAGAGGTGTCCGAACAGGCTCATCGAGAGATCATGGAACAAAAGACGCGTGATTTTCAACGGCCCAGTTCGCCATGTAAAGCGACGCCTGCCCCCTGTTCGGCGCTATTAGCGATCCTTGAAAGGCGTTGAACCGCCGACAATAAATGCCTCCCGCCCTTGCGCCGGGGTGAAAGCCTCAATCGCATGCTCCGGCCTCAAGTTGGCGTTCAACCGGCCGATCCTGTTGGATAGCAGTCGAGGTTGTGGAATCGGGCCGCGGCTTCGTCAGAAAACGGAAGATACCCGTCAATATCCGCCGCAACCATCCAGCTTATCAAACGATTCCATCCAATCCGCCGGCCGTCCAGCCCGTCCCTTTGTCAGGAACCCTGGCAGCCGCGCCCACAGGACTCCCATTTCATTGCTCGTTGGCCGAAGAAAGGGATCTCCCAAGGGAGCGGCTGCCAGCCCTTTTCCAGCCGGCCTTTCGCGGCCCGTTAACGGGCGAGCGGTTTTAGCAGCGCGAACTTGCCGCTTGCCGCGGGGGCGATGGTCCTGCGCCGAAACGCGTTGACTCGCACGCCCTCGCCCAGGCAGCGCCCGAGCGCCTCCTCAAGCTCGCCTCGATCCGCGGCGCTGTCCGCCACATAGTGAAAATCCCAACGCGCCTCACCGGTCTGGGCCAGCAGGTAGTGCCAGCACGCGAAATCCGCCGGCAGCGCCGCGTCGACATCCTCGGGCGAAAGCGGGCCGCCCTCCGGCCGGTAATAGAGGTCGCGCTCCCTGCCCAGCACCCTGAACCCGGTCTCGCGCCTGCTCACGACGTCGCCCGTGTGGTAGCGCAAGAGCGGCATCGCCTCGCGGTCCCGCGTCGTGACAAAGATCTGGAACACATCGGGCCGCTCGGGCCGCCAAGGGACGAGTTCGATGAATGCGTTGCTGTCGATCGCCCGCGAATTGTCGCGAAAGGCCTCGCCCACAAAAAGATAGCCCGCCTCCGTCGAGCCGTAGAGGTCGACCTGCGGCGCCGGGAAGGCTTCGGCGATTCGCCGGCCATGCTGCCGGCTCGCCTTTCCATAGGTCAGGATAACCACGCGGATGCTCGGCACGCGAACGCCCCGCCTCGCCACCGCCCGCGCCAGGAGCGACAGATAGACCGGCTCGCCCTCCAGGATCTCGGGCTGGGTCGCCTGCAATTCCACGAGAATCCGGTCCCATTCCGCCTCGGGAACACGAACGGGTCGCTTGAAAGGTTCAGGTAGACGGTGCCGTCAAAGTACCGGTGCGGAAACGGATGGTCCTCGTACGGGCAGAGATTGCTCGAGCACCCGACCGGGGCCAGGACGCACTTGCGATGCGGCCGGCCGGCGAACTCGCCCAGGATCGGCGAAGCCTGGTAGGCCCGCTTGGTCTGGGCCTCCCACCAGCCGCCCTCCATGATGACGGTCATCGGTCCGGACGTCGTTCCAGAGGTGCTTTCGTACTCGAAGCGCTTGTCCCGCAGGCCGCGCTCGACTTCGGCATAGTCTGCGAAAAACGCCGAATGCCCGCGCTCGACGATTCGCGCTTCGAAAGGGCAGGGATATCCCCGTAACAGGACCACTTCAGCGGCTCGGCATGAAGCGGGAAACGGCGGCCGTAAACCGGGCTTCGCTTGTAGATCCGCCGGATCTCCGCCTCAAGCGCGTCCGGCAACCGGCCATCAACCCGATCCAAGCGCCGAAGAGCGTTGGCAAAGGACGGTTTGGTCATTTATCAGGCGAACGGGCCGCATCCGGCCCTCCTTCTCAGGCTAGTCTAGTGTCTCACAAATGCCTTTTCAGTTCCGAGCTGATTGTTGCATTGGGCAAGGCGCAGGAGGGAGGGGTATCCCCAAAGGGGCTATCCCTCCCTCCTGCAACGCCAGCCCAAGGCGATAAGCGGTCGGAAATGAACAGGCAGTTGTGGGGTCCTAGGCTAGGTCGGGGGCCCGTTCTGTCAAACGCCTCGGCTCCGCCACCACCCCTCGAAGTGAAACAGGCCGCACAGGACGAGACTGTGGGTGATCTTGCCCGAGCGGGCCCACGCCAGAACGTCCGCAACCGGGGCGGCACTGACGGCGATCTCCTCGTCGGGATCCCACTCGATCTCGCGCTCCTTCACAGCCCCTTCGACAAGAATGAGATGGCACCGGTTGCGCTGGATGGCGGGATTCGGGTCCACGACGGCTAGGACGCGCGCGGACCGCCCCGCATAGCCGGTCTCCTCCCTCAGTTCGCGGATACCCGCCGCAACCGGATCCTCACCCTGTTCCACGACGCCGCCCGGAATCTCGAGCGAAAAATTATCCGTTCCGAAACGGAACTGGCGGACGAGGACGATCAGGCCATCCGGGGTCAGGGCAACCACATTGACCCAGTCCGGAGCGTCGATGACGACAAACTCCCGGTCCGTGCCCCGCCCGGGATGGCGGTAGCGCACGCTCAGCAACTTGAAAACGCGCGTCGTCGCAAGGTCGCGCTCCCCGCCCTTGACCCACCGCGCCGGTCCGCCGGAATCAGTATTCATTACCTGTGTACAAATGACAAGGGGCCGGATCCCGAATCCGGTTCCGCCTCATCGGCGGCCTTGAGATCCGGGAACCGGCCCCTCGGCCTATTCAAATGAAATTACGGCTTCTTTTCGGGGAGCTTGATCTTCTGGCCCACCTTGAGGTGCTTCGAATCCACTCCCGGATTCACGGCCTGCAGGTCGGTAAGCGAAACGCCGTTTGCCCGCGCGATCTTCGCGAGGGTGTCGCCGCGCTTGACCACATATTCGCCGGGACCCGCGACGACCGGCTCCTTCGAGCCGCCCTTTGCGCCCCGCTCCACACGCTTTGTGGCGGCTTCCTTGAGGGTCGCAACATCGCCCTTGAGGGTTCCCAACTCGGTGCCGACCGCTGAAATGCGTCGTTGGTCTGCTTGGCGACCGTGTCCAGCGCCGTTTTGACCTGATCGGCCTTGGCGGAGACAGCGCTGACCTGCGAGGCGACGCTGTTCACCTTATCCTGCTGCTCGGCCAGCTGGTTCTTCACCTTTGATACGGCCACGGACGAATAGAGGCCGAAAGCTAAGGCGATGACGCCCACAATGATGCCGCCGACCGGAAGCATGCTGTTATTTTCGCGGGAAATGGTGTCCATGTTTGAAGGTTTAAGAGGCCAGCAGAAGCCGATTCTCCGGGTGACGCAAGCAGAGATTATTAACAATGGCCCCGAGCGGGCCGCACGACCCAGATTAATGCGCCCTATCAAGATATTTGCCCCGGCGCGGACGCGCGCGAAACATTGACACCGACGCCCTTCGTCCATCGCCTTAGGAGTTCGGGGTGTAGCTTAGCCTGGTAGAGCGCCTGGTTTGGGACCAGGAGGTCGCAGGTTCAAATCCTGTCGCCCCGACCATTCGGCCTTCGCAATGCGAGGCCGCCGCGCCAAAGCCCAACGGGCGAAGGCGGGTCCAGGGCTCATGGCACGCCATCCTACCAGTCCCATTCCCGCCATCGGCCCGAATTCACGCGTGCCGCGAGGCTCCGCGCGTTCGATGGAACGAGCAGGGCGCGCGCAGACCGGCGGCAGCGCTTACCCATGGCACCGGCCGATGGCCGCCTCGCCGCAGCCCTCCGCGTCCAACACGGGCCCTCAACTCCCCGCCGGAAGCTGCCACGACTCGTCAAACACCCCTCCATCCTCCACTTCCGTCGCCGGCTGGCCATCCGCCTGCCGGGCAATCTTCAATACGGCAAAGTCGCCATAGCCCGCCGGCTCCCGGAAGCCCTGGGCGGAGAGTCCGGCATTGATCACGACATAATGCTGCGGGTTCAGTGGATTGGGATAGATCATCACAGGCACGTGATCGGAGGCTCCAAAGGTTTTTCCCCCGACGACGATGCTGTCCTTGGTCCAACGGATAGGCAGTTCCCCCGCGATCCGGCGGATGAGAGCATTGCTGCCGGGATCGCCGAAAAGCACCAGATTGTTGTTCGCGATGTCCTCTTCCGTGACAGCCGAGTCGTTCTTCACCCGGGCCTCGCCGCAAAAATCCCGGGCGAACATCCTGGCGAACGGTAGAGCTCCCGTTTTGCCTGCTCGTCGGCCACCGCGTTGTCCGGCTGCCCCGTGGCGCCACAGAGAAATGCATCGAAGAAGGCGTCATTGACCGGGCCCTGCAGGTTGTGGCGCTTGCGCAGGCCCGTGGTGGCCGTCAGGCTGGCGGACTGCCAGTGATCGCCCCCGCGGACCAGCAGAAGGCTGTCGGCGGGCTCGACGTTCAGCGAATCGCCATCGATTGAAACCTTCCGCGTCGCGGAGGCATCCGCCAGCAGCAACCGGGAGACGTTGTTGTCTTGATCGCTAGCTCGCCTGGCCGTGTCGCGTTCGGCGTCGACGCTGGCCCTGGCGAACTGTTTCTGCAGGCCGTCGACCGTGATCCAGTAGTCGCGGTTGTACCGGGTAGTGTACGTGATGAACCGCACGTCGTCGGGCGCGATGCGCCCCCTCTTGAGGTTGGCCGCGTTGAATTCGTTGATTGCGCGTGCCGTCTCGCCCGTGGCGTGCGAATGGCCCTGTCCCGGATTGGCCAGGAAGATGGCGTTGATGTCCTGGCCCGTGAACTGGTACTGGGCGGTTCGCCTGATCGTGAATCCCTCGCGCCCGAGCTGGGTGCGGATGCTGGTGGAGGAGGCGAGCTGCGCGTCGTTGGCTCCGGCGTAGGCCACCAAGGGCACGTTGAAGACGTTCAGCGCGTGATCGATCAGCACCCCATAGGCGCTGTTTGAGCTCTCTGCGAAGGCGTCAGCCCGTCGAGGTCGAGCCGATCGCCATTACACCTGCGTCGACCTCGAGGCGGCAGAAAAGGTCGGGGTCGCGAAGGCCGTTCGCCGAGCCCGTGCGCCCATGGAAAAGCCTGCAAGGAGGATGCGCTCCGGGCCGACATCGTAGCGCTGCGAACGGACGCGATGACCTCGAATACGTCGGTCCGCCGGCCCCCCGGAAGGAGTCGTCGCCCCGGCAGACGCCTCAACCCGAATGTAGGCCCCGTTGCCCCCGCCAACCTTTTCCCCCCCCGTATTGCCGCCGCCGCCACCCGGTGAGTCCGAGGTCGGCGTACCGTGGCTGCGGCCGCGAAGGTAGACATAGAGGGGAATGGGCTTCGCCGGATCGTACGACCGGGATGCTGATATGATAGGGCTGCGCGGTGCGATCGACAGCTGAGCGGGCAGGCCGCGTCCACGTGCTCCCTTCGCCTTCGGCCAGTGGTCTGTCCCTGCCTCGACTTCCCTGGCCCCTTCCGCAGCGCGTCGTTCAGGATGCCGGGGTGCACTCGCTGATCGCGCCCGCGTCGACGGTCCGCCGGGAACCGATGCACGTCTTCAAGGAACCCCAGCCGTAGGCCTCGGCGTCGACGACGAGATCATCGTCGGCCTTCGGCATCCTCGAGCGCCGGATAGTTCGAATTCGTCGACTTTCGCCTGGATGGCCCTGAGCTGCTGGGGCAACGGCGTCACGGGGGCCGGCGGGGGAACGGTGTCGCCCGGGCTCACCCGGGGAGTCCCGGCGAACGGCAGATCATCCAGTGAGGGCTGAGCCGCGAGCGCGACGGAAAGGGGGAAGAGCAGGAGGATTCTTTTCATGGGGTTCTTAATTGGGCGGTTGCGGCCGCCGGACACCGTGCCCGCGATGCAATGATGTGCAAGTCATTCGGAGCGAATGTGGTTAACGCGCCAGACGGGGAAAAGTTGCCATGTTTTTTGCGGGGATGCTTGATAGCCCGCCAATTTAACTATCTCATGGGCGACAATTTTTTCCTGGAGAGGTGGCAGAGTGGTCGAATGCGCCTGACTCGAAATCAGGTGTGCC
>CAVVGS010000027.1:0-7098 GCA_963747795.1 uncultured Verrucomicrobiae bacterium
ATCGGGCTGTCCACGCTGAACCTTGCGGTGGTTTGCATTCAGGTCACCTCGCTCGTTGTTTTTGCGGGCATCGCCGTCGATTACCGGATTCGGGCTGCCGCCGGCCCGGCGGGCATTCCCCTCCCGGACGGATTCGTTCCGCCACCGTGGTACCGCAGCATCTTCATGGGGGCCTTGGTCGTCATCCTTTGCCTCCACGCCCTCGGCTCTGCGGCACCGACTGGGACGGCGGCAAAAGCGCGGTTTCCCTGGGCCATTGCCCTGGCATTGGTGATTCAGTTTGGCCTGATGCGCTTCTGGTCGCTGGCAAGCGTCGATGCCGTGGTCAAACTCAGCAGCCCGGGCCACGCTCCGGTCGGCCACGTTGCAGGGATGGCCGGCGCCTGGCTTTTTGGCAGCCCCACTGTCGGCATGGCGGCCTCGCGCATGCTGGCATTGACGGGCGTCCTTGCGCTTGTCGGGGCGACGCTGTCGTCTCTCGCCGTCTGTGTTCGGCTTACGCAGCAGCCAAAGACCTCAGGCCTCCAGTATTGAAATGGCCGCTATTTCAATACTGCAGGCCTGAGGTCCTCGGCATTCATAGCTTCCACCGAAACCGCAAAGTCTGCACCCAGGCGCTCGCGGTGGGACCCAGGACCTTTCCGATTTCGTAGTCCCACTGGAAGTTGCTCGACACCGACAGGGTCGCACCGGCGTTCAACGTCCCATACGAAGACGATGATCCGGCAGTCGACGTGGCCAGGGTCGCTTCGCCATAGCCGCTGAGTTTGCCCAGAATATCGAACTGAAGGACCCCGCTGGCATAAAGGCGGGTGTCATACCGGGTGTTGGCCGCATTGCGCAGTTCGTCGACCTCAGCCATCGCTCCCGCATGCAGTCCCGGGCCCACTTGCATCGACCAGGGCAAAATCAAGCCGCCCTCGGCATGGCCGTTCGTTCCGGTAACCGCCGAGTGCGTCGGCAGATTCACGTAGGGGATGAGCGCCGCGGCCTGGTCGAATGTGGGATCGCGCCAGAAGGTCCACTTGGTCCGCAAGGTGAAATCCCCGACTCCGCTGTGGGCCTGATTTGAGCCCTGGCCCTGATCGTAGGTGTCCTGGACAAAGAACTGCGTCCCAAACTCGAAATCGAGACTCTTGGAAACTCCGCCGGAGAGGAGCGCCCAGCCTACGCCGAGCGCCCGGTATTCATTGGGCGCGGGGCTGTCCGGATTCAGCCCAAGCGAAAGCGCGTCGACCCGAAGGAGGAAGTCACCCGGAGCCATTGTCTGCGGCGTCTCGGTGACCTGCCCGGCCAGCCGCAGGCCGAACGCGCCGACAAGCAGGCATGACAAGATCAGCCGCCGCGGCAGCAGCATGTGGGTGGGGGGCATCGGACCACCGTTTAGCAGAGAGCAAAGAGGCGCCAGTCAAAAACTGGGTTTTGGTGAAAACGGCCTATCGACTGCCCGCATTTCCAGCAGCGGATTTGGGCGCGGCGATAAATTCGGTTGAGAATCGATGAGCCCCCCGGCACGATCCGCAGGTTCTTTTTCGGGCCCTTAGCTCAGCGGTTAGAGCAGGGGACTCATAATCCCTTGGTCGTGGGTTCGAATCCCCCAGGGCCCACTAATCTTTCAGGACCATGAAGGCGAACATGTTGTCGCGGTGACCATATCTCTGCGGAGATTGCAGACATATGGTTTAATCGCGTTTGTGCCAACATATGGTATACTCGCTTGGTCGGGCTTGGATGAGAACGCTCGGATCCTGAACATGGCTATGGATCGATGGGCGTGTTTTATCCATGATAAACAACTCCTTACACTTTTTCACCACATTCTCATACATTGATGGAGGATGCCAAGGGTCTGGATAATCGCGTTTTTGCAAACATATGGTTTTCCCCCTTTTCCCAGTGAGAACCGGGGTTCGAATCCCTGTGAGAACGCCAACGCTAACGTCTTGTCGCGTGGTGGTGCTATTGAAGAAAGTTCTAAAATTTCCAGGAAGGTTCTAAAACTCTGAAGAAAGTCTTAAAATCTCGATTTTAGAACTTAACCAAAAGCCCACCAATTCGATTTCTGAGAGAAGGGGTATCCCAGCTCACAATGACGCAGATCGCGCGAGCGATTGGGGCAACCGAGTACAAAGCGGACGGCTATGCGCGGGAAGCCCTGCGGCACTTCGAAAAGAAGATGGGACAGGCTTGCGCCGCCACTGACGTGAGTATGAAGAGGAAGCTGCCGGAGGTTTTCCAGCAACTTGGGGAGCAGCACCCTGGTGAAGCCACGAGCGTCGGCCGGAGCGCTCAAGGATCCTGTCGATTGATCGCAAAAACTACCGCGTTGGCAACCTGGAGTTGTCCGAGGTTTTGCGGCACTGGTCCATCCGATTGTCTGCAGTGTTCGTTGGCTATATTTCGAAGAGCAATCGAAGACGGTGCATGGTGGCGGCATTTCTTGTTCTGGCTGGGATCGACGGCGTGCGAGCCCTGGCCTGCTGGCTGACAACGCGCCAAATCTGAACCATGAAAAAGCTGCCTTTGCCCGGGGTTGCCATCGTCGCGTTCGTCCTTTCCCCTTGCGTGCCGTCTGCCGTCGCCATGCCTGAAGCCGCTCCAACCCAGACCGAACCTCCTGGAATCTCGGACTCCGAGATCCACAAGATTCTCGTTGATCGAATCGACATCGAGAAGCAGGCGGTCGGGATCGTGGTTGGCATCGTCTCGCCCCAAGGCCGCCGGATCGTCGCCTATGGAAGTCTGGACCAAGGCGATCCGCGCCCGCTCAACGGAGATACTGTGTTCGAGATCGGATCGACAACCAAGGTGTTCACTTCGCTGGTCCTGATGGACATGGTGCAGCGAGGTGAGGTTTCCCTCGACGATCCGGCCTCGAAGTACCTGCCGCCCACGGTCCATGTGCCCGAGCGCGGTGGCAGGAAGATCACCCTCCGGGACTTGTCGACGCAGACATCGGGTCTGCCGCGGATGCCAGGCAACTTCCATCCGAAGGATCCCGGCAACCCCTATGCGGACTACACGGCCGTGCAACTATACGAGTTCCTGTCAGGCTACACCCTCACCCGCGACATTGGGGCAACCTACGAGTATTCCAATGTCGGCGTCGGCCTTCTCGGGCACGTCTTGGCGAGGAGAACCCCGTCGAAGCATTGCGGGCGGAATGAGCGCTTGCGGTGTCACAGGATGGAACGCGGGCGATAAGGGGCCCGTGCGTCGCAAGATCCACCGACTCAATATTTCAAGTTATTGTTTTAGAGCCTTTTGCTTCATAACAGGCTAGATGTTGAGTGGGTCTGGGATCCGGGCGGCTGGCGATTGCTTTTCCACCAGGTAATAGCGGAGCCGGTTACGCGTAATATCGTGGCTAATGCCTTGGATTCTAAGGGAATCGGCGATGAATTCACGGCAGATTGGGCCGATTCATACTGTCGAAATGGTGCCAAATGCTCACGCACACTTATTCAGAAGTGGAGATCAGCTCGGTCGCTGAGAAGCTTCCCACTGCCCCGCGGATTCTCGTCCAGCTTGGGCAGCTGATGCACAATCCATATGTGAATTCCCAGGAGGTGGAGGCGCTGCTACGCCAGGACCTGCTGCTCGTTGCGCAAATCATCCGGATGGCCAACAGCGCCGTGTACGCTGCGACCGAGCAGGTCGGATCGCTGGAGCAAGCGGTCGCCCTCGTCGGTTTTGCTGAGGTTCACCGCTTGGTGGGCGCCATCGCCGCAACCCAGCTGGCGGAACAGCGCATGGCGCTCTATCCCATCGACGGGGCCAAACTTCGTCTCAATTCGCTCTTTGTCGCCGTGCTTATGGAGGAGCTTGCCAGATGGTCGGGCGAGTTGCCGCATAATTGCTATACCGTCGGCCTGCTGCGTCCCATCGGCATCATGGCGATGGAACGCCTAACGCCGCCCGGCTCGGCGATCCCCCCGTTTCTCGCGAGTGGGGTGACCGTTCTCGACGTTTGGGAGAAGAAATACTGGGGAATTTCGAACGTCGAACTGGCTGAGCGGATCCTGCTGCGCTGGCGGTTGCCGAGCGAGGCCGTCACGGCGATCCGGCATCACTACTACCCCGCCGGCCGTCACAATCCGCTTGTTCACCTCCTTAACCTCGCCGCTTCCGCCGCCGCCGACCGCTTCTCCAGCATCCCCGGAGAGGAGTCCTACTGGAAGCTCAGCTCGGAAAACTTTGTCCGGGCGGGCGTGGGCACCGACATCTTCCTTCTCGCCTGCCGCAAGGCCCAGCGCAAATTCGATCGGTTGAAAGGGACGATCGGGTAGCGGCGGGAGCAGGACGCTCCGCCACCGGTCCGATCTTCTCAAGGGGCTTCTTGGTCGGGGCGTGCTCTCGCGATTGGAATCTCGGCGCGCACTGTCGTGCCCCTGCCAGGCGCAGATTCGATAACCAGGCTTCCGCCGACCATTTCAAGCCGCTCTTTCATGCCGATCAGCCCGAGGCGTTTCGGGTTCTTGGCCAGCAGGATTCTCTCTACGTGGAATGCCCGCCCGTTGTCGCTTATCTCCATCCGGATCGCGCCCGGTATTTCAAGAATTGTGACTTTGACCTTGGTGGCCTGCGCATGACGGGCCACATTGGAGAGCGCCTCCTGCGCCACCCGGAACAACACCGTTTTCCCGGCATCGTCCAGGGTGGCGATGCTGCGGGATGCCTTTATCTCGATTCCAAGTTTTCTTTCCGTCACCAGGCTTTTGCAATACGTTTGGAGCGCCGGAACCAGGCCGAGGTCGTCCAGCACCGCCGGCCGCAGCCCGCGGGCGAACCTATGCACCGCGTCTATGGAATCCGCCACCAGCCGCTGGATCCCGGCGAATTTGTTTCCCGGCGTTGACTCGCCAACGAAGCCTCCCCTGCGCAGTGCCGACAATCCAACGTTGATGCCGACCAGGGTTTGGACGACCCCGTCATGCAGCTCACGGCTGATCCTCTTGCGCTCCTCCTCCTGGACAACAAGCAGCTGACGCGTCAGGAGCTGAAGTTTCTTCTGCGTGTGATGCGATTCTTCCACCAATTGGCGGGCATGCGTCTCGCTCTCCCTCAGGGCGGCTTCCATGGCGCGACGTCGGACTATCTCCTCGTCCAGCTTCCGGTTTGTCGCAGCCAGGAAAACGATGCGGCGTTGCGCTTCCTCCGCCTGCTTTCGGGCCGAAATGTCGGACACCGCCATCCGGCACAGTTTTCCCACGGTGTCTGCGGTCGTGACGGTCGTGGCCTGCAGATCGGCCCAGAAAGAGACACGGCCGGCGTTCATGAGCAGCGCTTCGCAGGTTTGCCTTCCCTGTTCAGCGAATACTCTTTCAAGAAAGGCGTTGAAGTCCGCTCGGCTCTCCGGCGCAACAAAAAGCTGGAAACGGCGGTTGGTTAAGCGCGACCTTTCCGTTCCGAGCAAAGCGGCCCCGGTCAGGTTCACATCCAGAATCAGGGCTTGTTCATCGACGGAGAAATAGCCGACCGGAGCGAAATCATAGAGATCCGTGTATCTCTCCAGACTCGCGTCGACCTCGGCCGTCGATTGCTTGAGCTGCTCATTTTGCAATTCCAACTCGATCTCATGGACCTGCAGCTCATGGAGGATCCGTTGCGCGTCGGCTTTGGTTTCGATTCGCGCGCCCCCAATCGACTGATTGCGCAGGCGCCCTTCCGCTCGCCGGCGCAGCTCGCCGGCTCGTCCCGTGCGGTCCGGCTGCTTTTTCATGGTTCTTCGTCGTTTTCAGTGGAATAAGCCCGGCTGCTTGGGAAGCATCGGAGGATGCAACCTGAGCAAATGTTCGAGCGGCTGCTGAACCTGGGCGACGAGTGGAAGGTGACGCGGGTGAAGCTGGAAGGAGAAGGGATCGGCAAGGAAGTGGTGATCGATGTCGAGGAGACCCCGGCGCTGTGGAAGCGGCTGCGCTGCCCGGAGGGCGGCGAGGTGTTCTGCTACGATCACACCGAGGAACTGTCGTGGCGGCACCTCAATGTCTTCGAGTACCGGTGCGAGATTCGGTGCCGCCTGCCGCGGGCGAAGAGCCGGAAGACGGACGCGGTGTTTCGGGTGCCGGTGCCGTGGGAGGGGCTGTCGAAGCATTTTACGTTCGGATTCGAGGCGGTGGCGCTGATGCTGATGCGAGAGATGCCGGTGAGGAAAGTCGGCGAGGTGTTGGGCGAGACCGACACCCGGCTGTGGCGGATGCTGCGCGAACAGGTGGCACGAGCGTACGCGATGGTGGGCATGTCCGAGGTGCGTGCCGTCGGCTGCGACGAACTGGCGATCGCCAAAGGGCACGAGTACCTCACGGTGTTCGCGGACCTGGCGCGGCGTCAGGTGCTCTTTGCGACGGCTGGCCGGGAGAAGGAGACTTGGGAGCGCTTCGCCGAGGAACTGGTCTTGCACAACGCCGACGCCTCGCAGATCGAGCACGCCAGCATGGACATGAGCCCGGCGTACCAGTCGGGCGCGAAAAAGGTGTGCCCACAGGCCACCATCATATTCGATCCGTTCCATGTGATCGCGAAGGTCGGCGAGGCTGTCGACCACGTGCGCCGGCGGGAAAGCAGCGAGACGACGCTGACCAAGCGGCGCCAACTGCAGAAGACGCGCTGGCTTTGGCTCAAGAATCCGGAAAACCTGAGCGACGGACAAGCCGAGCACCTGGCTTCGCTGAAGAAGTGCAATTTGCTCACGGCCAAAGCCTATCAGATGCGCCTCGTCCTCCAGGACATCTACGCGCTCAAGGACGCCGTCCTGGCGAAGAAGAAACTTTTGCAATGGTGCCGCTGGGTCGAGCGCACCGCCAAGCGCGTCGGACCGTTGCTGTTCTGGAAGATGGCCGACTGCGCTGGGATGATCCGCCGTCACCTCGCTGGCATCCTCGCTCACTGGGAGGCCCGCACCACCAACGCCTTCATGGAAGGATTGTTCAGCGTCTTCTCCGCCACCAAGCGTAAGGCCCGCGGCTATCGCAATCCCGACAACCTCATCGCCATGCTCTACTTCACCGCAGGGCATCTCGATCTCCCAGTCCGACCCAATGCTTCCCCCTTCAAAGCGGTATTTTAAGCGCATCTTATTCCACTGAAATCAGCGAAGAA
>CAVVGS010000028.1:0-123676 GCA_963747795.1 uncultured Verrucomicrobiae bacterium
AAGGTTCTAAAACTCTGAAGAAAGTCTTAAATCTCGATTTCAGAACTTAACCAAGAGCCCACCAATTCGATTTCTGAGAGAAGGGGTATCCCAGCTCACAATGACGCAGATCGCGCGAGCGATTGGTAGAACCGAGTACAAAGCGGACGGCTATGCGCGGGAAGCCCTGCGGCACTTCGAAAAGAAGATGGGACAGGCTTGCGCCGCCACTGACGTGAGTATGAGGAGGAAGCTGCCGGAGGTTTTCCAGCAACTTGGGGAGCAGCACCCTGGTGAAGCCACGAGCGTCGGCCGGAGCGCTCAAGGATCCTGTCGATTGATCGCAAAAACTACCGCGTTGGCAACCTGGAGTTGTCCGAGGTTTTGCGGCACTGGTCCATCCGATTGTCTGCAGTGTTCGTTGGCTATATTTCGAAGAGCAATCGAAGACGGTGCATGGTGGCGGCATTTCTTGTTCTGGCTGGGATCGACGGCGTGCGAGCCCTGGCCTGCTGGCTGACAACGCGCCAAATCTGAACCATGAAAAAGCTGCCTTTGCCCGGGGTTGCCATCGTCGCGTTCGTCCTTTCCCCTTGCGTGCCGTCTGCCGTCGCCATGCCTGAAGCCGCTCCAACCCAGACCGAACCTCCTGGAATCTCGGACTCCGAGATCCACAAGATTCTCGTTGATCGAATCGACATCGAGAAGCAGGCGGTCGGGATCGTGGTTGGCATCGTCTCGCCCCAAGGCCGCCGGATCGTCGCCTATGGAAGTCTGGACCAAGGCGATCCGCGCCCGCTCAACGGAGATACTGTGTTCGAGATCGGATCGACAACCAAGGTGTTCACTTCGCTGGTCCTGATGGACATGGTGCAGCGAGGTGAGGTTTCCCTCGACGATCCGGCCTCAAAGTACCTGCCGCCCACGGTCCATGTGCCCGAGCGCGGTGGCAGGAAGATCACCCTCCGGGACTTGTCGACGCAGACATCGGGTCTGCCGCGGATGCCAGGCAACTTCCATCCGAAGGATCCCGGCAACCCCTATGCGGACTACACGGCCGTGCAACTATACGAGTTCCTGTCAGGCTACACCCTCACCCGCGACATTGGGCAACCTACGAGTATTCCAATGTCGGCGTCGGCCTTCTCGGGCACGTCTTGGCGAGGAGAACCCCGTCGAAGCATTGCGGGCGGAATGAGCGCTTGCGGTGTCACAGGATGGAACGCGGGCGATAAGGGGCCCGTGCGTCGCAAGATCCACCGACTCAATATTTCAAGTTATTGTTTTAGAGCCTTTTGCTTCATAACAGGCTAGATGTTGAGTGGGTCTGGGATCCGGGCGGCTGGCGATTGCTTTTCCACCAGGTAATAGCGGAGCCGGTTACGCGTAATATCGTGGCTAATGCCTTGGATTCTAAGGGAATCGGCGATGAATTCACGGCAGATTGGGCCGATTCATACTGTCGAAATGGTGCCAAATGCTCACGCACACTTATTCAGAAGTGGAGATCAGCTCGGTCGCTGAGAAGCTTCCCACTGCCCCGCGGATTCTCGTCCAGCTTGGGCAGCTGATGCACAATCCATATGTGAATTCCCAGGAGGTGGAGGCGCTGCTACGCCAGGACCTGCTGCTCGTTGCGCAAATCATCCGGATGGCCAACAGCGCCGTGTACGCTGCGACCGAGCAGGTCGGATCGCTGGAGCAAGCGGTCGCCCTCGTCGGTTTTGCTGAGGTTCACCGCTTGGTGGGCGCCATCGCCGCAACCCAGCTGGCGGAACAGCGCATGGCGCTCTATCCCATCGACGGGGCCAAACTTCGTCTCAATTCGCTCTTTGTCGCCGTGCTTATGGAGGAGCTTGCCAGATGGTCGGGCGAGTTGCCGCATAATTGCTATACCGTCGGCCTGCTGCGTCCCATCGGCATCATGGCGATGGAACGCCTAACGCCGCCCGGCTCGGCGATCCCCCCGTTTCTCGCGAGTGGGGTGACCGTTCTCGACGTTTGGGAGAAGAAATACTGGGGAATTTCGAACGTCGAACTGGCTGAGCGGATCCTGCTGCGCTGGCGGTTGCCGAGCGAGGCCGTCACGGCGATCCGGCATCACTACTACCCCGCCGGCCGTCACAATCCGCTTGTTCACCTCCTTAACCTCGCCGCTTCCGCCGCCGCCGACCGCTTCTCCAGCATCCCCGGAGAGGAGTCCTACTGGAAGCTCAGCTCGGAAAACTTTGTCCGGGCGGGCGTGGGCACCGACATCTTCCTTCTCGCCTGCCGCAAGGCCCAGCGCAAATTCGATCGGTTGAAAGGGACGATCGGGTAGCGGCGGGAGCAGGACGCTCCGCCACCGGTCCGATCTTCTCAAGGGGCTTCTTGGTCGGGGCGTGCTCTCGCGATTGGAATCTCGGCGCGCACTGTCGTGCCCCTGCCAGGCGCAGATTCGATAACCAGGCTTCCGCCGACCATTTCAAGCCGCTCTTTCATGCCGATCAGCCCGAGGCGTTTCGGGTTCTTGGCCAGCAGGATTCTCTCTACGTGGAATGCCCGCCCGTTGTCGCTTATCTCCATCCGGATCGCGCCCGGTATTTCAAGAATTGTGACTTTGACCTTGGTGGCCTGCGCATGACGGGCCACATTGGAGAGCGCCTCCTGCGCCACCCGGAACAACACCGTTTTCCCGGCATCGTCCAGGGTGGCGATGCTGCGGGATGCCTTTATCTCGATTCCAAGTTTTCTTTCCGTCACCAGGCTTTTGCAATACGTTTGGAGCGCCGGAACCAGGCCGAGGTCGTCCAGCACCGCCGGCCGCAGCCCGCGGGCGAACCTATGCACCGCGTCTATGGAATCCGCCACCAGCCGCTGGATCCCGGCGAATTTGTTTCCCGGCGTTGACTCGCCAACGAAGCCTCCCCTGCGCAGTGCCGACAATCCAACGTTGATGCCGACCAGGGTTTGGACGACCCCGTCATGCAGCTCACGGCTGATCCTCTTGCGCTCCTCCTCCTGGACAACAAGCAGCTGACGCGTCAGGAGCTGAAGTTTCTTCTGCGTGTGATGCGATTCTTCCACCAATTGGCGGGCATGCGTCTCGCTCTCCCTCAGGGCGGCTTCCATGGCGCGACGTCGGACTATCTCCTCGTCCAGCTTCCGGTTTGTCGCAGCCAGGAAAACGATGCGGCGTTGCGCTTCCTCCGCCTGCTTTCGGGCCGAAATGTCGGACACCGCCATCCGGCACAGTTTTCCCACGGTGTCTGCGGTCGTGACGGTCGTGGCCTGCAGATCGGCCCAGAAAGAGACACGGCCGGCGTTCATGAGCAGCGCTTCGCAGGTTTGCCTTCCCTGTTCAGCGAATACTCTTTCAAGAAAGGCGTTGAAGTCCGCTCGGCTCTCCGGCGCAACAAAAAGCTGGAAACGGCGGTTGGTTAAGCGCGACCTTTCCGTTCCGAGCAAAGCGGCCCCGGTCAGGTTCACATCCAGAATCAGGGCTTGTTCATCGACGGAGAAATAGCCGACCGGAGCGAAATCATAGAGATCCGTGTATCTCTCCAGACTCGCGTCGACCTCGGCCTTCGATTGCTTGAGCTGCTCATTTTGCAATTCCAACTCGATCTCATGGACCTGCAGCTCATGGAGGATCCGTTGCGCGTCGGCTTTGGTTTCGATTCGCGCGCCCCCAATCGACTGATTGCGCAGGCGCCCTTCCGCTCGCCGGCGCAGCTCGCCGGCTCGTCCCGTGCGGTCCGGCTGCTTTTTCATGGTTTGGGCTGTCCTGTGGTGCCGGCGGATTTCCGGATCGCCTTGCCCCCAGGCCGGCCAGGCTTCCGCTTGGCCTCACCCGCTTGCAGGCGCCCCATGGCCCGCACCAGCGCGGAACCCTGTTCGGCCGATCGCCTGGTCAAATCGCCGTGCTTCGATCGCAGTTCGGCCTCCACTTTTTTCGCTGCGGTGATGTCCGCGAAGGTGATGACCACGCCGTCAATCCGATTGTCCATGGTGCGGTAGGGCATGATGCGCACGGTGAACCAGCGCCCGTCGGAGGTGCTGATGGATCTTTCCATAAACACCAGCGTCCTCAGGACCTCATTCGCGTCCGCGACCAGCGTGGGATAGAGAAGGTCGGAGGCCAAGTCGGTGATCGGCCTGCCCACGTCGCTCGGAATGAGCTTGATGATCGTTTGCGCCTGAAGGGTGAACCGCCGCACGCACAGATTGTTGTCCAGGAACACCGTGGCAATTTCCGTGCTGTTGAGCAGATTCTTCATGTCATTGTTGGTTCCGGAAAGCTCGTCCAGCTTGGCCTGCAGCTCGGCGTTGACCGTCTGCAGTTCCTCATTCAGCGACTGCATCTCCTCCTTCGAGGTCGTGAGTTCCTCGTTGGTGGACTGCAACTCCTCGTTGGTGGACTGCAGCTCCTCGTTCATGGACTTGAGCTCTTCCTGCGACGTCTGCATCTCCTCGCGGCCCGCCTGCACCTCCTCCCGGGCGCGCTGAAGTTCCCTCTCCATCTCCCTCTGCCTGGTGCTGCGGACCGTGGTTTTCCCGGCGCCCCCTCCCGGGCTTTTCTCGGCCGCCTCGGCGGTGTCGGAAAAGACGATGAGCACGCTCCCGAGCAACTCCTTGGGTTCCTCGAGTGCCTCGACCACCAGATCTACGAACCGAGCGTCGGCGCCGGTCCCGACCTTGATGGCCCGGACGGTGACCGCCCCCTTCCTGTGATGCACCCGATGGAGGGCGCTGGAAAGATCGTAGCGCAGCCCCTCGTGGGCCATGGCAATGACGTTCCAATTTGCCTTGCCGGCCGCCGGTTCCAGATATTTGCCCGTTCGGCCGCTGATGTAAAGGATGTCGCCCTGAGCGTTCACGAGCACCGCCGGCGGGGCAAAGCGCGCCT
The DNA here is from genome assembly GCA_963747795.1 of uncultured Verrucomicrobiae bacterium. GTDB lineage: Bacteria > Verrucomicrobiota > Verrucomicrobiia > Opitutales > Opitutaceae > Palsa-1447. The sequence continues at coordinate 4,868 of CAVVGS010000028.1, forward strand.
GGAGCAGTTGATCCGCCATCGACTGCAAGCTGGAGGCGGACTTGGGCTCCGTCATCGGTCCGTTCCGCCGGTTCGCCGGAATCGGAACAAAGGCGGAAGGGAAATCGACCTGCTTGTCTGGCACGATGGACCCGTTTCGTTGGAAAATCCGCTCCTTTAGCGCAACCGGTGTGAACAAATTGCCAAAGCCTCCGACGCTCTCGGCGCTGCCGAGAAAAAGCAAGCCTCCGGGATTCAGGCTGTAGTGGAAAAGCGGGCAAAGCTTCCTTTGCAATTCCGGCATCAGGTAGATCAAGAGATTCCGGCAGCACAGGATGTCCAGCTTGGTGAACGGCGGGTCCATGATCAGATTCTGCGGCGCAAAGACCACCATTGCCCTGATCGCCTTGCTCACGCGGTAGCCGTTCTGCTCCTTGACGAAGAACCGGGCGAGTCGCGCGGGCGAAACGTCGGCTGCGATGTTTTCCGGAAAGACGCCCCGGCGCGCCTTGTCAATGGCTTCCTTGTCCAGGTCGGTGGCGTAGATCTGCAGGGACACACCATCCGCGCGCCTGACCTGCTTCAGCGCTTCGACGAACACCATCGCCAGCGTGTAGGCTTCCTCGCCCGTCGAACACCCGGCCACCCACGCCCGCAGCACGCCGCCCGCGGGCCGGGCGGCCAGCAGCGCCGGAAGCGCCTGTTTCGCCAGTTGCTGCCAGGCCGCGGGGTCGCGGAAGAAACTCGTCACCCCGATCAGCATTTCCCTGAAAAGGATGGCCACCTCCTGGGAATTCTCCTGCAGGTACCGGACGTAGTCGCCGATGCTGGCCACTTGGTGGATGCCCATGCGGCGTTCGACCCGCCGATAAAGCGTGCTGCGGCGATAAAGGCTGAAGTCATGGCCGGAATCGGAGCGCAGGAGGATCACGATTTTTTCCAGGGCGCTCTGCACTTTCCCCTCCAGGGGCAGATCTGACTTGCCGATCCGCGGCAGATGGGCCCTGTAGGCGATGAGTCTGCCGGGCAACTCACCGGCCGGGGCCACGAAATCCGCCAGCCCCGCCTCTATCGCGCTGCGCGGCATGGAATCGAATTTCGCCGTGGCCGGTTCCTGCACCAGAGCCACCCCGGCTCTGTCCTTGATGGCTCTGAGGCCCAGCGTGCCGTCGCTGCCCATGCCCGACAGTATGACGCCGACGCTGCGCTCGTGCTGGTCCTCGGCTAGCGAGCGAAAGAAGAAATCGATCGGCAGGCGCAGTCCGCGGGGCGCGACGGGCGCGAGCAGGTGCAGCGTTCCATGGAGGAGCGACATGTCGCTGTTGGGCGCGATCACATACACGCAATTCGGCCGGACCCTCATGCGATCCCTCACCTGCATCACCTTCATCGCGGTGGCGCGCTGGAGCAGTTCGGGCATCATGCCCTTCTGCGTCGGGTCCAGGTGCTGGACGATGACAAAAGTCATTCCGCTATCCGCCGGCACGTGCTCGAAGAACTGCACCAAGGCCTCCAGCCCGCCCGCGGAGGCGCCAATGCCGACGACGGGGAAGAACGGTTCGGCGCTCCGCCTGCCCTTAATCCGCGGGGTGGATTCGGGTTTTGGAGCGCCACGCTTCGATTGACGCTTCGACCGTCTAGGAGAAACCGGCTTTTTCATGGATTGATCATGCTGCTGCCTCTGGATCAGCGTCCGCTCTGTGTTCAGTAAACATCCAGGGCCGCGAACTGTCGAGCACTCTCCCGGCCGGGTGATGACTCAAGTTGAAACTGCAAACCACGGCTCGCGTGGGTGATGGGTGCGTTTCTGGCTATTAAGGCGGGGCATGCGCACTCATCATGGATCAAGAAAGTCTGCGATATCCAGCTGCTCTGGACGCGGGTCCAGCTTCGCCGCCAAAGAAGGATCAAGCTGCTCCACTTGCTCCAATCGCTTCTGAAATGCGATCTTTGCCGCCCTATCAATCGCCTGCATTACCTGCGCGGCGTTCAGTCCGTTCATATCAGCCAACAGTGCGACCGTGGCTTGCAGGGCGTCGCAGCGTGCCTCAGCCATTAAAGTGCGGGCCAGAACGGTTTGACCCGGATTTCCCAGATTGGCATGACGATTGCTTCTCTTGATAGTTTTTAAACATCTAGCAATGAACGGCATAGATACTCCTGAAGCTGAAAAATCACGGAATCCAATGGGTGCGACCAAAACCGGGGTATTGAAGTTGAGTTTTGACCGGCGCCTGGCGTTGGAATTTCACGGCGCCAAGATCTCTTCCGATGCCGGGCTCCTTGCATATAGGGAGATGGACGAGGTGCTCGGGCTGACAGTAATGAGCGGCCGTATGCTAAACGACTGGCGCACCGGCAAGAACACCCAGCATTCGATGGTGGCCCTGACTCGCCAGTCTATATACAGCCGGCTCGCTGGCTATGAAGATACGAACGATGCCGAACGGCTCGCTGTCGATCCGATCATGAGGCAAGTGGTCGGCGGGCGGGCGACCGAACATTCGGCGGCATCGACGAGCCAAATGGCGCGCTTCGAAACCGAAGTGCTGACGCAGCCCCGGAACCTCGCGGCTTTGGCGAATCTGTCCGGTGGGTGGATCGAACGGATTGCGGGAACACCGGCGGCTGCGGGAAGTAGTCCTGGACATGGACAGCTCCGTGAGCGAGACCTACGGGGAACAGGAGGGCACGGCCTATAACGGTCATTTCGGCTGCACCTGTTATCACCCCCTGTTCTGCTTCAACCAGTTTGGCGACGTCGAACGCTCCATGCTCAGGGAGGGGAACGTCCATAGCGCCAAGGATTGGAGGGAGGTCTTGGAACCGGTCGTGGCCCGTTACCGAGGCCGGAAGCTTCCCTGTCGTTTTCGAGCCGACGCCGCATTCGCCCAGCCGGAACTCTACCGGTTCCTGGAGGCCGAAGGATACGACTACGCCATTCGCCTCCCGGGCAACGACGTGCTGCAACGAGAGATCGAGCCCCTCTTGACCCGGCCCGTGGGCCGTCCGTCACATGCGCCCCTCGTCCGGTATGCCGACTTTTCCTACCAAGCCCAGAGCTGGCACAGGGCCCGGCGGGTGGTCGCCAAGGTTGAATGGCACAAAGGCGAGTTGTTCCCGAGGGTCGGATTCATCGTGACGAACCTCACGCGGCCAGCCAAACGGGTCGTTCGGTTCTACAACCAGAGGGGCACGGCTGAGCAATGGATCAAGGAGGGGAAGAATGCGGTGAAGTGGACGCGTCTGTCGTGCCATGACTTCGTGGACAACCAGGTCCGGCTGCATCTATTCGTCTTGGCCTACAACCTCGGAAACTTCCTTCGGCAGCTGGTCCTGCCGCGGGAGATCAAACGCTGGACCTTGACGACGACCCGCGAAAAATTGATCAAGATCGGGGCAAAGGTCGTGCACCACGCCCGTCGGGTGACCTTCCAGCTGGCTGAGGTGGCGGTACCCCGGAGGTTGTTCCAGGCCATCCTGTGCGCAATCGACCGGTTGAGACTGCCGGTGCCGGCTCCCGGATGAGCCCACTTCGTCAACCGCGCCGTTCCGTCTCAAACGCCATGGGCGCAGTGTCCTCTATTACAGAGGATTTTGTCGCTTTCCCCTCCAACTGCGGTCCCGATCGGCGGCATTTACACGACGGAGGTACTCAAGCTCATCGAAAACTTGAATTTCGACCGAGGACCGGCCAGAATCATATACGCTTACCCCAGTCGATTCCACTGATCACTCGAAATATGAATCCAAATGGGAAATCCCGATTCAACAGTGCTGGGCATCGTTGTTTTCTGGCCTTGCGTGCTCAGTGTGGGGTTCGAACTCGATGCACAGTCGTTGAATCGTTTCTGCTCGCCGCTCCAATCTAGTTCCGGAGACTTTAGTTCGATGTCCGGCGGAGTCTTTCTTAGTTACGCATCGCAGGATTCCGAGCCAGCGCGTATCCTTTGTAAAGCGCTGCAGTCCAAAGGTGTCGAAGTTTGGTTTGATCAAGGCGAGCTGCGTGGCGGCGACGAATGGGATCACAGCATTCGCAGGCAGATCAAAGCCTGCGCGCTATTCATTCCCATTGTTTCGGCGAACTCCCAGGCAAGGCGTGAGGGTTACTTCAGGCTGGAATGGAAGCTGGCAGATGATCGGACGCATCTCATAGCGAAGGGCACCCCGTTTATTCTACCGGTCTGTGTGGACGACACAAATGACTGGGATGCGATTGTCCCTGAATCGTTCACAACCGTTCAATGGACAAGGCTTCCCTCGGGCGCGGCGCCGGATCCTTTTGCCGAGAGGGTAAAGCGTCTGTTGGCCGGAGCCCAGGACTCGGCGGCGCTCCTCGGTTCGAATCGTGCGCCACGCATTCTCAAGCCCACTGGGGTTGTGCCCCAAGATCGTCGACGACTTCACCGCGCAACTGCCCTCGCTTTACTGGTTGCCGCTGCTGCGACAGCTGCATGGTACGTCATGCGAAAGCCTGTGTTGCCTCAAGAATCGGTAAAGGCTGCGGCCGCATCGACCCCGACCCAGGCGCCAACTCCAAACGTCAGCGAAAAATCCCTGGTCGTATTGCCCCTGGAGAATCTCAGTCCCGATCCAGAAAATGCATTCTTCACGGACGGCATGCACGCGGAGATCATTTCGACGCTATCACGCCTTCCCGATTTAAAGGTGATATCGCGAAACTCGGCAGTCACCCTCAAGGGCACGACACTCTCACTCGCTGAAATCGGAGCTAAACTAGGCGTCGCCAACATTGTAACGGGCAGCGTCAATCGGTCAGGCAACCGTGTTCGCATTCAGCTTGAATTGCGGCGTGCCAGCGACGAAGCGCTTCTGTGGAGCCAGGACTATGATCGCCATCTTGAGGATGTAATCGATATTCAGAACGAGATTGCCGGTAATGTTGCGCGGGTGTTGCAGGCACGCGAAAGCAAGGGCTTGAATTCAGAGGTTGCATTCATGAGCAAGGACCCGCGCGCCTACGATTTGTACATGAAGGCGCAACAGGTGTTTATGGCCGGCATGCTTAACCACGATTCGTCGTCTGACCAAAATGCGGCGCAGCTTGCAGAGGAAGCATTGAGGTTCGATCCGCAGCTCATGCCGGCTGCCTCGATGGTATCGGAGGCGCATCGCAATATGTTTCTCCATGCGACCGATCCCGCGGAAAAAATTCGCCATGCATCGGAGGCAAAACATTGGGCGGAGACCGCCTCAAGCCTAATGCCCGGAGGGGGAGGGAATGCCGCGCTGTCGCTCTATTACTCTTCCGTTGAAATAGATTACGAACATTCGAGAATCCTCGCCGAAGAGGCCATCAGGGCTCTTCCAAACGACGGCAAGATGCACGACTTCGCCGCATTCCCCCTTGAAGGCCTTAATAGGTCGGATGAAGCCCTATTCGAGTACAAGAGGGCCATCTCTTTGGATCCTCTTGACGCCGTTATTTGGTCAAATGTTGTAGCACTTCTCGCGGATCTTCGACGTGCGGACGAATTTGAATCGGCCAGGGCTCAATGCTTGGAGTTATCCGGCAATACCGGAGATCGGAGCCGCTTTGCATGGGAGCTGTATGTGATCAAAGGTGAATTGCCAACCGGCACTACCGGGCAAAAGGACGAGTGGCTATGGCGAGGGAGAAAGTTTGCTGAGGAGCTCGCCTCCCTGGAGTCCGAACTGTCTAACCCGGGTTTGGATGAGATCCCCCGTTTTGATCTGCTTTTGAAGGAATCTGACGTGCTGCATAGGCTGGGACGAGACGCCCAAGCAACGGCGACGGCCACCGCTGCACGTAACGTCGCAGGGGTGCTAGTACCCCAGCCAGAATTTGATCCGTCGGAGAAGGATCTGCGTCATTCGCTTGTGTTGGCGCGACTGGGAAATCCTGACGAGGCGATTTCTGCCTGCCGCCGTTATGTCGATGCCCGATCGCCCGCGACTCAAACTTTTGACCGCTGGTGGAGAGAGGTTCATTTGGCGGAGATTTATGCCTATCTCGATCGCCCACGAGAATGTGTCACTGTGTTGGCCGAACTACTCCGTGTGCCCTGCGGGCTCACCGTTCCAATGCTCAAGATCGATCCCGTCTGGGATCCCGTGAGGGACAATCCAGGATTTAAGGCGTTGCTCATCGACCCAAAGAATCTGGCGCCGCTCTAGATCGGATTAATTTCCCATTAAGTCTCTTCGAATGCCCAGACCAACACTCCCGATAGGACACTCAATCGTTGGTCTGCCGCCAGTGGTTGCCGCATTGCGCGTCGATCAGCGCCTCGAACTTTACGCGATTAAGTCCAAGGATTCGGACGGGCATGAGTTGCTACTTTTGCTTCGAAAGGCTTCGACGACCATTGGTTTTCCTACTCTGCGCGCCTGGCTTGAATCGCAGCCCTCCGATCTACTGACGGGATTCACGGAGTTGGACGGTGGCGACATACCGGTCGGCTTTGTCGGTGCGCATCTGAAGCTAAGGTGCCGCAGTATTGAAGATTCACACTTGTCAGATAAGAAAGAGGAGGAATTGAAGCGGTTCTTCTTGGCGATCGTAGACCTAATCGAACGTAGCATTCCGCTTAAGTGTCTCCCGGATCTTGGCCCTTCTTTGGCATGGGTGTCGTCCGATGATACGTCAATCTGTTCGCTATTGCCCCTTGAGGGTCCACTTCCACCCGAAGCAGAAATGGTGCGTATCGCCGCAACTTCGTTTTTTCAGTTATCCGCTGGAGTCACACTAGATGTCGCCAAGGGTAAAGATCAAAGCCTTGTCAGCTGGGTTAAATATGCCGGTGAAGGCCTTGCACGGACAACTGAACGCTGCATATCCCCAAAGTCTACAAAAGAGGCAATTACAACGTTGCACGCCCTAAAAGCAGCATTGGGCAGAGATGGATTAGAAGTAACGGCTTCAACGGCACATCGAGCTGTAGTGGCGTCCACGAAGGGGCACGGGCTAGACAAAGTAGCCGGCATGAGCGCACTTAAGGACCTATTGCGGCGAGAGGTAGTTATGCCCATCCGCGAGCCGGAGCCATACCTGCGTTACGGTCTCTCTATTCCAAACGGGATTCTACTTTATGGGCCCCCGGGGTGCGGGAAAACCTACATCGCACGGCAACTAGCCGAGGAGTTAGGGCATTACTTTGTTGAAATTATACCCTCTGAATTGGCTAGTCCGTTTATCCATCAGAGTGTAATCCGAATTCGCGAGCTATTCGACGATGCCGCCGAGCATGCACCTGCGGTGGTTTTTATCGATGAATTCGAAGCTCTCGTGCCAGCGCGTGGCGGCTTGGGCGGACATCAACAATACAAGGCGGAGGAGGTCACAGAGTTCTTGGTTCATTTAAATTCCTGTTCCAAACGAAACATATTTATTATCGCCGCCACAAATCAGCCGGAAAAAATTGATCCCGCTGTTCGCCGAACGGGAAGACTAGACAAACTCATCTATGTTGGGCCGCCCGATTCAGTTGCCAGACGAGAAATGCTTTCCCTGCACCTAGAAGGTAGGCCACTAGCCCGAGGATTCGACCTCGATGCTCTAGCTAACGAACTCCAATGTTACTCGGCCAGCGACATAAGTTTTCTTGTTGATGAAGCTTCAAGAGTCGCTCTGAAAGAAAAGACGGATATTAGCATTGAGTCATTTAAGGGCGCGATGTCTCGAGTCCAGGGCTCAGTTACACCCCAGATAGAGGCAATGCATAACACAATTGTTCAACGAGGCTCGAGTTGAAGTCTTTTACCTGCCGGTGCTTGGCATAGTGGGAGGTTCTCAACAAGGCGCGTGGAAGCGTCCAGGGATAGTAATCCGAATTCAGGAAGCGGATTCCTGCTGATATTAAGGCACCATCGATCGAGCGCCCTCGAAAACTAGGCTACTCTGTCGAGCAAAGAGACGAATGGATTTTTTATTAGCCTTCCAACTACTGGCAGACCTGTTGGCTTGTAAAGGGGTCTAATCCGCTGATATGTCTTATCATCTTTTTGATGGGCGGATTTCGCACGAAAAACTGACTGGGTAGTGAACGCCGCGCCAACCTTGGCGATTGATCGCGTCGCCTTCGAGACGCAACTTTATCCCGCCCCCGCATAATTCGATACTTAAATCAAAGACATCGGGGAAATGGCGCAGCTGCTTGGTGAGAGAAATCCTTTCTTCAACCCGTCATAAAAGAATACGCGATGCCAAAGCTAACTACAGCGACCAGAAAGAAAATCCCGACCGGCGAATTCGCATTGCCTGGACGCAGGTATCCAGTCGAGGATGAGGCTCACGCTCGCAATGCCCTTTCCCGCGTGTCACAGGACGGAACGCCCGCCGAAAAGGCGACTGTGCGCCGCAAGGTTCACCGCCTGTTCCCTGGCCTCAAGCAGAAGAGTTAGGCATCGACCCGGGCGCCGGGGTTGAAATGAGTTTGAATGGCTTTGGAGACTGCTTGGGATTCGCGCGGAGTCATCTTGCAGGGTGTTGAAGAAAGCCTGTATTCCAGGGGGAATACGCGCAAGCCGACTGAAGTCCGTATGATGCAGCGGTCTCGCGGAATTGGCCAAACAAGCACATGATCGCCAGGATATGGTGTCCTTCTCGTGTTCTTGCCAACATATGGTTCAAAACCAAACCCTGACGGGAAGTTCCCCGCCTCGGGAGGCGTACCAACTCATGGTTCATCATTTTGCAAAGATATGGTCACAGCCTCTAATCTTTCAGGACCATGAAACTGAACAACGAATACCCGTTTTGGGAGGTCCTATGCATGCCATACATGCGCACATACCTCGCCCAGGTCAACCATGACTCACTGCGGGTCGCCGGCTTCTCTCTCCCATCGGTGATCGGTGTAATCCTGGTAGGTCGCGGCTGCGGTGATATTTGCTGCGACGTTGGAAGCCGTTGAGGAGGAGGCGGTGGCGGTCTTCTCCGGGGCGAGATTGCGGGCGGGATCGAATTTTCGCCAGGTGCCGGCGGTTATGCCAGTTTTTGCTTCTTTAAAAGAAGTTCGATGGATCGGGCGACCCGCGACTCTTTGGTTTCCTGCCGCTTGGCTCCCTCAATCCAGTCTACGTACGCTTTCTTGCACGAATAGGAAAGCTGCTCGAAGTACTCCTTTGCGCTTGGCGCCTCCGAAAGAGCCGTCTTTAGCTCGGAGGGGACGGTCACCTTCCGCTCTGCCTTGTCGATGTCCATGACAACCGCGACGAGGCCGCCCTTCGAAACACCGGCATTTCGCTGAAGCTCCTTGCTCACCATCATCGAGTGGGTGCCGTCCCCCTCGGGCATAATGGAATTGCGGAACGGAGAGCCGTTGATGGTGCCTGCGACCCGCACCAGGGCCTTGCTCCCAAATTCCTTTTCGACGTTGAAGGGAATGGGGAGGAAGGTCCATGCCCCCGAGTGGCCGCGACCTTCCAAACGAGCCTTGAAAACCTGTTTCATGATAGGGGGATGGAACTTGTTTTGCCGGACTTCGGAAAATCACGACAAAACCGGCTTTTGCAAGCACGGCCTCCAGGCGGGCGCGCCACGCCAAACCAACCCTGGGTCTCAGTACTTGCAGGCCGGGTCGTTCACCCAGGCCTTCAGGAAAGCCAGGACCTTTTCCGGGGAATGGTGGTCGCCCTCCTCGAGCAGGCCGCTGTTGTAGGTGATGAGAGGCGCGCCCTTGTTGCTGATGACGACGAGGGCGGGGTAGCCAAATGCGGCGACGCCGAACTTGGCGACGACAGCCTCATTCCGGTTGACCGATTTTCCGTTCTTGTCCCGGCCGCCGACGTCGACCATCACGACGAGGTAATTGTCCGCCAGGATCCGGGCGATCGCAGGATCGGTCGCCATCAGCCGGTGCAGGCGCTGGCACCAGATGCACCAATTGCCGCCGAAAAAAGCCAGGACCCTCATGTTTTCGGTCTTCGCCCTTTCGACCGCATCGGCAATAAGTTTTGAGGCGTCGGCGTCGATATCGTAGATATCGGGGCCCATGTTCGGATACTCGGCGCCCGGGTACGACGGCGCGGAGGCATCCATCTTGGGCTGGGCGTTGGCGACCAGGACCGGTGCGATCAGAAGGGCAAGGAGGGCGGCAATGCGCGGGACCGGCTTCATAGGCACCCCGACGATCGACCCGGCAAAAGGCTTTGTCCAAGCCAAAACGGATCCGAAGCGAAGGCGTTTCAGTACGTGTCCCGATCCTTGGTCACGGTCGGGGCCGCGATGTCCGTCGACAGGCTCAGGCACAGCTTTGGACACGACTCGACACAGTAGCCGCAGCTGATGCAGCGGAGGCGGTCGATCGCCCACTTCTTCTGGTTGCGGTTCACGCCGATGGCGCCGGTGGGGCATTTCTTGCGGCAGACGCTGCAAAAGACGCAATTGGCCTTTGCGAAGACCAGCAGGCCACGGGAGTCCGGGATGATCCGGCGGGGTTCGAGCGGATACCCGCGGGTCGCCGGCCGGCTAAGGGCGGACTTCAGAGTCAGTTTGGTCATCCCGAAATACGACATATCACCTTTCTGTGCAGCTGATGCACGGGTCGATCGTGAGAACGATGACTGGAACGTCCGCCAGTGAGCAGCCGGGGAGCATCTTCACGAGGGCGGGCAGGTTGGCAAAGGTGGGGGTCCTGACCCGGAATCGCTGCAGGTTCTTCGCGCCGTTGGCCTTGAGGTAGTAGGCGACCTCACCGCGGGGCTGCTCGGTGCGAGCGAGGTATTCGCCGCTGGGGTTGCCGGTCACCTTGACGGCGATTTCCCCGGCCGGGATCCTTGCGATTGCCCGCCGGATGATATCAACCGACTGGAAGAGTTCGGCGCAGCGGACGGAGCACCGGGCGTGGGAGTCGCCTTCGGGGCGGGTGATCGGCTCGATTGGAATCTCGTCAAAGGCCGCGTACCCCAATTGGCGCATGTCCTGGGCGATGCCGCTCGCGCGCAAGGTCGGGCCGACGCAGCCAAGGGCGTGGGCCTCCTCCTTCGTCAGGATCCCGACTCCGACCAGCCGCTCCTTGACCGTGCTGTCATTGAGAAAGACATCCACGATTCCGTGCATGTCCTTTTCGATACCATCAAGCTGCGCGAGCATCGTCTGGAAGGCCGTCGGATCGATGTCCCGCCGGACCCCGCCGATCTTGCACGAGCCGAAAATCACCCGTCCCCCGGTCGTCGCCTCGATGATGTCGAGAACCTTTTCCCGGATACGCCAGGAATGCATGAAGAGACTCTCGAAGCCGAAGCTGTCGGCCAAAAGGCCGAGCCAGAGAAGATGGCTGTGCAGCCGGGAGAGTTCGCCCCAGATTGTCCGCAGGTAGCGGCCCCGGGGCGGAACCTCGACCTTCATGATCGTTTCGATCGCCTGGCAGTAGGTCTGGCCGTGGATGAAGCTGCAGATGCCGCAGATCCGCTCCGCCACGTAGACGAACTCCTGGAAATCCTTCCGCTCGACCAGTTTTTCCAGGCCGCGATGGACGAATCCGATCGTGGGAATGACATCGACAACCTTTTCGTCCTCGACCGCGAGCTCGAGGTGGATCGGCTCAGGCAGCACCGGGTGCTGCGGACCGAAGGGAATGAGGGTGCGGGGCATTGTCGGGCTCAGGATTTTCTGGAGGCAAAGGGAAACGGGACCGTCGTTCGGTAGAACTTCCCCTTGAAGTCCACGGCCATCCCATCCACCTGGATCCGGAACAGGTCGTGCATCTCGTTTTCGTAGAGAAACGAGCAGGGATAGACGGACGAGATGCTGGGGATGCGCGGCGATCCTTCGGCGGGGAGGGACACCCTGAGGTTGGAAAGCCGGCCCCTGAGATCAAAGCTGTATGTCACCTCGATCGTGTCGCCCAGGGCCGCGGCCCCGATCTGCACCAGACGCCAGCCCTGGTCGCTGAATTCGCGAACCCTGGCCACGAGGCCTTCGACGGGGACGGGCGGGAAACTTTGCACTTCGTTCATTTGCGCTCCTTTTGCAGATAGACCCACTGGATGGTCGGCAGGAAGGGCTCCGTCTTGAAGATGCTGTAGCCAAGCTTCTCGCACATGGCGATGTTCCGCCGGCTCTTGTGACCGGTCAGGGTCTCGAACCGGGTGACTTCCGTCGAAAATGTCTTCTCGGCCTCGGTGATCAGGCGCCTCGCAATGCCGCGGCGGCGAAAATACGGATGGACGATGCAACGGCGGATGTAGCCCGTGTTGCCTTCCGTCCGGCACCGGATTGCGCCCACGATCTTGCCGTTGATCACGGCTTTCACGAACCACCATTGCGCGAAATCAGCCTCCATCTCGGCCAGCGTCTGCTGGAGGGCGGGCAGGCTGTCGTCGCCGTAGATTTCCGCCTCGCTCTTGTAGGTGACCATCTGCAGGGCGAGAAGCTCGGCGACATCCGCGAAGACCGCCTGCTCGTACACCATCCGGTCGATTCCACGGGCCGCTTCGAGCATCGACTTGTGCTTCGATTCGAGGAGCTGGACCGCCCGGACGACCCCGTCGATGATCGCCTCGGGTCGCGCGGCGCAGCCGGCGACGTACACGTCGACCGGGATCACGGTGTCGACTCCGCCGCAGACGTTGTAGCACTCCCGGAAGATTCCGCCGCTGGCGGCGCAGGAACCGATGGCGACCACGACCTTGGGTTCCGGGAGCTGGTGGTAGATGTTGCGGATCACATCGCGGCTTTCCGCATTGACCGCCCCGGTCACCATGAAGATGTCCGCATGCTTCGGGTTGCCGGTGTTGATGACACCCAGGCGCTCGGCGTCGTAGATCGGCGTCAGGCAGGCCAGGGTCTCGATGTCGCACCCGTTGCAGCTCGAGGCGTCGTAGTGGATGATCCACGGGGATTTCTTGAACGCTAGCATGTCAGAAAAAACCCAGGGCCAGGATATTTCCAAATCCGAGGACCAGGGTGGTGAGCCAGGCCCATTTGAGCATCGCCGGCCACTTCACCCTGGCGCACGTATTGTCGACGACGACAATGAGAACAAAGACGGCGAGGGCGGCGCAGACGCCGGCCAGGGGTGACGAGGCGAAAAAAAGAAAGACCCAGCCCAGGAGAAAGACATTCTCGAACCAGTGCGCCACCTCGATCATCGCCAGGGTCCGGCCCGAAAATTCCGTGAGGATGCCGCGGACCAGCTCCTGGTGGGCGTGGTGGGAGCAGGAGATGTCGAAGGGCGACTTCCTGAACTTGATCACCAGGCAGAAGACAAAGCCTAGGAAAACGCCCGGCAGGGTCAAAAGGAGGAGCCGCGGGCGGCTGGCGATGTCGTGCACATAGAAGCTTCCCGAGGCCATGTACATGCCGACCGCCGTCAGGATGATCATCGGCTCGTAGGCCATCATCTGCAGAAGCTCGCGCTCCGCCCCCACAAAACTGTAGGGCGAACTCGCCTTGTAGGCCCCGAGGACGAAAAAGATGGCCGCCAGGGTCAGGGCGAAGACGACGAGCAGGAGATCCGATCCGGCGAAGAACAGCCCGCCTGTGAAAACGACCAGAATCAGGAAGAAGAACACGTAGTAGTCCTGCGAGCGGCGGACGACCATGTTCTCCTTGTCCCAGAGCTTCAGGACGTCGTAGAAAGGCTGCCAGACCGGCGGCCCCCGCCTCGACTGCATCCGGGCTGATATCTTCCGGTCGAGCCCGGCGAGGAGGCCCCCGATGAGCGGGGCCGCCAGGAGATAGACAAGGAGTCTGGCCAGGGGGGTCATGGCAGAAGAAGGAAGGCGAAGAGCAGGACCGAAAGGGCCACGCCCGAGGCCACGCCGATCCGGAAGAGCCTGGGCTCGTTTAACGTCTCCTTGAGGTAGTAGTTGCCCATTTGGACCTCCTGGACGTTTCCGGCGGTATCGGCGAAGCGGCTCACCTTGGTGGCGTCCATCCCGCAGAGGAACGGGTCAAGGACCTTCACCCGCCTTCCGTAGTTGAAGAAGCTGAGCGGGAAGAGCGCCACCATCGCGAACATGATCGTCATGATGACAAAGTTGCCGTGGGCCAGGCGCCCGGACTGGCCGTAGACGCCTATGACGTAGGGTTCGACAAGGTGGGTGGAAATGAGCGGGAAAAGGATGCAGGTGAGGGCCGTGATCGCGGTGAGAAGCGACAGGGCAAACCATTCGCCGCGGCCGATCCCTTTCTCCACGTTGACGATGGGCTTGGTGACCTCGAGGAGCTTGCCCATCCATTTCATCCAGAAGAACAGGGTCGGTGCGCTTCCGAAGACGACGAAGAGCATGATCGCGGGGTAGGTGTCCACGACCGCCTTCAAAACAGCCCATTTTCCGATCAGCATGCCGAATGGGGCGAGGAACATGCCGGCGATCCCGATCTGGATCATGATCGACAGCCTGGGCATGCTCAGAATCAGGCCGGACATCCTTTCGATGTCCCGGCTATGCAGCTTGTGCTCGACCACGCCGACGCAAAGGAACAGGAGGCACTTGGCGACGGCATGGAACACGATCAGGAGGACCCCCGCCCAAACGGCCTCATGCGTTCCGATCCCCCCGCAGAGGATGATCAGGCCCAGGTTTGCGATTGTGGAATAGGCCAGGACCTTTTTCGCATCGCTTGTGCACACGGCGGCAAAGGAAGCGGTTGCAAAGCTCAGGGCGCCGATCAAAGCCACGATGATGCCGATCCGGTTGCCCTGCAGAACAGGAGCCAGCCGGATCACGAGATAGACGCCCGCCTTCACCATCGTGCTTGAATGAAGCAGGGCGGAGACGGGTGTCGGCGCCACCATCGCCCCCAGAAGCCAGCGGGAGAACGGAAACTGGGCGGCCTTTGTGATTCCGGCGAAACTCAGTAGGGCGGCGGGCGCCAGGGCGACGGCCGGGATCGACTTGATCAGGACGCTCAGCTCGATGCTGCCGCTCCCCTTGAAGAAAAGGATGATCGCTCCGGCAAAGGCCGTCCCGCCGATCAGGTTGTAGGCCAGCGCCCGCAGGGCGTTGTCTGTCGATTCCTTGTCCTGCCGGTAGCCGATCAGCAGGAAGGAGCAGAGGGTCGTCACCTCCCAGAAGAAATACAGCCAGATCAGATTATTGGAGAAGACGATGCCGTACATCGCGCCCAGGAAAACAAAGAGCAGGCAGAAGAAGAACGGACGGCGGTCCCTGCATTCCGGGTGATGCGCGCTGTGGAATTCGCGCATATAGCCGAGCGCATAAAGGCAGATCGACCCGCCCACGATTCCATTGATGAGCGCCATGATCGCCGCCAGCCGGTCGATGACGAGGTTGCTCCCGGCGTGCAGCTCGCGGCTGTTATGCAGCTCCCATCCAAGCATCGGCAGGAGCTGCACGAGCATGAGTATGACGATCAGGGGCCGGCGCCTGCGGATGCCGACCCATGCAATATATAGCCCCATAGCCACTTCCAGGATGAGCATGGCCGCACCTGCGACCTCCCCGCCAAGGTGGGGGATCTCAAGCCGGCCGGGGAACCACCCCGCCGTCAGGGCTATGCTGCCCGCAGCCAACAGCACCGTTGCAACCACTACTGTCCATTGCCGAAGGCCGTCAGATCTGACGAACAGCAACTTCAGGCCAGCCAACAGGGGTACCAGTATAAGAAAGCCTGCCAAACTCACATTTTCGATTATCGAACTGGGCTGCTGTAGATCCAATCAGAAAGCCTGCGCAGAAATTGTCTAAGTCTTAATATTTCAAAAGATTATCATGATTTCATGACGGCTTAATATCGCTGCGGCCGGAGCCCTGAATGAGGTTTGCTTAATGCCTTTCCGGGTTCAGAGTGGCGTCCAACCTCAAGCAGGGGCCTGTCCCCAATTACCCATGCCTGACACCGTTTCGTTTCGCCTCAACAAGCAGCCGGTGCGGATCAAGGTCGCGCCGGATCGGACCCTGCTGTGGGTCCTGCGCACAGACCTTGGACTGACCGGCACCAAGTACGGCTGCGGCATCCTTCAGTGCGGCGCCTGCACCGTTCTGGTGGACACCAAGGCCGTGAGATCGTGCTCGGTCGACATGAAGTCGATCGAGGGAAAGGACGTGACGACAATCGAGGGCCTGGCGACGGACGGGAAACTACATCCGCTCCAGGAGGCCTTCGTCGCGCACGACGCCCTGCAGTGCGGCTTCTGCACACCCGGCATGATCATGACCGCCTGCGATCTTCTGCACAGGAATCCAAGTCCGACGCGGGAAGAGGTCATTGCGGGAATGGAGGGCAACCTCTGCCGCTGCGGTGCGCACACGCGCATCGTCGATGCGATCCTGTCCGCAGCGTCCGTCATGAAGGGAGGAAAGGCATCATGAGCACCTATCCCGTTTCTTTTCAGGCAAGCGAGTCCCCGGCGCGGGAGCCGGACATGCGGCCCCCGACCCGCCGCCAATTCCTCAAGCGATTCGGCACAGGCCTGATGGTCTGGGCCGTCCTCGCGCCGAGGATCGGCGCCCAGGAATCCGAGGCGCCGCGCCCGGCCACTGTCCGCCCCAGGCAGACAGGCGACTTCAACGCCTTCCTCCACATCGATGGGAACGGCCACGTCACGTGCTTCACCGGCAAGATCGAAATGGGCCAGGGAATCATCACCTCTTTGCCCCAGATGATGGCCGAGGACCTCGATGTCTCCCTTGACGACGTCGAGATCGTCATGGGCGACACGGAACTGTGCCCGTTCGATGGGGGCACGTTCGGTTCCGGCAGCACGCGCCAGTTCGGGCTTCTTTTTCGGGCGGCCGCGGCTGAAGCGAGGGGCGTCCTGCTGGGACTGGCCGCCGCGTCCCTGCAGGTTCCCGAGACGCAGCTCACTGTGCAGCAGGGCGTCGTCGTCGATTCCAGCGATCCGTCCCGAAAGGTCAGCTATGGCCAGTTGACCCAGGGAAAGAAGATTGAGCGGCACCTGACCGTGAAGCCGAACCCGAAGAGGCCCGAGCTGTACAAGATTGTCGGAAAGCCGCTGCTCCGCAGGGATTCGCGCGACAAGGTGACGGGCAAGGCGCACTTTTCAGGGGATCTTCGGCTGCCCGGAATGCTCTATGCCCGCGTTCTTCGCGCTCCCGCGCACGGGGCGACCCTGAAGCGGGCCGACACCTCGGCCGTGAAGGAGATCGGGGGCGCGATCGTTGTCCAGTTGCCGGATCTCGTGGCGGTCCTGCACGAATTCCCCGACATTGCCGAGGACGCCTTCGGCAAGATACACGCCGAATTCAACCCCTCCCCGTCCGATCTGGACGACAAGACGATCTACGACCACCTGCAGCAGGTGAAAGGGGAATCTAGGGTGGCCGCCCATGGGGGAGATCTGGCAACGGGCCGGGCCCAGGCCGTGACCCGCTACGACCAGACCTACCGCAATCCCTATGTCGCCCATGCAGCGATGGAAACCCACACAGCGCTTGCGCATGTGGAGGGGAACAAGGCGACCATCTGGGCATCGACCCAGACTCCATTCCCCGCGCGCGAGGAAATCGCCCGCACGCTGGGCCTGCCGATTCAAAGTGTGCGGGTCATCACGCCATTTGTAGGCGGGGGATTCGGCGGCAAGTCATTCAACCTGCAGGCGGTGGAGGCCGCGCGGCTGTCCAAGGAAACCGGACGGCCCGTGCAGGTCATGTGGACGCGCGAGGAGGAGTTTTACAACGACACCTTCAGGCCGGCCGCCGTCGTGAACATCCAGTCTGGGTTGGACGGGGCGGGCCGGATCGCCTTCTGGGACTATGAGGTGCGTTTCGCCGGGGACCGCGGCGCGGCCCAGCTCTACGACATACCGCACCACCGGACCTCCTTCGTGGGCGGTTTCCAGGGGCCCGCGGGCGTCCACCCCTTCGCGGTGGGAGCCTGGCGCGCCCCGGGCTCGAGCACAAACGCCTTTGCCCGCGAGGGCCACATCGACCAATTGGCCTCGATGGCCGGAGTCGATCCGATCGAATTCCGGCTGAACCAGCTCAAGGATCCCCGGCTCATCCGAGTATTGAAGGCGGCGGCCGAACACTGGGGATGGAAGCCGGGGAAGGGACCGAGCGGCCGGGGCCTGGGCGTCGCCTGCGGATCGGATGCCGGCTCCTACGTCGCGGGAATAGCCGAGGTGGAAATCGACCCGAAGGAGGGAAGAATTGCCGTCAAGCGCGTGCTCTGCGCGCAGGAGATGGGCCTGGTCATCAATCCGGCTGGCGCAAAGCTACAGATGGAAGGCTGCATAATGATGGGCCTGGGTTATGCCCTTTCGGAGGAGATCCACTTCAAGGACGGAGCGGTCAAGGACACGAACTTCGACACCTACGCCCTCCCGCGCTTCTCCTGGTTGCCGAATATTGAGACGGTCCTGCTCGATGCCGACGACACCCCGCCGCAGGGCGGCGGCGAACCGGCGATCATCCTGATGGGGGCCCTCCTCGCCAACGCCCTTCACGACGCGACGGGAGTTCGAATGCTCGAACTGCCGATGACGCCATCGAGGGTCAAAGCGGCGCTGGCGGCCAAAGCCTAAAGACTACTTCCGCCTGTCGTTGCCGCCGCCGCCGCTCGGGCGGCTGCCTCCGCCTCCACCGTGGGAACTGCCGCCGCCACTTGGGGGCCGCGGGTTATTCGGAATAGAGGGAGGCGGGCGCGGATTGCTGCGGACCGGGGCAGGCGCGTGGCCGCCCGAAGGCTGCCCGCGATGATCGTCATTCCGCGCAGGCTCTGCACGGTGGTCGCCACCCCGATCCTCGTATGGCGGCCTCGCGCCGCCATAGCCATCGGCCTCGAACCCGCCGTAAACCCACGGCCCAGTATAGCCGTAGTCGGTGTCGGTTTCGACATATTCGCCGCCTCCGGCCGCGACGCATCCGAAGAACAGGAGGACCGAGGCGCCCGCAAGGCCGGCCGGGAACGCGATCCGGAAAGGAATCGGGTATTTTTTCACGGCTGCTCCTTTGCTGGTGCAGACGCTTCCAGCTGCACTATTCCGATCGGGGCGCCGGCAGGGTCGGCGATGATTGCCTTCCAGTACTCGGTCTGTTCGCCGCTCGGCGCCAGGAGCACCCGGCCGCCAAGGTCCGCAACGCGCGCAACCGTGTCCCTGACGCTCTGTACCCTGACAAACAGGAGCCAGACCGGCCTTGCCTTGGGCCGGTTCGGCACAGGCAGGACGCTGGCGCGGGAATAGCCGCCGCTGACGAGGATAAGGGCGCCGGCGCTTTCGGTGCGCGTGTCGGGAAGAACCTCATAGCCCGCCACGGACTGGTAATACTGCCCGGCCTTGGCGGGATCACGGGCGAACAGTTCCGACCAGGTCCAGTCGCCCGGATCCGGCCGATACTCGGCCGGGTCTCCCGAACTCGAATTCATGACACCCAGTTCGGCCCCATCCGGGTCGATGAAGATCGCCTTGGTCCCCTGGTTCGGGAGCGATTTTGCCGGAAAGAGAATCCGGCCGCCGCCGGCGGTTGCGGCTGCGAGCGCCTGAGGCACGTCCTTGACCGAGACATACCCGACCCAGCGGCCGTGGACAGCGTCCTCCATTTTCGGCGGGCGCAGGGCTATTCCCGCCACAGGCCGGCCATCATTCGAAAGGGCGATATACGCATGCGGAACTCCGGAGGAACCTGTACGGGTCAAGGTCTTCGCCTCCCACCCGAACAGCGAGATGTAGAACTGGGACGCCGAGGCCGGATCCGCCGTGAACAGGTCGGCCCAGATGAGCTTGCCGCCGAACTGGTCCGAACTCTGGGGAGTGTTGATTGGGGGAAGATCGTCCCCGCGGGCCGTGATCGCGGCCAGCCCGAGCAGGGCGAAACACCATTTCTTCATAGAGTACGCGCGCATGCTGGATGCAAAGCTACGGCCACCGGAGCCTTTTGTCGAATTTTCGTGACTACGGGAAAACCCGCATCTTGCAATTGCCGGTGCTCCCGAATCCACACGCGGCTCGCTAATCCCACGGATTGCGATTTCTTTCTCCTTATATGGCTTTTAAAGCGTTCAATCTGGCCGAGCCTGTGCTGCGCGGAATCCAGGCGGCCGGATACACTGTTCCGACCCCCATCCAAGTGCGGGCGATTCCGATCGTTCTTTCGGGAAAGGATCTCATCGGCTCTGCCCAGACCGGCACGGGCAAGACGGCGGCTTTTGCGCTTCCAATCATCTCAATGCTCCTTGGAAAGCCTCCGGCGGCTGCGCGCGGCAGGCCCCGCGTGCTCATCCTGGAGCCGACCCGCGAGCTTGCGGCCCAGGTTGAGACGGCCTTCCACGATTTTTCCCGGTTTACCAAG
The DNA here is from genome assembly GCA_963747795.1 of uncultured Verrucomicrobiae bacterium. GTDB lineage: Bacteria > Verrucomicrobiota > Verrucomicrobiia > Opitutales > Opitutaceae > Palsa-1447. Next base: position 25,052 of record CAVVGS010000028.1, read on the forward strand.
CTTCGGACCCTGGCGGTCTTCGGCGGGGTGGGGTACGGGCACCAGCGCCAGGAGTTGTCGCGCGGAGTCGACATCGTCGCCGCGACACCGGGGCGGCTGATGGACTACCTTCAGGACCGGACCATGGACCTGTCGGCCGTGTCGATCCTCGTTCTCGACGAGGTCGACCGCATGCTCGACATGGGATTTCTGCCGGTCGTCAAGGACATCATCAGCCGGTGCCCAAAGGCCCGGCAGACACTGTTCTTCTCCGCCACGGTGCCCCCGGAGATTCAGTCCATCGCCGCATTCGCCCTGCACAATGCGGAGCGGGTTGAGGTGGGGCACAACCGCCCGGTCACCCAGACGGTGAATCACCTCCTTTATCCGGTTTCATTCGACCAGAAGTTCGATCTGCTGCAGGCGCTCCTCGCGCAAGTGGGTTTTGACTGTGTCCTTGTGTTCAGCCGGACCAAGCACGGCGCCGACAAGATCGCGCGCAAGCTCTCCGCGGCCAACCATTCCGTCGCCGTCCTGCACGCCAACCGCTCGCAGAACCAGAGGCTGGAAGCCCTCGAGGGATTCCGCAGCGGCAAGTACGAGGTCATGGTGGCGACCGACATTGCGGCCCGGGGACTCGACGTCGCCGGAGTCACCCACGTCATAAACTACGACGTGCCCGAGAATCCCGAGGACTACGTCCACCGGATCGGCCGCACGGGCCGCGCCCAGGCCGTGGGCGACGCCTGCACGCTCGTGACGCCCGAGGATGCCGGCAACATCCGGGACATCCAGCGCTTCATCGGGCAGAAGATCCAGGAGACACGCCTGGCCGGATTCAACTACAAGGCTTTCGCTGCGCGCCCGGCACAGCCGGAAAAGGGTAACCGTTTCGGGGGGCGCGCGAGGCCAGTCGGCCGGCCTTCGGCCTACCGCGCCAGGCGTCACTGGTAGGAAAAGAAGAACGTCAGCTCCTGCTCGGATCCGAGGGCGGCGACCATTTCGGGCGTCCATGGACCGTAAGGGGCCCGCGAGGTTACGGCGTTGATGCACGCGCGCGCAATGGCGTCCGGGAGCCCGGCCGAGTGGTACGCGACGGAAATCCGCGAGATCTGCCCTTTCGAGGCGATGATGAAATTCACGGCGACCTGGCTTCCAGGCCCCGGATGCAACCCGTTCTCGATCAAGATTGTCTGCCACTGGACTTGCGCAATCCCGATCATCTTTTGCACATAGGCCTGGAAAGGCCCCCACTTGGAGTCCACGATGCCCGGTCCGACGCTCCCCATGCGCAGGTTGCCGTCTGTAAAGAAAGCCGGGTGCAACGGTTGGCCGGGCGCCGGCTCGGTTCCCGCCGGGGTGGTCAATTGCGAATCCATTACCGGAGTCTCGTCCCAGGCCGTGTGTTCGGGCTGGGCGGGAATGACGCGGGAAGTCTGGATGCCGGCGAGGATAAGCCTTCCGTCCCGGATCGTATACCGCTCCCTCCAGGCCGCCGGGTTGCTTCCGGGCTGGGGGGTCTTTTCATGGCAACTGAGGATAACACCGGAATCCGAGACTGAGATCAGCTCTGCCGCGACGGCCGCTGGCCTGGTATAATTTCCTGAAGCATCAATAGTTGCGATTAAATCCGTGGGTATCTGCCCCCCGCACCGGGTGCAGAATACCAGTCCGGCCACGAGCATCAGGAGAATCATCGCCGTGATCGTGTGCCTGGGTGTCTTCATCACGTGACAAGTGGGTTCGTTGGGCGGTTTGTTGTCTAGGCGAAGTATAGCAGCTTTTAGGCGCCTTCCGGGGTGCTTGGACCCGGGGGGCGCCCGAAGGCCCGGGAATCGACTTTTGCGTGCGTTTCCCAGGACCGGTGGGTGTAATCTGGAAATGACGGACGAGACCGAGCTTTTGAAACGCTATGCCGAGGAAGGCTCGCAGAGCGCATTTAATGAACTCGTCCAGGGAAAGGCCGGCCTGGTCTACTCGGCTGCGCTGCGGCAAGTGGGCGGAGACTCGGTACTTGCGCAGGAGGTCAGCCAGAGCGTCTTTATCGATCTCGCCCGCAAGGCCCGTTCGCTGGCGCACAGGCCGGTTCTCACAAGCTGGCTTTACACGAGCACGCGATTTGCCGCCATGAACGCCCTGCGAGCAAAGCGGAGGCGGCAATTCCGGGAACAGGAGGCATATATGAACGAAAACGCAGGCCGGGAATCTATCCCGGACCCAGGTTGGGAAGAACTCCGGCCCCTCCTGGATTCGGCGCTGCACGAACTGCCCGAGCCCGATCGAGAAGCGGTTCTCATGCGTTATTTCGAGGGACGGCCCTTTGCCGAAATGGGCGAGAAGCTGGGAATAGGCGAAAATTCCGCGCGAATGAGGGCGGAGCGGGCCCTCGACAAACTCCGTGTCCGTCTCAGTCGAAAGGGCATCACTTCGACAGCATCCGCCCTGGGATCGACCCTGGCGAGCCAGGCGGCATTGGCGCCTCCTCCGGCCGTCATCGCTGCCCTCGCCGGAAGCGTGCTTGCGCACGGCGGTGCCGCAGCAACCGGCGCCGGATGGGCGATCAAGGCATTTAATATCTCCGCCGCGAATAAAATCTCATCGACGGCGACGGCAGCAGTGGGTGTGCTTATGACTGGTCTGGCTTTTCATGAGGTTGACGAAAACGTGAAATACGGAGCCTTTTTCATCTATAGCGTCTGCTTTGGCGTGGGTCTGCTTTTTGCAGTCATCAGCGCACTTCTCGGGCACCTGTTTGGCGCCCATGCGGAGACCGGGCATGTCGAGCTCGGGCACGGGGGGCCATCCCACGGCGAAGGCGCGCACGGCCACGCGGAGGCGGGCTCCGGAACGAGCGACATGCCCGGATTCGCTCCCATCGGTCCGACGACGATCGCGACATTCGTAACGGCCTTTGGCGGCCTCGGGATGATCCTGACGAAATTCGGCGAGACGCAGGCGCTGGCCGGTCCGCTCTCCGCCATTGGCGCCGGTTTGATCGCGGCGGCGGTCGCCTGGTTCTTCGGCTTCATGTTCCGCAACACCCAGGGATCGAGCGAAGGGCACGTCAGCGAATTGATCGGCCAGGAGGCGACGGTCGTCACGCCCATCCCGGAGAAGGGGGTCGGCGAGATCGCCTACGTCCAGGGCGGCAGCCGCTATTCCGCGCCGGCTCGCGAGGAGACGGGCGCCTTCGTCGCCGGCGGGGCGACCGTCCGCATTGTCCGAATTGTCGGGACGCAGTATTACGTGAGCGTCTCCTGACCGCGGGCCTTGCATCCGGCTTTTTTCAGTCTCACCCAAACTCCCTGTCTCAAGGCACCCAAATGCATACCCTACCTCTGGCGGACATTACTGAACTCGGCGTGTCGGCGGTCGCCATCGTTGGCATCCTGATCGTCGTTTTCCTTTTCATCGTCGTTTGGGCGAGCAGGTACACAAAGGTCGGGCCGAACCAGGTCCTGGTCGTTTCCGGCCGCCAGCACCGCTTCACCGACACGAACGGCAAGTCGGTGATGCGCGGATTCCGCATCGTGAAGGGCGGCGGCACATTCGTCGTCCCGGTCATTGAAAAGGCGGACATCCTCTCGCTCGAGCTTCTGACGATCGACGTGCAGACACCCGAGGTCTACACGAGCAAGGGCGTTCCCCTGAAGGTGGACGGGGTGGCCCAGATCAAGGTGAAGGGCGACGACGTTTCCGTCGCGACCGCGGCCGAGCAGTTCCTCAGCAAGAAAACCGACGACATCAAGAGCATCGCCATGCAGACCCTCGAGGGCCACCTGCGCGCGATTCTCGGCACGATGACCGTCGAGGACATCTACCAGAACCGCGATGCGTTCGCGGCCAAGGTCCAGGAATTGTCCGCGGGCGACATGGCGAACATGGGCCTGACCATCATCAGTTTCACGATCCGGGATATTCGCGACAGCCAGGGCTACCTCGACGCCCTGGGCAGGCCGCGCATCGCCCAGGTGAAGCGCGATGCGGTGATCGCCCAGGCCGAGGCCGACCGCGACTCGGTCATCCGCTCGGCGCAGGCCACCCAGAGCGGCCAGGAGGCCAAGTTCAAGGCGGACACGAAGATCGCCGAGGCGCAGCGCGACTACCAGATGAACGTCGCCATGTACCAGGCGTCCGTTAACCAGAAGAAGGCCGAGTCGGAGCTCGCCTACGACCTACAGAAGTTCAAGACGAGCCAGCTCGTGAAGGCCGAGGAGGTGCAGGTCTCGATCATCGAGAAGCAGAAGCAGATCGAGCTGCAGCAGCAGGAAATCCTCCGCAGGCAGCGGGAGCTCGAAGCCCAGGTGCAGAAGCCGGCGGATGCCGAGCGCTACAGGGTCGAGACGCTGGCTGCGGCCACGAAGTTCCAATTGGAGACGGAAGCCGCGGGCGCGGCTTCGGCCACGAAGGCCAAGGGCTTTGCCCAGGCCGAGGTCGTCAAGGTGACCGGCACGGCCGAGGCCGACGCAAACAAGGCGAGGGGACTGGCCGAGGCTGCCGTCATCGAGGCGCAGGGCGCCGCAACGGCCGAGGCCATGCGGCGGAAGGCCGATTCGTTCAAGGAGTACAATCAGGCCGCAATCATCCAGCTCATCGTCGAGGCGCTGCCGCAGATTGCCGGCCGCATCAGCGAACCGCTCGCGAAGACCGACAAGATCGTCATCATCAACTCCGGTTCCGGACCCGGTGGCGGAGCCAGCAAGCTGACCTCCGACATCACGACGATCATGAGCCAGCTTCCGCCGGTCCTTGAGAGTCTCACCGGCGTCAAGCTGGAGAAGCTCCTCGAGAAGATCCCTGCATTGAAGGAATCAAGCTCCGCCCCTAAGTCGGAAGGAAACTGAACCGCGCCAGCCGCAGCCCCGGCTCATCCTGACATTCGGCTAGATGCGGATTTCCGAAAGGTTCAGAGCCGCGCCCATAAACCCAATGCTAACATGATGTACATCCCGATTGTAATCCTTGTCATACTGGTGCTTTCCGGTGTGCGAATCGCACAGGAATATGAACGCGGAGTGGTCTTCCGTCTGGGTCGCTTCGTGGGCCTTCGCGGCCCGGGCTTCTACTTGATCATCCCGCTTGGAATAGAGCGGACGGTCACGATTGATATTCGCACGCGCACGGTTTCGGCCGAGCAGCAGGAAACGATCACGCGGGACAGCGTCACAATCAAAGTGAACGCGGTTCTCTGGTATCGGGTCATCGACTCCGCCAAGTCGGTCATCGCGGTGAAGGACTCGGGCGCGGCCGTCTACCAACTCGCGCTTACAGGCCTTCGCAACATCATCGGTCAGCACGACCTCGACGAAATCCTCCAGGCGCGCGACAAGATCAACGGCCTGCTCCTGCAGTCGATCGCTGATCCAGTCGCGGGTTGGGGGCTTGAAGTGGAGCGTTTTGAGATGAAGGACGTGGAGCTGCCCGAGGCGATGCAGCAGGTCATGGCCATGCAGGCGGAGGCGATCCGCGAAAAGCGCGCCCGGATAATAAAGGCCGAAGCCGAACTGGAGGCGTCCAAGAAGCTCTCGGCCGCCGCCCTCCAGATGGCCGAAAATCCGGCCGCCCTCGAATTGCGGCGCTTTCAGATGATCTCGGAAGTGGGCGCCGAAAACAACAGCACGACGGTAATAATGATTCCCTCGGACTTCGTCAGCCTTGCAAAGGGGCTCAACGATTACGTCAAGGAACACGCCGGCAGCCCGTCCAAATAGGCAAAGGCTGGCACATCTGACTGAGCCGGCGCCTCCCGCCGGCATGCCGGCCCACCGCACCGTTCGGATAAGACCATGAAAGCGCCCTCTCTTCTCCTGACTGCATTCTCGCTGCTGATCGTACGCAGTGGAGTCGCCTCCGACACCAAACCAGCGCCCGTTAGTCCGATTGAAGGCAAAATGAACGCGCCATCCGTCTCCCTCGGTTACGTGGTTCTTTATGTGAAGGACGTCTCGGCCAGCCTCAGCTTTTACGAAAAAGCCTTCGGCCTTACGCGGCGTTTTTTCAATGACGACAAGGGCAAGGCTTACGGAGAACTGGAAACCGGTGCCGCCCGGCTTGCGTTCTACAGCCTGGAATTGGCCCAGACACAAGTGAAGGAATTCGTAGCCGCTTCTCCAAACAAGGCGCCGCTCGGCTTCGAAATCGCCCTGGTGTCAGCCGATGTTCCAGCGTTGTTCGCACGGGCGGTGAAAGCGGGGGCGGCCGTGGTGAGCGAACCCGAAGCCAAGCCCTGGGGACAGACTGTGGCATGCGTTCGCGACATGGATGGCCATCTTGTCGAGCTCACGACCCCTCTGCCCTGAGGACGCATGGTTCCCGTACCGCCCACCGTCAAGAACGAAACGCTCTGGCGAGAACGTTGCCAGAAAATGAGGGCCCTGGTGCGGCGCATCATCAGTGGCGAGGTGGGAGTTGTCGAAGGATCGCAGCAGATGCATGTGTATCGGAAGTGGCTTTACGCCGACAAGGATGGCGATTTTCACGTCTTCTCCCTAGTCGATGGTGACGTGCAGCAGTTGTCGGACACAGGCGCAGTAAGTGCGCCCACAAGGGACCTGAAGCAGCTTGCAGAGTTCTACCGTGAGGACGTTATCGCTGCGGCGATCCGAGTTGCGGAAAAATACCGGGGTACATGAGACCGAACAATCCGTCCGAGCCGACACCTCCTGCGGGGCAGGAGGCGCGCAAGCCGTAGTGGAGGCTCATCGAGACGGGCGGCAAAGTGAAGTGGAGGAAACGGGTGTCCCAAAACTGGCATTTTTGGGCATTGGATGATGCCAAACGGCCGGGGCTATAGGGAGCCAAGCTTGTGGTTTTCGAAAAGAGCCAGGGCTCCAGATACAAGCGGATTGAGACCTCCGTCTGCGGCAGAAACCGCATCCGGCAGATTCAAGCCATGATCCATTACAACGTATGGTTTACGCTCAAGGATGATGTCCCGGAGCAGCGCGGACTGGCGGTAGCCGACGGTTTTCTGCGCGAACTTTGCTCTGCCGGAGAGGTGTCCACCTATCGCCTGCTCAAGAATGCGTCCGAGGGATCGCGGACAAAACTGCCGAGGTACCAGGCGATCATTGAGTTTGCCGATGAGGCGGCTCTATCACAAGCGATGAAGAACCAGGCGGCGCGAGGCATTCACACGGGTGGCACGGGGAGATCATCAAAGTCGTTGGCGAATTTCGCGTGGAGATATTCCACCTGTTCACGCCCGAAGCGGTTGAGGCGCCGTTGTACGCTTGCGAGATCTGAGACGCGGAGCCATTCGCCCGTCACGCTTCCTGTGAAACAGGGCGCAGGCCGGCCGTAGCCGCGGCCTATCGCAACGTTCGCGGTATTGCCCGTCAGCGCCAGTGACCGCCGCGCCAGGCCCAGCCGCGCTCGCCATGAAACCAGGAACCGCCGATCCAGACTGCTCCTGGATGGGGACCGCGGATGTAATGGCCGGGAGCCCAAACCCAGGCGCCATTCCATGTCCATAGGCCTCCGATCCACACGAAATCGGGTCCCGGCGCCGCATACACCTCTTCTACAATCGGGGGCGGCGGGGCCTCATTCACGACGACCGGCTGCTGCGCTAAGGCCGGATCCTCAGAGGCGGTCGGGGCGGCCTGCGGCGCCACCGGTGGATTTGAATCTGCGGCTGGTGCAGAAGAGCCTGGTGGCTGGGGATTTGGGACCGCCCAGTGAGCTGGCACCCAGACCCACTTTCCCGGCTGCTGCGACCAGTAGCCGGCCTGCCAGACAGCGTTGGGAGCCGGCGGCTTCTGCCACGAGCCGCCGTACCAGACCCACCGGTTGCCTGAGGTGTCCCATTCCCAGTGGCCTGCGATCCAGACATAATCGACCCCCGGGGAAGGAGGCATGACCTCTGTCGCTACAGGTTGCTGAACGACAACGACATGGGTTGGAGCGGGATAGTCGTAAAGGGGGAAGCCGAAGTTGAAGCCGAAGCCCACGCGGCTGTACCCGAATGCAATGGCCGGAGCACCGGCGAGAATTCCGGCGCAGAGTAAGGCTCTAGTGTTCATATTGAAATGGGATTTCAGGGATTGAGACGACAATTGAGGGTCCAAAGTTCCATGGAGGGACAGGCACCTTCGCGGTTCAGGGGTCCATTGGGTGGACCGGGGGACAGGCACCTCTTTTGGGAGGGACAGCCACCTGCGCTTGCCGAGGGGTCCGAAAGGGGCTAGAGGCTCTTTTCCGCCATGATCATCGTTCACGTCCACGTTCGAGTGAAGCCGGAGTGCGTTGCGGCATTCAAGGAGGCGATCCTCGCCAATGCCCGGGCGAGTGTCCGCGAACCCGGCGTTGTCCGCTTCGACGTCTGCCAGCAGGCGGACGATCCGACCCGCTTCATCCTCGTCGAAATCTATCGAACAGCCGCCGACCAGGCGGCGCACAAGGAAACCGCCCATTATGCCGCGTGGCGGGACGCGGCCACCCCGATGATGGCCGCACCGCGCACGAGCGTTAAGTTTGAACCGGTCTACCCGCTCGGGGAAGGCTGGAGGCTCGCCGACGGGGCGATCCGGTAGTGCGGTTCCTCATGCGTTTTGAATTCGCGACGGCGACACGGATCGTCTTCGGCCCCGGGGCGCTCTCTGAAGCGGGCGCCCTCGTGGCGCCTTGGGGGAGGCGCGCCATCGTTGTCACCGGAAGCCATCCGCAGCGCGCGCAGCGCCTGAGAGAGCTTCTCGACCAGGCAGGCGTCGGTTCGGAAGTCTTTCCCATCGAGGGGGAGCCGACGGTTTCCATGGTCGAATCGGCGTTGGAATTTGCCCGCGAATACGGAACCGAACTCGTAATCGGATTTGGCGGCGGAAGCGCGATCGACGCGGCCAAGGCGGTCGCCGGGTTCCTGACCAACCCGGGCGATCCGTTCGACTACCTTGAGGTTGTCGGCCGGGGACAGCCTCTCGCCGTGTCGGCGGCCCCCTGGATGGCGATCCCGACGACGGCGGGCACGGGAGCCGAAGTGACCCGAAACGCCGTCCTCGGCGTCCCGGAGAAGGGGGTAAAGGCCAGCCTTCGCAGCCCGCACCTGCTCGCCCGGATCGCACTGGTCGATCCCGAGCTTGCGCTCGATCTTCCGGCCGCCGTCACGGCCGCCACCGGAATGGATGCCTTCACCCAGCTCCTCGAGGCCTACGTCTGCAACCGGGCCAATCCCATGACCGACGCCCTTTGCTCAGCCGGTCTGTCGCGCTGTGCCCGGGCCCTTCCGTTCGCCTGGGCGAACCCTCGTAACCTGGAGGCGCGAACGGACCTTGCTCTCGCGAGCTTGTGGAGTGGCATTGCGCTCGCAAACGCAGGCTTGGGGGCGGTGCACGGCCTCGCCGCCCCAATCGGCGGGCTTTTCTCCGCCCCTCATGGCGCGGTGTGCGCGATCCTCCTCGCACCGGTCATGGAAATGAATCTCAAAGCGGCGCGGGAAAATGCGGATGGAGCCGCCACGGTGGCCCGCTACACCGATGTCGCCCGGTGGCTGACCGGCCGATCCGCCGCCTCGCCCGAAGATGGAGTCGCCTGGGTGCAAACTCTCGTTACAAACCTGCAGATTCCCCGGCTAACTTCTCACGGAGTGACTTCCGAACGCGTCATGGAAATCATTGTTCGCGCAAAATCGGCGAGCAGCATGAAGGCAAACCCCGTCATGCCAGGAGACCTTCAATTGGCGGGCGTACTGGCTCAGGCCATGTGACTTAGACAACAGGCCGGTGGCGCTTCGGAACCAATACTTGGCATTTTGGGGCTGGTTGTGATTGAATACCTTTCCTCATTATGAAATCGGAGCAACCAACCCTCAGGGCCAAGCCGAAGACAAGGGTCACAGGCCTGAGGGTGATTGCGTTGATAAAGATAGCCAAGGCTCTGCTCCTGACCGGCTTGGCGTTCGGTTTCTTTCGATCGATCAACCAGGACCTGGGGGACACCGTCCGGCTGATCACTTTGCACCTCCGGATCGACCCGGAAAACTCGTTTGTCCGGCTGATTCTTGAAAAGATAACCAACGTCGACCCGCATACCCTGCGGACCATCGGTCTCATCACCTTCGTCTACGCTGGAGAACTCTATGTGGAAGGTGTCGGTCTTTGGCTTAACCAGGCTTGGGCTGAATACTTGCTTATTTTGGCGACCGGGGGGTTCCTGCCTTGGGAGGCGAGATCCTGCATTGTCAATTTCTCCTGGGAACGCCTGGTTCTGATCCTTCTGAACCTGATCGCCCTGCTCTACGTCATCTGGGTCATCTGGTACCAGAAGCATCCAAGACAGGATCAGGCCGGGTGACCCGGCTTTGCGAAGCCGTTTCCCTGCCCTAATCAAGCGAAGCGATGCAAAACGCGCTCGCGCGAGCGAGCCGGGGTGCTTTTCTGGTAGCCATGGGATTCTTAGACCGTTTTTCAGGCCGCAAGCCGCCGCCCGCCCAGCCGGCGCCGGAGTCTGCGCAGGATTCTGCCTTGGGCCACCCGCCTTCGGCTCCCGAGGAAAAACCGCAGCCTGAGGCCAGGCCCCAGGCGGTCGCCCTCCAGCCCCATGCGGTAGTCGATCGGCTGCGGGCCGCTCGCGCGCGGCTCGACGCAAAGGACCTGCCGGGCGCACTTGCCATCTATGACGAGGTGCTGGCCGTTGCCGGTGACCGCGCGGATGTCCTGGCGACAGTGTCGGGGGACCTCGGCTCCACCGGGCATGCGGCGCAGGTTGTGGAGCTGGTGGCGCCGCGCTATGACGCCCTGCGCCACGGCCCAGCCGCCGGGCTCAACGTGCTCCAGGCCTACCTTGCCATACGCGAGGCCGACGCCGCCCAGCACATGCTCGATGTCCTCTTCGCCATGAATCGGCCGGACCTCGAGGAAAGACTTTACGGATTTTCAAACGCCGTCTCCGAACTGTTCCTGCACGGAGATTCACCGGTTGTGGCGCCGGGCGAATCATCGGAGGGCGAAGGTTTGCCAAAGGCCGTGGCGAAGGTCGCGGTCGTCACGGTCGGCAAGCCGGTCTGGTTCTACGGGCTGGAACCCATGGCCGACCGAATACTCCCCAAAAAAGAGGGAAAACTCCGGAAGATTGCCTTTACTCAGCTCGGCCTGCCCGATGCGTATCCCGACGTCGATGCGGCGATGCGGGCGCCCGCGGATGAACTTGGCCGGCTCGCTCGCGCGGTGCCTGCCTGGCTTTCGGAGACCTTCCACTACTCGCCCCTGTACGCGCCCTTTGCGGCCGTCGCCATCGTCCAACATCCCGACGGAGCCCACTTGCCGATGATCTTTGGCTCGGATTGGTCGGCCGAGAACATCCGGCAGATGGTGGATACGACATCCGAGGGCGTCGACTACGCCGTGACCGGCACGCTGCGCCACCGAACGGGCGACTATGAACTCAGCCTCCGCATCTGGGAGGTGAAGAAATTCCGGGAAAGAAAGCAGTTCATCGCCCGCTGGACGCCGGCAACCGCCGACGCGGAGCTGAACCGCGTGCGCTCCGAGATCTGCCAGTACATGGAGTGCGCGCCGTCTTTGGGAACCTTGGAGTTGCCCTACGCCGCTCCCTCAAGCCCGAGGGCATGGCTCGACACCCTCGGCGCCTCGCTGGACCTTTTCCTCGCCGAAAAGAACATTCTCCCCAAGACGCTCCTGCCGCCTCCCGAGGAACTCGCCGCGGCCGCGGCAACGGCCGCCGCCGAGTCTCCCGTCGCTTCGCTCGCCTGGCTTACCTTCGCCCGCCGCTGCCAGGCCCTGGGCATCCCCGCGGGCCCCGGCCCGGCGAAGCTGCATGAATCGCCCCTGGTTCAGGACGCCGCCGCCCTCCCGTAACCGCATGCCCAGGCACACTTCAGATCTGCGGATCTGCGCGACAAAGCCGCTCCTCGCGCCGGCAGTCCTCGAGGACGAACTGCCCCTGGATGAGGCGGGGGCTGAGTTTGTCGCCAGGACCCGCGATGAAATCGCCGCCATCCTCTCCGGCTCGGACGATCGGCTCCTCGCCGTTGTCGGTCCCTGTTCCATCCACGATCCGGAGTCGGCCCTGCAGTACGCGGGCCTTTTGCAAGCCGCGGCCGCGAGGCACGCCGCCGAGCTTCTCGTCGTCATGCGGGTTTACTTCGAGAAGCCCAGGACCGTGGCAGGCTGGAAGGGGCTCATCAGCGATCCCGACATCGACGGCACCTTCCGGATCAACAAGGGCCTCCGGCTCGCCCGCAAGCTCATGCTGGACATCGCCGGCCTCGGCCTCGGCGTGGCGACGGAGTTTCTCGATACGACCTTCGGCCAGTACTACGCGGACCTCGTGTCCTGGGGTTCGATCGGCGCAAGGACCGTCGAAAGCCAGATCCATCGCCAGCTCGCCTCCGGTCTCTCCATGCCCGTCGGATTCAAGAACCGCACCGACGGCGACGTGCAGGTGGCTGTCGATGCGATCCTCTCTGCGCGGCACCCGCACTGGTTTCCCTCCGTCACCCGGGAAGGCGCGCCGGCCATCATGGAGACACTCGGCAACGACCAGACCCACCTCGTCCTGCGCGGGGGAACCCGCGGGCCCAATTATTCCTCGGAGCACGTGCGGGCGGCGGCGGCCCTCCTGCTGGCGAAGAATCTGCCGCCGGCTCTGATGATTGACTGCAGCCACGCGAACTGCGGCAAGGACGCCGAGCGCGAGCCGGCGGTCGCCTCCGATGTCGCCGCCCAGGTCGCCTCCGGCGAGCGGGCGATCGCCGCCGTGATGATCGAGAGCAACCTCCTCGGCGGCGTCCAGGATTACCGCCAGCGCCCGCTCGTCCCGGGCCGGAGCATCACCGATCCCTGCCTCTCCTGGGAAAAGACGCTGCCCGTCCTGGCCGAACTCGCCAGGGCCGTGAAGAGCCGGCGGGAAGTGAGCTCATGAAGATCGTGATTGCCGGCGGCTCGGGTCAGGTCGGGAACGGTCTTTCCCGCGCCTTCGCCGCCGCCGGACACGAGATCGTCATCCTCAGCCGCGCCAAGTCCTCCGGGGCCGTGCGCACCGTGCCGTGGGACGGCCGGACGCTCGGGGCCTGGGCTTCCGAAATCGACGGCTCGGACGCCGTCATCAACCTCGCCGGCCGCAGCGTCAACTGCCGTTACAATGCCGAGAACCGGAGGCAGATCGTCGAATCGCGGACGGAGTCCACTCGGGTGGTGGGCGAGGCTATCGCCCGCTCATTCCGCCCGCCGAAGGTCTGGCTTCAGGCCGGGACAGCGACCCTATATGCGGACCGCCGCGATGGCCCAAACGACGAGGCGACCGGGATCATCCGCGACCGGGAAACGGAGTTTCCCGAACCGTGGACTTTCAGTGTCGGCGTGGCCCGGGCCTGGGAGCGCGCCTGCGACGAGGCCCGCACTCCGCGGACCCGCCGGGTGATCCTTCGAACGAGTCTTGTCATGAACCCTGAGCCGGGGAGCGTTTTCGATGTGCTCTTGGGGCTCGTCCGCCGGGGACTGGGCGGAGCGCAGGGCGACGGAGGTCAGTTTGTCTCCTGGATACACTACGAAGATTTTGCCCGGGCGGCCGAATTCCTCATCCGGCGTGACGACATTTCAGGCCCGGTGAATCTGGCCTCGCCCAATCCCGTTCCGAACCGGGAATTCATGGCTGAACTCAGGCGCGCCTGGGGCGCCCCCTTCGGGCTTCCCGCTCCCGCCCCCCTCCTCGCCATCGGAGCCCTTTTTCTTCGGACCGAAACCGAGCTAATCCTCAAGAGCCGGCGCGTTGTTCCCGGCCGGCTCCTCGAAGCGGGCTTTGAGTTCAAGTTTCCCGAATGGCCCGGGGCCGCACGAAACCTGTGCGAAGACTGGCGGCGGATTCGCTTAGGCCGCGGGTAAGCCGCCCGGCAATCCGGCCAGCTGTCCGCAGCCGGCTGCGATGTCGATTCCCCGCCTTTGTCTCACGGTGCTAGGAAGCTTGAACTCGTTCTTGAGAATCTGCTGGAAGCGCTTGGCCGCCTCCGCGTGCGACGGCACTCCCGCGTAGCCCGCCGTTGGATTGAGGGGAATCAGGTTCACTTGGGCCCGCTGCCCCCGCAAAAGACGCCCGACCGCTCGGGCGTCCTCCGCCGAGTCGTTCCTTCCCTCGATCAGGGTCCATTCGTAGAAGACCTTCCGGTCCGTCGTCTCGCTGTACGTTCGGCATGCGTCCATCAGCTCGTCGAGGGGCCATGTCTTCGCAACGGGCACGAGCGCCAGCCGCCCTTCCTGGGTCGCCGCATGGAGCGACACGGCCAGATGGACGGGCCGCCGCTCGGCGGCAAGCCGCAGGATCCCCGGCACGACCCCCACAGTGCTCAGCGTGATTCGCCCGGCCCCGAGTGACAGCCCGTTTGGATCCCGCAGGATGTCCACGGCCTTCATGACCGCCCCGTAGTTGTGCAATGGCTCGCCCATCCCCATGAGGACGACGTTGCGCAGGCGGTGGGAGGTACCGCCCGGCTCCTCTCCGTTTGCCACCGCAGCCCCCCTCCATTCCCGGGCGACGTGCACGGCCTGGGCGACGATCTCGCCGGCGCTCAAATGCCTTTGGAAGCCCATCTGTCCGGTGGCGCAAAAAACGCACCCCATCGCGCAGCCCGCCTGGCTGCTCACGCAGGCGGTGACCCTCCCAGTGAACCGCATAAGCACCGTCTCAATCGATTTGCCCCCGCCCAGGCCCAGCAGGAACTTCCGTGTGAAGCCGTCGCTTGAATGGGTCTCCAGCGCGACCGGCAGTGCGCCGATCCGGGTTTCCGACTCCATCCTCGCCCTGACCCGCGCTGGCAAATCCGCCATCTTTTCGAACGAATCGGCGTAGCCCCAGTAAAGATGATGCCAGATCCGCGCCGCATGCACGGGGCTTTGCCCCCACGATTCGACAAGCCCTGTCAGCTCAACCCGGCTCAGATCGTAAAGGGAAACGTGCTCGTCCATCAAAAGAACGTGTAGTACTTCCCCTCGGCCAGCCGCTGGATCAGAAGGGCGAGCTCCAGCGCATGGTAGTCCCCCCACATCGACGACTCCCCGCACGGCACGGCGCGGCCCCTCGGAACATAATCCCACCCGTTCGGCCGGTGATAGACGCTGTGAAGGATCAATCCCTGATGCCTCGAACTTGTGGAGAGGTAGGGCTCGTCGAAGAGTGTTTCGGCGATCGTCAGGCCCGCCTGGAAGTATTTCTTTCCGGCCGCCTTGGATCCATTTACCGAAAGCCACCGGCCCAGCCGCAGGAATCCCTGAGCCGCGATCGCCGCCGCCGAGCTGTCGACCGGCTCGAACGCGTTGAACGGATCCGCGGGCCGGCGCGTGTACTCCTCGAGCCTGTGGAGATCCCCGGCCCCGCTGTCCCAGTACGGTATTCCGTCCCTGGCCGAGTACCCGTCGATGTACAAGTCGCTTGCGGCCCTTGCCGTCTCCAGGAACAGGTCGGTGACCGCCCGCCTCCCGCCGACCGCATCGAGCTCGATCCCCCTCACCGTATCCAGAAACTCCAATTGCTCGGCGAATCCGCTGATGATCCAGGCCGCCCCCCTTGTCCAGGTGGTGAACGGCGAATACCCCTGCTGCGTGCTCGGGCAGCGGAAATGCCCGTCGTTGCAGTTGAAGATAGACTCATGGGCCACCCGCCCCCTCACGTCGTAGCGGTCCCGGCCCTGGCCGAAGAACACGTTGAACCGCGCCGTCGAGGCCGCGTGCTCGATCGCCCGATGAAGGAGGTTGACAGGCCGGTCGCCCTCGCCCTTGAGCGCATGGCCGAGCTGGTGGGCGATGGCCAGGACCCGCATCGAGCGGATCGTGTCCGCAAAGAGCGACTGGGGCCCGTTGAACGAATAGACATATCCGCTCGGCGCAACGCCCGCCGCCCCGGGGATCGGCGACCAGGGCTCCCGGTACGCGGTCGGAACATGTCTCGCCGCCTGCACCGCCCCGGAAACCTTCAGCCCGAGCTCCGCGAATTCCAGGTTTCCCCGCTCGCCCGGGGCCTTCCCCTCGAGGATCAGCCTCCGCAGGTTGCCGTAGGTCGAAATCGTGTTGAACCCATGGTCGTGCACGCCGAAGTGCGAAACATGCTGGGCCATGAACCGCACGGTCTTCTCCCGGCCGAACTTCAGCGAGGCCTCATCGCCCGTCCCGTCAAAGTGCAAAAAGGCCATGCCGAACTGGAATCCCTGCGTCCACTCGGTCCAGCTCCTTGAGGCATAGCGCCCCCGCACAGTGAAGACGGGGGCTCCCTTCGACGGATCCCAGGACGCCTCCAGCGAGCGGATCTTCGTTGCGGCCAGTTCAAAGACCCGGGCCACCTTTTTTCGAAGCCTTACCGGAGTCAGACGAACGTCGATTTTCATGGGGGAGGGGAGATTCCGCACCTTGCCCGCTCGCCTGCCCCAAGCCAAGGGTGAAAGATCCAGGCCTTCTCCCTTCCTGGGGCCTATGCTGAAAATGCCAATGGCCATTGTCAGTTTCCGGATGGCAGCCTCCATTACATCCTTGGACTGCGCACACTTCGGGTCATGCTCCGTTTGGAGACCCTCCGATTCCATGCGACACGACCTGGCCATCTTCGTGCGGGCATTCATCCCCCTCTTTGTCGCCATTGACCCGGTGGGCCTGGCCGCCGTGTTCCTCGGCATGGGCCGGGACGTTCCCCCTGAAAAACGCCGCAAGATCGCCCACCAGGCCGCCTGGACCGGCGGCGGCGTGGCCCTGCTCTTCCTTTTCCTGGGAACGACCATCTTCGCCCTCTTGGGAATCACTGAGAGCGACTTTAGAATCGCCGGCGGCCTCATCCTTTTCATCATCGCCGCCCGCGACCTCGTCCAATCCGCCGCCGAGGAGCCGCCCAAATTGGCCGAGGACTTCGGCGTCGTGCCCCTGGGTATGCCCCTGATCGCCGGTCCCGCCGCGATCACGACACTCCTCCTCCTCAATCAGACCATTGGCCTTGCCCCGACCCTCATCGCCCTAGGCGCCAACCTGATCATCGTCGTCATGGCCTTCGCCTTCAGCGACCAGCTCGCCCGCATGATCGGCACGACCGGCCTTCGAGCGATTTCGAAGATCATCTCCCTTCTGCTCGCCGCGATCGCGATCAACATGATCCGCCGCGGGTGGTTCGGCTGACCAAGACGATAACACGGCCGATCGCGCCGCCAGGCGGCGCGCTTTTCCTTAATCCGCCGAAAACTGCGTTGAAAGTGTCACCCTACTGGCAGCAGGTCCCGCGTTTTCATAAGTTATTAACGTAGATCGGGGCTTCGACAAGGGACAGGGCGTGGTTCAGGCGCCCGCTTTCCCCGCGGATGCGACGAGGCGAAGCTTTCCCAAGGCGGCATGCCCCTGCGGCGCCTGCGTTTATATAACAAGACCGTTCAGAGGCTTTGTCGCCGTATCGACCCCAGGGCGCCGGTAACCGGCCGTCGTCTTGGATCATCGGAAGCGCAAGGGCCGCGTTAAGACCCGGCTCGCAAGAAGCACGTCAAGGCTGTAGGCTCAGATGTGCCGATACATTCGACCGAGCCGTAGCCGCGGCTCATCGCAACGTTGATCGGCCAAGAAAGCCAGTTGACGGTCCGCGCCACACGATCATCCTTAGATCATGACTTTGAGCGCAGTTCTAACTCCCGCTGAAGAAGGCGGTTTCGTCGCGAGCAATCCCGAGACGGGTACGACGACGCAGGGCGAGAGCGTTGAAGAGGCGCTTTCGAATCTGCGCGAAGCGACGGAGCTGTACCTCGAAGAGTTTCCGCTGTCCAAGTCTGGCGGCGCCTTGTTGACGACGTTCGAAGTGGCTTCGCGTGCCTAAGCTCCCGCATCTGTCTGGTGCCGAGATTACCCGCTCACTTGAGCGCCTCGGATTTACTCAGATTCGTCAAAAGGGAAGTCACGTTATTCTTAGGCGTGGTTCAACTGGTTGCGTTGTTCCGCTCCACCACGAAGTGAAGATAGGTACACTTGCTGGCATTTTGCGCCAAGCGGGGGTTACCCCCGACGAGTTTATTGGCAATCTGTGAACGGGCCGTACCATTCGACTGAGCCGACGCCTGCGTCTGGCACGTTGGCTGCGGGGCACCCGCCGCGCCAGCCGTAGCCGCGGCTCAGTGCAACGTTGGCAAGTCATATCAATCTATGAAACTCTCCGTTTCAAAAATCGTGCTGGTCGTGCTTTTCTTGGGCGGCCATCTTGCCTCTGGCGCGCCAGCCGAACCCGCAGAGAACTTGGCGCAATCGACGCTGGAGCGTTTCAGCAGTGCTCTCGCAACAGGGGATGCGGGCATTCTAAGCGAACTTAGTTCACCCAGATTCCGAATGGTTGAAGATGGAGTCGAATACGACCTTGGGGCTACCGTGTCTTCGACGAAAGCAGCGCTCCGATCTGCTGTGGTTACACGGTCAACGCGTGATTTCCACATTCGAAGGCAAGGCGACGTCGCCTGGGCCGTTTACCGTGTAGACGGCCACTTCAAGAGCTCCGATGCTTCGGGCGACTTCCATCGGATTGAGACAGCGGTGCTATTGCGCCAGGGTGATAATTGGAGAATCGAGATCCTTACGTCGTCCCCGCTGGCAGAGCATAATGATGGAGCGAAAGAATAAACATACAATCTGGCCGAAGCAGTCGACCGAGCCGACGCTTCCGGCCGGCACGTCGGCTCCGGAGCACCCGCCGCGCCGGATTTAGGTCGCGGCGCATTGCAGGGTTCGGCAAATAAGACCAGGCGGCCCCATCTCCCGCCAACGGCATATGAACTTCGTTGCAGTCTCCGTCCCTTACTGGCTGACGCCTGCAGTCGTGGGAGGCGTGTTCACAGCCGCCGGTTTGCTGAAGGTATACGGCCTTTTCCGCGGCACCATTGGCGGCCGTGATAAACCTCTTTTTCAGTATGCAACCGGAACGTGTCCGACTTGGATTGGCCGAGGGTGGAAGGGCTGGTGCCTGCGCGTTGGCTTCCCGTTTCTGCTGCTTGCCATTGGCCTCTGGAACCTGACGGATCTCGCGCTGCAGATCCATGCGAGGACCCGCTGATACCCGCAAATCGGGCGGCTTCCCCATCCTGCGAACATGACAGAATACAAGGCGCATTGGAGCAAGTCGCTCGTTGTCGTCACGCTGCTGGCCACGGCCATCTGCCTCGGCTCCGCCTGCATGGTGGCGGCGCAGGACGGTCGCGGCCTCGCTTCACGGCCGGCGCTGCTGCTGCTGGCCCTCGTCATAGGCTGCGCGCTTTTCACCATTCGCGGGTACGCGATCGGGCCGGATGCCATCCTGGTGCGCCGCCTGTTCTGGACGACCCGCCTGCCCCTTGCCGGCCTGCAGTCCGCCAGATTCGATCCGGATGCAATGCGGCGGAGCATCCGCACCTTCGGCAACGGGGGATTCTTTTCCATTACGGGCTTTTTTCGCAGCAAGGCCCTGGGCAGCTACCGGGCGTTCGTGACCGACCAGAACCGGACGGTTGTGATGAGGTACTCCAAGCGAACGGTGGTGCTTTCACCCGCCGAGGCGGAGGAGTTTGTCAGGGATGTTTACAATGCGGCCAAGCTGGCCAATCCTCCTTCGAGCAGTTGATTCTTCCCATGGCCACAACCCTTGATAATCGAGCGGCCGCCCTGAGGGAATTGCAGGAGATTCCCGGCGTCGGCCCCATCATTGCCCGCAATCTTTTTGCGATCGGCATTCACCGGATTGCCCAGCTGAAGGGCAGGAGTCCTGAGACCCTGTACCGGCGCCTGGAGAAGCATGAGGGGGCCCCTCTCGACCGATGCGCCCTGTATGTCATGCGCTGCGCCGTCTACTACGCGGAAAACGAGCGGCACAGCCCGCGCCTGCTCAAGTGGTGGAACTGGATGGACGGGGCGGTCAAGCCCGGCCGGAGGGCAAGACGGTAGGAGCGGCGCCTTAGCGCTTTTCGGGGCAGGCCATGAAAACCGTCCATTTTGATTCCGCGGCGGGATTTCGCCGGTGGCTGGCGTCAAACCATGCTTCCGCGACGGAACTATCGGTTGGCTTCTTCTACAAGGCCTCCGGGAAAGGCGGAATCACCTACCCGGAGGCGTTGGACGAGGCCCTCTGCTTCGGCTGGATTGACAGTGTCCGCCGCAGGGTGGACGCGGCGAGCTACACGATTCGATTTACCCCGAGAAAGCCCGGCAGCACGTGGAGCCTGGTCAATGTCAGGCACGCCAAGCGGCTGATCGCCGGAGGCCGGATGCATCCAGCGGGCCTCAAGGAATACGAGGCCCGGGATCCGAAGAAGACCGGGGTCTATTCGTTTGAGAAGCGGCCTGAAAAGCTGCCCCCCGGGCTCGAAGGCGTCTTCCGGGCGAACAAGAAGGCGTGGGAGCACTGGGAGCTCCAACCCCCCGGTTACCGCCGGACATTGACCTGGTGGGCGAGCAGCGCGGTCAGGGAGGAGACACGCCTGGGCCGGCTGGCGAGAATCATCGGCGCCTCCGAAAACGGGCGGCGCCTGGATCTCCTAACGCTGAAGTAACGCCCGCCCCGGTTTGGCGGGCGCGAGAGTTGCGGGACCACGCGGCGTGTGCTACCTGCTGGTAGCTCACAGCAGAAAGGTGAATTCGGCATAAACATGCAAAAGGGACGGCTTGAGGCCTTCAGCGACGGGGTTCTGGCGATCATCATCACGATAATGGTGCTCGAGCTGAGGGCGCCGCATGGCGCAGAGGTCTCGGCACTGGGTCCCCTGATGCCCGTATTCTTCAGCTATGTTTTGAGCTTCGTCTACATCGGAATCTACTGGAACAACCACCACCACATGTTCCAGGCGACGAGCCGGGTGGGCGGGGCGGTCTTGTGGGCCAATTTGCACCTGCTTTTCTGGCTGTCGCTTTTCCCGTTCGTGACGGACTGGATGGGGGAAAATCATTTTGCGGCCGTTCCGACGGCCCTGTACGGCGTGGTCCTTTTCATGGCGGCGGTCGCCTATTGGATCCTGCAAACGGTGATCATCGCCCAGCACGGCGAGGCCTCACTGCTGGCCAAGGCGGTCGGGCGGGACCTGAAGGGGAAAATCTCGCCGATCCTGTATGCGGTTGCGATCGCGATCGCCTTCATAAGCGTCGCCGTTGCGCAGATGCTTTACGTCTGCGTCGCGCTGATTTGGCTTGTGCCCGACAAGCGCATAGAGCGAACACTTGCCGAGCGCGCGAGCGCCGACGGGTGATTCGCCAAACGAAATTTCATGCCAGCATCAATACCCAACACAATCGACTACGTGGAGATCCCCTCGAAGGATGTCCAAAAGAGCAAAGCCTTCTTCGAGGCTTTTGCCGGATGGAAATTCACCGATTACGGCCCGGACTATGTCTCGTTCGAGGACGGGCGCATCAACGGAGGCTTTTTCACCTCGGACAAGCTCTCAAGCGCCGCCTCCGGCGCGACGCTCGCTGTCATCTATGCGCCGGACCTTGATGGATTCCGCGAAAAGGCGCTCAAGCTGGGGGCGACCATAACGCGGGACACGTTCAGCTTCCCGGGCGGACGCCGGTTCCAGTTTGCGGAGCCCGGAGGGAGCGAATTCTCCGTTTGGAGCGACAAGTGAGCCAGCCGGCCGGCGGCCGCGATTGGCCGGCGCCTTTGGAGGCGGAGATCCGTCTTTATGCAATCATCGACGACATTCGATATTCCGGGATATGAAATCACGGAGCACAAGGGCATGGTGCGCGGCATCGTTGTCCGCTCGCCGACCATTCCGCAGGGTTTCTTCGGCGGCCTGCAGAACATATTCGGAGGAAGGATAGCCGCCTACACAACGATGTGCGAACAGGCCCGCGGCCAGGCATTCGAGGAACTGGAGCGGCACGCGGCCGAACTGGGCGCGAATGCCGTCGTCGGGGTGCGTTACGATGCGTCGTCGGTCGAGACCAAGAATGGCGCTGTCGAGGTCCTGTGCTATGGCACCGCGGTTGTGGTGCGGAAAAAATGAACGGAATGGCCGACCGATGACAAAGGCCAAGACGGATCATGGCGGGTAGGGATGACTACTTCCTGCGGCATTTCGCGATGCTGCGCCTGTTTCTGGCGCAGGTGCTCCTTCCGCAGCGGGTTGTCATCGGGTTTTGATGGCGGCGCCGGTCGGCCTTTTCGGGGTCTTGTGCATTCGCCGCTCGCTGGCGGGCGGCCACTGGATGCCCGCGGTGAACCGTGTTCCGGGGGCGGTTAACCGGCGAAGCTAGTCAGGAGATCGGCGTAGATCTTCGCGGTCGAAATCAGTTCGCGGACGGATGCGCGCTCGTCGACGGCGTGGATGTCCTCCCCGACGGGCCCGTAGCCCACGGTGGGGATCTTGAGCTCGTTGGCGAAGAAGTGCATGTCGTTGAAGCCGGTCGATGTGCTGAAGACCGTGGGGGCCCGGCGCACGCGCCGCACGCTTTTGGCCATCGCGGAGTAAAACGACCCCTTGGGGGCGTGGAAACAGGCGAAGTTCTCCGAGATCTTCCGGACGCCAATCCGGCATTGGGGGATCCTGCCGGCGGCGGCGGCGAGGAATGAGCGCAAATCGCGCTCGGCCGCCGCATGGCTTTCCACCGGGAGGACCCGCCTGTCGATTGTGAACGAGGCGTGGGCCGGCACAGTGTTGACCTTGGCGCCCTGGCCGCAGTCGAAGACGCCGCCGACATTGATGGTCGCCCGCATTTTCTTCCCCTCGGGCGTCACAAAGGTCGTCCGTGCGAGCTTCTTCTTGTAGTCGCCCAGGGCGAGGACGAGGCAGGACATCTTTTCCAGGGCGTTGACGCCGAGTTCCGGGAGGGAGCCATGGGCGGCGCGCCCATGCACGGCGACTTCCAGCCAGACGACGCCGTTGTGGCCGCAGCAAATCGCGCTGCCCTCGCCGCCTTCCATGACGACGGCGTAGTCCGGGCGGATCGGTGCGTGGCGCACGAGCCAGCCTGTGCCGAGCAGGGAATCGGTCTCTTCGTCTGCAGTGAAGGATACCTCGACATTGACCTTGGGCGCGGCGCAAGTTGCGCGGAGGGCCTTGAACGCCAGGATGAGGCTCGCAATCGAGCCCTTCATGTCCGCCGTGCCGCGGCCGTAGATCCAGCCGCCGTCGACTTTCCCACTGAATGGCCCGCCATGGCGCCAGCTGCCCGAGACGGGGACAACATCGTAATGGGCATTGAAATGAAGGGTCTTGCGGGCGCCGGGCACGCGCCACTTGCCCAGGACGTTGTAGCGGGGATATCCCTGCTGCTCGGGCGGAAGTGACCGTTTCAGCAGCGCCTTGGGAACGGTAAAACGGCGGGCAGCCAGGCCCGAGGACTCCAGCTCCGCCACAAGACGCTGCGTGATGGCGTCATAGTGGTCGCCGGGGGGGTTCACGGTCGCCACGCCGACAATCTCCCGGAGAAACCGCAGAAGCTCCCCGGAATGGCGGTCGATATAGGCGGCGGTGGACATGATGGGCGAAGGGAAAAGGCTGGAACCCGGCCCAAAGAAAGCAACACTGTGCCGCGCGTCGAAATATGACCCTGGCCGACCTGAGAAAAGACTATTCCCTGGCGGGCCTCTCCGAAAAGGATCTGGCGCGGGATCCCTTCCGCCAGTTCGAGAAATGGTTCCAGGAGGCCGAGGGGGCAAAGATTCCGGAGCCCAATGCGATGGTCCTTTCAACGGCGGGGCGGGACGGACGGCCGTCGTCCCGAACGGTGCTCCTCAAGGGGCTCGATGGCCGTGGGTTTGTCTTCTACTCCAATTACGAGAGCCGAAAGGGCCGCGAGCTCGAACTCAATCCGAGCGCTTCGCTTCTGTTTCCGTGGATCGGATTCGAGCGCCAGGTGATCGCGGAAGGCCCGGTTTCGAAGGTTTCGAGGGAGGAGAGCGAGTCGTATTTCCACAGCAGGCCCCGGCCGAGCCAGCTCGCCGCGTGGGCCTCGCACCAGAGCGCGATCGTCTCGGCGCGCGCCGCCCTCGACGAGAGCCTCAAGGCCATGGAAGGCAAGTACGCGGGACGCGAGGTTCCGGTTCCGCCCCACTGGGGCGGCTACCGGCTGGCGCCCGAGACGGTTGAATTCTGGCAGGGGCGGCGCAGCCGCATGCACGACCGGCTTCGGTATCGCCGCACGAAGGATGGCTGGACGGTCGAGCGCCTGTCTCCGTGAGGGGGGCTGCGCGCCCTCCGCCAAGGCCCATGCTGTATCTGATCCGCCATGCCGACGCCCTCGACGGGGATAGCGACGCCGAGCGGCCGCTGAGCCCCAGCGGGCACAGGCAGGTGAGGCATCTGGCGCGGTTCCTGAAGCCGTCCAAGGCCATGGAAGTCCTCGAAGTCTGGCACAGCCCGCTTGTGCGGGCCCGGCAAACCGCCGAGGAACTGGCTCAGGAGATGGGTTGGGGCGCCAGGCTTCGCAGGATGAAGGGCCTTCTGTCCGACGATCCGCCAGGGATGATGGCCGCGGAGTTGCGCGACGCCGCGCTCCCGATCGCTCTCGTCGGCCACAATCCGCATCTTGAATCGCTTGCCACCCTCCTTGCGACCGGGCAGGGGCAACCGTGCGCATTTGTGTTTCGCAAATGCGCAATCCTGGCGCTCGAGCCAATCCGCGGGCAGGGCGTCGGCCAGTGGGCGGCGGCCTGGCAGCTGGCGCCCGAGCTGTTGTGATGAGTGCTCTCGAGGTGCTGCCGGTGCGGACCGCCGGAGCCGCCGAGAACATGGCGGTCGATTTCCTGCTCTTGCAGCGTTGCCCGCGGGGCGGGGCGCCGCGCATGAGGCATTACGAGTGGCGCGGCCCTGCGTTCACGTTCGGCTACAGCCAGAAGATCTCCTGGGTGCGCGCCCAGCTGCCCGGCGGGGAGCCTGTCGACCTCTGTCGGCGCCCGACTGGCGGTGGAATTGTCGATCACCGCGACGACTGGACCTATTCGATCGTGATCCCCCGGGGCCACCCGCTTGGGGAGGATCGCGCGGTGGACAGCTACCGGGCGATCCACGAGTGCATCGCCGAATCGCTCCGGCGCCGTGGCGTCCCAGCCGAGCTGAAACCGGCGTGTGCGCCGGCTCCCGGAGGAGATACACTGCCCGGCATCTGTTTTCAGAAATCGGAGATTTACGACGTCATCCACATGCAGACCGGAGCGAAGATCGCAGGAGCCGCCCAGAAGCGCAGCACACACGGGCTCCTTTTCCAGGGCTCGATCGCCCGATCGGCGGCGGGACCGGGCGGGCTCGATTGGGACGCATTCCACGAGGATTTTGCCGCGCGCCTGGGCGTTGTGCTGGGCTGCCCCGCCGAGACCCGGCCGTGGCCCGAACTGGACGAGGACGAGTTGGGCGGGCTCGTGGAAAAGTACGCTTCCCCGGAATGGATCGAGTTTCGCTAGGCGGTCTTGCGGCCAAGCGTGATGACGCATTCGAGGTGGCGGGTCTGCGGGAACAGGTCGAAGGGCTGTATGCGGGTCGGGTGGTAGCCGGCGGAGAGAAACGGGCGCAGGTCGCGCATCTGCGTCGCCGGATCGCAGCTCACATAGACGACCGCCCGCGGCCCGAACGCGAAAAGCTGGTTCAGGAATGATTCGTCGCAGCCTTTGCGCGGCGGGTCGATGACGACGACGGTTTCCCCGGCCGGGAAATCGAGCCCGGAGAATATTCGCGCCGCGTCGCCCGCCACGAATGCGGCGTTGGGGATCCCGTTGGCCGATGCGTTGTCGCGCGCGCAGGCGATGCTCGTTTCGCTGATCTCGACGCCGGCGACGCGCGCGAACGCTCCGGCCGCGCTTAGGGCAAAAAGCCCGCTTCCGCAATAGGCGTCGACCAGGTACCGCGCGCCGCTGGCCGCCGCCTCCGATCGCACGTGCTCGATGAAGGCGGGGAGGATGAAGGGGTTGTTCTGGAAGAAATCGCGCGCGAGGAACCGGAGCCGGATCTTCGGCGAGGAGGGAAGGGTGATATCCTCCGTCACCCGGGCCTCGAAGTCGGTCACGACGGAGCCGCCCGCCTCGCGCAGGATGAGGGTGGCGCCGCGCTCAAAGCCGCCATCCGCAGCTTTGGCCCGAATCTCGGAGCGCAGGCTCTCCAGCCTCTCATTGATGCCGTCGGTTGCGATCGGACAGCGGGGCACGTCGACAAGATCGAAGCGGCTGCCCTGGCGCAGAAAGCCGATCGGAAGACCGGCCGCCTGGCCCGGTCTGGGCGCGTTGAAGTGGGGGGTGATCTTTGAGCGGTAGCCATATTCCCGCGGCGAACCGATTAGGGGATCGACGGGGAACGAAATCCCGGCCATGTGCTCGAGAAGCTCGGCCACCTGGCGGCGCTTCCAGTCTAGCTGGCCGCCGTAGCTCAGGTGCTGGTATTGGCATCCGCCGCAACGGCCGAAGAGCGGGCAGGGCGGGACGACGCGCTCGGGCGAGGGCGCGAGCACCTCGATGAGATCCGCCTCGGAATAGTTCTTGTGGTTTCGGTAGACGCGCGCCAGCACCCGCTCGCCCGGAAGGGTGAAGGGGACCATGACCACCCATGACTTCGCTTCGGGCTCCGCGCCCGAAATGGAAACGCGCCCCAAACCCAGGCCGAGATTCGTGAGCGTGGAGACCTCCAGTTCGATCTCCTGATGGTAGGCGAAGGGCTTGTCGTTGAATTTCTTGTTTCGGGACACGGGCTGGGGAGCTGTCCTCCATAACATCCCCGCGTTTGAAGTCCACACTTGCAGAAGGCGGGCAATGGCGCGTTTTGGAATCCCGTGGCGATGCAATTGAGGCGCCGGAATGGAGGCCCAAAACGACGGTGGTTGAAAAATCGCGTCCGTTGCCGTTCTTGATGGGAGAGACTAAAAGGTCTTACAGACACGGTGGCCAAAACCAAGAGTTCCCAACGTGACATTCATCAAGATAATCGGCTTCTGCGCTCTCGCCTGGGTGTTGTTCAACTTCATCCGCTGGGCAGTCAACAAGAGACGCGGGCACAGGGGTTGACAGGCAACGGCGCCCCCGGGGCGCGCCGGTTTGTGCGCTGCCTGCCCGAGGCTGCACCGCGGGCGATTTTGGCCGTGCTCTCCGCGCCCGCTGCGGTCAAACAGGAGGACATGCCCGTCGAGAAGATCTCCAGCCTGCAGAACCCGAGGGTGAAGCAGCTTGTGAAGCTGCGCGACCGCCGGCCGCGCGACGAGGCGGGCGTGTTCCTGGTGGAGGGCTATCGGGAAATCCGCCGGGCCATGGAAAAAGGCGCGAAAATAAGGGAGCTCTATTATTCGCCGGACTGGTTTCTGGGTGCGAATGAGCCGGAACTGATGACCCGGGCAGGTGCTGCCGGGGCTGAGCTGATCGAGCTGTCAAAGGAGGCTTTTTCGAAAGTGGCCTACCGGGAGCGGCCGGACGGGCTCCTCGCGGTCGCGCCCCAGTGGAAGACGGGGCTTGGGGACTTTGGCGCATACCTGCCGGCGGCCGCGGGGGCCGCTCCTTTTCTTTTGGTCGTCGAGGCGATCGAAAAGCCCGGCAACCTCGGCACAATCCTCCGGAGCGCGGATGCCGCCGGTTGCCACGGGATCATCGTTTGCGACCCGGTTACGGATCTATTCAACCCGAACGTCGTGCGGGCCTCGACGGGTGTCCTGTTCTCGGTTCCCTGCGCTGTCGCCGGGGGGGCCGAAGTCCTCGCCTGGCTTCGCGCGAGAAAGATCCGGATCGCGGCCACGACGCCGGGGGCGGAGCTGCTTTACACCGAATCCGACCTTTGCGGCCCGCTGGCCCTGGTGATGGGCAGCGAGCAGTACGGGCTGAGCGAATTCTGGCTCAAGAACGCCGACCTCCGCATCCGGATCCCGATGGCCGGCCAGGCCGACTCGCTCAACGTCGCCATGGCGACGATCATCGCCCTGTTCGAAGCGGTGCGCCAGCGATCGGCGATCAAAGGCCGGCAGACTTGATCCACTCGACGAGACCGGCCGTGCCTGCCGCCATGGTGATGCGGGGGGAGTAACCGAGATCCCGCCGGGCTGCGGAAATGTCGAACCAGTGGTCTCTGGCCAGCTCGGCGGCGACAAAGCGCGTCAGCGGGGGCTCCCCGGACAGGGGGAGAATGCGCCAGGCCGCCTCGCAGGCGGCGCCGATCGCACTTGCGGCCGGAAGTGAAATCCGGCGGGTCACCGGCGGGCGGCCGAGCAAGGCCAGAAGCGCGTTGATCCAATCCCAAAGCGATACAGGTTCGCCGTTTGTGATGAAATAGGCACGGCCGCAGGCGGGCGGCTGGGGATCGGTGCCAAGGCTGGCCGAAAGCGATGCCTCGGCCAGCAGGTGGGCGTCGACGACATTCTCAACGTGGACCATGTCGACCCGATTCTGACCCAAGCCGACGATTCGCAGGCGGCCGGAACGCGCCCGATCGAGGATGCGGGGGATCAGGTGGGGATCGCCGGGCCCCCAGATCAGATGGGGTCGCAGCGATACCGTCCTCAGCCAGGGCGAATTGGCCGCGAGCACCTCGCGCTCAGCGATTGCCTTGGTCAGGGGATAGGGGCACGGGCACGTTGTCGTCAGCGGCAGCGACTCGTCCGCCCCGGCGAGATCACGCCCGTTGTAGACGACACTGGGGGTGCTCGTATAGATGAGCCTGGGAACGCCCGCCTTCCGGCACCCCTCCAGGATCGCCCGGGTGCCGAGGTTATTCACAGAAAAGAAGTCGGCGTACCGGCCCCAGACGCCGACTTTCGCAGCGACGTGGAAAACGGTGCCTGTCCCCGCGCACGCGGACTCGACGATTTTTGGGTCCTCGACCGCGCCGCGGATGAAGCGAACCCCGCGCGCCTCGAGGTCGGGGGCAGGCGTCCTCGCGAGGACCCTCACGGAGCGCCCCTGGGAGAGGAGGCGCTCGACGATTCGCCGGCCGAGGAATCCCGTTCCTCCGGTGACAAGGACAGGCGGCGGAGATGGGCTCATGCGTCGGGGTTTATCGGCGTCTTCCGGGAGGCCCACCGCGCGAGGGACAGCCTGTGAATCTTCGCGTTATGGCGCACATCGACCGGGAATCGCGCGCGAAAATAGAATTTCCGGATCCTGGCGGTGAGCGGGTTGCCATCGCCAAGCTGGCGCAACTCCCGGGCAATCGATTGAGCCTCCGCCCGGCTCCCCGGTGAAGCCTCGACGACGATCGCGGGCTCCTGCGCGCCGGGCTCGCCGAGACCGATCAGGGCGCAACGGGCGGCGCGCGGATGCCCCCGGAAGACCTGTTCGCACGGCTCGGTGAAGAGCACTCCTCCGGCTGTCTGGACCCGTTCGGCCTTCCGACCGCAAAACCACAGCCTTCCGGCGGGGTCGAGGTACCCGCAATCGCCCATGCGGTGCCAGCAGGTGCCTCCGTCCATGATCTTCGCCGCCTCCGTCGCCCCGGGCGGCCCGTCGTATTCCCGGGTGACGACCGGACCGCTGACGATGATTTCGCCGATGGTGCCAGTGGAAACCTCTCTGGCCGATGCCAGCGTTGGAATGGAGCCCTCGGCGATGGCTATGATCTTCACCCCGATCCCAGACACAGGTTTTCCCACGCAGGCCCCCGGGGACGGACCCAGCGCCTCGCGCTCATCGTCGGCGAGGGAGGTGACGGGCAGGGCTTCCGTCGCTCCGTACGGGCTGTGCAGCCTGCCATTGGGCAGGAAATCCCGCGAGGCGGCCCATAATGCCGAAGGCACCGGGGCGCCTGCGCAAAGGACCCGCCTAAGGCTCGGAAGGTTCGTTTTCCGATCCCTGCAGTAATCGGACACGATCCGCCACAGGGTGGGGGAGCCGAATGAATTGGTGACCTTCTCCTGGCGGATCGCCTGGACGATCTTGGCGGGGTCGGCGGCGGCGGGCCTGGCGGGATCGATCTCCGGCACGACGGTTGTCATGCCGAGGGCCGGATTGAAAAGGGCGAAGATAGGCAGGAGCGGCAGATCGATCTCGCCGGGCTCGATGCCGTAGGTTTCGCGGATCAGGCGCACCTGGGCGTCGAACATCCCATGCTCATAGCGCACACCCTTGGGCGTTCCCGTAGAGCCGCTTGTGAACAAGATTGCGGCGGGATCGCCCGGTGCGCTCTGGGCGATCTCCGGGCCGGCGGGAACGGAGGGACAGCCTCCCAGTCTTGCCGTCAGCGAGGCACTGACCGGAACGCGGACCTCGACGCTTCGGAAGGCTCCCGGGACGATGCGGCTCAGGAGCTGGGCAATCGGTATGCCGACAATGGCGCGGGGGCGCGTGCGGGCGACGCACCGGAGGAAGCCGGCAAGCCCCATTCCGGGGTCGATGACGACGGGCACGGCGCCCGTGCGAAACAGGGCGAAGGCGCAGGCGATCAGCGGGAGGCCGGGCCGCACCATGAGAAGCGTCCGATCCCCCCGCCTCAACCCGCGCGCGCCGAGGCGGGCGACCCAGGCTGAAACCTCGGCATCGAGTTCGGCAAAACTGAGCGTGAGGTAGTCGATCTCGCCGGAACGGGTCCGCCCGCGCGGCACCTTGAGGGCGGGGGTGCGGGGCTGCGCCGCCGCCATCGAGCCCAGGTGGCGGGCGACATTGGAATTGATCGGCAGATCGCGGTTCACTCCGCCTCGATCGACGGCTGCCCGCGCAGAAGGCCGGCCTGCCAGGGAAGGAGGATCGTGTCGAGCCTGCCCGGGTCGCGCGCAATCTGGGCGAGCTGCGAACGGTTGGCGATAAGGGTGGATTCAATCCCCAGCCGGGCCGCCAGCGTGTCGCGTTCGGTCTTGATCCTCTCCATTCGGGCGATCTCCGCCTGGGAGAGAGGCGTGTGGTTCGGATCCCGTCCTGGCCGGCGGGGAAGCGTCTGCGGATCGCGCTCAAGGCCTTTCCGAACGGCCGCTTCGAGCGACTCGAGCAGGCGGCCGTGGCGCTTGCCGAGGTTGATCCCGCCCAGGACGGCCTGAGGGGAGGTCTTGCCCTCGGCCGCCGCCGCAATCCTGACCAGGGTGTCGTTCGAACAGACCTTGAAGGGCGGCGTGTCGATGCGCTGGGCCTGCTGCTCGCGCCAGTGCCAGACGGCGTGCAGCACCGTGAGGCTCCGCCCGCGCAGCCCTTCGGACTTGCCGATCCTCCAGTCGTTCTCGCCGGGCTCCGAGAATCCGTCAGTCCCGGCCTTGATCTGGGCCCGGCACTGCTGTTCGAGCCAGTCCAGCCGCCCCAAGCGGGCGAGGTCGTGAGTCAGCAAGTCGCGCAGCGCCGGCAGGTGCCAGACGTCCAGGGAGGCGTAGTCGAGGAGCTTGGGCGTCAGCGGACGGCGCGACCAATTCGCCTTCTGGCCATTCTTGTCGAGCTGGACGCCGAAGTGGTCCTCCAAGAGCGAGGCCAGCCCGATCCGCTGGCGTCCCAAAAGCTGCGCCGCCAGCATCGTGTCGAAGATGCTCTGGGCCTGGAAGCCGCACAAGTCGTGGAGCAGACGAAGGTCGAAATCGCTGCCGTGCATGACCAGGTGCTTGTGCGCGAGGCGCTCCCACAGCGGCTTGAGGTCGATATTCGCCAGGACATCCACCAGATAGACGTCGCCGGCCACCAAAAACTGGAGCAGGCAGACGCGCACCCGGTAATGGAACATGTTGTCCGCTTCCGTATCCAGGGCGACCTCGCTGACAGCGTCGATAGCGGCCAGAAAGGAAGGGAACTGGCCTTGCTGGTCGATCAGCTGGTAGGAGGGCGGGCGTCCGGGGGTCTTGACGCCGAGCAAACGGCGGACCGGATTCGGCAAGAATCGGGAAATCATTGCGGCAAACAGTCAAGTTGGAGAATCGGCCCGGGGAGGGCGATTCTTAAACGGCGTGTTTTTGCCGAGGTCCGGTCCGGCGAATGGGTTATCAGGGCTCATTCGTGCGTCCATGCGGCCAGAAATGCCTCGATCAAAAGCGGCAGTTCCTCGCTGTAGCCGCCCTCAAGGATTGCAGCCACCGCGAGACCGCTTGAGTGAAGCCAGGCGCCGAGTTCGGCGAAATCCTCCTTTTCAAGGGTCATCGAGGTGATCGGGTCCCGGCAATAGGCATCGAAGCCGGCGGAGACGAGGACCAGATCCGGGCGAAAGCCGACGATTGCGTCCCAGGACGCCCTCAGGGCCGCCATATGCTGGGGCCGGGGCGTCAGCGGGCGGACCGGCCAGTTGCGGGAGTTGCCGATGTCGCAGGTGCCTGTCCCCGGATAGGCCGGAAACTCGTGCACGGAGCAGTACAGGAACCCGGGACGGTTCATGAGAATCGCCTCGGTTCCGTTCCCGTGGTGGGCGTCAAAATCCCAGACGGCGATCCGGACCGCCCCGAAGTCGCGCCTGGCCACGAGTGCCGCCACCGCGACCTGGTTCAGGTAGCAGAATCCCATGGCCGTGTTGGCTGTCGCATGGTGCCCCGGCGGCCGCATGAGGGAGAATACGGGCGCATTGCGGTCGAGCGAGTGGCTGACGGCCTCGATCGCCGCGGCCACGGACCGGCGCGCGTGGGTCTCGATGCCGGGGAAGAAAGGGGTGTCCGAATCGAAATCCCTGGCTTCCGCCAATCGCTCGAGGTGCGCTTCGGTGTGGGCCAGAAGCAGGGCCTCGTCCGAAACCGTGGTCAGGGGGACCATCCACTTCCAGCCGGGGTGCGCGGCGCGCAGATGCCTTGCCGCCCGCTGGACCCGGTCGCCCCGTTCCGGACGGCTGGGATCGCCGTATTCGGCGCACCGGGGGTCGTGAAGGATCAGCATCGTTCACCTCTTGCGATTTTCAGGCATATTTGCGGCGATAGGGATGGTCTGATTCAAGATTCGGATTTGAGACAGATCAAAATTGCAAACCATGAAAGTCGTCGTGCTGTGCTCCGGGGGTATGGACTCCGTGACCGCGCTCCATTGGGCGAGGCGGGAGCACGATGCAATCGCGGCGGTCAGTTTCGACTACGGGGCGAAGCACAACGCGAGGGAGATCCCCTGCGCCGAGGCCCATGCGGCGGCCCTCGGCATCCGGCACCGCACGATCGCGCTTCCGTTCGTGAATGAACTTTTTTCCTCCGCCCTTCTGAAAAACGGCGGCGAAATCCCAGAGGGCCACTACCAGGCGGAGACGATGCGCCAGACCGTTGTTCCCTTTCGAAACGCCATCATGCTTTCGATCGCCGCGGGCTGGGCCGAGAGCATGGGCGCCGCGGGGCTGGTCATCGCGGCGCACACGGGGGACCACGCGATATATCCGGACTGCCGGGAGGAGTTCATGCAGGCGATGGGCGAGGCGATCAGGAGCGGCACCTACGCCGGCATCCGGCTCTTGCGCCCGTTCATCGCGATCGACAAGGCGGGCATTGTCGCCGAAGGGACGCGGCTCGGGGTCGACTATGGGAACACCTGGTCCTGTTACAAGGGGGGTGCGATCCATTGCGGCCGGTGCGGCACATGCGTCGAGCGCCGCGAGGCCTTCGCCCTGGCCGGCGTCAGGGATCCGACCTTCTACGAGGCCGTGGATCCGCTGCTGGGAAAACCATGAGCGCTCCCTGAGGAGGCCCGAATGCTGATCTGCGAAATCTTCCATTCGATCCAGGGCGAGGGCGAACTTGCGGGCGTTCCCTCGGTCTTCGTGCGCACGAGCGGGTGCAACCTGCGCTGCGCCTGGTGCGACACGCCCTACGCCTCCTGGGAGCCGGAAGGGGAGAATCGCAGCGTGGCCGAGATCCTGGCCGAGGTGCAGCGGCATGCGGCCGTCCGCCATGTCGTCCTGACCGGGGGCGAGCCGATGATCGCAAAGGACATCCATTCGCTCGCCGCCGAACTGAAGGGCTTCGGCTATCACATCACGATCGAAACGGCGGCGACCCTCCCGCCCGAGGGAATCGCCTGCGATCTGGCCTCGCTTTCGCCAAAGCTTCTCAACTCCGCGCCGGACTCGGACAGGCACGCTGCATGGCGGAAGAAGCATGAGGCGCTGCGCTGGCGCCCCGATGTCGTGCGGGCGTGGATCGACGAAGGCTACGCCTACCAGCTCAAGTTCGTCGTGACAGGGCCCCGCGACCTCGACGAGATCGAGGGGATGATCGCCTCCCTGAGGCGCGACATCCCGCGGCACAAGGTGCTGCTCATGCCCGAGGGGGTGACGGCCGGGGCGGTCCAGGCGCGATCCGGCTGGCTCGCCGCCTTGTGCAAGATGCGCGGCTACCGCTATGCGCACCGGCTGCACATTGAGTTGTTCGGAAACATCCGGGGTACCTGAGGAGGGCTTCACCCCCTCTTCTTGAGCTCTTCCTTGAATCGGTCGGTGGGGCAGCTGCTGCAGCCGCCGCCGGGATGCCGGCGGCTTGCGACCGCGCGCCAGATGAGGCCCCCCAGGGCGATGGCGACGATCGCAAGGGCGGCGGCGGTTTGAAGGGTGGGACTCATGGCGCTTCCAGTATATGCCGATTTCTCCGGATTAAAACCCGAGTGCGCGGCCGGCTTGGTAGACGATGAAGGTGACGACCCAGGCGGTGCCGGTCATGTAGACGATCTGGAAGAGCGGCCACCTTAGGGAATTGGTCTCGCGGCGGACGACGGCCACGGTGCTCATGCACTGCATGGCGAAGACGTAATAGATCATGAGGCAGAGGCAGACGAGCGGTGTGAAAAGGGTCCGGCCGTCGGGCCAGCGCGCGTCGCGCAGCGCAGTCCGGAGCGGGGCGACATTCATCGCCTTGCCTTCGCCGATGTTGTCGACGCTGAAGACGACCGCGGTCGAGCTGACGAAGACCTCGCGGGCGGCGAATGAGCTGATCAGGCCGATTCCGACCCGCCAGTCGAAGCCGAGGGGCTTGATAAGCGGCTCCATCGCGCGGCCCGCGTCGCCCGCGAAGCTGTGCGCGAGCTGCTCCTGCGGGGGAGCCCCCTGCGGCGAGCGCGGGTAGGCGGAGAGGAACCAAAGGACGATGCTGATCGCGAGAATGACCGTGCCCGCATTTCGAACGAAGACCCACGCCCGCTCGGCCATCTGAAAGACGACGTCCCTCAGCCGCGGCAGGTGGTAGGGCGGCAGCTCCATGATCATCATGGACGGGGCGCCCTTGAGGAGGGTGCGCTTGAAAAGCCACGCGAAGCCGAAGGCCCCCCCGGTCCCAAGGCCGTACATGAGCATCATCAGGCCCACCTTCGTCATCAGGGGCACTCGGTCGCCGGGCACCAGGGCTGCCATCATGAGAAGATACACGGGCAGGCGGGCCGAACAGCTCATCAGGGGGGCGACGAGAATCGTCACGAGCCTGTCCTTTGCGTCCTCGATTGTCCTGGTCGCCATGATCCCGGGGATGGCGCAGGCGTAGGAACTTAGCATCGGGATGAACGAGCGGCCGTTCAGGCCCACCCGGCTCATCAGCCGGTCCATGATGAACGCCGCCCTGGCCATGTATCCCGTGCTCTCGAGAAGACCGATGAAGAAGAAAAGGATCAGGATCTGCGGGAGAAAGACGAGGATGCTGCCCACGCCCGCGATCGCCCCGTCGGTCAAGAGATTGCGCAGGTCGCCCGCGGGAAGGACCGAACGCACCCATCCGCCGAAGCCGGCGACACGGTGGTCGATCCAATCCATCGGATACTCGGCCAGGGTGAAAATGCCGAGGAAGACCAGGGTCATTACCGCCCCGAGGATGATCCAGCCCCAGAGCGGGTGGGTGACGAGCATGTCGATGCGCTCGGTCGCGCTCGGCCCCGCAGGAACCCTCTGCACGACCTCGCCTGCAATCCTCCCGATCGCATCGTAACGCGCCTGCACGAGTATCGCCGCCCAGTCCGTTCCTTCGCCCTCCCAGCGGCGCTGCCATCCCTTGAGAATCGCCGATGTGCGTTCGCTTAGTGGCGTCGAGCCGCTCACCCGCACGGCATCCTGATCGGTGAGAAGGAGCAGGGCCTCGGCGCGGGCGCTCAGCGGCGGCTTCTCATCACTGGCAAGAGAGGCCTGGAGTTCGGCAACGGCCGGCGCGATCGCCGCCGGAATGTTCCAGGCGTGGCGGGACAGGGGCAGGTCGGGCCGGCTCATCGCGAGCCTGAGATCGATCAGCCCCTTGCCGTTGACGGCCTCGCACGGAATGACGGGTATCCCCAGTTCCTTTTCGAGCCGAGCCGTCCGCAGCGTGAAGCCGCTCTTCGCGGCGATGTCCATCATGTTGAGGACCAGGATCACCGGCCGTCCGAGATCCAGGATCTGGTGCACGAGGTAGAGGCTTCGCTCGAGATTGCTCGCATCGACGATGCAGATGATCCGGTCCGGCATCGGCGTGTCCGAACGCCGGCCGAGAAGCACGTCCCGGGTCACGGCTTCGTCCGGGGAGCGCGCCGCAAGCGAATAGGCTCCCGGCATGTCGATGACGGTCATCGCCTGGCCATGCTGGGAATAGGCCGTGCCGATCTTCTTCTCGACCGTGACGCCGGGATAGTTGCCGACCTTCTGCTTGAGCCCGGTCAGGGCGTTGAAGAGCGTGCTCTTCCCGCAGTTGGGGTTGCCGACGAGCGCAAAGACGCGCGGAGCGCCCGGAACCGGATGCGAGGGGGCCATGAGTCAGACGCGCTCGACGACGATGTGCTCGGCTTCGCTCTTGCGCAGGGTGAGATTGTAGCCCCGGACCTTGATCTCGAGGGGGTCGCCGAGGGGGGCCGTGCGCACGAGCGTCACGGAGGTACCCGGCAGAACGCCCATTTCCCGAAGCCGAAGGAACGATGCGCCCGCCTTCGGGTAGCCGCGGACGATCGCGGAGGCCCCGATCGGAAGTTCGGAGAGCTTTGCTTTGGCCTCCACCGCCATGGCTCAGATCACCGCGCGGATCAACTCCACGACGATGTGGTCAGCGGCCCGGTCGCTCAGGGCGATCCGGGTACCGCAAAGCTGGCAAAGCAGGGTCTTTTCGCCCGCGACCTTCTCGACTACGGCCGATTCGCAAAAGCCCATCTCACGCAGGCGGGCGCACGTCCCAACCTCGCCGTCCAGGGTGCAGACCCGGCCGCTCTCCCCATTTGGGAGCTCGGTAAGCCTCATTCGGGCTGGGTTGGCGGTGGTCTGGTTCGTGGGCATCGGAGGCTGAGTTTGGGTGAGATTTTGGTTGATAGTACTACTGAATGAGACTCAGTTTCATTTGTCAAGGTAACGGGCCTTCGAACCGCCAAAATCGCAAGTTACGCAGCAACAATGGCAAGAAACGACGATTCAGGGGACAGCCTCCCTCGAGGGGACAGGCACCCCTGCGGAGACAGGCGCCAAGCCGGAACCATGCAATTCATCGAGTCGATCTCGCCCAATCTGCTGGACGCCTCGGGTTTGCGTCACCCACTCGACATGCCTTTGGGCATGCATCGGGGTTGTTCGCCTCGCCGCCCTGAGGGCACCCGCTCGGCTCTCCCCTCCGCTTGCGCTCCGGGGCTGTCGCCCTCTCCGCGCTGTCGCGCTACGTCCTCAGCCCGATCCGTCCAGCATCTTTCGCGATCTCGACTCGCGAACTGCATACTCCCGGCTAAGTCAGGTCGCGGGCGCTCTAACCTCTTCCCAGCAACCGGTTTTGGCTGATTTAAGAAGGGCATTGGCGACCAGGTCGGTGGCGAGGCCGTCGCGGAGTGTCGGGGCGGCTGGCACCTTGGCCGCGAGGCACTCACCTTGGCCGTGTCGCGGCCGCAGGCAGCCTTCAGGGCGGGGCTACAGCGGGACGAAGGCGTTCACTTGCCGGAACGCATGCGAGTGGGCACGGCCCATGAAGCCGTAGCCGATGATTCCGACATTAAGTGGCTTCGCGAAGATTGCGGTGGGCTCCGATTTCCGGCGCATCGGGATTCACCTCGGGGCCGAAATAACGCAGGACGACCAAAGGCTCGACCTCGCTCGTGTTTTCGAATGTGACGCCGTCGCGGGCGGCCGACTCGGTGCAGAACACCTCGTCCTGCGTGAGTTCGCTGAAGCGGATCAGTTTCGGGCAGTCGAGCGCCAGCTTGTTCATCCGCCCCTTGCCCTGCACGGTGATCAGGCCGTAGGCGCCGTTGTCCTTCACGGTGCACCTGGCCTGCGGCTCGACTGTCAGTTCCTTCGCGCTGAAATACTGCCTGCCCTTGATCCGCCCGTACACGATCCAGCGGTCGACATAGCCCTCGCTGCGGGTGTCGGCGACCGGCACCGGTTCCAGGTAATGGTGGTCCTTGAAATTGGGATCGAGATTCGCATCCCAGTCGATCTGGTCCGCGATGAAGTCCAGGTCCCGGTGCTTTTCCCTGGGCATGTCCTTCACGAGCAGACTCCACGGAACCTCGCGGCCCTCCACCAGGGATTGGTACATGCCGAACACATCCGATCCCCATTGGGGCTCGTAGGTGCAGAGGGAGCCCGGCGCATGCAGGATGC
The DNA here is from genome assembly GCA_963747795.1 of uncultured Verrucomicrobiae bacterium. GTDB lineage: Bacteria > Verrucomicrobiota > Verrucomicrobiia > Opitutales > Opitutaceae > Palsa-1447. The sequence continues at coordinate 63,294 of CAVVGS010000028.1, forward strand.
ACGGCGGGATGAGCCAGCCGGTGCCCGGCTTCAGCCGGTAGGCGCGCGACAAGTCGAGGATGCCGTTGTCGCCGCGGTTCCAGTTCTCGAGGCATTTGCGCACCTGCGCCCGGGTCGTGCCGGGCTCAAGCCCCATGAACGTGTACGGGAAATTATTCCCGACATTGTTGTGCTGCGGCGGGAAATAATAGGATTCCGGCTTCCCTTCCTGGCCGACGAGCCGGGCCTGGGCCTGCGACTGGTGCAGGTGGTGCGGAATCGGCCCCATGTTGTCGAAGAACTTCGAGTAAACCGGCCACCGCCCGTATTTTCTCCAGATCGATTTCCCGATGAGCATCTCGCCGCATTCGGCCACAGCCTGCTGGAGGGTGAAGCGCCTGCCGCCCGCAACGACATAGCTCAGGCCCTCGTCCAGCGTTCGGTTCTCGTTTGCGGCCGGCGTCGTCGAGGCAAACCAGCGTTCATCGATTCCGCCGCGATTGAGCCCGAAGGCGTAGAGGTCGTCGGTGTGGAGCTTGAGCCTCCTGCCGGGGTGGAGGAAGGAGCGCGGCACCCAGCAGGGGGCCAGGCGCAGCAGGCCGCCGCCGTCGGCGAGGGCGCCTTCGACCAGGGTCTTGACGCTGCGGGCGGCCGCTTTGGGGCCGCCGGCATGGGAGATCGGTTGCATGGACTAGTTGGGGTTCGCGTTTGGGTGCGCGGCGGATCAGGCCAACTTCAGTTCGCGCAGCGCCGTTCCGACGGCGCTCAGGTTTTCCGGCCTCATCGCCGCGTGGCTTGTGCAAATGATCATGCCGGTGCCGCTGCCCTTGAATATCGCGCCGACCGCCCCGCCCACGCTTTCAGGGGTGCTGTTCTTCTCGATCACATCGACGCCCAGCCCCGGCCAGATCTGCGTCGGGGAGCCGGCCGCCGCCTCGACAGCCCGCCGGGTCTCCCGCAGGACATAGTCGCTGGAAAACCGGGCAAACCGGCGCTCCGGGGTGGGGGTGTCGTTGACGGCCAGCTTGCGCAACTGCTCTTCGTACGCGGACTCGGAGCCGCCGATGATCTCGCCATAGGATTTCTCGGCGAAACCCATGAGGCGGTATTCGAAGTCGAGCGCCTGCTGCCGGCCCAGGTCGCCGTAGATGTTCTGGGTGACGCTGTAAATGTACGATGCCATCCGCTCGGCCGCGGGATTGTCGTAGACCACAGGCTTCAGAAAATCGGAATAGCCGAGGTAGCCCTTGTAGTCCTGCTCCGCCCGGTAGATCGGGTTGAAGGAGGCGTTCTGCCAGATGTGAAAGCCCACCTGGACCTCCGGCTTGATCGATTTCACCTTCGCGTAGACTTCCCGCTGCGTTTCACGCATGCTGTCCGACCAGAAGGTTTGCCAGGTCAGAAGCTCGGGGTGCCTTAGCAGTATTCTCCAAAACTCCACGTAATACCCGTCCGCCGGGCGCCTGCCCGCGCGCCCGTTCCTGACATAGGGCTCGAGGGCGAGGAATCCCTGCCGGACACGCTCCGTGTCTATTCCCTGCTTTTTCGCCTTGGCGGTGCAGTAATCGCAGAAGCAGGAGACGCGCCCCGGATCGCTCGTCGAGCCGTGGTGCCATGCGCCCAGGGCGTTGCTCAACGGCCCCTGACGCTCGGATCCGCGCTGCAGCCCGTCGACGTCGTAGGAGCGCACATGGTCCTCGATCTCGCCGGCGAGCAGGTTGCGGAAATAGGGGTTGTTCAGGCACGGCCCGCCCGGATGGCCATTCGTTCTCCTCCCGTGGAGGTCGACCTCATAGAGCCTGTCCATGCCCTCGATCGGCAATTGCGCCCGGTTGTCCTCGATCACCCAGGAGAAGATCTTCATCCCCCGCCTCCTGGCGGCCGAGGTGATCGCGTGCATGGCCTTCGGAAAATCGAAATCGCCCGGGCCCAGGCCCTGGGGATCCATGGCGACGTCGCGATAATATTGCGGATTGGCCGCCGCAAACTTCCCGGCAGGATGGGACGCCTTGTCCACGCCGTTCCAGGAGGCGTTGTAGAGATCGCCGTGCAGAAACAGCGCGTTGACGGCGGCCCGGGACTGGACGTCGTCGAGAAATCGCTCGACGCCGAATCCGATCACATAGGGCACCTCGGCCTGGAAGCCGACCAGGGGCTTTGCCGGCGTTGAATTTCCCGCGGGCCCAGGCTGGGCATCGGCCGGGGCCGCGCGCGCGCGCGCAGGGCTCAGCCCCAGCCCGGAGGTGATGGCCGTTCCCGCGAGCGAGGCCACTTTCACGAAATCCCTGCGCGAAAATGAGTCCTGGGTTTTTGGGTACGCGTCGTTCATGGCCGGAACTGCATAGCTGGTGAGTTTTCCCATCCGTCTTGCCAGGGCAAGACTGTTGACGACCCTTCGCCCGTGCCAATTGTCAGACACGTCCCCCCGCCGGACAAAATGACCCCCGGTCCAACAGAATCGCCAGTCGTGCTTGAGGTGCGCAACCTCTCCAAGGCCTTCCCCGGAGTGCAGGCGCTGGACAACGTCGGGCTGGATGTGCGTTCGGGCGAGATCCACGCGGTGACCGGCGAGAATGGCGCCGGCAAATCCACCCTCATGAGGATTCTCGCCGGACTGGAGAAGCCCGACAGCGGAGAAATCCGGCTGAAGGGCCAACCCTGCCGCCTGCGCAGCGCCCACGACGCCATGGCGGCGGGCATTGCTATGATCCACCAGGAGCTGATGCCCTTCCCAAACATGTCCGTCGCCGAGAACATCCTCATGGGCCGCGATCCGAACGCGCGGGCGCTGGGATGGGTCAACCGACGGAAGCAGTTGGACGATGCCGCGCGGCTGCTCGGGCTTCTAGGCATGGAGCTTTCGCCTGCGGCGCCGATGCGGAGCCTCTCGGTGTCCGAAATGCAGATGGTCGAGATCGCCCGGGCCGTCGCCTCCCGTGCCCAGATCATCATCATGGACGAGCCGACCTCGGCGATCTCGTCCCGGGAGGCCGATGCCCTGTTCGCCCTGATGCGCGACCTGCAGAAGCGCGGCGTGGCGCTCATCTACATCTCGCACAAGCTGGAGGAGATATTCCGGATGGCCGGCCGGGTCACCGTCCTGCGGGACGGGAGGCTCATCTGCACCGAGGAAACGGCGCGGCTGGACCGGCCGGCCCTGATAGCCCGCATGGTAGGGCGCGAGATGGATTCGCTCTGGGTGAAGACACCGGTTTCCCACGGAGGGGAGGCGATGGCGGTCCGCGGCCTGACCAGGGCCGGGAAATTCCGGGACGTGAACTTCACGGCGCGCCGGGGCGAGATCCTCGGCCTCGCCGGCCTGATGGGCGCCGGCCGGACCGATGTCCTCAATGCGATCTACGGGCTGGCGCCGGCGGACTCCGGCGAGATCTCCGTCTTTGGGCGGAAGGTCCGCGTGGAACGTCCGAGGGATGCGATTCGATGCGGGATCGGGCTTGTCAGCGAGGATCGCAAGGGCTTCGGCCTGGTGCCGGGAATGTCGGTAAAGGCCAACCTCACGCTCTCGAACCTGCGGCGCTGCTGCCGCGCGGGATTCATCCGTCCCCAGATGGAAGGCCGGCTGGCGGATGAGCGCATCCGGGCCTTCGGCATCAGGCCGGCCGATCGGAACCAGGTGGTGAACCTTCTCAGCGGCGGAAACCAGCAGAAGGTCGTGATCGCCAAGGCGCTTTTCACCGACCCAAAGATTCTGCTCCTGGACGAACCCACCCGGGGCATCGACATCGCCGCGAAGATGGAGGTGTATGCGATCATCTCCCGCCTGGCCGCGGAGGGCCGGACGATCATCCTGGCCTCATCGGAGCTGCCCGAGATTCTCGCCTTGAGCGACCGGATCCTGGTGATGCGGGAGGGCGTGCTGGCCGCCGAACTGGATCCGAGGAAATCCTCCCAGGAGGAAATCCTGCGGTGCGCCATGCCAAACTAGCCCGATGGAGAATCCCGCAACCGTTTCCCTCATGCACCGGTACCGCCGGATCGCCGGGCCGTACATGCTGGTCATCGCCCTGGTTGCCATAGGGGCGATCCTGGCCGTCCTGAATCCGCGGTTCCTTGCGCCCGCCAACCTGGTCAACGTGATCCGCCAGATCTCGATCAACGGAATCCTTGCCATCGGCGTGACCTACGTGCTTCTGACCGGCGGGGTGGACCTTTCGCTGGGCTCCGTGGCTGCCCTGGCCGGCGTCTTCGCCGCGAGCCTCGCCCATCCGGGCGCCGCGCCGCTTGCCGCGGCCGTCCTCGCCGGCATCTTCGCGGGCTCGGGCTGCGGCCTTGTCAATGGGATCGTGGTGACCCGGGGGCGGGTGCCCTCGTTCATCGCCACCCTGGGCATGATGACGGCGGCCCGCGGACTGGCCCTGGTCGTCAGCCAGGGCCGGCCCGTGACCGGCCTGAGCCCCGGCTTTGCCCAGATCGCCGCAGGCGATTGCCTGGGGATTCCCTATCCCGTGCTTATTCTCGTCGCGGTCGCCGCCCTGTCTCACGTGTTCCTCCGCCACGTCTGGGCCGGCCGCTACATTTACGCCGTCGGAGGCAATGAGAATGCCGCGCGCGCCTCGGGAATCGATGTCGACCGGGTGAAGCTGCTCGCCTATGTCGCCTGCGGCGCGGCGGCGGGGCTTGGCGGGGTCGTCCTCGCCTCGCGGATCACGGCCGGCCAGCCGAACGCCGCCTTCGGCTACGAGCTCGACGCAATCGCCGCCGCCGTCATCGGCGGCACGAGCCTGTCCGGCGGCGTCGGAACCGTGTCGGGAACGCTCCTGGGAGCGCTCCTCATAGGCGAGATCAACAATGGCCTCGATCTGCTCAACGTGTCATCCTACTACCAGCAGATCGCCAAGGGACTCATCATCGTGGGAGCCGTGTGCGCGCAGCAGCGGGCGCGGAAATAGGGAAAGATTTCGCAATGAAATTGATCAGAAGCTATCCGACAGCCTCTAAACACCGTGGGAAAACCGCCGCCCTTCTCGCCGCGGCGATTTTGGGTGCGGCGTTCCTTGCCTGCTGCCGGCCGGCGCAAAAGCCCGCCGCAGGTGCGCCGCGTGGGCGTCAGATCGTGATCGGGGTGTCGCTCCTCAACCTTTCCTCCGAATTCATCGTGATGCTCGACCAGGCGATGGAGACCAGGGCCGCCGAACTGGGGGTGAAGCTGATTGTCAACGACGCCCAGCGGGATGCGGCGAGGCAGGTGCAGCAGGCCGAGAACTTCATCGCGCAACGCGTCGATGCCATCATCCTCAACCCCTGCGAGGTCGACGGCAGTTCGCCAGCGGTGGAAAAGGCCCGGGCGGCCGGAATACCGGTCGTAAACGTCAATTCCGAGACGAGGGCCACACCCACCGCGTTTGTCGGTTCCCATGACGAGGAGTCCGGCAGGATCGCCATGAATTACATCGCCCAGCGCCTGGGCGGGAAGGGGAACATCGTCATGATCCAGGGATTCCTGGGCCAGGCTGCGCAGATCGAGCGGGCCCAGGGAGCCCGGGAGGTCCTCGCCAAGAACCCCGGCCTGCATCTCATCGCCGACCAGACGGCCGACTGGGACCGGGCAAAGGCGATGTCGCTCATGGAAAACTGGATCCAATCCTATGGGGGCAAGATCAATGCGGTGTTTGCCCAAAACGACGAGATGGGCATCGGCGCCCTCCATGCGCTTGAGCAGGCCCACCTGAAGGACAAGGTCCCCGTGGTCGGCATCGACGCGATCGCCGAGGCCCTGCAGATGGTGAAGGCGGGAAGACTGGATGCGACCGTCTTTCAGGACGCCCGCGCCCAGGGCTCAACCGCCGTGGATGTGGCCTGTCGCATCGTCCGGGGCCAGCCCTACGACAAGCAGGCGTTCATCCCTTTTCGCCTTGTGACGACGGCCAACATCGGCGAATTCGCCAGGTGAATCAGCCGGCCGGCTGGCGGTCCGAGGCGCCGGCGGCGATCCATTCCCGGATCAGCTTCACCTCGTCCGGGGTCAGGGGCTTCTTGCCGTCGTTTGGCATGAAATCGTCGTCGTCGGGCGGGAGCGTGATGCGCCGGCACAGTTCGCTCTTCATGGGCTCCCACGGCTCGATCACAAGGCCGTCCTCGCCCCCTTTCATGAGCCCGGCGTAGGAATCCAGGCGCAAACCGCCCTTCATCTTTTGGGGTCCGTGGCAGGAGACGCATTTCTGATCGAGAAGGGGGGCGATCCGCTTCGCGTAAAAGGTCGCTGAAGCCGGCGATTGGGCGGCGGCCACCGGCTTCGGCCTGGGCTTGGCGACACCGAGAAGCGAGCGGAGGCCGTCGGGCATGTGCTGCGTCAGGAAAGTGTCCCCGTGCGAGAGCGCGCCGCCCTGGTGGCTTGTCCACAACAGGAGGGGAATGGTGAAGATGAGGAGCAGGCGGTAGCCCGCAACGCGCGCCGGCCGGCCTGCGGCAATCCGGCGAACGGCCGCGGCCGCGAGGCAGACCGTGGCAAGGATTGTTCCGCCCCACATGTGGCTGACGACCGTGTACCCGCCGTAGCCGCCGCTGCGCGCAAGGATCCAGCCGTCGATCGCCGCGGCGATCGCCGCCGCCGCCGCGAGTCCGAGGACAAAGCCGGCCGCCGCGCGCAGGTGCCTCGTCCGCGGGAAAGCGCCCGTGATTTCGAGAATCGGAACGAGCAGGATGAGGGCGATCGGGCCGTGCACCAGAAGCGGGTGAAAACGGCCTATGAACTGTCCGAGCTCCGCACGCTCGGCTCCGTCCGGCGGCCGCAGCCTTGCGACAACACAAAGGCCGGCGACGGCGGCCAAGCCGATCCAGATCAGGAGGGCGCCGGAAAACGACCTTTCCTTTGAAGACGCCACTCGGCTCGGTCGTCCCGTCGATTCCGGACCGGGCGTGGCTTAGACCTCGTAGGGCGGCAGGACCTTGTCCACGACCACCCTATCCAGGCGCGCGTAGTTCGGAACGCCGTTCTCGTGCGGCACGACGATCTCGCCCTGGATCAGCGGCTGGACGTAGCGCAGGAACTGGAAGTTCATGCTGACGTTGTCCTCGTTGATCCATTCGCGGGGCAGTTTCTTGACGCCGTTTGCGATTTCGCTGAGCGGGGCAAGCCCGGTCTCGCAGGTGTAGTGGTCGGTTTCGCCCCGTACCAGGGTCACCATCTTGTCGGATTCGCCCGCGATCGCGGCCTTCACCGCCGCCTGGCCGGCCATGAACGCCTCGTCGGAGTCGGTCTTGGACGCGCAATGGGCGGCCGAGCGCTGGATGAGGCCGGGCCGTGCGACGCGCACCTTGACGCCGGGAATGTTGCTTTCGACGATTTCGCCGAGGGCTTCCCCGGCCCCCCCGAGGCGAGCGTGCCCGAATGCATCAGTCGCCGCATCCGCCGCAAGGTAGTTGCCGTCCGCATCGACGAGCCCCTCGGCGACGACGATCAGGCAGAACTTCTCGCGCTTGAGGATTCGCTTGATCTCCTCGAGGACCTTCTGCTGGTTGAAGGGGACTTCCGGGAGGAGGATGATGTGAGGGGGATCGTGGGGATGGTCGCGCCGCTTTGCCAGCGCCGTGCCGGCCGCTATCCAGCCCGCGCTGCGGCCCATGGCCTCGATGATGGAAACCAGGTCGCCCTGGCCCATGGCCTCGTTGTCGCAGGCCATTTCGCGCACGGCAGTCGCCAGATACTTGACGACGCTTCCATATCCCGGGCAGTGGTCGGTCACAACCAGGTCGTTGTCGATCGTCTTCGGGACACCGATGACGCGCAGGTCATAGCCCTGCGTCACAGCCAGCTTTGCGATCTTGTCGGCCGTATCCTGGGAGTCGTTTCCGCCCAGATAGAAAAAATAACGGATGTTGTGCGCCTTGAACACGTCCAGGACGCGCTCGAAATCCTGCTGCCTCTTGAGCTTGTAGCGGCACGTGCCGAGCGCCGCACCCGGGGTGTGGCGCAGGGCGCGGATCTGCTGCTGCGATTCGGAGGCCAGGTCGATCAGGTCCTCCTGCAGGATGCCCAGGACACCGTTAAGCCCCCCATAGATCTCCTCGATGCAGACGTGGTTCAGGGCCTCGGTGACGATGCCGGCCACACTGGCGTTGATGACGGAAGTGGGACCACCGGATTGGCCCACCAGGACGTTGCCTACGAGTTCGGTCATGAGAGAGTGTTTTGTGGATCGAGATTGGAAACGGCGTGAAGGTCAAATCAAGCCCGCGGCCCCGGGCGGTGGCAAATGAAAATTACAGCAGGCGGGCAGGTTTGTACTCCGCAGCGCCCTTGAACCGCCGGCCGAGAGGCTCCACCTCGCCGACAAACGCATCGACCTGGTGGGGCGCCGCCCCCACGAACCGCGCGTTCTCGGAGAGGATGGCCTGCAGCGCCTTCCTGCCCAAGCCTATCCGCCGGTCGGCGGCCAGCCGGCCCAGGAGGTCCGCCGTCCCGCTTCCCGAACGCATGGCCTTTGCGGCAACCAGGGCGTGTTCCTTGATCGCCGCATGCGCGGTCTCCCGGCCCGCGCCGCGCTTGACCGCCTCCATGAGGATCGTGGTCGTCGCCAGGAAGGGCAGGTTGCGCTCGTTCTCGGCATGGATCGCGGCCGGAAACACCTCCATTTGGGCAAGAACGGTCAAAAGCGTCTCGAAAAGCCCGTCGGCTGCGAAAAAGGCGTCCGGAAGCGCCACCCGGCGCACCACCGAACAGGACACATCTCCCTCGTTCCACTGGTGCCCCGCCAGGGCGCCCGTCATTGTCACATAGCCGCCGAGGATCGTCGCAAATCCGCAGATACGCTCGCAGTTGCGCGCGTTGACCTTGTGAGGCATTGAGGAGGATCCCACCTGGCCTTCCTGGAAGCCCTCCGTGAGGAGCCCCGCCCCGGCCATGAGCCGGATCGTGGTCGCGAGCCCGGCCGGCGCCGCGCCGAGCTGGTGCAGGGCCGTGACAACCTCAAAATCCAGGCTTCGCGGGTAAACCTGCCCTACGGCGCCGAGCGAGGCCCGGAAGCCCAGGTGCTTGAGGACACGCGTTTCCAATGCCGCCACCTTGGCCGCGTCCCCGCCCAGAAGGGTCAGCTGGTCGAGCTGGGTCCCGACCGCCCCCTTGAGGCCGCGGACGGGGTAGCGGGAGACCAGCTCCTCAAGCCGGGCGAATGCGGCCAGAAGCTCCTGCCCGAACATGGCAACGCGTTTCCCGAGGGTCGTCGGCTGGGCGGGCACATTGTGCGTCCGGCCCGTGATCATCAGGTCGCGGTGGGTCTCGGCCAGCCGCCCGAGCGACAGGAGGGCCGCCGCTGCCTTGAATTGCACGACCTTCAGGGCCTTCAGAATCTGCAGCTGCTCGACGTTCTCGGTCAGGTCGCGGCTGGTGAGGCCGAGGTGGATGAACTGGCGCTGCGCGAGTTCGGAAAACTCCTCGATCCGGGCCTTCACGTCGTGCAGCGTGGAGCGCTCCCGCTTGGCGATGGAGGCCAGGTCCACACGCGACTTGACGCGCTCGTAGTCGTGAATCGCCTCGGCGGGAATCGGGACCCCCAGGTCCCGCTGGGCCTTCATGACCGCGATCCAGAAATCGCGCTCCAGCCCGATCCGGCCGGTCTGCGACCAGATGTCCTTCATCGCCGCGGACGCGTAGCGCTCCGCCAGGACGTTGGGGATGGGGGCGGCGGTTGGGGGCTCTTCGTTCACGGCGGGACGAGTGAGTAAGGTCTGCCGGGCCGTTTTAGCGAACGGAAAATGAGGCGGCCCTTGCGGGCCAGTCACGCCGCTAGGCAGCGGACCGCCATGTCGCGCAGGATCTCCTCCTGCTCGTTCGGCCGGCGAACGATCTCCGCAAAGGCCGAGATGAATTCCCGCTGGTTGTCGATCAGGCGCCTGAGCGAGGGCGGGGTGTTGACGGAGAGCTTTCCCAGGTAATAGGGGTGCTGCGTAAAGATGTTGTAGGCGCTCTTGGTCGCCGCGGCCTCGGCGTATTTTGCGCTGTGCGTTGCGGCGGCATTCGAGAGGTTCTCCAGCCCGCGCTGGCCCAGCCGGGCGTCGCCCGCATCGACCAAAGCCCGCATCTGCAGGAGGAGGCGGTTTCGGTTCTGGAGGGCCGTGATCACGGGCCTCGCATCCCCGCCCGCGAAGAAATGGCGGTGCAGGGCGTCGAGGGTCCTGGGCAGGTTGCCCGAAAAGAAGGCCTCAGCCGCCTCGAAGAAATCGCCCTCGGCAAAATTGGGCGTCAGCTCAGCGACAGCCTCCTCGGTGATGACGGTGCGGCTCCCGGCGGCCCCGCCCGCGTAATTGGCGAGCTTGCGCACCTCCTCGACCAGGAGGCGCGTGTTGGCGCCGACTTTTGCGACCAGGAGTTCCACGGCACCGGGCTCGATGCCGACCCCGATGCTTTCCGCCTCTGCCGCCACGACCGAGGAGAGCGCCTCGAGCGCGTCGCCATCGGAATCCGTCAAAACGTAATCGGCGTTCTTCTCGCACCACTTGGCAAAGGACCTCCTCCGGTCGACGGGCGCCGCTGTGACAATGACGCCCACATCGGCCGGATTGACCGATTCGAGGAGTTCCTGGAGGTCCTCGACGAGCTTCAGGGTGCCTTCCGCCCTGCCCGTGACCGAATCTCCAAGGAAATTGACATCCTTCAGCCAGACGACGCGCCGGCCGCCGAACATGGGCAGCGTCTGGATGGCCTCGCGAAACCGGTTCAGCGCGACGGAGACCTCATCGATGTTGGCCGCGTAGCCGCTGATGATTTCGCGCGAGAATTCATCGCCCGTTCCCTCCGCCATCCCGTCGAATCTTTCCCGGCCGACCCGGCCGACGAGATAATCGTCCTGACCGCAGATAAACGTGAACTTCCAGGTCGAGGGCATTTCGGCTGCGATTGGACCGGGAGGGTCCAACTTCGTCAAGAACCCCTGCTTACAGGTGGTGGGTCAGTTTGCCGGCCTGAAACCTGAAGGGCCCTGCGCAGCTCACGCGCATCATCCGGGCGTCGGGAACGGCGGTACGCCAAGGGGCCCGACGCCGGTCTTGATGCGCGTCTGGGAATTGCGACGGAGCGCGTCAGCGCGAAGAAGGCGTCAGCCTCGCAGCGCAAGCGGAGAGGTGAGCCGAGCGGGTGCCCTCCGGGCAGCGAGGCGAACAACACCGGCCCGTAAGGCTACAGGCCGGCAAACTGACCCATTAGCCGCTTACACGCGGTGCGAGAAAGGTTGCTGTGAACGTCTCCAGGCGGTTTTGAATGGATTTGCCGCCCCGCGGATGAAACTCACCCCCGTCACAATTCTGGCCGCCCTGCTGTGCCCGCCCGCCCTCGGCGCGGCAAGTCAGACGCTTGTGATCGACCCGAACCGCTCGAGCGTGGAGGTCGGCGTGCAGGCGACCATCGACTCGTTCACCGCCCGCTTCACCGGCTTCACCGCCGACCTCTCAATCCAGGGCGACGGCGTCGAGCGTGTGTCCGGACAGATCCATTTCATCCTGGCAAGCCTGAGGACGGACGACACTGACCGCGACGAGCAGATGTATAAATGGCTGGAGAATGACAAGTTCCCCAACGCGGATGTCGCCCTTGAAAACCTGGTGCCGGACGGCCACGGCGATTTTGCAGGAAAGGGAAAATTGAAGTTCCACGGAACCGAGCGCGATGTCAGCTTTCCCGTTAAGATCAAACTGGACCAGGGAACCCTGACCGTGGAAGGTGACGCAACCCTTGATACCCGGGACTACGGCCTGCCGATCTACCGGCGGTTCCTCATTTTCTCGGTCAATCCCGTCGTCCATGTCCGATTCCGGGTAACGGGCCGGCTTGCGCCGCAATGAATACGGCCTCCCCCGGGGCGCCCTGGTGGCGCGACTACACGGCGCTCGCCCTGGTTTTCGGAACCCTTTTCTTTTTCAGGCTCGGCAGTTACGCCCCGCTTTCAAACCCCGATGAGGGGAGGTACGCGGAAATACCGCGGGAGATGGTCGCAAGCGGCGACTGGGTGACCCCGCGGCTGGACGGGGTCAACTATTTCGAGAAGCCGCCGCTCGTGTACTGGGTCGCCGCGGGATGTCTGCGGCTGCTCGGTCCGGACGAGGGATCGATGCGAACTGCCTCGGCCGCTTTCGCCCTCTGGGGCGTTCTTTTGACCTACGGGGCGGCGCGAAAACTCTACGGCCGCGAGGCGGGCATTTCCGCCGCGGCGGTCCTCGGCACGTCGCTATTCTATTTCGCCATCGGCCACATCCTGCTGCTCGACATGGCGGTGTCGGTTCTTATGAGCCGCGCCCTGTTCTCGTTTATCCTCGGCGTCCGGGAGGCGGCCGGACCGCAGCGCCGGCGCTATTTCTACGACCTGTACATCAGCGCGGCCCTGGCGACCCTGGCCAAGGGGCTCATCGGCTTTGTCCTGACAGGTGCGGTGATGTTTTTGTGGCTGCTGGCCCTCAGGCAATGGAAGCGCCTCCGGCCGGTCTACCTGCCAAGCGGCGCCCTCCTGTTCCTCGCCATCGCCCTGCCCTGGCACATCCTGGTCGCATTGCGCAACCCAACCTGGGCGCACCGCTACCTCGTCTACGAGCATTTCGAGCGGTTCCTGAGTCCAGTGGCTAGCCGGCCCGGCCCCTGGTGGTACTTTGTCCCGGTCGCAGTCGCCGGGCTTTTCCCGTGGATCGCCTTCCTCTGGCCCGCCGTGCGCGAGTCTGTTCGAGGGGGCTGGGCCAGGCGGGAGGAGAATGCCAGCGCCTGGTTCCTGCTCATCTGGGCCGGATTCATCTTCCTCTTCTTCTCGGCCTCGCACTCAAAACTGGTCCCTTACGTCCTGCCGGTCTTTCCGCCGCTGGCCGTGTTGATTGGAGCCTGGTTTGACAGGACAGCGGTGCAGGGATTGGGGAAGGTGCCGGCCGCGGTATGGGTCTTCTCAGCCACCTGCGCGATCCTGGCGATCTGCCTGGGAGCCGTCGGCCTGCACCCCGAGTTGGCCCGATTGGCGGCCGACAAGGCCCTCGCGCTGCGGCCTTACGCGGCCGGCCTTTCGGGTGTCCTCGTGGGCGGCGCCATCCTCGTGCCGCTTCACGCGCGAATCCACGGCGTGCGCACGGCCCAGGCCGGCATTTTCACTATGATGGCGCTGTTTCTTGGCATCCTAACGTGCGCGGCGCCGCATCTGCCGGTGAAGCCGGGCACGAAGCCGCTGGCGCTCATCGTGAAGGCGCAGGCGGGGCCGGGGGACACGGTGGTCCACTACCACGAGTTCTTCCACGACTTCCTGTTTTACTCGGGCCGGTTGGTCGATGTCGCCTCGTACAAGGGGGAACTCGAGCTTGAGGAGGACCCCGCCGCGAACGCCAGCGGCCGGTTCATGGACGAGAAGGGATTTCGCCTGCTGTGGGATGGCAGCGCCCGCGTCTATGCGGTCGCGCGAAAGACCGATGTGAGGGAACTGTTTGCCGACCGGGCGTTTCAATATCATTTGCTCGGCGAGACCGAGGACCATTACCTGTTCAGCAACCAACCCTGAAATGTCCGCGCCCGTTTCCGCACTGTCCCAGGCCACGAAGTCCGTTCTGCCGTTCCTGCCGTTCACCCGGCCGACGATCGACGAGGCGACGATCGCAGGTGTCGCGGAAGTGCTGCGCTCGGGCTGGCTCACCTCGGGCCCGCAGGTGAGGGAATTTGAGTCGCAGGTGTCGAAGTTCTGCGGCGGGCGCCCGGTCAGGGCCTTCAACTCGGGGACATGCACGATGGAGATCGCCCTGCGGATCGCCGGAATCGGCTCGGGCGATGAGGTCATTACAACCCCGCTTTCCTGGGTCGCTACAAGCAATGTCATCCTCGAAGTGGGGGCCCGGCCGGTCTTCGTGGATATCGATCCGAACACCCGGAATATCGACCTCGGCCGGATCGATTCAGCGGTCACACCGAAAACCAAGGCCATCCTCCCGGTCGATCTTGCGGGGCTTCCCGTGGACCGCGACCGCCTCTATGCGATTGCGCACCGGCACAAGCTGCGCGTCGTCGAGGACGCGGCGCAGTCATTTGGCAGTCGCTTTGGCGGAAAAAGGATCGGAAGCACGGGCGATTTCGTCTCGTTCAGCTTCCATCCGAACAAGAACATCACGACGACCGAGGGAGGCTGCCTCGTCCTGAACGACGAGGCGGAGGCTAAGCTCGCCGAGCAGTACCGCCTGCAGGGCGTCGTTCGGACGGGGTTCGACGGCATGGAGGTGGAGAGGGCGGGGGGAAAGTTCAACCTGACCGATGTTGCGGCCCGCATCGGGCTCGGGCAGCTTCCGCACCTGGACGAGTTCAACGGGAAGCGGGCCGAGCTGGCCCGCGCCTATTTCGAGTTGTTCGGCACCCCGCGCTTTGCCGCCCTGGGGCTCGGGCTCCCGCCCGCGGATTTCGAGAACACGAACTGGCACATGTTCCAGGTCGTGCTCCCCGAGGAAAGGCTGTCGATCAGGCGGGCCGAGGTCATGGGCCTGATGAACGCGGCCGGAATCGGAACGGGTGTCCATTACCCGGCGATCCACCTTTTCGCCCTGTACCGGCGCATGGGCTGGAAGGACGGGGATTTTCCCCACGCCGAGTATGCCGGCCGAAACATCCTGACCCTCCCCCTCTTTCCAGCGATGATCCGATCCGACGTCGTGCGCGTCGTGGAGGCCCTGGCCTCGATCCTTGAAAGCCATGGGCGGCGCTGAGCCGGGCGCGACTTGGTGCGTGATTTTTCCCGTCCGGAGCATACCATGATCCCGCTTCCATGAGCGCCGCTCCCCAGCTCTCCGTTGTCATACCCGTTTACAATGAGGAGCCGAACCTTCCCTCGCTTTTTGTCCGCCTCTACGCCGTCCTCGACGGGCTCGGCCGTCCGTACGAGGTCATCTTCACGAACGACGGGAGCGCCGACCGCTCGTTCGCGCTGTTGCAGGGCCAGTTCGCAGCGCGCCCGGACGTCACCCGGGTCATCGATTTCAACGCGAACTACGGCCAGCACATGGCCATCATGGCGGCCTTCGAGCGGGTGAGGGGCGATATAGTTGTTACCCTGGATGCCGATCTGCAGAATCCCCCGGAGGAGATTCCCAAGCTCATCGCCCTGATCGACGCCGGGCACGACTACGTCGGCGGCTTCCGGCTCAACCGGAGAGACAGCCTCTTCCGCACCCAGGCATCGAAAATCATCAACAGCGTCCGGCGCAAGACTACCAACATCGAGATGACCGACCAGGGCTGCATGCTCCGGGCGTACCGGCGCCCGGTCATCGACGCCGTCGTGCAGAGCGGTGCGATCAACACCTTCATCCCGGCGCTGGCTTACACCTTTTCAGGCAACCCCACCGAGGTCGGCGTCAGGCACGAGGAGCGCCATGCGGGTGTCTCCAACTACACGTTCTACATGCTCGTCCGGTTGAACTTCGACCTGATCACGGGCTTCTCCCTCGCGCCGCTGCAGTACTTCACGATGTTCGCCCTCGCCTGCTCGGCGGGCAGCTTCGTTCTGGTCCTCATCCTGGCCTACTACCGGATATTCCTCAATGACGATACCAAGGGCGTCTTCACGCTCTTCGGCATCCTCTTCTTCCTCATCAGCGTCGCCATGGTCGGCATCGGCCTGATCGGGGAATACGTCGGCAGGACCTACCTTGTCGTGCGCGTCCGCCAGAAATATCACGTGAAGCAGATCTTGGAGGAGGGTGAGGGGCGATGACCGATCGGCCCCGGATCCTCTTTTTTGGCTACAGCGAAGTGGGCTACGAGTGCCTGTCCCTCCTCCTCGAGCGCGGGGACAACGTGGTCGCCCTTTTCACGCACGAGGACAACCCGAACGAGAAGATCTGGTTCAAGACGCCGGTCCTCGCCGCGCGTGCCAGGGGTATTCCGATATTCACCCCGCCGAGGATCGGAACGCCTGAGTGGATCGAGCGCATCGCCGCCCTGAAGCCGGACCTCATCCTTTCGGTGTACTACCGAAACATGATCAGCACGCGGATCCTCGATCTTGCCCCGCTTGGCGCCTTCAACATGCACGGATCGCTTCTGCCGAAGTACCGCGGCCGCGCGCCGGTCAACTGGGCCGTCCTTCGCGGCGAGCCGCGAATCGGAATGACGCTTCATCGCATGGTCAGGGCTCCCGATGCAGGCGCGGTCGTCGACTCCGAGAGCGTTGACATCGGCCCCCGCGAAACGGCCGGCGACGCCTTCCTCAAGGTCCTGCCCTGCGCGCGGGCTGTCCTCGCGCGGCAGATCGATGCGCTCCTCGCCGGGACGGCCAGGGAGACTCCTCAAGACGAGTCCCAGGCGACGTACTTCAGCGGGCGCACCCCCGAGGACGGGCGCATCGCCTGGCGCGAGACCTCCGCGCAGATCTTCAACCTGATCCGCGCGGTCACCGACCCGTATCCCGGCGCATTCTCAGACATCGGCGGGGTGCGCCTGATGGTCTGGTGGGCCGAGCCCGACTCGCCTGCCGCCCGCGGCAGACACGGCGCATCCGGGGAGATTCTCTCGGTCTCGCCGCTCGTCGTCGCAACAGGCGACGGCGCCCTGGAGCTCACCCGGACCGAATGGCGCGGGACCGGGCCGCAGCTGCACATCGGGCAGCTCGTTTGATTCGGCCGCCGCGCCCGCCGCGGATGAATCCGGGAAATAGGCAATCCAATGCTCGTTAATATGACGGGCGTTGTGAAGTGGACAGTCGATCCGGACCGGCCGGCCTGTTAATTCACAATGAGCAAACCTGGAGTTAGCGTCACACACCCTCCCCTGAAGAAACGATGCACAAGATGACGAAGGCATTGGCGGGCTGCCTGATGATATTCGGCCTTTTAGCCGGATTCCCCGGACCCCGCCCGGTTTTTGCCGACGCCGGCCCGGGCAAACGAGGCTCCCTTGAGGAGTATCTCAGGTCGTATGCCTGCCAGAGCTGACGGTCGGCCCGCAGAGCTGGCACAATCTTTACGTCGGCGTGTCGAATTTGAACATCGCGGATCAGGATCGAGACGACAAGTCGAAGGCCGACATTCACGGGCTTTTCGGCGCCGATATGCTCATGCGGCACGGTGCGGTCGTCGACTTTTCCAGCCTGACCATCTGGCTCCGCCCTGACAGGTAGTCCGGCGGCAGCCCGCACCCGCCCCTTCTTCAAGCCGAGGCAAGGGCCTCTTTAAAGTGCCGGCGGCAGACCGCGATATAGCGGTCGTTGCCGCCGATCTCCACCTGGGCGCCGACCTTCACGGCGCGGCCGTCGGCGTTGATGCGCAGGTTCATGGTCGCCTTGCATCCGCAGTGGCAGATGGTCTTTATCTCGATCAGCTTGTCGGCCAGCGCCAGGAGCTCGGCGCTGCCGGGGAACAGGGCCCCCTGGAAATCGGTGCGCAGCCCGTAGCAAAGGACAGGGATGTTCAAGGTGTCCGCGATTTCCGTCGCCTGCCGCACCTGGGCCCGGGTGAGAAATTGCGCCTCGTCGATCAAAACGCAGGCCACCGGCTGCTCCGCATGCGCCGCCCGCACCCGCTCGAGCAGGTCGACGTCCTCCGCCAGCGCGATGGCGTCGGCGGAGAGTCCGATGCGGGATTGGATCCGGCCGACCCCGGCGCGGGTGTCGACGAGCGGCATGAAAAGGAGCGTGCGCATCCCGCGCTCCTGGTAGTTGTAGCTCGACTGCAGGAGAATCGTGCTCTTTCCGGCGTTCATCGCCGAGTAGTAAAAGTACAACTTGGACATGGCGGAACGAGCCTTGGATTTTAGGGGTCGGAACGCCAGAACAGTGTTAAACCTGCATCCATCACAAACTCCGACGCATCTTGCCCAATCTCGTCGGCGCAAAGGTCCTCTGGCTTCCTGCGCTGTGCTTGTAGCACAGCTCGGTCGCCTTCGGCCCTTTTCGCTCGACGATCTCGGGCAATCTTCATCGGTTTTGTGATGGATGCAGGTTAGACGCTGCTGGCTCGCCTTTGGGGCGTTTTGCCGTCATGTCTGGTCTGGTTTTTCACCACCCATGCCTCTCAAAGTCCTCATCCTCGGCGCAAACGGATTCATCGGCAGTTCCCTCACCCACGCCATCCTCAAGAAGAAGGACTGGGAGGTGTACGGGATGGATGTGGGCGACCACAAGCTGGGCGACTCGATCGGCAATCCCCGGTTCAAGTTTGTCGAGGGCGACATCACGATCTCGCGGGAGTGGATCGAGTACCATGTGAAGAAATGCGACGCGGTCCTGCCGCTGGTCGCGATCGCCAACCCGGTTCAGTACGTCAAGGACCCGCTGCGGGTCTTCGAACTCGATTTCGAAGCCAACCTGGAAATCGTGCGCAAGTGCGCCAAGTACAAGAAGCGCATCATCTTCCCCTCAACCTCGGAAGTGTACGGGATGTGCCCAGACCGCCTGCTCGACGAGGAAACGAGCCCGCTGGTCTACGGCCCGATCGAGCGCCAGCGCTGGATCTACGCCTCCTCCAAGCAGCTTCTCGACAGGGTGATCTATGCCTATGGAGTCCGGGACGGCGTCGATTTCACGCTTTTCAGGCCCTTCAACTGGATAGGCCCCAAGCTCGACAACGTGTTCGAGCCCAAGGAGGGCAGCTCGCGGCTTTTCACGCAGTTCATTTCCAACGTGATCTTCAAGAAGCCGCTGCAGCTCGTCGACGGCGGCAGACAGGGGCGGTCTTTCACGTTTATTGACGACGGCGTGGATGCGCTCCTTCGGATCATCGAGAACAAGAACGGGCGCGCGTCGCGGCAGATCTTCAACATCGGCAACCCCGCCAACAATGTGAGCGTGGCCAGGCTCGCCCGGCTCATCATCGCCGCATTCAGGGAGTACCCCGAGTACCGGGAGCACGCGGCCGCGGCCCGGACGGTTGTCGTGCCGTCGGCGAAGTACTTCGGAAAATACTACCAGGACATCCATCGCCGGGTGCCTTCGATCGGCGCCATCCGCCGGCAGCTCGGGTGGAAGCCCAAGGTCGACCTCAAGACCGCGATCAGGAAGACGCTCGACTACCATCTCGCACACAAGGGCTATCAGCTCGAATGACCGTGCGGCTGGCGCTCAAGATTGATGTCGACACCGATCGGGGGACGCGTGTTGGCGTGCCGAATCTCGCCGCGGACTGCCGGGTGCTTGGCCTCCCGGCCGCGTTTCTTTTCTCCCTGGGGCCCGACCAGACCGGCCGGGCGGTCACGCGGATTTTCAGGCCGGGGTTTTTCAAGAAGGTCAGCCGCACGAGCGTTGTGTCGATGTACGGCATCCGGACGCTGCTCAACGGGACCCTGCTGCCGGCCCCACACATCGGCCGGCGCAACGCCGGGGCGATGCGCGCGGTCCGGGACGCCGGGTTCGAGGTGGGGATCCACTGCCACAACCACTACCGCTGGCAGGACTACGTGCAGCGGATGAGCCTCGGGGAGGTGCGCTCGGAGTTCATCGCCGCCCGCGCCGAATTCCTGCGCGTCTTCGGCGGCGAGGCGCAAACGGCGGGCGCCGCCGGATGGCAGAGCAACGAGCGCAGCCGCGAGGTCTACGACGAGGCGGGGCTGCTTTATTCGAGCGACACGCGCGGCGATCACCCGTTCTTCCCCAGGATCAACGGACGGGTGTTCAAGACCCTCGAGATTCCCACGACGCTGCCGACCTTCGACGAGCTGCTGGGCCGGCCCGAGTACCCGGACGGGACAATCGTCGCGCACTACCTTTCTCTCCTGAAGCCCGACAGGGTGAACGTCCTCACGATCCACGCCGAGATCGAGGGCATGGGAAAGCGAAGCCTGTTCCGCGCCCTCCTCGCCGAATTGCGCGGCGCCGGCGTCGAGTTCATCCGCCTTGACGACCTCGCCAGGGAACTGCTCTCCCACCGCGACTCCATCCCCGTCTGTGACCAATCGATGGCCTCGATCGACGGACGCTCCGGCCTGGTGGCTGTTCAACTGGGCCAATAAGAGTTCTCTCCGGTCGTTAACCTTCCCGATCAGCCTAAAATCTCTGTCGATCGCCACGGCGGACCTGTAGTTGTGCAAGAGGGGCGATAAGGTCTCTCGCGGGTCGTTGCTGGCCTCATTGACCGTCTCTGGGCCGCCTCGCACGGGGCGGCCGGTTTGACGGTCAGATAGGGCATTGGCCAGCTCAGACCCGCGAGAGACCTTATCGCCCCTCTTGCACCGCTGGCCTACCTTCGGTCTACCCTGCTAAAGAGGAAGATCCCCAGGCCGATAAGGATCAGATTGGGCACCCAAAGCAGCAGGTCGGGCCGGTACTCCGGATGCCGGTCGAGCCAGCCGACCATCACGGTGAGGAAGTAGTACCCCAGGGCGAGCGCCACGGCCACGCCCAGGTTGGCGCTCGTCTCGCGGCGGGAAACCTTGATGCCGAGCGGAATTCCCACGATGACAAACGAGAGTGCAGCCAGGGCCGTGTTGAACTTGTTCTGGATCGTCATCGCAAAGCGCATCTGCGTCCGGGCGTGGTCAGGCGCGTCGGCGGGGGCGACCTTTTCGGTCGCGAGGCGGAAACGCTCCCTGCGCAGTTCGCCGAAGGTCATCCAGTCGGGCTTCTGCCGCGGGCCGACGCGGCCGAAAAGCCGTTCGAGCGACAGACGGGTGGGTTCAACCCTGCCGAAATACGCGATCGGGTCGGATTCCGTGAAATCCTCGGGATTCTTGTCGTTGCGGGTCTCCACGTGGGCCCGGGAGAGTGTAAGGATGAGCTCGTTTTGGGCCTCGTCGTAGCCGACATGCCCTGTGGATGCGTGCACGAAGCGAGTGACCCGGCGATCGCCGTCGAGCTGCCACAGCCAGACATCCTCGAGCTCGCTGCCCTTCTTGGCGCCCACGTAGGCAACGAAGCCCGGAAAATCGCGGATGAACACCCTGGGCGCAATCAGGCCCAGGGGGTCGGCGCGCAGGGCGGCGTTGAGCTCGCGGTCGTACTGCGTCCTTGCCTGCGGCATCGACTCGAAGTTGACGGGGAGGCCGACCGCCGCGCCAAGGGCGCCGAGGGCGATCAACGGAAAGGCGATCCGCGGAAGGCTTATTCCGCAGGCGCGCATGGCCGTGATTTCGCTGTCGGCCGAAAGGCGGCCCAGGGTCAGGAGGACCCCGGTCAGCATTCCCATCGGCAGGCCGTAAGTGATCCCGAGCGGGATGAGAAGCAGGATCAGCCGGCCTGTCGCCGCGAGGGAAATCTGGCCCGACAGCCCGGGCCCGAGCAGATCCCTGACGATGTTGCCCGCAACCAGCATGAAGGCGAACAGCACAACGGCGGCGAAGCACGTGAAGAGCGCGCTCTTGAAAATGTAACGGTCGAGGATGTTCAAACTTCGGAAGCTAGCCTCTAATTACGCAGCCGAGGGCCGCCGTGCCACCCCAAAGTCGAAAATGGACGGACGAATGTTTGCCACCGAACATCGGCAGGGCCATCGTGTCGCAATCGTACCGTCCTCATGTCCCACCGACGCGCAACAGCTCTATTTGGTTCCATTCTGGCCCTTTTCCTCGCGGGCCCGGGCCTGCATGCCCAGAGCGAGACCATGCCCGAGCGGGAGCTCAAGAGGATCGTCGAGCGCCAGAAGCAGATCCTCGACCAGGCGGCCAAGCAGGGCGAAAAGCTCGACGAGGAAAGCCTGCGCGTCCAGGTGCAGGATGTCTGCCACGATTACGAGATCCTGATCAACGAGAGCCCGAAGTTCGCGGCTGCCTACGCGGCCTATGGCTACCTCTTGCGCAAGATCGACATGCAAAAGGAGGGCGCAGCCATGCTTCTCAAGGCCAATGCGCTCGATCCGGACATTCCCCTGGTCAAGAACCAGATTGGCAATTACCTCGCCGAGGACGGAAGGCCGCTGGAGGCGGTCAGTTACTTCATCGCCGCGATCAAGCTCGAACCGACCGAACCCCTGTACCACTACGAACTCGGCAAGCTGCTCAACGACGCCCGCGACGATTTCCTGAAGAAGGGGGTCTACACCCGCCCGCAGCTCGACGAGGCCATGCACAACGCCTTCAAGAAGGCGGTGGAGCTGGCGCCCGACCGGATCGAGTTCAGCTACCGCTACGCCGAGTCGTTCTACGACCTGGAAAAACCCGACTGGGACGAGGCGCTGAAAATCTGGGCTTCGCTGGAGGAAAAGGCGCAGACGCCGAGGGAACGCGGGATCACGCGCCTGCAGGCGGCAAACGTCCTCATCAAGCAGGGAAAGCTCGACCACGCCCGGATGCTGCTTTCCCTGGTGACGGAGCCCGACCTCGACGGCCAGAAGCAAAAGCTGGTTGCGCAGTTGCCCGAAAACGCGAAGAAGTGACGCTTTCACAGACGCATGCCCTTCCTAGACAAGCTGGAGCGCTTCCTCGGCCGCTTCGCCATACCGAACATCACGCTGTATATCGTCATCGGACAGGTATTCGTATTCCTGACGGCGACGTTGCGCATCCTGGACCCGGTGCGCGTCATTCTTGTGCCGGAATGGGCGCTTCGGGGCCAATGGTGGCGGATCGTGAGTTTCGTCGCCATACCCCCGAGCCTGTCCACGGGCCTGCTGAACGTGGTGGGGCTCGCATTCGGCTGGTGGATTTTCTACTTCATGGGAAGTGCGCTCGAGGGCTTTTGGGGCGCCTTCCGGTATAACCTTTTCCTTGTCGTCGGCTGGGCCCTCACCGTCGCGGTTTCGTTCCTGCAGCGCGGCTACCCGGTATCGAACTTGTTTCTGGGGGCTTCGGTATTTCTCGCCTTCGCCTACCTCCACCCCGAGTTCGAGATAGCCCTCTTCTACATCCTGCCGGTCAAGATCCGCTGGATTGCGCTGGTGACATGGATCTACGGCGCCGTTCTCTTTTTCCAGGGGAGCTGGTCGGTGCGCCTCCAGATCGTGGCGGCCATCGGAAACATAATCCTTTTCTTCGGGCGCGACATCTGGCTCGCGGCGGGCCGCAAGCGGCGCCTGACGGTGCGCGGCGTGAGCCGGGTGGCGCGCAGCGTCTCGCCGGACGAGCCCCGGCATCGCTGCCGGATCTGCGGGAAGACCGACCTGTCCGACCCGCAGCTCGATTTTCGCTACTGCTCGAAGTGCGCGGGCGAGCAGTGCTACTGCCCCGAGCACATCTTCAATCACGAGCATGTCCTGGGCGAAGATGACTCCGGCAAGCGGTGATCCCCTCGCGGGGGCCGGTGCCCTCCCGAATCTCGGCGCCTGGCTCGCCTTTGCCGCGGGGCTTTACGAGCGCGAGGGCCTGGCTCTCGGACAAGTGGCGACCAACGCGCACGACGAGGCGCTGTACCTTTTCCTGCGAACGCTCGGCCTGCCGCTTGACAGCGATTCCGCGGTCCTCGAAAGAAAACTGACCTCAGCCGAGCGCTCGAAGCTCAAGGGTGCCCTGCGCCGGCGCGCGGTGGGGCGGATTCCCGCCGCCTATCTCACGCGCGAGGCCTTCCTCGGCGAGCACAGCTTCTACGTGGATGAGCGGGTGATCATCCCCAGAAGCTATTTTCTGGAGGTGATCCCGCGCCTGCGGCTGCTGCTCGGGCGAAGGGGACCGGGCCCGCCGCGCATGGCCGACGTCTGCACGGGCTCGGGCTGTCTTGCGATCCTCCTCGCCGGCGCCTTTCCCGGGGCGGCGATCGATGCGATCGACGTATCCAGGAAGGCCCTGGAGGTCGCCCGGATCAACATCCGGGAGCATGGCCTGAAGGGCCGGGTCAGGCCCTTTGCAAGCGACCTGTTCGATTCGGTGCCGGCCGCGCGCTACGATCTCATCTTGAGCAATCCCCCGTACGAACCGAGTGCGCGCGTCGACGCCCTGCCTCCGGAGTTTCGCCGGGAGCCCAGGCTGGCGCTCGACGGCGGCGCCGACGGGCTTGCGATAATCCGCAAGCTCCTGGAGCAGGCCGCAGGGCGGCTGGCGCCCCGCGGCGTCGTGCTCATCGAGGTCGGCGGGCTGAGAAGCGCAATGGACCGGGAATTCGCCCGGCTCAAGCCGGAATGGCTTCCGACGCAGGACGGCAGCGACTGCATCTGCCTGATTCGCGCGGCCAGCTTGGCGCCTCAACGGCCTGTCAGGTCGTAGAGGGCGTAGCCGGCCAGAAGGTTTGGCAGGACGGGGCAGGGCCTCTTCCAATCGCCGAGGAGGTGGACGGACCGGACGATGCGGATGCCCTTCTTCCCGCAGAAGTCCTCAAAATCCGCGATGGACACCGGATTGGCGGGCCTGCTCTCGAACCATTCGGTCGGATACACGACGTTGCGGACCTTGCGCCCCCGGACCAGCGCGATCAGGCGGTTCTTCCAGAAGGCATGGTTGACGAACCCGACCGTCAGGGAGCGCCCGACCCGCAGGGCCTCCAGGATGACGCCTGTCGGGTCGTTGAGCTCGTGCACCGTGCGCGAGCAGATGACCCGGTCGAAGTGGTGCTCGGGAAACGAACGCATGAAGGCCGTCATGTCGCCCTGGTAAGCGTTCACGCCGCGGCGCACGCAGGCGGTGATGCGCGAGAAATCGAGGTCCACGCCTACGCCGCAGACCTGCTTTTTCTGGGCGAGATAGTCCAGGAGCTCGCCCCGGCCGCACCCCAGGTCGAGGACGCGGGAGCCCGGCTCCACCCAGCCCCCGATGATCTGCATGTCGATCGTGCGCTTTTCGACGGGCTTGATCATATCGTGAAGTCGAAGACGACCTGCTCGCGCTCGAGGAAGCCGCGCACGAGCGTGTAAAGCTCCTCGCTCTCGAGGAGGAAGGAGTCGTGGCCGAGATCCGTCGCGAGTTCGGCGTAGTTGGCCCGCTTGCCGGCCCTGAGCAGGGCCAGCGCGATCTCCCGGTTCTGCTCCGGAGGAAACAGCCAGTCGCTTGCAAACCCGACGACGAGGGTCTCCGCCTGCACGGGCACGAACGCCTTCTCGAGCGACCCGTAGGCCTGGGCCAGGTCAAACTGGTCGAGCGCCCGGGTGATCGTGAGGTACGAGTTCGCGTCAAAGCGGTTGATGAAGGTCTGGCCCTGGTGGCGGAGGTAGTTCTCCACCTCGAAGGGCGCATCGAGGGCGTCCGCAGCCGCGGCACCCTGCGCGGGCGAGCGCCGGCGCCCGAATTTGCGGTCCATCGAGGCGTCGCTGACGTAGGTGATGTGGGCCATCATGCGCGCGATCGCCAGGCCCACGCGCGGCCCGCCGTCGCGCGGGTAGTCGCCGCGGTTCCAGGCCGGATCCTGCATGATCGCCTGGCGGCCGACTTCATTGAAGGCGATCGCCTGCGCGCTCTCCCGGGCGGTGCTGGCCATGGCGAGGACCCGGCGGACAAGGGAGGGGAATTCGATCGAAAACTGGGTCGCGATCATGCCGCCCATGGAGCCGCCGATCGCGGCGTGCACCTCGTCGACGCCCAAGTGCTCGAGCAGGAGCTTCTGCGAGCGGACGATGTCGCTGATCGTGACGAAAGGAAACGCGATCCCGTAGGGCTTCCCCGTCGACGGATCCGCGGACGAGGGCCCCGTCGATCCCTGGCAGCCCCCGATGACGTTTGCGCAAACGACGAAGAAGCGGCGCGTGTCGACGGCCTTTCCGGGACCGATCAGGTTGTTCCACCAGCCAGGCTTGCGGTCCTCCGGCGAGTGCCACCCGGCGCAGTGATGGTCCCCGCTGAGCGCATGGCAGATGAGGACGGCGTTGTCGCGGGTGGTGTTCAGCGTCCCATAGGTCTCGTACCGGAGCGTGAAGCCTGGAAGGGTCTGGCCGCTTCGAAACGTGAAAGGGTGGCCGTAAACGAAGTCGCGCGGCTGCGCCAGCCCCACGTCGCCGGGGCTCAGGTGCCCCGGCGCGGAGCCGGGCACGGAGGGAGCCTCGAGGTCGTCGGTCATGCAGGCGACCCTAAGTCCGATGCCTCCCGCGGGGCAAGTATGTCGTCGGCTTATGACGCGGGTGCCTCACTCCTGAGCGGCGGCTTCGGCGATCGCATCGTCCATCTCGTCGTTCGAGAAGACCTGCTGGACGTCGTCCAGTTCCTCCAGGGCATCGTGCAGCTCCACGATCGTGCGGGCCGCCCCGGCGTCGGTGAGCGGGACGGTGCTGATCGGGATGTACGCGACCTCCGCGCTCTCGGGCCTGATCCCCTTCTGCTCGAGCGCCTGGGCGACGGCGTCGAATGAATTGACGGCGCATCGCACCTCGTAGCCGTCGGCGGTCGTGATAACGTCGTCAGCGCCGGCCTCCAGGGCGATCTCCAAGAGGGCGTCCTCGCCCGCCGCGCCCTTCGCTATCAGGAACTGGCCGGCGTGAAGAAACTTGAAGGCCACCGCCCCGGTGCCGCCGAGGTTTCCCCCGAAGCGGGTGAAAACGCTGCGCAACTCGGAAGCGGCCCGGTTCTTGTTGTCGGTTGTCACCTTCACGATCAGGGCGACCCCGCCCGGACCGTAGCCCTCGTAGGTGATTTCCTCGAACACGACCCCGGGGAGTTCGCCGGTGCCCTTCTTGATCGCGCGCTCGATGTTGTCAGCGGGCATGTTGGCGTCGCGCGCCTTCATCAGGATCGTTCGCAGGCGCGGGTTCATCGCCGGATCGCCGCCGCCCGACTTTGCCGAGATCGTGATGTCGCGCGACAGCCGGCTGAACACCTTCCCGCGCCGGGGATCCTTGACCGCCTTGATCCGCTTAACCTTGGCCCATTTGCTGTGTCCTGCCATGAGTGGTCATTTCCGCTTCCCCGGGGTGACGTTCTTCATTCCCTTGCTCGCCCCGGCCTTGGCGGCTGCCGGATCGCCGTCATCCCTCATCCGGTTGATGACGAGCTGCTGCGCGATCGTGAAAAGGCCGTTGGTCGTGGAGTAGAGCGAAAGTGCGCAAGAGAAACTGTAGCAGAAGATCAGCATGATGAGCGGGGTGAACATCATCATCTTCGCCTGGGCGTTGTCCACGGTGGGCTGCGGCGAGAGCTTCACCTGCGCAAACGAGACGATTCCGAGCAGGATCGGCATCACGTTGATCGCGATTCCAAGGTAGGGCAGGTGCCCGACCGTGTCCGGAGCGGAAAGGTCGGCCGACCACAGGAAGGGCGCGAAGCGCAGGTCCGCTGCGCTCATGAGCATCCGGTAAAAGCCGAAGAAGAACGGCATCGTGATCAGCATCGGCAGGCATCCGCCGAGGGGGTTCACCTTGTGCTCCTTGAACAGCTCCATCGTCGCCTGGTTCTTCTTCTGGGGGTTGTCCTTGTACTTCTCGTTGAGCGCCTTCAGCTGCGGCTGGATCTTCTGCATGCGCCGGGACGAGCGAAGCGACGCGAGGGTCGGGTAAATGAAGATCGTCTTGAGCGTGAGGGTGGTGAGGACGATGGAGAGGCCCCAGTTTGGCACGAAGGAGTGGATCCACGTCATCAAGGTCAGCAGGAGGGCGCTGAAGAACTTGAACATCCCGAACTGCATCACCTTGTCCTGGTCGACCTTGAACACGTCGGCGTTGGACAGCCGGCGGTATTCCTTCGGGCCGACGTAGTACCCGGCCCCCAGCGTCGCAGCCTCGCCCGGCTTGAGCGCCGGCAGGTCGAACTCTGCCGTCTGGGTCACGCCGTAGGCGTGACCATCGGTGTTGGGAAGCCCGGTGAGCAGATAGGCCCTGCGGGTCGCCAGGCCGGCCCCCGGCTGGTCGGGAGTGAGTATTCCGACGAAGAACTGGTTGCTGACCGCAGCCCAGGCGATCGGACCCGGGCTTTCGATGACCGGCGTCGCGCCGTGCGCGCCGAGGCCGAGCCCCAGGAAGCCGCCGCTCGCCTCGAAGCGCGCCCGCGGAATGCTGGACTGGCTTTTCCCGTCCGAATACCACGCTGCCAGGTACAGCCCGTTGTCCCTGTCGTCCACCGGCGCCGCAGTGCCGAGGGCGAGGGCGACACGCATCGGCTGCGTGGGTTCGGAGGCGAGGTTGCGGAAGGAGGATTCGGCCCTCAGCTGGTAGGGATCGGTGTCGTCGCCCGAGTCGGGGGCGAGGACGTAGCGGCGGGTCACCTCGAGCTTGCCCGGGATCCTCGCCCGAAAGACGACCTCCTTGTCCGACTTTGACACGAGCTGGAAATGCGCCGTCCGGTCGAGGCCCGGGAATCCGACCAGGGAGAGCGCCGGATCGACGTGCAGTTCGTTGAAGACAAACGGGGTGGGTTCGTCGCGCTTCTCGGGATACTGGTACAGGCCGTTCTTTAGGCGGTGCGTCAGGGCGACGTCGCGTATCGCCCCGCCGTAATCGGTGAACCGGACCTGGATGAAGCTGTTCTCCAGCGTTGTGATCTGCGCTCCGTTGTTATCGATATTGGCCGAGACGATCTCGTTTTGCAGGCCCGGTGGAACAAACGCCTCCTGTGCAGGCGCAGCCTGCGCCTGCTGGGGCGCGGCCCGCCGGAGAGCTTCCTGCGTCGGCCGCTGCATCGAGTTCCGGTTGCCGACGTACATGCTCGCAATGGCCGCGGCGATCAGGAGTACACCGATGACTGTGTTTTTCTTATCCACGAAAAAAGGGTCGGAATTAAGGGTGGGAGCGGACGCAGCGCGGGCGGAAGGAAGCCCTGGCGAAGGTAGACGGAGGGACCGGGTCAAGTCCACCGGAACAGAAGGGATTGCACCGGGCGATGCGGAAAAGGGTCAATGCGGCGCCGCGGATGGCCCCGTGCCGGCTGACAGCCTCGGCTGCGTAACAGGAGCAGGAAGGTTCGAACCGGCAGGCGGCCAACGGTCCGAAGAATCCGGGGAGCATCGGCGAAACAAGGCGGCGGTAGAAGTCGATGGCCACGAGCAAACCCTTGGAGGGCAGACTGATGAAGAATGACAAAGCAATCCGCACGGTTGCGATGGAATTTATTGTCTCGCCGGTCCTTGCAGTGGCGTCGATCACGGGGTTCGGACTGCGGCGATGCGCTGGCAGGCCTCGATAAACTTCCGCTCCAACTCGGCAAACGGCCGGCGGTTCACCGCCGCGCGGGCGACGATCACCAAATCAGCGTCCTTGGGCAGAAGCTTTTGATGGCGGCGAAAGACTTCGCGAAGACGGCGTTTGGCGCGGTTGCGCTGGACGGCGCCTCCAACGGAGACCCTTGAAGCGACGAAGCATGCGCGAGGCAGGGGCTCGGCGGACGCGGATGGATTGCGACGCAAGTGCCAGACCGTGAATGTCTGGCAATCGGCGCGCGCGCCGCGTTCACGGGGAGCGCGGATGTCGCTCTGGCGGCGGAGGTGCTGCCCAGGGCGGAAACGCATGCAGGGGAAAGCGCGGTCTTTGTCGGTTTATTCGACGGTGAGCCGCTTGCGCCCCTTGAGGCGCCGGGAGGCGAGCACCTTGCGGCCGCCCCTCGTGGACATGCGGGCGCGGAATCCGATCTTGCGGACGCGTTTCTTGCGGTGTGGGCGGTAGGTAGGTTGCATAATTCTTAAGTGATCAAGGGTTGACGGGAGTGCCGGATTGGAGCGGGGGTGTCAAGGGTGGGCTGACAAGGTAGTGGGCCGGTTTTCTCAACCTCCAGCCTTTCGGGCCTGTGCTAGCAAGGCCAAGCTGCGCATGGCCCTTGAGGCTGGAGGCCGAGAAAACCGGCCCATCACGATCGCCGAGCGCCCCGTTGGATTGACTCCCGCTCTTGGGTGCCGACAGTGGGGGAGTCATGCGCTTTTCCACCCTGGTCTCGGTGGCCCTTGGCGTCCCGGCGGGCGCCGCCCTTGTGTCGGCGGCCGACCTGCCCACCGCCGCGCCCGACTCGGAGATCCAGGGGATCGTCTCCGACATCTCGGCCGAACGCATCCAGCGCACGGTCTACGTCCTGTCGAGCTTCAAGACCCGGCACACGCTTTCCGATCCGCTTCCAAGCGGGGACGGGATAGGCGGGGCGTGCGCCTGGATCCGGGCGGAGTTCGAACGCGCGTCGGTCGCATCGGGCGGACGCCTGCAGGTGGAGCTCGATTCGTTCGTCCAGAAGCCCGTCGCCCCGCGAATCCCGCATCCGGTCACGATCGTCAACGTGGTCGCCACGCTGCCCGGATCGCGGCCCGACTCGGCCAGCCGGATCTACGTCATGAGCGGCCATTACGACTCGATCATCAACAATGTCCTCGACTCCACCAGTCCGGCGCCGGGCGCAGACGATGACGCCTCGGGCGTTGCCGCGGTGCTCGAGTCCGCCCGGGTGATGTCCAGCCGCGAGTTTGGCGCAACTATCGTCTTCATGGCCGTCGCAGGCGAGGAGCAGGGGCTCAACGGCTCGGCCCACTGGGCCGCGCAGGCGCGCGAAAAGGGGCTCAATATCGCCGCAATGTTTGACAACGACATCGTGGGCAACACGCGGGGGGCCGACGGCCGGATCGACCGGCACACGATCCGACTCTTTGCTCAGGGGCTGCCCGCCAGGGCAAAGCTGGACGATTCGCTTGTCGGCCTGATCAGCGAGGGCGGAGAGAACGATTCTCCGCCGCGCGAACTTGCCCGCGCGGTCCGGGAGATCGCCGGAGTCTACATGCCCTCGATGGCGGTCAGGCTCGTCTACCGCACCGACCGCTTTCTGCGCTCGGGCGACCAGGCGTCCTTCCTCGACCAGGGGTATCCGGCCGTTCGATTCACCGAGCCGGCTGAGGACTATCTGAGGGAACACCAGGCGGTCCGGGTCGAGAATGGCGTCCAGTACGGTGACACGCCGGACCGGGTCGACTACCCCTACACGGCGGATGTGGCCCGCGTGAACGCTGCGGCCCTGGCCGCCCTCGCGCGGGCGCCCGCGGCGCCGCGGGAGGTCGAGATCGAGACGGCCCGGCTCGAAAACGACACGACCCTGCGCTGGGCGCCGAATGCGGAGGCAAACCTTGCCGGATACCGGATCGTCTGGAGGGATACGACGGCGCCCTTCTGGGAGCATGCGATCGACGTGCCGAAGGACGTCAACCGCAGGACGATCCCGGGTCTTTCGAAGGATGGTGTGATCTTCGGAGTGGAGGCTTTTGACTCGGACGGCCATGCCAGTCCGGCCTCCTTCCCCAAACCCAGGCGAACGCTTTGAGCGGGGAGACAGGCCAGCTCAATCTCTTCACCCGGCCGCCGGCGGAGCCGCCTCCGGTCGAATTCGCGCGAAGCGCCCGGGCGCGCGGCTACCGGCTGACCCTGCGCCGCGACGGCACGGCCGTCGCCACGATACCCGCGCACGGTTCGGAGCGCGAGGCGCGCCGATTCGTCGAAGAGCACCGCGGCTGGCTCGAGCGCGCGCGCGCGCGCCAGCGCAGGCGCCCGCGGGCCGCCAATGTGTGGACGATCGGGACACGGATCCTGTGGCGGGGCGAACTGGCCGAGATCCGCCTGGCCTCGACGCACCCCCCGGCGGTCTGCGCGGCGGCCGACGTGTTCCGCGTCCGGCAGCTCGACGGCGACCTGCGGCCGGCCCTTGAGACCCTTTTCACACGGCGGGCGCGGATCGAGCTGCCGGGGCGCGCCTGGGAGCTGTCCGCCGTCACCTGCGTCGACCTGAAGCATGTGAGCGTTCGCAACCAGCGCTCGCGCTGGGGCTCCTGTTCGGCCGCCGGAACGATCTCATTGAACTGGCGGCTCATCCAGACCCCGGAGTTCGTTCGCGATTACATCATCTACCACGAGCTGATGCATCTGCGGGAGATGAACCACTCAAACCGTTTCTGGGCACGCGTCGAGGAGGTCTGCCCCGGCTGGCGCGAAGCCGAGCGCTGGATCAAGCGCAACGGATCGCTCGTGGGGCTATAGCGCCCAGCTAGGACCTCAGGCCTCCAGTATTGAAATCCCGCAAGCGGGATTTCAATACTGGAGGCCTGAGGTCTTTCCCGCTACCGGAAATCGAGAAGCTCGACTTCGAAGACGAGGGTCGATGCCGCGGGTATGGTCGGCGGCCGGCCGCCGGTGCCGTAGGCGAGCCAGTAAGGGATGATGAGCGTCCGCTTTTCGCCCTTCTTCATAGTGCGGATCGCCTCCTCCCATCCTGCGATGACGTGGCCTTCGCCGATCCGGAAGGTCAGGGGCGCCCCCCCTTGGTAGGAACTGTCGATCGCCGTGCCGTTGAGGAGGCGGCCGGCGTAATGGACGCTGACCATGTCCCCCGGCCTCGGCGTCGCGGTGCCTGTCCCCGGGTCGCGTACCATGTAGAGCAGGCCGGACTCGGTCTTGTGCGCGGTCGGGTAGAGCCGGTCGATCTCAAGCGAGTCCTCGGTCGAAAGCTGCGGCCGGTCCTCGGCCATCGCCGAGCGCATTGCGGAGTTGATCGGCTCGTCGTGGGTCTTCAATTCGAAGATCCCGGAGCGAACGACGATGGCCAGGGTGAGAAGGACAACGCCGAGGAGCAGAAGATAGAGGAAGCTCCGCAACGGAGTGGCCGATGAAGGTGAGGAGGGCATCGCAGGCGCAAGGGTAGCCCGGGAAACCGGGTTACCCAATTAAAAACTGATCCAGGCTAGCGGGGCGCAATCCGCGCTGTCCTGTCAGACGTAGTGCCGGTACGACGGTTCGAACATGCGCGAGCGGATGTCGGAGGACAGATCGGCGGGGCGGGGGCGGCGGGCTAGTCCGGTGCGGTAGGCTTCCTCCGCAACCGCGGTTGCAATCTGGGCCGATACCTCGCGTATGCGCGCCAGTGCCGGGTACACCCGGCCGATTTCCAGGTCCTTCTCCGTTACGAGCGAGGCGAGGGTCTGGGCGGCGCGCAGGAACATCGCATCCGAGACAAGCGTCGCCTCGCAGGCAAGGGCGCCGAAGCCGATGCCGGGGAACACGTAGACGTTGTTGCCCTGGCCCGGCACGTAGGTGCGGCCCTCGAGCGTCACCGGATCGAACGGGCTGCCGCTTGCGAATATCGCGCGGCCGCCGGTGTGCAAGTAGGCTTCCTGCGCGGTGCATTCGGCCATCGACGTCGGATTGGAGAGCGCAAAGATGACCGGTCTTGCGTTCGTTTCAGCCATGCAGCGGAGGACCTCCTGCGTGAAGGTTCGCGGCTTGCCGGACACGCCGATGAGGACGGTCGGGCGGAGCGCCTTGGCCGCGGCCTCAAGGTTCGCAAGCGGCGCGTGGTCATGCGCGTAGGCATGCTTGTGAGGGGCGAGCTTGGATAGCCGGCTCTTTTCCACCAGGCCCTGCGAGTCGACAAACCAGCAGCGCGCCCGGGCGTCGGCCTCCGAAAGGCCTTCCAAAACCGCGGCCTCAGTGAAGAGGTCGGCGATCCCCGTGCCCGCCTCCCCGGCGCCTAGGAACAGGATCTTCTGGTCCCGGAGCCTGCCCCCCGTCACGCGCAGGGCGGCGAGGATGCCGGCCAGGGCGACAGCCGCCGTCCCCTGGATGTCGTCATTGAAGCTGCAGACCGTCTTCCGGTAGGCGTGCAGCAGGCGGAAGGCGTTCTGGTTGCCGAAATCCTCCCACTGGACGAGCGCCTTCGGGAAGGTCGATCGCACCGCCTCGACAAATTCGGCGATGAAGGAGTCGTAATCGGGTCCGCGCACGCGCCCGTGGTTGAGCCCGATGTAGAACGGGTCCTCGCGCAGCGCCGCATTGTCCGTGCCGACATCGAGGGTGATCGGCAGGCAATAGTAGGGGTGCACTCCGGCACAGGCGGTGTAGAGCGAGAGCTTTCCGACCGGAATTCCCATCCCAAGGGCGCCCAGGTCGCCGAGGCCCAGGATGCGCTCGCCGTCGGTGACAACGATCATGCGCGCGTCGGGGTAGGGCCAGTGCCGCAGGATCTCCGCGATGCGGCCGCGCTCGTTGAGGCTTATGAAAAGGCCGCGCGGACGGCTGTAGATGGCGCCGTACTCGAGGCAGGCCTGCCCGACGGTCGGCGTGTAGATGATCGGAATCATCTCCTCGAGGTGCGCTTCCACCAGGCGGTAGAAAAGCGTCTCGTTCCGGTTCTGGAGGGTCGTCAGGTAGATGTACTTCGCGAGCGGGTCCGGATTCCTCCGGAAATTGCCGAAAGTCCGTCGCATCTGCTCCTCGATCGTCGTGACCCGGGGAGGGAGCAGGCCGCGGAGGCCGAGGGCGTCGCGTTCCCTTTCGGTGAACGCGGTGCCCTTGTTGAACAGTGAATTTGCAAGCAGGGAGGTGCCGGTGGGGAGCATCGGGCCTCCGCTGGGGTTCAGGCCCGAATCGGCCTGATCTGCGGTGGGGTTCATGGGTGCCTTTTCCCCGAGGCTATCCGTTTTAGTTTTGGCCCTCAAGGATTAACGCCTGTGGGATCGCGCACCAGGGTTGATTAGCCGGCGCAATTCTGAGAAGAACCGGTGCGATGCCCTCCAAACCGATTCCAGGCTCAACCGGCGCCGTTCTCACCTGCCTTCCGTCGCCCTATCTGGCGCATCCGGCGACGGGGCTGCTCTACCTGCCCCGTTTCATTGCGAAATGCCGTTATGTTAAGGAGCACGGATCGCTTCCGCCGAGCTACGCGAAGAACTATAAGCGCGGGCTCGACCGGTTCCTCTGCCTGCACCTAGGAGTCGATCCGGATGCAGTTGAGAAGATCGTGCACAGGTCGGCGGACGATGTGGAGCTCGACAGGCGCCTGCGCGAGCTTTTCCCCTCGGAGGTCCGGGCGGCGAGGTGGAACCGGGAGCTGTCCCAGCGCGGGACAACCCCCGCGGGCCGCGAATTCCTGCGCGAGGCCCTCACCGCGATGGGCTGCGCCGACCGTGTCGAGGATATCAAGAGCGTCGCCGACCTGATCGACTTCGACGAGGGGCGGATTGACTAAGGCCTCCATTTCAGAAATGGAGGCCTAAGGCTGTGCCGCGGGCTTCACGCCGACGGTCACCTGAAACAGGTCCGAAGGCTCGGACTCGCTCACCCCGGGGCGCACCGCGGCAATCGTGATGATGCTGCGGTTGGGCGGCGTATGGATGGCCTGGAATTCAACCGAGTAGGAGATCGTCTTCCCGCTCGCGTCCACATTCGCCTTTATGGGGCCGAGCTGCTGCAGCACCTTTATGTTGTTTGAAAGGATCTCCCAGGCATAGGCGGATCCCTGCGTGGGCAGCGGCAGGACAAGCTTGATCGCGGACCCGAGGCTGATGGTACTCAGTTCCGTTCGCACATCGGGCGTGAGGGCCAGCGTGGTCGTGGACTTGGGCGGGGGAAGCTTGCCTGCCTGCGTCTCGCAGCCCGGAACCGCGAGAAATGCGGCTGCGACGCAGAGGGCAATCGATAAGCGGGTTGGAGACATACCTTTGGCGATGATGCTAGCCGGCATCCCGTGGGCAATGCGAAGTTTTGGCCCCGTGCGCCCTTGGGACGGCGGCACCGCGGAAGGATTTTGCCGGCAAACGCCGGGATTGCCTCCCCTGCACCGGGCGCTAACCTGGCCGCATGCTGAGCCTTCCGACTGAGCTGCTGATCCTGGCGCTGTTGGTTGTGGCCAACGGGTTGCTTGCGATGGCGGAAACGGCGGTTGTCTCGGCCCGAAAGGCGCGGCTGCGCAAACTTGCCCACCGGGGCAACCGGCGGGCGGCCCGGGCGCTTGCGCTGGCGGAGCAGCCGACCCGGTTCCTCGCCCTCGTCCAATTCTGGCTCACCCTTTCCGGAATGATCGCCGGCGTCCTCGGCGGGGCGGAACTCGCCGGGCAGGTGGAACGGGGGCTCGCGCGATTTCTGGCATTTCCGAACTGGGGCCTGTGGGCCCTCGCCTACGCCCTCGTCACGATCGGGCTATCGGCGCTGATGCTTCTTTTTGGCGAACTGGTGCCCAAGCGGGTCGGCCTCGCCTACCCGGAACGGGTGGCCGGGCTTCTCGCCGGTTTGATGGGCGCCCTGGCCTGGCTGGCCGCCCCATTCCTCCGCGTCCTCGAGCTTGCGACGGCGGGCCTGGCGACGCTGATGCGGGTGCGGCCGCGCAGCGCCGCCGAGATCGTCGGCGAGGACGAGGTGCGGGCGCTCGTCGAGCAGGGCCTGCACGCCGGCGTTTTCGACCGCGCGGAAAAGGAAATGGTGGAGGGCATTTTCAAGCTGGACCAGCTGCGCGTGACCTCGCTCATGACCCCCCGGCCGAAGATCGTGTTTCTCAACATCGACGATCCGGAGGACACCAACTGGCGCAAGATCGTGACGAGCGGCCACTCGTACTTTCCCGTCTATCAGAGCAGCCGCGATCAGATCGCAGGCTTCGTGTCCGTGAAGGCGCTTTGGGCGCATTCGGCGATCGGGCTTCCGACGACCCTGAAGAACCTCCTCATGACGCCGCTGTTCGTCCCGGACACCATGACCGCCATGCAGGTCCTCGAGCGGTTCAAGAAGACCGGCCGGCACGTCGCGGTCGTGACCGACGAGTTCGGCTCTGTGCAGGGCCTGGTGACCCTGATCGATGTCTTCGAGGCGATCGTGGGCGACCTGCCCGAGCCGGGTCGGCGCAGCCAGCCCGAAGCGAGGAAGCAGGACGACGGCACCTGGCTGATCGACGCGACGCTGCCAACCAGCGAGCTCAAATTACTCCTCGGGATCGATGCCCCCCTGCCCAACGAGCTGGAGGCCGACTACCGGACTGTCGGCGGGTTCGTCGTGACCCAGTTTGGCCGGATTCCCGCCGTCAACGACAAGTTCGAATGGCAGGGATGGAAGTTCGAGGTGGTCGAGATGGACCGCCGGCGGGTGGACAAGGTCAGGATCGGCCGCGTTGCAGCGCCCGCCGCGGCCGGAAAGAAGGAAGCCTGAGCAGACTAGCTCTTCTGCCCGGCCAGCACCTTGAGCACGTCCGCCGCCTGGGTCTTTGTCGAAGCCTTGTAGTCCGCCCAGATGACCACCCCGTCCTTGATGAGGTACGCTTGGCGCGTGGCCAGCGGACGGACCGCCATCAGGGGCACCCCAAATGCGCCGACCACCGTCTTGTCGGTGTCGGCAATCAGGGTGAAGGGAAAGTGGTACTTGTCCTTGAAAGCCTTTTGGGCCTCGACCTTGTCCAGGCTGACGCCGATGACGGCGACGCCCTTTTCCTGGAGCTCGGCGTAGGCATCGCGCAGCGAGCATCCCTGGGCCGTGCAGCCAGGGGTGTCGGCCTTCGGGAAGAAATACACCAGGGTGTAGGGCTGCTTCTTGTAGAAATCCGCCAGGTTGAGGCTTTCGCCGGTTTCGGTGATCGCTGTCACCTCCGGCGCCTTATCGCCAACCTTCAGCGGATCACAATGGGCTTGGGAGAACAGGGCGGAGAAAGCAGCGGCCATAAGAAGGGGTCCTCGTCGAATTTTCATAGGTTTGGCGGAATGTTCCGGGTTACGGACCGTTTGCAAGCGGCCAGCCTGTTTTTTGGAACCTTTGAAGCGGTTTGCCTGCCTAACCAGAGGCTGTCCGAAAACTGCCAACGGCCATTGCAAACCATCTTTTGGCCTGGAGCCACGTTGCCGCCTCGGGGCAAGCCTCTCTGAGGATTGCCTCCTCGGCGTCGCCTTGCTCCCGGCCAAGATCTGATTCGCACTGTCCATAGTCAGTTTTCGGACAGCCTCTAGCCTCTTTTCCTACGCCTTTTTACAGTTCAACCGCAGAGTGGAATTGCGCTTGAGCGTATTCTTCTTTGTAAGCAGATTAACCTTTCATGGTACTTTTTTCGCTTCCCAGCACCATCCGGCGCGGCCTATTGCAGCTCGGTTTCATTTTTCTGACGGTGGCTGGACCTGCCCTGCTTGGACAGACCGGGACTCCATCCTCAGCGGACGGGTTCAATCCCAACGTGACGGGCCAGGTGAACGTCCTCCTGATCCAGCCCAACGGCCAGATCCTCGTGGGAGGCCTCTTCAGCCAGCTCCAGCCGAACGCCACAACCAACCCCGTCGTCCGGGGCAATCTTGCCCGCGTCAATATCGACGGATCGCTGGACCCGGTCTTCGATCCGGAGCCGAACGGCCAGATCCTGGCGATGGCGATCCAATCGGATGGTAAGATATTGATTGGCGGGGCCTTCACAACCGTGCAGCCAAACGGTGCGGCAAGTCCGACGACCCGCAACCACATCGCCAGGCTCAATGCCGACGGAAGCCTCGACACGACTTTCAATCCCAATGCGACGTCGGCCTATGTCAATTCCTCCCAGGTTTATGCGATAGGCGTCCAGTCGAACGGGCAGATTGTCATCGGCGGCGCATTCACCTCCCTGCAGCCGAACGGGGCGGCGAGTTCGACGACCCGCAATCACATCGCCCGGCTCAATTCCGACGGAAGCCTCGATACGGCGTTCAATCCCAACGCAAACGCGATGGTTGCGGCCATCTATGTGGAACCCAACGGCCAGATATTGATCGGCGGCGGCTTCACCTTCCTGCAGCCGCCAGGAACGGCGAGTCAGACGACCCGCGACTACATAGCCCGGCTCAATGGCGACGGCTCCCTTGACACGGGTTTCAACCCCGGCGCGAACAACATGGTGACCGCGATCGCGATGCAGGTCGATGGCAAGATCCTGATTGGCGGCACGTTCTCGCTGCTGCTGCCGCCCGGGGCCAGCGCGGCCACGACGGCCGATTCCATCGCGCGGATCAATCCCAACGGCTCGATCGACACCTCCTTCACGAGCCAGGCGGAAAGCGGCGTTCAGACGATCGCCCTGCAGGCGGACGGGAAGATCGTTCTGGGCGGACTTTTCGCCTCGGTGCAGAACGAAACGAATACCTCCGCCCTTCGCTACCTTTGCCGGCTCAATCCGGATGGGACGATAGACGGCGGCTTTAACCCGTCGCCAAACTACGGAGTGAACGCCATTGCCGTCCAAACCGACGGGAAGGTGGTCATCGGCGGCTCGTTCAACGAGGTTCAGCCGGACGGCACCGCGATCGGGGTCTTTCGCAATGGGATTGCCCGCCTGGGCTACGACGGGACGCTGGACGGCAATTTCGACCCGAACACCTACGGGAGCGTCAAGGTGGCCGCTGTTCAGTCCACGGGCCAGACCATCATCGGCGGCACCTTTTCCAGCGTGGGCGGGCTCACCCGCAACAATCTCGCCCGGCTGAACGCGAACGGTTCCGTGGACACGGCCTTTGACCCCGAGCCGAACGGTCAGGTCAACTGCCTCGTCATCCAGCCCGACGGCAAGATCCTGGTCGGCGGCACCTTCTCGAGTTTCAATCCGGGCGGGACCACCACGGCCGTCACGCACAGCTACCTGGCCCGGCTGAACGCCGACGGTAGCCTGGACAACACTTTCGATCCGGAGCCCAACGGCGAAATAGACTCGATGATCCTCCAGCCGGGCACGAGTTCGACCAATTTCAAGATTCTAGTGGGGGGTGGGTTTGCCGCATTCACGCCGGGCTCCGGACCGATACCGGCGCAGACGATCAACTCAACTACGACGACGACCTCCTCGACGGTGAACGGCAATACCTCGGTGACCGTCACGACGACCACGATCTCGAATGGCACCATCACCGTTACAACGACCTCCTCGACCAACACAAGCGGGCCGACGCCGGTGACCACGACGACGACGGTCACCGCGACCACCTATACGGATGGAACGAAGCCGACGACGACGACGACAACGACCGTTATGACGGAGGTCCTCTATGCGGGGCGGCTCAATCCGGACGGTTCGGTCGACTCGACCTTCATTCCAAGCCCCAACAACAATATTACGGCGATGGCCCTCGAGCCAGCGGACAACGCGGTCCTCCTCGTCGGCAACATCACCGCCGTGACGCCGATCAGCACGAACGTGACGACCCAGGTCTCCGCCATCGTGCGGGTTTCGATGACCGACGCCTCGGTTGACACCTCATTCAACGTGAATCCGGGCGGCGCGATCAACGCCGTTGCGATCCAGCCCAACGGGCAGATCGTCATTGCCGGCGCCTTCAGCCAAGTCGACCCCAATCCCACGGTCACGACGGTCCAGACAACGACCGGACCGGTGACCACGATCACGGCGCCGACGACGCGGCTGGGGATTGCGCGCCTGAACGTGGACGGCTCGCTGGACACGAATTTCAACCCGGCCGTCGCCGCGCCGGGAAGCGTCTACTCGCTGGCCATCAATCCGACGACCAGCCAGATCCTGATCGGGGGGATCTTCTCTTCGGTCGGGGGCTCGCCCCGGAGCAACATCGCCCGGCTCAACACCGATGGCTCCGTGGACACCACCTTCTCGGCCGGCCTCAACGGGGTCGTGGACAGTGTCCAGTTCCTCTCCAACAACCAGATCCTGGCGACCGGCGCCTTCACGACCGTCACCCAGGCGGGCTCGCTGACGCAGGCCCAGGCGACGCACGTCGTCCGATTCAACAGCGGCGGCACCCTCGACACGACCTTCAGTCCCGGGGTGGGCGCAAATGCGCAGATCGACGCGATCGCCC
Organism: uncultured Verrucomicrobiae bacterium; assembly: GCA_963747795.1. GTDB lineage: Bacteria > Verrucomicrobiota > Verrucomicrobiia > Opitutales > Opitutaceae > Palsa-1447. The sequence continues at coordinate 103,487 of CAVVGS010000028.1, forward strand.
TCCAGCCCGACGGGAAGGTGCTCCTGGGCGGCAATTTCGTGAACATCGGGGGCGTCAACGCGACCAATGCCGTCCGGCTCTTCTCGGACACGGCGTTCGATAGCACACTCGCCGCGAATCCGGATGCGCAGGTCAACGCGATCGCCGTGCAGCCTGACGGCACGATCTTCCTGGGCGGCCTGTTCAACGGGGTCGGGCTCACCACGAATTCTTCCGGGACCGTCGTCAGCACCTATTCCAAATACTTCGTCCATTTGGACGGAACGACCTCGATGGTCGACACGACGTATTCGAACCTCCCCAACGGACCGGTCAATGCGATCGCGGTCCAGCAGGCGGATGGCAAGGTGATCATTGGTGGGACGTTCACCTCCGTCGGAGGCGTCGCCAGAAACAGTCTGGCGCGGTACAACACGGACGGCAGCGTGGACACTTCCTTCAATCCGGCAATCTACGATCCGGTGACCAATAATGTGGCCGGAGCATCCGTCAACTCGGTCATCGTTCAGCCGGCGGACGGCAAGATTCTTATCGCCGGCACATTTACGAGCGTTGGGCCGACCCAAAACTCCTACCCACCGGGAACGGTCATCGGAGGCGCCAACCACTCCTTTCTTGCGCGACTGAACGCCGACGGGTCGGTCGATGCCGGCTTCAATCCGCAGGTGGTGAGCACCCTGGTAAATCCGTATTCGTTTTTACCCAGTGCCCTCGTTCTCCAGCCCAACGGGCAAGTCCTGCTCGGCGGCGCCTGGTACAACGGCGTCCCGACTTTCCGGCAAGGCGCCATATACCGCTTCAATTCCGACGGCACCGCGGATTCCACTTTCACGAGTCCCACCTTCCCGGCCTCTGTGACCGCGTCCACCACGGTCAACACCCTGGCCCTGGCGGGCGACGGAACGATCATCGCGGGCGGAAGCTTCGGCTCGGTCAACGGCACTGCGATCAACAATCTCGTCCGCTTTAGCTCGAAGGGTGTGCTGGACACGACCTTCAACCCGAATCCGGACGGGGCGGTGACGGCGCTCGCCCTGCAACTGGACGGGAAACTGTATGTTGCCGGCAATTTCGACAATATCGGCGGGCAGGTGCGCAACGGTCTCGCCCGCCTGACCGCCTCGACAACTCCCATCGTCCAGTCGATCGGGATCTCCAACGACCTGCAGACGATCGCCCTGGCGCGTGGAGGTCCGGGGCCGGAGCCGGTGGCCGTCATCTTCCAATCCTCGCTCGACGACATCACCTGGACGACCCTTGGCCAGGGCAGCTACGGAGCCATGACCTACGCGCAGGCGGTGGCGAAGACCTCCCTCTCAGGAGGCGGCAACGAGGTCTGGTCGTATACGATCCCGACTGAATCGCCCCTCCCGGGCAGTGCCCAGTTTTACATCCGCGCCCTGGCGGTCGTGCCCACTTCGGAAAACGGATCGCTCGGGCTTGCCCCGATCACCCAGGCGCTCTTCCAGGTCCCGCCTCCGGACTTCAGCAGTTCGACCATTGTCAACGCTGTCTCCGGGGCGCTCTTCTACTACCAGATTGCGGGTGCCTACAACAATGGCACGACGACTTACGCGGCGACCGGCCTTCCCCCGGGACTGACCCTCAACGCGACAACCGGCATCATTTCAGGGACGCCGACGACCCCGGGAACATACTCGCCCGTGCTGACCCTGACCAATGCGAGCGGTTCGACGACCATTCCGAACGCCTACGTGCCGGCCTTCACAATGGTCATTTCCGGAAGCGCCCCGACGGTGGCGACCGGACCCGCCTCGCGCCTGATCAATCTCTCGAGCCGGGCGCTGGTAGCAGCGGGAAGTCCCCTCACCGCCGGACTGAGCATTGTGGGGCCGTCTCCCAAGGCCGTCCTTTTGCGGGCCGTAGGACCGGGCCTTGCGGCATTGAATGTGACGCCATTCCTCGATCAGCCCATTCTGCAGGTCTATGACAAGAACCAGCGGGTGATCCTCACGAATCAAGGCTGGAACGGAAGCGCGTCCCTGATGCAAACGTTCACCCGCCTCGGGGCCTTCTCCCTCGCGCAAGGCAGCGCGGACTGCGCGGTCCTCACCGTGCTCGATCCGGGCTCCTACACCGTCAAGGTCACGTCGGGCGACGGTACGAGCGGATCGGTCCTTCTGGAGGCTTATGATGCGGATCCGGCTCCGCTCGACGTGCTCCAGCGGTTCTTCAACCTCTCGGGAAACGGCCCGGTGAGCGCGGGTAACCCCCTGATCGCCGGATTTGTGGTGCAGGGTACCACGCCAAAGACGCTTCTGATACGGGGAATTGGGCCGACCCTGGCCAATTTCGGGATAACCACGGGCATCCTGGATCCGGTTCTGGGCCTTTATAATAAGGCCGGCAGCGTCATCGCGCAAAACGAGGTATGGGGGACCCCGGCGACCGGCAGTTTCAACAATTATCCTGTCGCGAGCGGCATAAGCATCCCCACGGCTGATACGGCTTCGTACGCCTTTGCGCTGCCGAGCGGCAGCGCCGATTCCGTCCTCCTGGTGACGCTCCCGCCGGGCCTCTACACGGCCCAGGTGAGCAGTTACGCAGGGGCAAGCGGCACGGCCATGGTCGAGATCTACGAGGTTCCCGGCCAGTCCGGCGACTAGGCGTTGTTGGGTCAGTTTGCCCGGCCCACAGCCTTCCGGGCCTTTGCTCGCAAGGCCAAGACGCGCATCAAGACCGGCGTTGGGCCCCTTGGCGTTCCGCCGTTCCCAACGCCCAGACGATGCGCGTGAGCTTCGCAGGGCCCTTCAGGCTGTGGGCCGGGCAAACTGACCCACGACGTCCGGACCGAATCACCAGTTGTCGCTTCGAAAGGGCGTGGCGGGAAGGCCCGCCCCGTTGAACAGGTTTGCCTCCGGGGCGTTTTGCCAGGCGTAGCGCACGGCGAGCGGCACCGGCACTTCGGCCGAGCGGACGAGGACCGTGCTGCCGGATATGGACGCGGATGCCGGATGAAACTTCCGGTTCGCGCCGGCGATTGTGAATGACTGCAGGGGTTTTCCGCCGGCGGTCAGGCCGTTGTCCGCAAAATCGAAATGCACCCGGATCGCATTCCCCTCCACGCTCGCCCGGGAAAAGACCGGTCCGGAATAATCGACCGAAAGGCCGTACACCAGGGCCTTGGCCATCAAGGCGAGCCGGCGCCCGACCTCCTGCTTGTTGGCCGGATGGATGTTTTCGGGGTCGCCGATGTCTATCGCCAGCGCCTGGCCCGTCGCCGGCAGCCTCAGGGTTTGCGTCTGCGCCTCGCGAAGCCAGGCCCAGGACTCGCCGGTGGGGTCGGTCGGCGCCTTGTAGGAAGCGAGCTCCACCCAGTAGAAGGGGAAATCCCCCTGGCCGAAATGCGACCGCCAGGCCGTGATCATCGAGGCAAAGAGCCTGTGGTATTCAGAAGCATAATTAGCGTTGGACTCGCCCTGGTACCAGAGGGCTCCGCGGATTCCGTAGGGGAGAAGGGGGTTTATCATCCCGTTGAAAAGGCCGGTCGGAGTCCAGGAACCGCCGGGCCCATTGGGCTCCCGCGGCCTTGGGTGGGCCTTCAGGAAGGCGGCGTGGCGTGCCTCTCCCGCTGCGGTGGCCGCGGCCTCTTCGCGCGTCCACGCCGCCAGGGCCGTGTTAAACTCGGCCTTCTTGGCGGGGTATCCGGCGAGCGTCTGCTTCCAGCGTTCGCCGACAACCGCAAAGGCGGGATCGCTCGCGAGCGCCGCCGGGCTCATCCACGACTCGACCGGCGTGCCACCCCACGTGCTGTCGACGATGCCGATCGGCAGCCCAAACCGGCGGAAGATGTCGCGGGCGAAGAAATACCCGACCGCCGTGAACTGGCCCACGGTGCCCGGGGAACAGACCGCCCATGCCCCGCCCACGGTGTCCGCCGGCGTCGCGGAAACCTGCCGCGCGACCTTGAACTGGCGGATCAGGGGATAGTTCGCCCCGGCAACCTCCTTTTCGGCATTCTGAAGGCGAAAGGCCGCGCTCTTGGGGTCGTCGACCGTGAACTCCATGTTCGATTGCCCGGAGCAGAGCCAGACCTCCCCGACGACGACGTCCTGTATCCGGATGGAGTTTTTCCCTGTCGCGACAAGTTCGGAACCCGTGGCCTGCGCTGGCATGGCCGGCAGCCGCGCCACCCAGCGTCCGTCCGGATCCGCCAGGCCGTCCGCCGCATATTGCAGGTATTTCACCGTAACTCTTTCGCCGGGATCCGCGCGCCCCCACACCGGGAGGGGCTTGCCGCTTTGCAGCACCGCGTGGTCGGCAAATAGCGGAGCCAGGGTGACGTTTGCATGAGCGGATGCGATTGCGGCCGCCGCCGCCAGGGTGGCGCCTAGCCTAACGGGGAGTCTCATACGAACCGGATGAAACCAGCCCCCTCACGCTTTACGATTCAGAAAAGAGTGGAGTTCTCCGGCGAGTTTCGGTCCGAATCCCGGCACCTCGGCGATCTCCTCCACGGTCGCGCCGCGCAGCCGGTCGATGTCGCCAAAATGCTCCATGAGCGCCCCGTGGCGCACATCGCCCAGCCCCCTGAAATCATCGAGCAGCGACTCGCGGATCTTCTTTGAGCGCAAATCGGCGTTGTAAGTGTTTGCAAAGCGGTGCGCCTCGTCGCGCAGCCGCTGGAGCAACTGGAGACCGGGGTGGCTGAGCGGAAGGTCGAGCGGCCCGCGCTCGTCCGGGAAGACGATTGTCTCCTCTTTTTTCGCCAGGCCAACGATCGGCGGCGGCGTAAGATCGAGGGCGATGAATGCCTTCAGCGCCGCGGCGACCTGGCCCCGGCCGCCGTCGATGACCACGAGATCGGGAAAAGGGAGGTTCCCGTCGCGAAGGCGGCGGAAGCGCCGCCCGACCACCTCCTCCATTGCCCGGAAATCGTCGTTGCCGACGAAGCTCTTTATCTGAAACCGCCTGTAATGGTCCTTGTCCGGCTTGCCCCCCGCAAATCGGACCATCGAGGCGACGACATAGGTGCCGGAGATGTGCGAGATGTCGAAGCACTCCATCGTGGCCGGGGGCGCCTTAAGGCCGAGGGCCTCCCCGAGCAGCCGCATCGCCGTTTCATCCCCCGTCATCCGAGTCGGATCCATGCGCTCGAAATGCCGCGTTTTCGCCAGGGTCTTCTCCATGGCAAAGATGACGTCCCTCAGATCCGCCGCCTTTTCAAATTCCTGCCTGGCCGCCGCCGCCGCCATTTCGACCCGCAGCGTTTCGAGCCACTCACAGGACTTGCCCTTTAGAAAATCGCAGGCGTCGGTGACGCGGCGCAGGTATTCGTCGCGGCTCACCTGGTTCGGGAAGCCGTAGATCTCCCGGCGTACGTCGGCGTAGAGCTGCCAGGTTCCGTCGGGCATTCTTTGCGGGTTCGAATCGCCCAGCAGAATGCCGAACTGCCGCCGCATCTGCGCCAGTGTCTTTCGGAGGAGCCCGCTGTGGGCGAAGGGACCGAAGTAGTGCGAACGGTCGTCCTTGCGGATTCGGGTGAGGCGAAACCGGGGCAATTCCTCGGCCGGATCGACGCGCACGAGGAGGAAACGCTTGTCGTCGGTGAAGTCCGTGTTGTAGCGGGGCCGCCACTGCTTGATCAGCTTGCCCTCGAGGAGCAGGGCCTCCGGCTCAGACTTGACCTCGACCGTGTCGAAATCCGCGATCATTTCGATCAGCGCCCGGATCTTCGGGTGGGAGACCCGTGAGCGGCCCGCCTGGAAGTACGACGACACCCGCTTGTGCAGACTCCGCGCCTTGCCGACATAGATGATTCGGCCCAGACGATCCTTCATGAGGTACACGCCCGGCCGGTCCGGCAGGCGGCGCACCTTCTCCTTCAGGCTTCCGGACGGGGCCTCACCCGGGTCTATGGAGGTGTTCATGGTCAAATGTTTGGGTTGAAGGAGCCATCCGTTGTCTGTAGGCTATAAGCGGTCGCCCCCCGCGCTCAACTCCGCTTTGTCCAGCGATTTCTCCAGATTGTTTTCCCCGAGTGGCAATTTTCAACATTAGGCCTAGAATTTTTGGGTACAAAGTATGATTTCAACCGACCCGCGATCCGGCGTTCCGCATGCCCCTCGGCTCGCCCAAGTGCGCTATGAGCTGCTGACATTGGGTGATGAGCTGCTGCTTGGCCTGACTCCGAACGGACACCTGTCATTCATCGGCGAGGAACTGGCACGGCGGGGTGTCATGCTTCGCCGCAACGTGACCATCACCGATGACGCCGGTGCAATCGCCCAGCAGTTCCGCGAGAGCTGGTCCTCGGCGGATGTCGTGATCACGACCGGGGGGCTCGGCCCCACCTGCGATGACCGCACGCGCGAATCGATCGCCGGCGTTCTGAGCCTGGAGCTTGTCTTCGATCACGACATCGAGCGGACCATCGCCGAGCGGTTTGCGCTTCTCGGCCGGAAGATGACGCCGAACAACCTGAAGCAGGCCTATCGCTTCGACCATGGAGACATCCTTCCGAACGCGAACGGCACGGCCCCCGGACTCTGGGTCGAGAAGGATGGCAAGGTCCTGTGCATGCTCCCGGGTCCGCCGAATGAGCTGCAGCCCATGTTCCGCGACCAGGTGCTGCCGCGCCTTGCAGCGCTCGGCCTCCTGCTCGATTGCGAGGCCTATGTCCAGGTGCGCAGCGCCGGGGTGGGTGAGTCGCTTCTCGAGACCAAGCTTCAGCCGATCTTCGACCGCTACGGCCCCTCCCTGAGCATCGCCTACTGCGCGCACGCCTACCAGGTTGACTGCCGCCTCAGTTGCCCGACCGGGGAAATCAGGCTGCCGCAGCTGCACGAGATAGCCTCGGAATGCGCCCGGCTCCTGGGCGACGACTTCATGTGCTTCGGACACGACTCCCTTGCCAAGGTCTGCGCGGACTTGCTCCGCGCGCAGGAAAAGAGGGTCGCCGTCGCGGAAACAGCCACCGGAGGGCTTTTGGCCAGCTCGTTCACGGACATCTGCGGCGCGTCGAAGTTTTTCGCCGGCGCCTGCATCTGTTACACCAACGACGCCCGCATGCTCATGCTCGACGTTCCCGAGAGCATCCTCCAGCAGCACGGTGCAGTCAGCGCCGAGGCGGCGGTTGCCATGGCGACCGGAGCCGCCGAGAAACTTGGGGCCGACTACGGTGTCGCGATCACCGGCTTTTCGGGTCCCTGCTGCGGGTCAAAGGAAAACCCGGTCGGCACGATCTATGTCGCCCTGCACGCGCCCCAGGGGGTCTGGTCGAGGCAGCTCAGCTGGCCGGGGCCCCGCCGGACTGTAAAGCCGCGGGCCGTGAACGCGGCCCTCGACTGGCTTCGCCGCGAACTGATCCGCACGAGCCGCGGCGTTCCGGCGCCGGTCGAACACGTCACGCTCTGACCGGCCCCTCACCCGATCAGGTTCTTCAGCGCCGCCAGGTACTTTGCCTGCGTCCGCGAAATGACGTCCTGCGGCAGCCTCGGCGCCGGCGGGCGCTGGTTCCACTTCAGGGCCAGCAGGTGGTCCCGCACGAATTGCTTGTCGTAACTCGGAGGCGACTGCCCCGGAGCATATTCGTCTTCCGGCCAATACCGCGAGGAGTCCGGTGTCAGGACCTCGTCGATGAGGACCAGGGATCCGGCCGGATCCGTGCCGAACTCGAACTTCGTGTCGGCGAGAATCATTCCGGCCCCGCGCGCCCGGTCGTGGCCCGCCTTGTAAAGGGCCAGGCTCACGGCCTTGACCTTCCGGTAGAGATCCGCGCCGATGGCCGCCTCGCCCTGCGCATCGTTGATGGGCTCGTCGTGCTGGCCCTTCGGAGCCTTTGTCGTCGGGGTGAAGATCGCCTCGGGCAGCCGGTCGGCCTGCCGCAAGCCCGGAGGCAGGCTCAGCCCGCAGACGGTCCTGTCCTTTTGGTAGGAATTCCAGCCGCTGCCCGCCAGGTAGCCGCGGACCACGCACTCGATCGTCAGGGGCTTCAGCTTCCGGACGACCATGCTCCTCAGCTGCAGGTCGCGGTCCCGGATTCCCCGCCGCGCGAATTCGCCGGCCTGGTCGGGCAGCAGGTGGTTGACGATCATTCCCTTGGTCTGCTCGAACCACCAGAGGCTCATCTGGGTGAGGATGATTCCCTTCCCGGGAATCCCGTCGGGAAGGATGACATCGAATGCCGAAAGCCGGTCGGTCGCAACCAGCAGAAGGGCGTCCCCGAGGTCGAAGATTTCCCGCACCTTCCCCGAAGCGATGCGGGGATGGGCCACGGTGTCGATCGCGGTTACGGCATTTTTTGGGAGGGATGAGGCGATGGCGTCAAAATTCATGGGGGTGACGCTTGCTACCCCAGGCAATTCCGGCCTCGTACGAAAGGAAAAAATGCGTCATCTTCATTTCCAAGAAATGCCTTGCGCGGCCCTGCCCATGCGGTAGCTTGCCCGGCTCCGCAGTTGGGTCCCCATCGTCTAGCCCGGTCAGGACACCACCCTTTCACGGTGAGAACCGGGGTTCGAATCCCCGTGGGGACGCCACGCTCTGAGAAAGAGCGGGGCAGGGGCTAAAACGGCCATTTTGCTCACACTTTTGCGCACAGCCCACCTATGTGCACGGATGTCCAAAGGTTGTGGAGCAAAATCGACGGCCTTGTGCTGCACTCCCGCCTCAACGCACTGAAAGTGGCTGCTAATAGCTGGGGGGAAGGCTAGCCCATAATCCCGCCGACAATCATGTCCGAGCGCATATATACGCCACCCTGCCACGTTTCTTGGCCCCGACTATTGAATGGGGGTGGTGGGGGGAGAGGCTTCGGACTTCTTTTAAGGTCCAGAAGACACGGTCTCGGTCTACTTGTGAACCTTGGAGGCGAAAGCCAAAGCAGCCTTGGTGACGAACTCAGTGACAGTCAGATGCATTTTCGAGGCTGCAAAGGTTATCGCCTCCTTGTCTGCCTTCGTCAGCCGAAGCAGTATCGCGTCACTCTTCACGATAGCTGCGATATCGGCTTCGCTGACCGTGGGGAGCTTCTTCCGGTTCTTCTTTTTCATGCAGCCACTAGTTTCTGCTGGCGTTGGATGATTGCAAGGATCGTGGCCGGAAGCCAAGCACCGCCAGCACGAGTCCTGACTGCCTCTGCGGTGAGCCTTGCTCCAATAGCCGCGAGCGTCATTCCAGACGCCCGCCAGCCAATCATGCGGCTGATTGCCTCCTGCTCGTGGGCAACTGGCAGGAGGGTGGCCCCATCGGTCGCCAACTCGTAGCCGAAGGGGATCTTTGACGAGATCCGGCGGTTGGTGCGGCGCATGTGGGCCAGAGCGTCCCTCGTTTTTTCCGAAAGGGCATCACGCTCGAACTCGGACAAGGACGACAGGAGGCGGAAAATAAGTCTCCCGGTGGCCGTCGAGGTGTCCAGCGACTCTGAAAGTGACGCCAAGTGAGCCCCTGCCTTGTCCAGCCGTTCAGTCAATTCCAGCGTGTCTTTGACCGACCTGCTGAACCGCGAGAGGGAATAGACGACCAGAATCCCCTTGGCCTTGCAAACGGCGAGCATGGCCTTTTGTAACTCGGCACGGTTGCTAGCCCGAGCGCCAGAGCCGCTTTCCACGAACTCCCCTGCCAACTCATGGCCATTGGCGACGCACCATGCCGCAATGCGAGCTTGCTGGTTGGAAATTGAGATTCCCTCCTGCATTTGGCCTGTGGTCGATACTCTGGAATAAGAATAAGCTTTCATCTATCTTGTAAGATATCTCTTTTTTTGCCTGATGTCTAGCGAAAATGGCTATTTTCCAAGATATCCCGAAAATGTGACTTTTTATAACCGACCGCTTACAAACGGGTTTTTGACTCCTTTTTGCCACCCGATTGCCCCCGAAAACCGCAGTTTTGGGGCTACAAGCCCGCAATCGGGCCAGCCGATGGCAACGACACCCGCAGAATCGTCAGGAAGGCCGTTCTTTTGGCCGTATAAGCCCGATCTCCCCGCGCTGGCAGGAGAACCCGCCTCCGCGTCGGCGCGATTGTAACGCGATCTATTTCGCCGGGAGCCGCCAAATGAGGTCAAGAGCCACGCCGATGACTTGTAGCCGTCGGTTACCGATGTCGTCGTTAAAAACAGAGTCCGCAGTATACTTCATCTCAATCGCCGGAGCGCTGGTAAATTGGGCATTTGCCTCCGCCGCCCAAGACCGCGAAATCGCCGCCCTTATACTTGCCCGGCCAATGCCCGTCCAAGACCGGGTGGCACCAGAGTAGACCGGGTGCGCCGACCAGCCGTATGGCAAAGCAACCCCAAAATACTCGAAGAGGTTGCTGCCAATTCTCGTCTGAAACCTCGACAACCCGAAGCCAAGGGATCCTGAGAGCAAGGATCCAAACTGGCACCGGAACTCTGGCAGCAAATAGACTGCGCAGGCGTCAACGTGAAGAGAGTTCGTCCCCAAATAGATCGGAGAGATGCCGATAGCCATGGGCGGAAGGTCTGTCGTAACCGGGAACGCGTCACCCACCTTCCCGAAGTCCGTATATCCGGCGTCGAATGCCAGCCACGGGAAAACCCCGTATCTGCCGCCGAACTCAAACCCCGTCGTGCTGGCACTGTCCCGCAACAGCGAAAAACGGTTCTCGGAAGGTCCAGCGTAAAGCTCAATCTGCCCGTGAGCCTCGTTGAGTGCCGCTGCCAAGACGCAGACCGCAGCAAGAAGGGACCACCGAACAACAGGGACCGCTTTCATGGCTGCATGTTTTTATCCGCTTGCCGTTCGTGGCGCAAACGCAATCCGCAACGGCTCAGTTCCGGTTTGAAATTGGACCGCCGAACCGCATAATCGCAGCCGTTATCGCGTCTCATCGCAACGCCTCCTTTTCGATGCCCCTATTGCGCAATATCCGGTTCCTGACTTATTGCGTAATCATCGCGATAGCGTTTGTGCTTCCCGGATCGAAGCGCGTACTTCCCGTCCGCTTTGCGCAGAAGAACGACTATCGGGGTGATTTGCCCCCTCCCGGATCTGGTTGGCTTGAGTCAAGCATGAGCAAAGATAACCCGCCAGTCACGGTATTGCCGTATGGCTGGGGGGGTACTTTCCTCTGCTCGAACGACCCAGTGAAGGCGACGCCCGAAAGAGCCATTCAATGAACCGAGCGTGTCCATGAGCGTTCTGAAGTGTGCCAACTGTGTGGTGACTGAAGTTGGATATTTGTGCGAGACACCGCCGAAGCAGACCCAGTCGAAGGATGAGTATTCTTGGAGGGGTGCGTATTGGGGCAGATGCTTGAAAGGGTCTGCGAGTGAACTGTCTTGAGATTCTATTTTCATATTTTTCCGTTGCTCCGAGTAGTTTGGTTATGCACTGATTCAAGACCCCTCAGGAGTCCTGCCAGTGCCGCGCACACAAAGATGTGCGCGTAAAAAACCCCTCCGGTCGCGTGGAGGGGCTTTAGGGCTAGGGTCGTGATGCCCTTCCATTCTCCGGTGGCATTTTGGATGATGTTATCAACTTGTTCCTGCGCGAAAGGTAGACGCTGCATGGGCGCTTCTTCATGCAGCTTGATTTTTTTGAGCCGCTTGCAGATGTCGTCGGTGAGCAGGTTTTCTGACCACGCGTCGCGCAAAGCGGAGGCGAGCAGGGTCAGCTTGTTATTGGCCGTTCTGGCGCGAGCCTGCTTGCCGCATGCGATGACGAAATCCGACAAGTCCGCCTCAACGAGTTGGCGTATTGGGTGGTCGGCCCGGTTACCAAGGAAGGCCAGAAACTCCTTAACGATTTGACGGTACTTATCCGCTGCTCGGCTTGCGCCCGTCGCGGCTTTATCTTCACACCACTTGTTCAAGTACTGTCGGACCGTAAAAGTGGGAGCCTTGGTGCCCGTCACATCTCGGTACATATTGGCCATGACACGCTGAATCTGTGTTGCTGACAATTCCCCCCTCGCGGCGGCATCCCATTTTGCAGATACCTCCTGCGCCTTGCGCTTGTCGGTCATCTTGGTTGACACGGTTACCCTCTTGCCTTTGGCGCTGCGGAAACATGCATGCCAGAACTTGCCTCTTCTCGTGATTGAACTCATGGTGCTCTACTTTTTATAATATGTTGTTATTGTGCTGTTAGCATAGCGCTTGCTGCCAATTAGTCAAGCATGAAAGATAGCTTGGAAGATATAATAAGTCCGATTACGTAGCCGCATTTTTTGCTCACACTTTTGCGCACACCACGGACGGATTCAGATGTCCACCGATGTCCATCGCAGAGTGAGGCGATGTGTTTCAGAGGAGGACGCGCAGAACCGGGGTTCGAATCCCCGTGGGGACGCCAGCTGATAGACCGGCTCAACGCCAAAGACCTACAACAATCGGCGCGGCATTCCTTCAACCTTTCTCAAATTCGCCTTCCATCGCGGATGGATCACGGAGAATCCGATTGCGAGGGTGCCGCATCATCGGATTCGCCGCAAACGTGGGTCTCCCGAAACGATGGCTGCCGCGCAGGCGGCGAAGTTCATGGAAGAGATGGAAGGTTTTGAGGGTGGGCGGTGGGTGCCTTACTTCGCGCTTTGTCTCTTGCCGGCATTCGTCCCGGCGTGCCAAACGGGGAAATCACCGGCCAAGCCCGAGGACGTGAATTTGGAAACGGACATAATCTCGATTTCTTCCGAAGTGTCGAAGGTCCGCGAGCCGCGCAGATCACCATCCACCCGAACCTGGCGGCTTGGCTTCGAGCGTATCCCCTCGATGAGATTCGCCTGATACCAGCGGACGGTCACAAACGTCGGCACCGCATTTCCCAAAGGTTCGGGCTGGCCGACGATGTCCTGCGGCGAACCTTCATCTCAATGTTCGTAGCCAAGTACCGTTCAATTGGCGAAGCGGCGATCCAGGCGGGCAATTCCGAGAGCATCATCCGCCGGCATTACCTCGACCTGAAAAGTAAACGGAAGCGGAAGAATTCTTCTCCATCCTGCCGAAGCGAGCAGCCACAGCTTCCAATTCGTTGCCGTTTCGGGACGGCTCAAAGATTGGGTTGAAATCTGCCTGAGAGCTGCTTCCTTTTGTCCGCATGACCGTCGTAATCGCTCAGCCGAGCAAGTCAGAGGTGCAGAAGGAAATCCGCGCTATGAAGCAGGCGTCGAAGAAAATATTGGCGTCGCCGGCCACAGCACGGAATTTCCTGGTCAAGAGCGGTTTTATCACGAGGGGAAATAAGGTCCACCGGCACTATCGATAATCCATGTATGCCTCAGCCTTCGTGCTTGGGTTTCACGGGTGCGACGAAGCGGTTGGCGAAAGGATTCTTCGTGGTGAGGAACACTTGCACCGTAGCGCCAATACCTACGATTGGCTCGGCCACGGCTCCTATTTTTTGGAGAATAGTCCAAAGCGGGCTCTCGAATGGGCACAATTCATCAAGGCGCGACCTGATCTGTTCAAGACGAAGATCGAAAGAACCTTCGTCATCGGCGCGATCATAGATCTTGGCCGGTGCCTCGATTTGACCGAGGCGGCCTTGTTGGAGATCGTTCGGACGGCCTATTCCCAACTGAGAGCAACGTTTGAGTTGGCCAATTCGCCAATGCCCAAGAACGAAGCAGGCGGAAAGGAGACTAGGACTTGGTGAAGAGGCATATCGATTGCGAAGTTATCAATCACGCGCACGAGGTTGGGCGGAAAGAAAAAGTGCCGGGATTCGATTTGGTTCGTGGGGCCTTTTTTGAAGGGAAACCGCTCTACGAGGGGGCGCGCATAATGGAGAAAACCCATATTCAGCTTTGCGTCCGGAATCCGGATTCGATCCTGGGATACTTCAGACCAGTCCCTGATCGGTTGGCAGGGTTGTCTACCCGATAGGGTGCGGTGTCGGCGGTTGACGTGCAACCACGGGCATGGAAACCCAACAATCGGCCATCACAAGCAGTCAGCTTACAGACAGGTGACGGAGAGCGGCCAGCTTGCGGCTGTCTTTGGCCTCGTGTTTGTTGTGATGGGTGCCTGGGTTTACGGCCGCTGGCACGGCGCCGGGGCCTCCGCGGGCCGGGCGCGCTTCGGCATGATCGCGGGCCTCGGGCTCGTTGCATTCGGAATCTGGAGCGGCTGGCCGGAGGCACCAGCGTCAACCGATGTGGTCTGGGACAAATGGAGCCCGGAAACGGTTTCCACGCTGCGTGCGGCGGATCGGATCATTTATGTCGACTTCACGGCACGGTGGTGCGCCACGTGCCAGGCGAACAAGCGCTGGTCTTCCACTCTGCGGAGGTGTTGCGTACCTTCCGGGATGAGCACATCGCCACCTTGAGCGGCGATTGGACCAACCGGGATCCTCAAATAACGGCCGAACTGGCGAAATACAACCGCAGCGCTGTGCCGTTCGATCTAATCTGGGTCCCAGGCAAAACGGATCCGGTGATCCTGCTTGACTGCTCAGCCCGGAGACCGTGCTGGGCGCGCTCCGGGACAAGGCCGCCGCGCAGGCCGGATAATAGAGTTTCAACGCAGACCATGAGTACACCCGTGCAATCGCGTCCGGCGTACCCGCCGGTGCTTTCGGCCATCGGCAACACGCCCCTTTTCCTGCTGTATTTCGCGGACTCGGGCCGCACCATCTACGCCAAGGCGGAGTTTCTCAATCCGTCGGGATCGATCAAGGACCGGCTCGCACTGTGCATTGTCGAGGATGCGGAGCGGCGGGGCCTGATCGGAGCCGACTCGCTGATCCTGGAATGCACAAGCGGCAACACCGGGATTGCGCTCGCCATGGTTGGGGCGGCCAAAGGCTATCGCGTCAAAATACTCATGAGCGACACCGCCAGCGTCGAACGCCAGTACCTGATCCGGCAGTTCGGCGGCGAGGTGCAGCTATTCAAAGCCGTCAGGGGCTATGCCACCGGGATCGAGATGTCGCTTGCCATGGCCGCCGACGATCCGCGCATTTCCTGCCCCGCCAGTTCGAAAACCCGCTCAATGCCCAGGATCACACCGAACACACAGGCCCCGAGATTCTTGCCCAGATGGGCGGACGGGTGCATGCGTTCGTGGCGGGCTACGGGACCGGCGGAACGCTTGTCGGAGTGGCCGGCGCCCTGCGCACGGTCAATCTGCGCGTCCGCATTGTGGCGATGGAGCTTGCGGAGGCGGCGATGCTCTCCGGGGAGTGTCCCTGCTGTCATCTGATCGAAGGCGTTGCCGGCGGCTATATCCCGCCGCTGCTTCGCGAGGTGAAGCTCGACGCCTCACTCAAGGTGCGCAGCGCCGATGCGATCGCCATGACCCGCCGGCTCAGCAGAGAATTCGGTCTCTTGGTCGGCACCTCGAGCGGAGCCAATGTTGCGGCGGCGCTTCAGGTCGCGGGCGAACTCGGGCCCGAGGCCCGGGTCGTCACCGTCCTGTGCGACCGCGCCGAACGGTATTACTCGACCAAGCTTTTCGAGTGACGGTGCGGAGGCGTGGCTCCATTTCGATCGACCCCCAGCGAGCCATGGATATCAGCCTGCCAAAGTAAGAGCAGCGCAGGTGGGTGCCCCGCAGAAAGACGCACCCCCCAATGCAGATTTGCCACGGATTTGCCAGCGAGCATGTTCTTGGCTTGTTTTTGCTGCATCTTGATACACTTTGCTTCCCGTTCCAAGTCACTCATAAATAACTCAAAGCACGCTCAACAAAGCATTTCGGTTGTTCGGGCAAAGCGGTTCGAATCCCCGTGGGGACGCCATCATAAGTATATGATTGGCAATGTAAAACGAAAGTCAAGAAATCAAGGTTCTTGGACTCGTGTTTGCGGATGGCACCAACGCTCGCCGATGTCGCGGATGATTATTACGTCCGCGGAAATCCGGGCATAGTGACGTGAACGTTAAGCTTGGGTCGGGAACTGCGCTTGCCTGAGTTCAGGCTGGAACAAGCCAACCACTGCAGGTGTCCGCCTTTCTTTGCAGCCGACCTGCGGTTGCCTCCCTTTATCCAGCCAGTCATACAGACACTTTGCTACCAAAGGGCCAATTCCGCCTCCGCAACGCGGACCCGCTTGAGTCTTCCTAAGAAATCCATCTCTGGTGGGCGGGCTGGCGCGGACTGCGCCGGCCTTATTCTGACCATCGTTACCGTCTTGTTCGCTATAGTGGCATGTGAGCCTTGTGCCAGTGCGGACGAACGGGAGGCGGTGGATATTCCCGCGGGCAAGGTGGAGGATGTGATGAGGCTTCCGTCGGTGAACGTGCAAGCCAACCGGATCGAGGAGTTTGGCTTCCGCACGTCGGGAATGATCGCCATTCCCGGTCCATCCTACCTCTTGGTCAGCGAGGTTTTGCCAAACACGGCGGCCGCAAAGGCGGGATTGCGACCCGGCGAACTCATCGAAGGATATGATGGCCGAAAGCTTTCAGTTCTTTCGCTAGCCCTTAGGTTTAAGAAGACGCAAGAGCGGAAGCTGTCGGAGTTGGCGGCGGGAAAGACAGGTGTGACTTGGAGCCTCGAGGTTCGGGATCCCGGCGCAACCCAGACACGAACAGTAACGATGGTCCTTCCATCGCCACCGCCGCATTGGGGTGCTGCAACATGGAGCGCTCCGACCGGCAGGTCGCCGATTCTGATCAAGGAACCCGGCCCGCTCGCCGAGCGCGCTGCGCAAGTTATGGAAAACGGGATTTGGGCGGTCCTTCCATTCGGGAATAGGCTCATGGGTGCGCCGCCGGTCAATGTGAGCCCATTGACCGGTTACGAATGGCGCATCGTCCAACCTGCGGGCTCGCATCGGATTTGGGTTACGCAGTCGCGCGGGAAGACGGAGATTCTGCTCGAGTATAGTTCACAAATGCTTGGATCCGGCGTCTTTCTCTCCTCGCCCTCCGGCGCGCTGGAAAAGGCTCTGTGCCGCGGCCCTGCGATCAAGGGAGAAGTGGCGGCGGAGCTTCCGTGGGATGACGTGCGTGCCCGATTCCAGGCGGAGGTCGGTTTTTGGCTCACCGGCGTAGGCCGGGTTACGGGCCGCTGGCCATTTGAGGCATTATCCGGAGGGGCTGAAAATATTGCGATGTCCACCAAAACGGACCAGGGAGCCCGCGGACCGCTCGCCAGTGGTTTCCTGAAGCTTCCCCTCGCTGACCCTGCACAGAAGGCCCTGTTCTCCGACGCGCTCGGAAAAGTCGGGCTGGATGATGACCAATGGGCGTTTACGGAGACGTCGCGGGAGTTCGACGATGATCATGTCACAACGGTCCGTGTGGATCCGTCCAAGCCTCCTTCGGAGCGCTGCACGCTGCTGAAAGTGGATGGGAAAGCGCCCAAGGCCGCCTACATCCTGCACTGGCGGCAGGAAGCCCCGGTGCGCCCGGGGTCCTGGGTGAACTTCCATCGATTTCCAGCATTGTAGACGTCGACGCCGTGCGCGTCTTCGCGGACGAAAATACCGCCATCGTTTTCGAATTGCCGGTCAAAGGAACGGGCGGGGGATTTTCAGCGGACAAGTTCCAGGCTTTGTTTCGGGTGAATAAGACGCAGCGCGCATTTGAGGATTTTTCAGTGAAATTGCGCGACGCGTTTCGTGTGGGCGGCGTTATCAACGTAACGGACGCGGGCATGGAGGTCCGGTTTCAGTCATTCGATCCCACGTCCGTCCCGCAGCCGGTTTGCTGAGCGCCGGCGCCGGAGCCCGGGTCATGCTGGTGAAATTTTCACGTCTCTTCAAGGCGACGAGGACGGATTTCACGCGAGTTAATCCATTCGATGGCGGGGTGTCCGCACAGGAGGAGCCGCCGCCACCCATACCCGCGCCGATCCCCGGCAGTTGAAGTGCCCAATGCCCGTCGGACAGCCGGACTTGACACCGTTTACATTGTAAACAACCGTTGATTCATGGCAACCATCGTCCAGTCCTGTCGCATCGAAAAGGGACATGCGGCTCTTTTGTCGCGGCAGGCCAGGCGCCGCAATCTCGAGGTTTCCACCTTGAGCAGTCTCTATTTGGAAGAGAAGGCTCTTGAGGAGGAGTTTCCTGGCATCGGCTTCCGCGATTCGGCCGGAGGGCGCGAATCCTTTGTGCTGGGCCACCGCGTTGCGGTGTGGGAAGTCGGGGAGGTGCTTCACAGGGTTGGATCCGTCCAGAAGGTGGCGGCGCATTTCGGCTGGCCGCCGGCGCTGGTCCGTTGCGCGCTGGCCTATGCCAGGCAGTATCCGGAGAAGGTGGCCGCAGAACGCGAAGCTGAAGCTGGCACGTGAAGCCGCGCCTTCTCGCCGACGAAAACACGTCGCATCGATTGATTGCGGCGTGTCATCAGATACAGCCCGATTTTCCCATAGTCCATATTTCAAAATGGGAGAGAGGCTCGTGTCTGTCGCTTAAGGATCCGGCGCTGCTCATGACCTTACGGGATAGCGGAATGATTCTGGTTGGCTTTGACCGCGCCAGCATGGCTATGCATGCTGCCTCGCTCACCCGTCAGGGCGTTGGCCACGCTGGCGTTATCCTGTTCCGGCGTTCGGTATCAACGATCGCCTATGGCCGGCAGGCGCGGCTCCTGGTCGAACTGATGCGCGAATCGAACGATCG
Source organism: uncultured Verrucomicrobiae bacterium (assembly GCA_963747795.1). Lineage (GTDB taxonomy): Bacteria > Verrucomicrobiota > Verrucomicrobiia > Opitutales > Opitutaceae > Palsa-1447. The sequence goes on from CAVVGS010000028.1 coordinate 121,987, forward strand.
GACTGGGCGGATCGGATTGAATACCTTCCGCGCCAATAGGTGAGGTCTGGAATTGGAGCGTAGGCATTGCCGGCACCATCAGTCTCGTCCCGCATGGGCCCATTGCGGGCCGAGTAAGACAAGAGTAAGAACAGCGCAGATGTTCGCCGATGTCGCAGACAGACGTAATTCTTTGCCTATCAACACAACTCGTTGATTACCAATATCGACTGTCGAGACCGGGGTTCGACGGAGCGAAGCGGAGAAGGGGCGGCCGAAGGCCGAGGGCGCAGCCCCGAGCGAAGCGAGACAAATCCCGTGGGGACGCCAGCGGTTACCTGCGCGGGGGCTGCTCTCGGATGAACGCCCATGAAACTTCGGCAACTTGACCGTTGTCGTAGTGCACGAAGAACCCATGCCGCAGCTTCGTCCAATTCCACCCGCGCCACCGTCGCTTTTAAGAAATCCGATTGGCCTTTCTCATCGTTCTATGGGGCTGGAGGAATGACAAACCATCGGCAAATTCGACCTCGAAAGCGTCGTCCCACTGGCGGTAACGCGCATCTTTCACCGGGGAGAACTTTCCCCGGCCAAACGGTGTTTTCAATGGATTGATGACTTTCATAGCCGCCCTTCGCGATCAGGTTCTGAATGGTTGAAACGACTATCCGCGGTGGCTCCCAATCGTCAAGAGGCCGGAGGGTGCCGATGGAAATCCGTCCCAGCAGGCGGCCATTGCCATCGGAAACGTGGACGTGCCGGGGAGGGTGGTCACCGACCCACCATTCAAAGATGTATCCCGACCGCCGCACTCGTCCCATAAGGCCTATTATGGCAAGTGCGAAGGACATAGATTCCGTATTTGGTCGTCTGCCCCTTGGGTAGCTCCAATTTCGACCCCCGGCTTTCGTGGCGGCGGACCTGCCACATGGGTGTAGGTCCTTTGGGATCGCGGCTGGCACCGAACCCGTGATTCCGGAAATCTGAGGACGACAAATCCGAGAATCGTTAAAAACCACCTGACATAACTGCGCCGCCTCGATGTGCAGCAGATGCTTTCTGCGCCGCTTAAAAACCCACAAAACAGGGTTAAAAACTTAGGTTAACTTTACCAGGGCAGGGGCCAAAACGGCCATTTTGCTCACACTTTTGCGCACAGCCCACCTATGTGCACGGATGGCCAAAGGTTGTGGAGCAAAATCGACGGCCTTGTGCCGCACTCCCGACTCAACGCACTGAAAGTGGCTGCTATGTCCCGCCGTTGCTGCGCGAGGTGAAGCTCGACGGCTCGCTCAAGGTGCGAAGCGCCGATGCGATCGCCATGACCCGGCGCCTCAGCAGGGAATTTGGCCTCCTTGTCGGCACCTCGAGCGGGGCCAATGTCGCAGCCGCACTTCAAGTCGCGGGCAAAATGGGTCCCGAGTCCCGGGTTGTCACCGTCCTTTGCGACCGTGCCGAACGATATTACTCGACGAAGCTCTTTGAGTGAAGGCGCAAAAGCATCGCCACATTTCGATCGACCCCCGGCGAGCGGTGGATAATACGCCGTCGATTTGATGGCACTCCCCTTTGGCGCGGGGACTCCGAAATCGGGCTTAAGTGTGAGCGGCGGCGCGAACGTGCATCAATCCTGGCGGTTTGAAAACGACCAGGCTTGCGAGCGGATGCTTCGGTTCGAGGTCGGGGCGTAAAAAAGCCGGTGATCATCGTG
>CAVVGS010000029.1:0-73202 GCA_963747795.1 uncultured Verrucomicrobiae bacterium
GTCGGGGCCCTTTTGCAAACGACTGTCATGCAAACTCAAGAATGGCAGTAAGCTGCTGTGATCCATGACCGATAAGTTCTTGTACCCGGAGCCGAGACATGCTAATCGTAAACACATCACCCTCTGTAATATGAATATACGAAACAAATTACACCGTCTTTCGTTCCTTGTGGTTATTGCTGCGCTAGTTATTGGGCAGGCATCACGAGCCACCGCAGCAGTCAATGATCAACTGGGAGAACACGCCGGCACGGTTCCCGTTCCTGCCGGACTTTCGAAAAGCCAAGTGCAGGATGACATTGTGATGGTGCTTTCCAGTCGCGAATGGGGTATCAAGGAGAAGACCGACGACCAAGTCGTTGGCTACCTCAAGCATCGAAGCAGCGAGGCGACAGTCACGCTTGTGTACGATACAACCAAAGTTGACCTCTTTTGCGTGGGATGGAAAATCGACAAGAGCACCGGTGTTCGCGAGAAGCCTGAGCAACCAACCGGGTGGTTGAAGAATATCAAGGCCGATCTGACGAAGATATTCAATAAGGCGGCGACCCAGAAGTGAAGCGCCCATGCCGATGTCGACCTATGGGCTGGGATGCATGCGAATAGCGTTGGGATCGGAAGGTGCGGGGGTGTTTGACATCGGGCTCCCGGTCCTAGCCGGAGACACACTTGACAGCACGTTCAATCCGGGTTGTTCCATTGGGACTTCATTCGGCTTCTCAATATATGAGACCGAGGGGTGGCTTTTGGGCGCAACGAGTCGTTCTGCGGCGCCGGACTTGGAGGCGGTGACCAGGAGGATATATGAGGACATGTTCGACGCCTCGCGGGGATGGCACCTTGTGCGGATTTGGAATTATGTCCCTGCGATAAATGAGCCAGGTTTTGGCGAACTGGAGAACTACCGCATCTTCTGCCGCGGACGCTCGCTGGCTTTCGAGCAAAGATTTGGGCAGGAATATATTTCGCACGTGCCTGCGGGTTCAGCGGTGGGCCGCGGAAGCGAGGAAATGGTCGTTATATTCGCAGCATCCCGATCGCAGCCGCGGCATGTCGAGAATCCGTTGCAAGTACCTGCCTACGAGTATCCGGCTTCATACGGGCCGCGCCCGCCCGTGTTCGCGCGAGCAACCGTTGTGAGGGATTCGGCCAGCGTGGCAGTATTCATCTCGGGCACCGCAGCCATCCGCGGCCACGCGACGGTGGCGCCACACTCCACGCTGGACCAGCTGGATTGCACCATCGAGAACCTTCGAGAAATCTCCGCTGCATGTGGACTCGATTCCGATCTGGGCGCTCGGTGCGCGTCACAAAGACACTTCAAGGTTTACCTCCGCAAAGAAGCCGATCAGCCGTCCGTCGCTTCTGCGCTCGAAGCGCGCCTCTTCGAATCGGGGGATCATGTCTCCTACCTGCGCGCCGATTTATGCCGTGAACCGTTGCAGGTTGAGATTGAAGCGACCATCCATAGGCCGCCGACCCCGGCAGACGATTCCTCAAGTTCCACCACCCCATGAAAATTGCTACGATTATCGCCCTGACATTCGCCTTGGCAGCCAGCGCTGCCTCAGCTTCCGAATTGACCAATGCCGACATTGTGAAGATGTCAGACGCAAAGCTCGATGAATCGATCATCATTGCAGCCATAGACAGTTCGGACTCGAAATTCGACACTTCAGCCAAGGGGCTGATCGATCTCAGCAACGCCAACGTTCCAAAGGCTGTCATTGCGGCGGTTATCAAGAAGGCGTCGGCGACTCCGGCGGCAGCTTTGGCTCCGGCGGCCGAGGCTTCTGCAGGCGCCAAGGCCGAACTCATGTCCCCGTCGGAGGTGGTGTTCATCGATGGAAACGCTTCCCGCTCGATGCGTTATATAAATCCGCAAGTCCGGACTGCCGCGCGAGGCCTCGGATTCGGCGGTGTCGCTTCGTATGCAGTCTTGTATGGCACCGCTGCCACCGAGCGCACAAAGAACGCTAGTCCTTCGTTTCTTGTTTCAGTGCCCAGGCAGGCCCAGGCCGAGAGTTACCTGACGCTCGCAAGTTTTGCCGTTCGCCAGAACAACACTCGCGAAGTCTTAATTGGCGGCGGCTACATGAGCTATTCCAGCGGCATCCACCCCGACCGGATTGTGCCGGTAACTGCGGAAAAAGTCGCCGATCAATCGAAAGCACAAAAGGATTTCATACTCTATAAGGTCACGCCGAAGCGCGCGCTTAAGACCGGAGAATATGCCGTTGTTCTCTATACAAATCAGATGCATGGCCTCGTGTCCGCGTGGTTTTCAAATGAGGGGAATTCCTACTTCGATTTTGGCGTAGATCCGTAGGCAATAACGGCGCAGACGGCTGGAAGTCGCTGATGGATGTCGGAAACCCTCCCAGCCGGAGACTGCCTCAACTTTTGACAACGCATATCCGTGTGGCGACTGCCTGCGAGGGTTGAGCGCCGACCCGGCAATTGATCGTAAGCGTTCAACTCCCGCATCGTGCCGCGGCAGTTAAACGGTTGCTTCCGACATATTGCGGGAACCGATTCTTAGCGCGTAATGAATTCCTACAAGCCCTTGGGCAACAGAGACGCTAACCCACCGCCTTTGTCGTTCTCGTGATGATTGCCGGGGCCATCCCGGCATAATATCAGCTGACTACGGCGATGTCACCCTGTCCAGAAAGAACGCGCACAATTGATCGCCGAAAACGACTCAGGTCTGTTCGCCGAAACGCTCACTCATTCTGCTCAACATTTTTGATGCAAAAATGGAGCAAACTACAGGCCGGCATCCTTAATTTGGACAGCTAGTGTAGTGTCTCACAATTAGCGTGACAATACGTAATTGGCCCGATTATTCTTCGGTCATGGGCCGACCGATCGAATCCTTGGAGATAACTGGCGAGTAACGCCGGGAGCTGGAACGCATCGTCAATGCGCCGACTTCGCCGCAGCGGCTGGTCGGCCGAGCGCGCATCGTACTGTTGCGGGCGGGCGGCCGTAGCCAGGACGCGACTGCGGCGGAAGTGGGAGTGAGCCGGCCCGCCGTGATCCGCTGGGAACGGCGGTTTGCGAGTCTTGGGTTGGCGGGTTTTGAGGAGGCGAGCGGCCGCGGCCCGAAGCCGTCGATCTCGGAAGCCAAGAGGGAGAAGCTGATCGTCCAAGCGACCCAGCCGCCGCCAAATCGGACGCGTTGGAGCGTTCGCTCGATGGCGCGGCAGGTCGGGGTCTCGCCGGCAAGCGTGCAGCGGATTTGGGCGGCGAATGAGATCAAGCCCCATCTGATCCGCACTTTCAAACTGTCCCGCGACCCGAACTTCGAGGCCAAGTTCTGGGACGTGATCGGCCTCTATCTCAATCCGCCGGACAAGGCGCTGGTGCTTTGCTGCGACGAGAAGAGCCAGTGCCAAGCGCTGGAACGGACCCAGCCGGACTTGCCCTTGGGCATCGGCCATATCCGCACCCGGACCCACGACTATATCCGCCATGGCACGGTCACGCTGTTCGCCGCTTTGAACTACCTCGACGGAAAGATCCTCAGCACCACCGCTCCGAAGCACACGCATGTCGAATGGCTCGCCTTCCTGCAAAGAATCCATCGCAAGACTCCGCCGGAGACTGGCTCTGCACCTGATCGTCGACAACTACTCGACCCACAAGCATCCGGTCGTCCGCGCCTGGCTCGAAAAGCATCCCCGCGTTCACGTCCACTTCACCCCGACCAGTTCCTCCTGGATGAACCTTGTCGAGCGTTTCTTCCGGCAACTCACCGATGACGTCGTCCGCGAGGGCAGCTTCGCCAGCGTCGGCGAGCTGGTCACCGCAATCAACGTCCATCTGGCCCATCACAACCTCAGCCCCACTCCCTACCGATGGAAAGCCAAGGGCGCGGCGATCCTCGAAAAGATCAACCGGGCGCGTGCGGCTCGGGCTGCAATTGTTTTGTAACGCCATTAGTGAGACACTACACTAGCTGGAGTTTTGATGTCCATAGAAAACTCTATTAGCTGTACAACAACATGCCAAACGGCCGATTGCAGGATGCAAGCACGATTCAGCCGATAAGTGGGCACGAAACCGGCACAAGCGAGGGGCAAATCAGAGCTTTGCAGGTCGCAACGTGAGATTGCCGCGGTTTAACGGACACGCCGGGTAAGCTGGATTGGTAGCTCCCGAGGCACCTGTTGAATCTAACCGTGGGTGGCTGCGGATGCAGATGATGCCCTATACTTTGCCAATACTCTCGGATAAAGTCATCCGCCGAGCGGAATGCCACGATCGGAGTCGATCGGATCGAAGAACGTTTGGGTGGCGAGAGCCGCAGGAATCAGCATGCCGCGCAGGTGGATCAGCAGCTCGGCGATCGAGAACGGCTTCTTCAGCGCTATGCCGGGCGGCAGCAGGCGGGAAAGATTCTCCTCGTCGCAGGGCATCCGGCCCGAAATGAGGATGACCGGCACCTTGATCGGAACGGCCCGCACCCGCCGGATCAGATCCAAGCCGGTCAGGCGGGGCATTTCATGGTCGGTGATCAATGCGTCAAAATGATTTGCGCGAAAGACGCCTCCACCCTCCTCGCCGTCCTCGGCGCAATGGGCGGAGTACCCGGCGGCGCGAAGAACCCCCGCCAGGATTTCCCGGATCTGGAAATCGTCGTCCACAACGAGGACGGCTCCGGAGACGGGGGCTTCTCCGTTTGCGGCGACTGAAGACAGCGTGGGAATTTCCGGGACGGTTTTGAATCGAGCGACACTAAACCCAGTTTCCAAAGCGTGCCATGGGGTGTTTGCCCCATGGGGAATACCCCGGGCTTATTAGCACAACACCCCATTTTCGACCGGAGCGTTTTCCCGGATAGTTTTGGAGGCGCAGACCGCCACTGCCCAGCCGCGGGCACGATGGCCGGTTCGCCCGGCCTGGATGCCGTTCCACAAAAACATGAACTCGAACCTGCCACTCACCGGCACGCATCTGCGCACCTACAACACGATCTTTCAGCACCCGATCTCGCATAACCTGGAATGGCGTCTGGTTTACTCTCCTCTTGGAAAAAGTCGGCCAAGTCACCGAGGAGCCCAACGGCAATCTCAAGGCGACTTGCAATGGGCAAACGCTTGTCCTTCACAGATCTTACACAAAGGACGTCGCCGGCGATAAAGAGGTCATGGACCTGCGCCATTTTCTCGAAAGGTCCGGAGCGAAGCCGCCCGAAATCAATCCGGGAAAGGCGCGGTGGCTGGTTGTCATAGACCACCATGAGGCCCGCATCTACCGTTCGACCGAAAGCAACGCTGTGCCGCAGCAGATCCGTCCCCACGTGCCGGAGGATTTCTTCCGCCACGCGCATAATTCGAAGGATTTTTCCCGCGGCCAGGAGAAGCCGGATCCGAACAGCTTCTTCGAGCCGGTGGCGGGAGTGCTCAACGGGGCCGGGGGAATCCTGATCTTTGGCACCGGCACGGGCACGAGCAGCGAAATGGACCAGTTCATCGAATGGCTGAGGGCCAACCGCCCCGAGTTGGCCAAGCGGATCATCGGCTCGCTTGTCGTCGACGAGAACCACCTGACCGAGGAGCAGCTTCTCGCAAAAGCGCGCGAGTTCTACGCCAACGCCGCGGCATCCTGATCTTGAAAACCATGAAGGCGGCCTGCATTTCATGGCTATGAAGTTCCAGGATTACTACGAAACCCTGGGGGTGGCACGCGGTGCTTCGGCTGAGGAGATCAAGCAGGCCTTCCGCAAGCTTGCGCGCCTGTACCATCCCGACGTGGCAAAGAACAAGGTCACCGGGGAGGCCAAATTCAAGCAGATCAACGAAGCCTACGAAGTGCTGGGCGACCCGGAGAAGCGGCGGCGTTACGACGAACTTGGCGCGAATTGGCAGGGCGGCGCCGGGGCTGCTTCGCCGCCCCGGGCAGGCGGGCGCGGGCGGGCACGGCCTGCGGGGGATGAATCCGAATTTGAATTCGACGGCACGGGCTTCAGCGATTTCTTCGAATCATTCTTCGGCCGCGGGCGCGAAGGATTCGGTTACGACCCCCGCTCGACGGGGCGCCCGGCAGGCGGCGAGGAAATGTTCGCCCGCCAGGGCTCGGACGTCGAAGCCGATCTTCTCGTCACCCTGGAGGAGGCCCTGCGCGGGTCGCGCCGCAAGATCACCCTGCGGCGGCCGGGCGACGACGGCGAGGCCGAGCGCTCCGATACCTACCAGGTGCGAATTCCGCCCGGCGTGCGCGAAGGCCAGCGGATACGTCTCGCCGGCCAGGGTGGGGCAGGGCAGGGCGGCGGCTCCTCGGGCGATCTTTATCTGCGGGTGCGCCTCGCGCGACACCCCGATTTCACCGTGGAGGCGGCCGACCTTCATTGCGACCTCGACCTCGCGCCGTGGGAGGCGGTGCTCGGCGTGCAGGCCAGGATCCCGACCCTCGACGGAACGACCTCGCTGCGCGTGCCGCCCGGCACCTCGGCCGGAAGCCAGCTGCGCCTGCGCGGACTGGGACTGCCGCGGGGAGATCGCACGCGCGGCGATCTGTACGCCACCGTGCGGATTCAGACGCCGGATTCCGTGTCGGCCGGGGAGCGCGCCCTGTGGGAGCAGCTTTCCCGCGTTTCCACTTTCAGGCCAAGGAGCAAACCATGAATGAACCCGCCGTCTCCGAACAGTATTCCCTGGTGGTCCTCCGCGTGACCGAGTCCGGCCCCGCGACCTATTCGATCGACGACGCCGCCCGGCTGGGGGGAGTGCATCCGGAAATGCTCCGCTATTACTGCCGGCTGGGACTCTTTGGCGAGGAGCGCGCGCGGCCGGAGGCGGATTTGGTTTTCGACGATGATTCGCTCTATGAGTTGCGCCGCTTCGAGCAGTACCGCCGGCACCACGGGGTCGACAGGAAGACGCTGCGGCTGATCTGCGCCCTCCAGCGTGAGGTCGAACGGTTGCAGGAGGAGCTCCGCTTTTTGCGCGGCCTTTGACCCGAAGGCGAGGGGAGTCGACAGGAGTTCCCCCGGGAAGGATCGGGTAACACCCCATAGGTTTCGGGGTCATTCCAGCCTACATTTGGGGGTGCGGCGGGGCTGCGCCTTGGAAACGATCATGATACCTGAAACAACAATGGAATCCACGGTCTCCGCGCTTTTGGCCTTGGGGAAGGGCATCCTGGCTGCGGACGAGAGTCTTCCGACCATCGCGAAAAGATTCGCAGCCCTCAATATCCCCTCCACCGGGGAGAATCGCCGGGCCTATCGCGAACTGCTCTTTACAGCTCCTGCCCTGAATGAGTTCATAAGCGGGGCGATCCTGTTTGACGAAACAATCCGGCAGATGACCGGCCAGGGCCCGTCCATGCCCGAAATCCTGGCCTGGCAGGGTGTGGTGGCCGGAATCAAGGTGGATGCCGGAACGATGGCGCTTCCCGGCTTTGCCGGCGAGAAAGTCACCCAGGGACTGGATGGTTTGAGGGAAAGGCTGGCCGTGTACCGGGACCTCGGAGCGAGATTCACGAAATGGCGCGCGGTGATTCTCATCGGCGAAGGCGCGCCGACGGCAACCTGCATCGAGGCCAATGCTCGCTCGCTCGCGCTATTTGCCGCGCTAAGCCAGGAGGCCGGCCTCGTGCCGATCGTGGAGCCGGAGGTGCTGATGGACGGCAGCCACACGCTCGCACGCTGTGAGGAAGCCATCGGTTCCACTTTGAAATCGGTGTTCACCGCTCTTTTCGAGCATCGGGTCGTCTTGGAGGAGATCCTGCTCAAAACGGCGATGGTGCTGCCGGGGAAGGACTGTCCGCGGCAGGCTGACGCGGAGGAAGTGGCCGGGGCCACCCGCCGCTGCCTGCGTCGGGCCGTGCCGGCCGCGGTTCCAGGGATTGTTTTCCTTTCCGGAGGCCAGGGCGGTGTCGAGGCGACCGAGCGGTTGAACGCCATCTGCGGAACCGGCGGCCTTCCTTGGAAGCTGAGTTTCTCATTCGGGCGCGCTCTCCAGGATGATGCGATGAAGGCATGGGGCGGGTCACCGGGCAACGCGCAGGTGGCGCAGGAGGCGCTCCTCCACAGGGCCCGCTGCAACGGGCAGGCGGTTCAGGGAATGTACTCGGCTCAGGCTGAACGCAAAATTCCCGGACGCCAACCGTGACATGGCACACCTGCGATCCCCTTGCAGGGAAGGCGGCGCCCGTCGGCATCCTTGTCGGCGTGCCGCGGCCCATCACCGCCTATTATGTCGATGCGCCCGCAAGGCGCAATGAGGACCTGACGGAATATCTCTCGCGGATGAACCTAAAATCATGAGCTTGCCAACACCCGGCAGCGGCCCTCCTCCTGCCCCGCCGCAAGGCATCGACGCCCTGACCGAACTGGCCATGGACCTGCGCTGGACGTGGAATCATTATTCGGACGAGTTGTGGCGGCGGCTCGATCCCGCGCTTTGGGCGCTCACCTGTCACCCCAGCGTGGTGCTTCAGACCGTGGCGAAGGAGAGGATTGCGCATGCCCTGGCCGATCCGGACTTCTGCCAATTGCTTGACCGCATTGTGCAGGCCAAGCGGCAGGCGGAGGCGAAGCCGGGCTGGTTTCAGCAGAAACACCCGGGAACGCCAGTGAGCTGCATAGCCTATTTCTGCATGGAATTCATGCTGAGCGAGGCGCTCCCGATTTATTCGGGCGGCCTTGGCAACGTGGCCGGCGATCAGCTCAAGGCCGCGAGCAACCTCGGCGTGCCGGTGATCGGCGTGGGGCTGCTCTACCAGCACGGCTATTTTAGGCAGGTGATCGACCGGGATGGAGTGCAGCAAGCGCTCTATCCCTACAACGATCCCGGACAAATGCCGGTCACGGCGGTTCGTCGTGGGAATGGCGAGTGGCTGCGGCTGGAAATTCGCCTGCCCGGATATTCGGTCTGGCTGCGCACCTGGCAGGTGCAGGTCGGCCGGCTGAAGCTCTATTTGCTGGATTCGAATGATGCGGCGAATCTTCCTGTGCATCGTGGGATCACGAGCGAACTGTATGGCGGCGGCCCGGAGTTGCGGCTGAAGCAGGAGATAGTTCTGGGGCTGGGCGGATGGCGTTTGCTAGCGGAACTCGGAATCAAGCCGGAGGTCTGCCACCTCAACGAAGGGCACGCCGCCTTTGCCCTGCTGGAGCGCGCCCGCAGTTTCATGAAGGAGACCGGGCAGTCCTTTGCCGTCGCCTTGGCGGCCACGCGCGCCGGAAACCTCTTCACGACCCACACGGCTGTCGCGGCGGGATTCGACCTTTTTCCCCCCGCGTTGGTGGAACAGTACTTCGGGCGGTATGCGCAGGACGACCTTGGGCTGTCGTTGAGCGGGCTGCTCGCGCTGGGGCGCCGGAATCCCGACGACGCGCAGGAACCCTTCAACATGGGCTACCTCGCCATCCGCGGCAGCGGGGCGGTCAATGGAGTCAGCCGCCTGCATGGGCGTGTGAGCCGGCGCATCTTTGCACCGCTCTTTCCCCGGTGGCCGGAGAGCGAAGTGCCGATCGGGTACGTGACCAACGGCGTGCACATGCCGACCTGGGATTCGGCGGCGGCGGATGACCTTTGGACGGAGGCCTGCGGAAAGGCCCGGTGGATGGGCACATCGACGACCCTCGAGACTGACCTCCGCAGGGTTCCCGATGAAAAAATCTGGGCGATGCGTGTCGCCAGCCGGAAGTCCCTCGTTGAATTCGCCCGCGAGCACGTCGGCCGGCAGATGGCCGTTGCCGGTGCGGGAGCGGAGGAGGTCGCCCGGACGCAGGCGCGATTGGACCCCGCAGTGCTCACCCTCGGATTTGCGCGGCGCTTTGCGACCTACAAAAGACCCAACCTCCTGCTCCACGATCCCGACCGGCTGATCCGCATTCTCAAGAATTCCAAGCGCCCGGCACAGCTCATCCTGGCCGGCAAGGCCCATCCGGCCGACGAGGCGGGGCAGGCCCTGATTCGGGAGTGGACGCGCTTCATACGGCGAAGTGACGCCAGTCCGCCCGTCGTCTTTTTGGCTGATTACGACATGCTTCTGGCCGAGCGCCTGGTGCAGGGAGTGGACGTCTGGGTAAACACGCCCCGGCGGCCGTGGGAAGCCAGCGGAACGAGCGGCATGAAGGTGCTCGTCAACGGCGGAATAAATCTCTCCGAGCTGGATGGCTGGTGGGCTGAAGCCTATGCGCCGGAAGTCGGATGGGCCTTGGGCGACGGCCGGGAGCACGGTGAGGATCCCGCCTGGGACGCCGCCGAGGCCGAGGCGCTGTACGAGCGGCTCGAGCAGGAGGTGGTACCGGAATTTTATGCGCGCAACGACAAGGGCATACCGGTTGCGTGGGTGGCTAGAATCCGGGAGAGCATGGCGGGGTTGACGCCGAGGTTCTCTGCCAGCCGCTCGGTGCGCGAATACACGGAACAGCACTACCTTCCGGCTGCGGCCGGTTACCGGGAGCGCGCGGCGGACAAGGGCAGGGTGGGCGGGCAGGTCGTCGAATGGGAGGAGCAGATAAACCGCCAGTGGGGCTCCCTGCGCTTCGGCACATTCCGGGTCGAGAGCTGCGCGGACAGCCACAAGTTCGAGGTCGAGGTCTTCCTGAACGGCCTCGACCCGAATTCGGTCGGAATTGAGCTTTACGCGGACGGGATCGGCGGCGGAGCCCCGGCACGGGAGGAGATGAAGCGCACCGAGGCGTTGCCGGAATCATCCGGCCGCTGCCTCTACCGTGCGACTATCGCCACCCCGCGTTCGCCCGCGGACTACACGGCGCGGGCGACGCCCAGGCGCTCCGGCGTGGCGGTTCCCCTGGAGATCGACCGAATCCTATGGCAGCGCTGACGGAAACGCCGCGCGCCGCCTCCAATTGAAAGAATGATCATGAAAACTCAGACACTGTCGGAACGCCGCCTGGCTGCGAAGACGACAAACGAGGCCGCGGAGAACACCGCCCTGGTAATCGAAGCAACGCAGCAAACGGCCGGACCGCTGTCATCGGACCTGCTCGAGAAGATGAACGCCTACTGGCGGGCGGCCAACTACCTGTCGGTCGGCCAGATCTATCTGTACGACAATCCGCTTCTGAAGCGGCCGCTTCAGCTGTCGCACGTCAAGCCGCTGGTGGTCGGACACTGGGGGACGACGCCGGGGCAGAACTTCATCTATGTCCATCTGAACAGGGTCATCAAGAAGTACGACCTCGACATGTTCTACATCGCCGGTCCCGGCCACGGGGGCCCGGCTCTCGTGGGCAATACCTACCTCGAGGGCACCTACAGCGAGGTTTATCCCAATATCACGCAGGATGAGGCCGGGCTGAAGAAGCTGTTCATGCAGTTCTCCTTCCCGGGAGGGATTTCGAGCCATGTCGCGCCCACGACGCCGGGATCGATTCACGAAGGAGGCGAACTGGGCTATTCGCTCAGCCATGCATTTGGGGCTGCCTTCGACAATCCCGATCTGATCGTCGCCTGCGTGGTGGGCGACGGCGAGGCTGAGACGGGGCCCTTGGCCACAGCGTGGCAGTCCAACAAGTTCCTCAACCCACGGACCGACGGAGCCGTGCTTCCGATCCTGCATCTCAACGGCTATAAAATCAGCAACCCGGCCGTTCTGGCCCGCATCGAGCACGGCGAATTGGAGCAATTCCTGATAGGCTGCGGATGGGAGCCGTATTTTGTGGAGGGCGATGAGCCGGAGAAGATGCATCAACTCATGGCGGCCGCCGTGGAGAAGGCCATCGAAGGTATTCACCAGATCCAAAGCAACGCCCGGAACAAGGGCGACGCCACCCGTCCGCGCTGGCCGATGATCGTCCTCAGGTCGCCCAAGGGATGGACGGGGCCAAAGGTGGTCGACGGCCTGCAGATCGAGGGCACGTTCCGGGCGCACCAGGTGCCGATCCTCGTGGATGCTGAACACCCCGATCACGTCGGGCTGCTCGAAAGCTGGATGAAAAGCTACAAGGCCGAGGAGCTGTTCGATGAAAATGGGCGCCTCCGTCCGGAGCTGGCCGGCCTGGCGCCGGAGGGGGACCGGCGGATGGGTGCCAATCCGCATGCCAACGGCGGAACCCTGCTGCGCGACCTGATAATGCCGGATTTCCACGCCCACGCTATCCAAGTGCCTTCGCCCGGGGCCGTGGACGGCCAGGATACTCTCGTGCTGGGCAAGTTCCTGCGCGACGTGGCCACGCTCAATCAGGACCAGCGCAATTTCCGAATCTTCGGCCCCGATGAGACGCTTTCGAATCTTTTGGGCGCCGTCTTTGAGGTGACCAACCGCCAGTGGGAGGCCCGCAGGAAGGAAAACGATGAATTCCTGGCGCCCGAGGGGCGCGTGTTGGATTCGATGCTCAGCGAGCACCAGTGCGAGGGCTGGCTGGAGGGTTATCTGCTGACCGGCAGGCACGGGCTGTTCAACAGCTACGAGGCGTTCATTCGCATCGTCGACTCGATGTTCAGCCAGCACGCCAAGTGGCTCAAGGTGACCCTTGAGCTGCCCTGGCGCCGCAAGATCGCGTCATTGAACTATCTGCTCGCCTCCCACGTCTGGCAGCAGGATCACAACGGTTTCACGCACCAGGATCCGGGATTCCTCGACCATGTGATCAACAAGAAGGCCGACATCGTTCGCGTCTACCTGCCGCCCGATGCCAATTGCCTGCTGTCGGTCTTTGACCACTGCCTGCGCAGCCGCCATTACGTCAATGTGGTCGTCGCGGGAAAGCACGCCCTGCCGCAGTGGCTGACGATGGACGCCGCAATCGTGCATTGCACCGAGGGGATTGGAATCTGGCAATGGGCCAGCAACGACCAGGACGGCGAGCCGGACGTGGTGATGGCCTGCTGCGGAGACACGCCGACACTGGAGATCCTCGCCGCCGTTTCCATCCTGCGCCGGCACCTTCCCGGCTTGAGGATCCGGGTGATCAACGTTGTCGACCTGATGAAGCTGCAGCCGCAATCCGAGCACCCGCACGGGCTGAGCGATGTGGATTACGACTCCCTCTTCACCAGGGACAAGCACATCGTCTTCGGCTTCCACGGATATCCCTGGCTGATCCATCGGCTGACCTACAGCCGGACCAACCGCAATCTGCACGTCCGCGGCTACAAGGAGGAGGGAACCATAACGACCGCCTTCGACATCCGGGTGCAGAACGATCTGGACCGCTTTCACCTGGTGCAGGACGTTGTCGACCGGCTGCCGCATCTGGGCGCCAAGGGGGCCTACCTCAAGCAGGCGATGCGGGACAAGCTGATCGAGCACAAGCTCTACATCGACAAGCACGGGCAGGACCTGCCGGAGATCCGGAACTGGAAGTGGGGCGCGGCCACCTGAACCCGCAAGATGTCCGATGGCGCCGACCTGCCGGCTACTGGCGCAGCCCTTGCCGGGACAGGGCTTCGTAGCCGGAAATGACGTCAAACAGCTCCTCGTCGATCGATTCCTGCCGGATCCGGTGAAACGAGCGGTTCAATTCCTCGAGGATCTCCCCGATGTTCTTTTCCGCACGCTGCATCGCCGCCAGCCTGCTGGCGTTTTCGCTGGCCAGGGACTCCGCGCACGCCTGAAAGAGCAGGACAAACAGGTATCCCCGGACGAAGGCCGGCAGCGCCAGCGCGGCTCCGCCGATGACCTCCGGCCGCTTCCGGGTCGGCCAGGGAAGCGCGGCCACCTTGTCCTGCCATTTGCGGTCCAGGGGCAGGAGCCGCCTGCCGACCGGCTCGAAGAGGGCCCCGGACCTGGGCTGGTTATGGAAGAGGTAGACCTCCGCTACGCGCCCCTGCTCGCGGGCAGCCTCGGCCTCGATGAGGATCTGATCGATTAGCGGCGTGATCGAGTCGACCGAACCTGGAACCGGAAGGAGGCCGGCCTGGGAGACTCCGGCGTCCACCATGAGCCCATGCATGCGTTCGCCGACCGACCAGACCATCCTCCGGTTTCCCGGAAGCGCGCCCAGCGTGCGCAGGGTGAATTCCACGAGCACCTCGTTAAACCGTCCGACGAGGCCCTGGTCCGAGCCGAACACGATCGCGCCGATTGCCGGAGCGGCCGGCGGATGCCCGCCTGCGGCGGGCGGCGCCGGCCCGGCCTCGCGGAGGCACGCGACCAGCCCGAGTTCCACCGTGCGGTAGTAGTCGCCCAGCGACTGGACCGCCTTTTCGTACTGGCCAATGCTGGAGACTGCGAGGGCCTTGATCGAACGGACGACACCCTTTAGGTCGCCTGCGCCGTCGATTTTTCTGCGCAAACTCTCCGTGCTGCCACTCATGGCTTCTTGACCGCGGGTGCCTTGGGGCCCGGATTGCCCTCCCCCTGGGCTTCGGGTTTGGGGGCGGCCTTCGGCTCGGGCCCTGCGTTTCCCGGAGGCTTGGCCGGCGGTTTGGGCTGGAACGGAGCAAGGGCACGAGTGGCAGCGTCCAGAATCGCACGGCGGTCGGAGTCGCTCAATTTGTCGGCGGACACGAGCCTGCCGGCGACGTCAGCCGGGATGCCCGATGCCGCGTTGCCAAGCGCAAGTTCCGCCTCGGACACTTTTTCGAGGGGCATGCGGTCGAAGAGGCCCGCCGCCAGCGCAAGGAGAATGGCGATCTGCAAGAGCACGGACACCGGCTGGGATTCCGGCTGCTTGAGGCACGCGCGGATCCGCTGCCCGTGATCGATTGTCCTGCGGGTGGATTCGTCGAGGCGCGTACCGAACCTTGCAAAGGTCTCCAGCTCCTCGAACTGGGAGTAGGCCAGCTTGAGGTCGCCCGCGACTGCGCGATAGGCGGCGCGCTGCGCAGCCCCGCCCACCCGCGATACGGACTTGCCGACGTCGACCGCGGGCAGGACTCCCAACTCGAACAGGTTGGGCGACAAGTAGAGCTGGCCGTCGGTGATCGAAATGAGATTGGTCGGGATGTAGGCGGAAATGTCCTGGGCCTCGGTCTCGATGATGGGCAGTGCGGTGAGGGAGCCGCCACCGCGCTCCTTCGCCAGGTGCGTCGCCCGTTCAAGCAGCCTGGAGTGTATGTAGAAAATGTCGCCTGGAAACGCCTCCCGGCCGGGCGGCCGGCGCAGAAGCAGCGAAAGCTCGCGATAGGAGCGGGCGTGATGGGTGAGATCGTCGTAGATGATGAGCACGTCGCGGCCTTTCTCCATGAAGTACTCCGCTATGCTCGTCGCCGCGTAAGGGGTGATGTACAGAAGGCCCGGGGCGTCGCTGTCGGCGGCGACAACGACCACGGTGTAGTCCATCGCGCCTTTTTCACGCAGGTTGGCCACGACCTTGGCGACCGCGGACGCGCGCTGGCCAATCGCACAATAGACACAGACGACGTTCTCACTGCGCTGGTTCAGAAGGGTGTCGATTGCGATGGCCGTCTTGCCCGTCTGGCGATCGCCGAGGATCAACTCGCGCTGGCCGCGCCCGATCGGGATGAGCGAATCGACGACCTTCAGGCCGGTCTGCAGTGGGACAGCGACGGGCGCGCGGTCCATGATGGGCGGTGCCGGGCGTTCGATCGGCAGGCGCTTCTCGACCGACGCAGGGCCCATGCCGTCGAGCGGCTTGCCGAGCGGGTCTATCACCCGCCCCAGCAGTCCTTCGCCCACCGCCACGTCCATGACCCGGTGGGTGCGCTCGACCTCGTCGCCTGCATGCAGATCCTCGTATTGGCCGAGCAAAACGACCCCGACTTCGTCCTCGTCCACATTGAAGGCGATCCCGAGCAAATCGCCCGGAAAGCTCACCAATTCCTCGAAACCCACGCCCGGAAGCCCCGAAACTTTGGCGATTCCGGTTGCAAGATGCGTGATGATGCCGACTTCGCGCGGGGCCAGGTGCGGTTCGAAGGCCGCCCGCGCCCGATCCATTGCGGAGAATGCGAGATCAAATGCGCCCTGCAGGCTCTCCGGCGCGGCGTTCATTTGGCCTTGGGCTCGACGGCCTTCGGTGCGGGCGATGCTTCGGGCTTGGGCTCGACGGCCTTCGGCGCCGGCGGTGCTTCGGGCTTGTCCACGTCCTTCAATAGCTCGCCGACGCCCTTTTCCAGCGACGCCAGGTAATCGGCGATGCTCCACCCGACCTTTTGCCCATTCGCGGCGAGTTCCATCCCGCTTACCAGATCCGGCGCGGTCTCGAAGCGGACGCGGACTTCGGCGGAGAAGGTCTCGTTCAGTGCGTTCTGGACGGCAGCCTTCTGCGAATCGGGCAAGTCAAATGCGCTCCGCACGACAGCCGGTTCCTTCGAGGACTTGAGGGCCGACCCCAGCGTTTCCTTTGCGGTGCCGCCCAATTGGCGCAAGCGGCGGGTGAAGACCTCGACCATGCGCTCTTCCAGGCTTGTCGTGGCCAAGTCGCCAAGGGCTTTTCTCGCGATGGAAAAGACTTCCTGCTGGGTCCGGCTTCGGACGGCCAGATTGAGGCGGCGGGAGTCGTCGATGAGCGCGTCCCGGCGCTTGGCCCGAAGCGCGTCGGCCGCCTTCCGGGCCTCTTCAAGAAGGCGCTGGCGCTCGGCGTTCGCGTCGTCGGCCGCCTTGGCGAGGAGCGCCGCGCGCTGTTTGTCGAAGTCCTCGTTCTTCTGCTGGAATTCGGCGCGCTCCTTTTTCGCCTCGGCTGACTTTGCGTCGGCATCAGCCAGCTCTGCGGCAATTCGCTTTTCCCGGGCGTCGATTGCGTTGAGGATGGGCTTGTAGAGAAAGTGCTTCAACAGCCATACCAGGATGACGAAGTTGAGCACCTGGGCCCCGACGGTGAACCAGTCGATAAGCATGGCTCACTTTCCCGCTGTCTGGGTTATGACATGGTTCCAGAACGGATTGGCGAATATGAGGATCATCGAGACGACAAAGCAGTAGATGGCCGTCGACTCGATCATCGCCAGGCCCACGAACAGGGTGCGGGTGATCGTGGCCGAGGCATCGGGCTGCTGTGCGAGCGAGGTCAGGGCCGTGGCGACCGACCGGCCTTCGCCGAGCGCCGGGCACATGCAGCCGATCCCGGTTGTGAGGCCGGCGGTTGCGATCGATGCTACTGCGATGAGGGTGCTGCTGTCCATGGGTGTCCTTTTGTTTCCAATTCTTCGATTTCAGGAATGGGCCGCGGGCAGGGCCTTCAATTCAGGCTTCGGTTTGCGCACACGGGTGGCGGCCGCGATGTACACCGCGGCCAGGATGCTGAAGATGTAGGCCTGAACCATCCCGGTGAGCAGGCCGAGTGCCGTCATGACGATCGGAAAAAGGAGCGGCGTGATCGTGAGCAGGATTGCGATGATCATCACTCCGCTCATCATGTTTCCGAACAGGCGGACGGCCAGGGCCAGGGTACGCGAGAGTTCGCTGATGACATTGAACGGCAGCATGATGAACGTCGGCTTTGTGTAGGTCTTGAGGTAGCCGGCCAAGCCCTGCTCCCTGAGGCCGAAAATCGGCACGGCGACAAACACGCATAGCGCCAGCGCCGCGGTCGTCGAAAGCGAACCCGTCGGCGGCCGGTAGCCGGGGATCACGGTGCAGAGGCTTGCCGTTGCGACGAAGAGGAAGAGCGTGCCGAGGAAGGCGATGTATCTTTCAGGCCGGTCGAGCCCCACCTCCTTGATTTGCTCCTCTATGGTGGTCACGACGATTTCCAGCGAACCCTGCCAGCGCGAGATCGCCCCTTCGGTTGCGAGATTGCGGGTGACCAGCTTTGCGCCGAGCGCCATCGCGATCATCATCGCCCACGTTGTTGCGATCGTTCCATTGAGCTTGACGAAGCCGTGCTGCCACAGAATTTGCTGGTCGGAGGTGAGATTCACGGAGTCCCCCCTGCGATTTCCGGGCTTCTCTTTCGAATCGGCGCGCGGGTGAGCCGCGTCACGAGGATGCGCGCGAGCAGAAAGCCGAGCAGGCAGGCCAGCAGCCTCCGCCAGTCGCGCCCGGAGACGAAGTAAAAACAAGCCAGCACGGCGGCCATTCGCAGCAGAAGGCTGCCGAAAAACCATGCCGCCGGGTGCCGTGACAGGACGCCCCTGCGGATCGTCCACCAGAGTCCGCCGAAGAAGACGATCCCGAGCAGCACGCCCGCGAGCGTGGACGCGATGAAAGCCGGCGCTTCACTCATCGTCGTCCCCGGGTTCGTCGTGCATCGCCCTGTCCTGCCGGACCAGCCAATGCCACGCATTCAGGCAGCCGATGACCAGTCCGGCGAAAAGAAGCGTGAGCGTCCAGGACAGCGGTCCCGGATGGCGCCGGTCCAGCCACAGGCCGATCATCGCGCCCATGATCGTCGGGACCGCCACGGACCAGCCGACGAGCCCGGACATGCCCAGGCCAAACCACACGCCCCGCCTGCCGTCGCGCTGCGCCTTGAGCTTGCGGGCTGCCTTCGCGTCGACCTGCCGGGCGAAGGCCGTCTCCCCCTTCGGGGGCTTGCTTGCGGGTTCATCGTCCATTTTGAAATTCCGCGACACGGCTGACGAGGCTGCCTTCCATCTTCTCGACGGCGGCGCGAACACCCCGCTCCTGCTCGTCGATTGCCAGAAACTGGCGTTTGACCGCATCATGGAGTTGGCCCAGATCGGTTCCGCCTATGGCGTGGCGAACGGACACGAGCACCTCGTCGCCGGCCTTGACCAGGACACCCTCGTCGACGGCGACGTAGACGGTTCCGTCGTCCCGCGTTTCATAAGACAGGATTCCGGGCGCAATCGCCGCCGCGCAGTCGAGGCGGTGCGGCAGCAGGCCAAATGATCCCTCGCGGGTCTCGGCGACAATGCGCAGGACGTCGGCCTTTTCCGCGAATATCCTGTTAGGAAGCAATATCTTAAGATTCATGGGCGTTGGGAACCCCTGCGGCCCCCGCCTGTGGCTTCACCGCCGGCACCGGCTCGGGCTCGACGGCGGGCTTCCACCCGGGCCCCGCCGCGGCTTTTGGATCGGGCTTGGCCGGAGCCGCCGCCGGGGCCGGCTTCTTTGCCTCGCCTATCGATCCTATCATGTAGAGCGCGCTTTCGGGCCAGTCCTTGAACTCGTCGCGCAGTATGCGTTCGCAGCCATCCAGCGAGTCTGCGAGGCTGACGAGCTTTCCCTTTATTCCGCTGAACTGCTCGGTGGCGAAAAACGGCTGCGTCAGAAACCGTTCTAGCCGGCGCGCGCGGGCGACGGCTTTTCGGTCGTCCGGAGAAAGCTGCTCCAGGCCGAGCATCGCGATGATGTCCTTGAGGTCGTCATATTGCGCCAGGGTCTGGCGGATTTCCTGGGCCAGACTGTAGTGCCGGGCCCCGACAATCCCGGGCGCGGCCATCTTCGAACTGGACTGGAGCAGGTCGATGGCGGGGTAGAGCCCCTCGCCCGCGCGTTTGCGCGAGAGAACGATCGACGCGGACAAATGCGAAAACACATGCACGGCCGCGGGGTCGGTCAGATCGTCGGCCGGCACGTACACGGCCTGGATGGACGTGATGGCTCCGGCCCGGGTATTGGCGATGCGCTCCTCGAGGCCCGACAACTCCGTGCTCATCGTGGGTTGATAACCGAGCCGCGAGGGCATCTGGCCCATCAGGCCGGACACCTCCATGCCGGCCTGGATGAAGCGGAAGATATTGTCGATCAGCAGGAGAACATCGCGATGCTCGTCGTCGCGGAAATACTCGGCCATTGTCAGCGCCGCGTGCCCCACGCGGAAGCGGCTGCCCGGGGGCTCGTTCATCTGGCCGAAGACCATGACCATGTTCTTCAGAACGCCGGCTTCCTTCATGTCGCGGTAGAGCTCCTCGCCTTCCCGGCAGCGCTCCCCGATCCCGCAGAAGATGCTGATCCCCTTCTGATGCGCGATCATGTTGTGAATCATCTCTGTCAGCAGCACCGTCTTGCCGACGCCCGCGCCGCCAAACAGCCCCGCCTTGCCGCCGCGCTCCAGGGGCACGAGCACATCGATGGCCTTGATGCCGGTCTCAAACACCTCGGACTTCGTGGAGCGTTCGGACAGCGGGGGAGGGGCGTGGTGGACGCTTCGCCAATCCACTCCCGCCGGCGCCGGCTGCTGGTCGATCGCGTTTCCGAAAACGTCGAACATGCGCGAGATGATCGCCTTGCCGACCGGCGCCTTCAGGGGGCCTCCGGTGTTTTCGACGGGCATTCCCCGGGCCAGGCCCTGCGTGGGCGTCAGGGCGATCCCCCGCACCCGGCGCGAGTCGAGCTGCGCCATAACCTCGATGATGATCCGTCCCCCGGGGCCCGCATGGAGCACGGAAAGAACGGAGGGCAGGCCATGGTCGAACCGGGCGTCGACAACGCTGCCCCGGATCGATTCGACCAAGCCGCAATTCGACAGATTTTCAACGGGAGCCATGGCATCTTTTTCTTTGCTCAACACCATGATAGACCGGATTCCGACGAATCCGTATGGGGTTTAACCCTAAGATTCTACATGCTTCGTGAAATCTTAGGGTCAACCCGACTGGATATTCCCAGGGACCTGGCGCTCCGGCACCGAGGCGGGAAACACCCCATGTTCTTCGGAGCCGCTCCGGCGCATATTCTTCAACCTGGGGAACCTTTATCTGACCGCGGTCAAATCCAAGATCTGTTTCCCGCGCACAATCACAGGGAAGAACAAAATGAAACGAAAGACCCAGCTGCAACCGCGCACAGCACCGCCTTACTCCGTAGACATCCGGTCGGTTCCAACCCATGAGGAGATCGCCGCGCTGGCGGAGTCGCTTTGGCGGCAGAATGGCTTTCCCCAGGGCCGCGACGAGGAGACATGGCTGGAAGCCGAGCGACAGTTGTCCCGTTTGCCCGATCCTGCAGGCGCCGAGAGGGACAGGAGCACGATCGCCGATCCGCGTCTTGGCTTCAACGGGGGCGGCAACGAGGTGATGGAAGAGTTGGACGAGCGATTTCCCGGACCGACTCCCAAGGAAACGACTTCGCTCTAGGGCTCTTGCTTCCCGGCAGGGATGATGCCTATTGCAGGCCCATGACCGCACGAATCTTCCTGATCCGCCACGGGGAGACCCAGTGGTCTCTCACTGGGCAGCATACCGGAAGGACGGACCTGCCCCTCACCGAAAACGGGGAGCGGCGCGCGTGCGGCCTCCGCGAGGCGCTGGGGCGGATCAAGTTCACGCGCGTCCTCACCAGCCCCCTCCAGCGGGCCCGCCGGACCTGCGAACTGGCCGGCTTCGGTGCCGTGGCGAGGGTGGATCCGGACCTCCAGGAATGGGATTACGGAGACTACGAGGGCCGGACGACGACCGCCATATGCGCGCAAGATCCGGGGTGGAACGTATTCAAGGACGGATGTCCGCAGGGCGAGTCTGTGGAACAGATTCTTCAACGCGCCGACCGTGTCATTGCGGGACTCCGCTCGATGGACGGAACGGCAGCACTTTTCTCCCACGGACAGTTCCTGAGGGCCCTGGCAATGCGCTGGATCGGGCTTCCCGTGGTGGACTGCCAGCATCTCGCCCTGGATACAGCCTCGGTGAGCATCCTCGGTTTTGAGCGCCATGCCGGGGAGGTTCCGGCCATCTGCCTTTGGAACGCCGCATCAGGCGGCATGCCCGTCTAGCGCCGGAATCCCGGTGGATGGATGTCGACTTGCACGCCGCCGCGGGGTGCGCCCCAGCCGGGTCCGTCAAACCAGGGACCATCGTGATACCAACGGCCCCCGTCGTCATAGCCGCCACCCACGTCTGCGACACAGCCGACCAGCAAAGACAACAGGCCGGATGCGGCAAGAATGCCTAAGAGTGTGCTTTTGATATTCTTCATGGGCGGCTCACAGGGTTTGCGTTGTTTACGTATTCCACTACGCCGACGGAGCCGCCGGTTGGATCGGCAATGAGGGCAAAACGGCTTCCAAAGGCGGCCTCGTGCGGAGCCACAAGAACGGCGCCGCCGAGGGCCGGCACCCGTGCGAGCGTCCCGTCGAGATTGGCCACGCGTACGATTCCCAGCCAGCCGGGCTTGGCGCCCTCCTGATCCGGGAGCACGGACACGCCGCCGCGATTCAGCGAACCGCTCGAAAGCAGAAGTTCATTGGTCTTTTGAACGCGGGCATCCGGAGCCACGTCGTAGCTGAAGACCCTCCGGTAGAAATCGGCCGCGGCCTGCGGGTCTTTCACAAGGAGGTGAAACCAGTTCCATTCGCCGGGCACCGGTTCCACATCGGCGGAGTCGCCCGAACTGGACTGGAGCAGTCCGACTGGGGAACCCTCGTTGTCGGTGATGATCGCCTGCGAGCCAATCTGCGGAAAATCGCGCGCCGGAGCGCGCACTTCTCCGCCCGCCGCCGTTACGTTCGAAAGGGACGAGGCGATGTCCGTCACGGCGGCATAGGGGACCCATCTGGCGGCCCGTTTTGCGCCCGATGCGGAGCGCAGCCTCAACCCGGCGACCGGGTGGCTTCCGTTGCTGAAAACGGTGTAGGTGACGCTCTGCTGGTTCAGCGTCACGGCGGTCCATCCGAAGACGCCCGAGTAGAATTTCGTCGCGGCCGCAGGGTCGGCCGTGAAAAGCTCGACCCAGACGAACTTGCCCGGGTGAGACTCCTTGGTGGCGGGTTGATTGAGCGGTGGAAATGCCGCGGCGTGTACGGGAGCCGGAAATCCGAGGCCCAGAACTGCCGTCGCAAGGATGGCAACGCCGGCCAGGCCGCGGTGAAACGATGAGGTGTGCATGCGGTCGGAAGGGTAGCCTGTCGGTCGGGAGTGCAAAATGGGGTGTAACCCTCCTGTCAGGAGGCGTTGTCGGCCTTCACCTTGTCGAAGGAGGCCTGCACGCGATTCCAGGACTCGGCGACCCTGGCCTTGGCATCGGCCCATGTGTCGGCGGTCGCCTTGCGGAGATCGGCGAGTTTCGCGTTCAGGTCTGCGCGGGCCGTGTCGTAGTCCTTCATCGCGTTTTGCCGGTCCGTGGTGACATTGTCCGTCGCGTCGGACATCTTGGCTTTCAGTTCAGCGGTCTTGTCATCCAGTTTCTTCGTCATCCGGTCGATGCCGCTGGAAAAGTCAATGCGCCTTTCATAGGTGTAATCCTTGACGGCGTCCCAGGAGTCGGATGCCGTGGCCTTGACGTCGGCGGCGACGGCCTTGGCGTCGGCCTTGACGGTGTCCACGGCTGCGGAGGAGTTGTCGGTCTTGGAGCAGCCGAAGAGGCACAGGACTGCGGAACCCGCCACGGTGGCGAGCAGATGGAGGGGTCGGTATGTTTTCATGATCGGGTGGACCGGGAGATGTGCGGGAGAGGCCGGGTGTCAGCTGCGAAGCAGCAGGACGATCACCACGATGACGAGAATGAGTCCGAGCGAACCGCCGCCGATGTAGTAGACATTGGCGAGTTCCGGTGTGAATAGGGCGTGCATGATCTTGATTTCCATCGGCGGCGATCATCGCCGGCGATTTGTGGACACAAGATACTCCGGGACCGGCCCGCAATCGATGGGCTATAACCCTACTCCTGACCCAGTCCGGTGCGATGCAGCCTGCTAGGCGATGCCGAGGCGCCTGAACACGGGGACCTTGGGTATGTCCAGAATAAATGCAAAGGCCGCGGCCGACACGAGCGTGCCTGCGACGAGGGGCACGGGCAGCGCAGTCATGGCGATTCCGCATGTCGCCAGCGTGGAGGCGATGAGCATGTCGGCGGCTGTCGAACCGATGAGCCACGGGCTGGGGCGGGATGATGTCATGCGCCGGCGCACGCGATTCGTGTACGTGGTCGCCTGATTTCCGAATACGATCGCCAAGAAAGCCACCGTCCTCAGCGCCTCGATTCCAAGGCCCAGTTTGAATCTGGCCACGGCCAGGATGGCGATGCAAAAGACAAGTTCCGAAACACCCATGAAGACACCGGCGAGCGTCAATGCGCCGATTTTCCAGGCGTTGGGCGCGGGGGACGGCCGGACGTTGTCTGTCGCCAGGGACATCCCAAGAAGATCGCCGGTGAGCATGATGATGACCATCAGCATGGGAGTCAGGATGGCGTGCCCGGTCATGATCAGGCCCGCCGCCAGGAAGAGCACCTGCACAACCTTCTTGGTCACCGAATTCAGCGTGTAGGTCATTATGCGCTGAAAGGTCAGGCGGCCTTCCTTGACGGCGGAGACGATGCCGCCAAGGCCGGGCTTGATGAGGACAATGCCGGCCGCCGACTTGGCCACGTCGGTCGCGGTGGACACGGCGATTCCCATCTGGGCCTGGCGCAGGGCGGGCGCGTCGTTCGCGCCATCGCCGCACATGCCAACGGTATGCCCGCCTTTTTGAAAGGCCTTGACGAGGTTGAATTTTCCCTCGGGAAGGACGCCGGCAAAGACGGCGAAGTCCCCGGGCCGGACTGTTTCGGGGATGGGGCCGGGCGGACAGACCGCTCCGTCAAGGCCCACGGCGCGGGCCACAATTCCGGCGGTCACGGGTGCGTCGCCCGTCACCATCACGGAACGGACGCCCAGTGCCCGAAGCTCCGCTACGAACGCCGCCGAATCGCCCCGGGGCGGATCGCTGAGGCCGATAAGGCCCCCGAGTTTGAGGGTCTGCGGAGGGCCCAAGGCGACGGCCAATACCCGGAAACCCTGTGCCTCCAGCTCTTTCTCCTTTGCGGCCGCCTGCGGCGATGGCGGCGTCAGGCCCGCGACAGCGGCGAAGGCTCCCTTTACGGCCCGGACGGCGGTCCCGCCCGGATCGACGCAGGCGGCCTCGGAGATCTTGGTGGCGGAATCGAAGGGCGTAAACTTGCCCTGTTTCGGCAGGCCGGAGGCCGGGGCCTGCGAAGCGGCCAGCCGAATGGCCGCGTCCACGGGATCCTGTCCCCCATCCGAACTGGCGAGTGCGGCGATCCCCAGCACGCGCGATTCGTCGAATCCGGGCATGGCCCATACGGCTGTCACCTTCAGCTCGTTGCGCGTCAATGTGCCCGTCTTGTCCGCGCACAGAACATCGATGCTGGCGGCCTCATCGACAGCGGAGAGCCGCGTCGGAAGGACGTCCAGCCGGGCCAGGGCCCGGGCGCCCAACGCGGCGGCGAGGGTGAAGGTCGCCGGCAACGCAACGGGGATCGATGCCAGAATCCCAGTGAGCACCAGGGGGACGATCTCACCCGCCGGCAAATGCAGGACGCGGGCATAGCCGACCAGCCCGAGGATGACGCAGCCGTTGAAAAGGGCCAGGTTGCGCACCACGCGCACCACTGCCTTCTGCTGTGTGCTTTCGACGTGCGCTGTGCGAACCAATTCCGCAGTGCGGCCAAACTTGGTGTGGGCTCCGGTTGCCGTCACCTCGGCGACGGCCTCGCCGCGGCGCACGAGCGCTCCGGCATAGGTTTGCAGGCCGGGCCCGGCCTCGATGGGGATCGATTCGCCGGTGAGCATGGACTGGTCCAATAGTACCGCGCCCTCCGTCAGTCGCACGTCGGCGGCGACTACGGCGCCGACCGAGAGTTTTACGATATCTCCCGGCACGAGGGCCGCGGCGGGCACCGTCGCCCATGCATTGTCCCGGCGCACCGACGCACTGAGGGCGAGCCGGGACTTGAGCGCGGCAACGGTCGCCTGGGCGCGGCCTTCCTGGAAAAAACCGAGGGCGGCGTTGAAGACCAGCAGAACGGCGATGATCGCAGCCTCGACCCACTTTCCAAGATAGAGCTCGAGCACAATTGCCGCCTCCAGCATCCATGGTACGGGAGCCCAGAACTCAGCCAGCGCCCTGCGCAACGGTCGGACGGCGGTATCGGCAACGGTGTTTGGGCCGAATCTCTCCAGCCGGTGGCTGGCCTCATCGCCAGTCAGGCCGGCAGCGAGCGGGCCAGTTTCAACGGAGTCGTGCTCTGGCATGATGGTATAACCCTGGAATGCGAGGATCGGGCCCTGCCTGCTGACGGGACGGCGGGCGCCTGAACGCCTGCCGGGACGGGGCGGCGGGCAGCCCTGGCTGCTGGTGCATGGGCGCAAAGGAAACTCGCCAGACTGGCGAAGCTGTTGAAAACGCCTTGCGAATCGCATTCGCTGCGAATCGCGATTCCAAACTCCTCTTCGATGCAGATGGCCAGCTCGAGCGCATCGATGGAGTCGCGACAGAGGCTTCCGCCAATGAGAGGCAGGTCGTCGGCAATCGCACCCGGATTGGGGATATCGGGCCTGAACAATGCGGCGGCCAGACACTTTAGCCGCATTATCAGCTCGTCATGTTCGAGGCTGCTGGTTTTCACGACGCACAGGGCCGTTCAGGTTGGCGGTTGGCGACCGTGGCGCATCTTGTTTTGCATCGGCCGCCCAGTTTAAGCCGAAAATCGCGGGCATGCCATAGGGTGTAACCCGCCAGACCATCGCTTCGCATCGCTTGCAACAGTCACGGCTTCATGAGCTTGGTCAGGATTTCCTTGCCGGATGGAGGCTCCGCCGCGACCTCCGCCGATTTGATCGGGATCCTGGGAGACCACTTCAGCCAGGCTTTGTCAGGCTCCCCCGCCAGGACGAACAGCGCGTCGCCCGGCGCCGCGGGCGCCAAAGCGCCTTCGTCGGGGGTCGCGAAGGCGACTCCTCCCGTTACCAGGGACTCAAGCGACGTATCCTTGAGTTCGGCTCCGCCGAAGAGGCTGACTTTGAATGAGAATCCGCCGGTGTTCCAGAATCTGGAGCTTGTGCGCACGAGATCGGCGTAGGGGGCGTCGATGTGGACGCGGATCAGCACAAGTGTTGAGTCGGGGGAGAGACGGCTGGCTTCCACCTGCCCGACCTTGAATTCGCGGTAGAACACCGGAGCGCCTGTCGTGAGCGAGCCCAGGCGGTCGCTTTGCAGCAGAAAGGCCCGGCCTTGGTCGGTGACATCCGGAGCAGGCGGCTTTTCGAGGCCGGTGAATAGCTCTGCGGGCGGCCCCTCGCCGGGCAGCACATTAAGGCGCACGCCGGTGACAAGGGTATCGAGTCCCCGGACGCCCGAGAAACCGATTTCGGGATGGACGATCCAGAAGCGCGCCCCGGCGTTGGCGAGCGATGCGGCGCTCCTTTTCAGACGCAGCCGAACCCGGACGCCACCCAACCCCGGTTTGAGCTCAACCGCCTCCACGGTTCCCGCCTGGACCCCCTTGTACTCAAGCACGGTCTTTCCGGTCTCGACCCCCGAGCCATCGGCAAAATCGATCGCGATTCCGGGCCCGCGGTGATACAGCGCGCTAAACCCCATCCACCCCCCGATCGCGACGGCTATCATTGGAACTGTCCAGATGAGCGGGAACGCTGGGGCGCGGGAGACTTTTGGCGGTGGCGGGGAGCTCATGGTGGGCAGGGAGCGGGCGCGGGCCAGAGACGCCGCGGGTCAAACGCCTGGGTCGCGAGCACGGTCAGCACGACCGCCGCGGCAAATGCAATGAGTCCGCTGCGGGGCACTACGGTCGAAAACTCACCGAACTGCACCAGGCCCGTCAGGAATGCGGCCAGGAAGACGTCGAGCATCGACCAGCGCCCTATGAAATCGATTGTTGCGTATATCCGCGTAAGGCGCCGCGAGTTCCCAGCTGGGCCGCGATGCGCGTTGAAAAGGAGCCACGCCAGGCCTGCAAGCTTGAGGAACGGGATCAGAATGCTCGCCGTGAACACGATTGCCGCGATCGCCCAAAGCCCCTGGCGCCAAAGCTGGACGACGCCGGAGAGTATCGTGTCGCTGCGGTTGCTGCCGGACGATTCCGTGCTGAGCACCGGAAGGAGATTGGCCGGCACAAGCATTGCCGCCGCGGCCAATGCCAGTGCGGCTGAGGATGAGGTGCCGCTGGGCGCGGCGTGCGCGGGAAGGGCGTTCATGGCCGGGCGCCAACCTCGAGATGGCCGGCATTTTGAAGCGGGACGGTCGAATCGAACTCGAAACTGTGCCGCGCAACCAAGAGCGAGAGAGCCATTCCGCAGTAGCACCAGAATCCGGGACCGATCGTGAGGTCGACGGAGTCCCCAAGTTTCATCAGGGCGACGAGGACGGCCAGAACCTGCACCTCAGGGATCGCCCACCGCTCCAGGGCTCCGGCAACCCGGGACAGGCGCAGGAGGGCGGGCTTCTCCAGGCCCGGTCCCGAAGGCGCGCGCAGGATTGCAAAGCTGGCAAGAAGCGCGAGCGGCAAAAGCCAGCCGCAAACGAAGACGAGGACTGCCATCGGACGCATGCCGCCGTTCCAAAGGCTCCCTACGCCGGTGAAAAGGAGGCTGGTCCGCTGGCCACCCAGCACACCTGCGCTGACGAATGGCAGCAGCGTTGCGGGCACGGAGAGCGCCAGGCCGGTGATTGAAAGGGCCAGGGCTTTGTCGGGTCCTGACCGGGCGCCCCTTTCCAGCATGGCGCCGCAGCGGACGCACAGCGCCTTTTCTCCGGGCTCAAGATGGACTCGCCGGTGTTCTTGGCCGCATAGGCGGCAGGTAAGGCAAGCGTTGGTGCCCATCGTCGGAAGCGGTTGCCGGACAGGGTAGCATCCGGCGCCAAGGCACGGTATGGGGTGTTACCATCAGCCCGAAGATCTAATGAACACGGGGAAAGATCAGCCAAAAAGCCGGAGCGAAAGAAGCCGAAGGCGACCGAAGGTGGCCTAGCAGGCCATCGAGGGAGCATGAGGGTTTTTGTGCCCGGCATTTTGGCTGCGATTCCACGTGCTTCATGAAATCTTCGTGCTAGCCCACGGGCCGTCATCCGCGGAAGATGTCGAATGGCTCGATTCTCAGGACCTTGCGAATCCCTATATAACTTGAGATGCCGGCGATCAGCAGGACCATGCCAAAGGCGAGGCCCAGGTTCCCGAACGTGATCATCGCGGCGTAATTGGGCAGCCGGGCTCGGGCGATGCAGATCATGAGAGTCACCAGGCCGACGCCCAGCCCGTAGCCGGTCAGCGCCGTGAAGGTTGCCATGAACAGGATCATGTAGATCAGTTCGCGTCCCTTGGCACCTATGGCCTTCAGTGCGCCAAACTTCTCAAGGTTCTCGAGGATGAATGTGTAAAAGGTCTGCCCTGAGATCGACAGACCGACGATGAAGCTGATCACCGTCATCAGCAGGATGTTGGTGCCTATGCCCGTCTGATAGGTGTAGTAATCAGAGATGCGTTTCTTGAATTCATCCGCAGTATAGGCCACGTAACCCAGTTTGCCGACCTGCTGCTTGATTCCCGCGATGGCCGTGGCTCCCTTGGGCTGCACCAATATGTAGGATATCGTGAAACGCGTCGACGGGATGTACTCAATCGCGCGGTTGTAGGTCGTGTACAGCGTCGGTATGCCGTTCAGCCCGTTCGAGGCGACCCGGGCGATGCCTACGATCGTGCCGCGGTGGTCGTTGAGTTCGAATGACGTGCCGATCTTCGGGTTTTCCAGCTTTGCGAATTCAGCGTCGTCGACCGCGAAGAAGGTGTTGTCGTTGTAAATGTCCAGGATATTGCCCTGCTCGATCTCGGGGCGGCCGAACAGGCTTTCATCGTCCAAACCGACGACATAGACGGATTGATAAGCGCCATCCTCGAGCTTGACCAGGGCTCCGCCCATGAAGAGGGGCACCGCGTAGCTGACGCCATCGATGCTGCGCACCGCGTCAAGCAGGTAATCGGGCATCGGGATCGCACTGGAGGCCGTATTGACCGCCGGGTCCATGACCCACATCGCCGCGCCTATATTGGTGACAGTCGCGAAGCCGCGGTCGAGAATTCCGGCGAACATCGCAGTCATCTGCATCATCAGGAACACGGCGAAAGTGATTCCGATCAAGAGGGCGGAGAACTTCCCTTTGTCATTCACCAGCAGCTTGAAGCCGATCCGCAGGATGCCGCTGTATTTCATGGCACGCCGCCTTCGCCTGCCGGGCTGTTCCCGTTCCACCAGCCTCCGCCGAGCGCCTCGAACAGTGCGACGGTGTCCTGCTGGCGCTGCGCCACGGCCTGCAGCCATGCAACGGTCGCCTCGTGCAGCTGCACGTCGGCGAGCAGAACCTCCGGGTAGGCGACCAGGCCTGCGCGGTAATTGGCCTGCAACAGGCTGAGGGCCTCGCTGGCGGCGTTCCGCGCCTCGACCTGCGCCTGGAGCGCCTCGGCATCGTGCCCGAGCGCATTCAGGCAATCGGCGACCTGCGCAAATGCCGCCAACACGGTCTGCCGGTAGTCCGCCTGCGACTGCTGGAAGGCGTCGATCGCCGCCTTCCTGCCATACCACAGGGCGCCACCCTGAAACACAGGAATCGTGGCCGACGGGCCGACGCTCCAGAACCTGGCGTTGGCCGCCGAAAGATGGCCGAGGCTGGCACTGGCGGCGCCATAGGTGCCATTCAGGCTGAAGCTGGGAAACATCGCAGCGGTCGCGACGCCGATTCCGGCGCTGGCCACATGCAGTTGCGCTTCCGCGGAAAGGATGTCGGGGCGCTGGCGAACCAGGTCGGACGGCAGGCTCAGCGGCAGGTCGGCCGGCAATTCGAGGCCCGTCAGTTCGATGTCGGGCAGGACTACTTTGGACGGCATTGTCCCTTCCAGCGTTGCCAGCAGGTCCTCGGACTGGCTGATCCTCTGCCTGAGCGGAGCCAGAAGGGCCTGGTCGGCAGCGATCAGGCTGCGTATGCCGAGCACGGTTGAATACGGGGCTGTGCCGGCACGGACCTGTGTTTCGGCGAGCGTCAGTTGCTGGTTTTCCAAGTCGATCAGCTGCTCGGTTGCGCGGATCTGGGCTGCGTAGGCTGAGCGCGCGATGACGGTTTCAACGACGTTTGCCGACAGCGTGAGATAGGCCGCCATGCTTGCGTAACGCTGGGAGTCCGCCTGTGCCCGCAATCCCTCCACCGTCCTTCGCTCGCCGCCGAAAACATCGAGGGCATAGCTGACGGTGCCGCTCAATGTCAGAAGATTGAAGATCGTGCCGGGCGTCTGGAGCCCCTGCTGTGAGGTCGTCGTGCGCTCCCGGATGGCTCCGAGGCCGGCATCGGCGTGCGGGAAGAATACTCCGTATCCGGCGCGCAGGTTGTCCTGGCTCTGCCGCAGGCTGGCTTCGGCCGCCTGAAGGGTCGGATTGCTGGCGATTGCCTGGCGGACGAGCGCATCCAGCTGGGCTGACTTGAAGAGCCGCCACCAATCGGCCATCAGCAAAGCGTCGGGGGTGAAATGCTGAGCTTGGCCGTCCGCAGCGATCGTGGCAGGAGCCAGCGGCTCGCGCGTATACCGGCCCGCATAGGGAAGGGCCGGCCGGACAAAATCGGGACCAACCGAGCAGGCTCCGAGCGCCGCCATGACGGCGCAGAGGAAAGCCGCCCGGGGAACTGATGATCGAAAGGCGTTCATCGCATTCGCTGTCGGGGGTGCGGCGTCACTGCTGGCCTATGTACACGTCCACAAGCTGGCCTGGATAAACCGGAATGTCCTGCTTCTGAAAGCGGAAGATCACCGGCAGCACGCGCAGGTCGACCTTCTCCTGGCGCTCATTGGACAGCTCGATCTTCGGCGAAACATAGGGCTGCACCCGGACGAACTCGAGCGGCACCTTGACGTCGGAGCCCGTCATCGACATCTGCGCGCGAATGTGCCACTTGGACGGCAGCCGTGAGATCAATATCTCGTCGACATAGCAGCGCACGGCCATGTGGTCCTGGGGAGGTCCCATGATAGCGAGCTGGTCGTATGCCTGCGTGTAGGGGTCGTAGGCCCCCTGGGACGACACATAGCTGCCGACCGCCGCATAG
Organism: uncultured Verrucomicrobiae bacterium; assembly: GCA_963747795.1. Taxonomy (GTDB): domain Bacteria; phylum Verrucomicrobiota; class Verrucomicrobiia; order Opitutales; family Opitutaceae; genus Palsa-1447. The sequence continues at coordinate 31,620 of CAVVGS010000029.1, forward strand.
AGGGACAGCACCACTCCGTCGATAGGCGCCTTGATTGAATACTTTTGCAGCAGCGCGCCAGCCGCCCGGTAGGCCTGATCGAGCGCCTTGCACGTCCTTTCCTGGCTGTCGACGTCGTAGCTCCATGCGCCGGCCTTTGTCAGGTCATACTGCCTTCGGGCCACCTCCAGTGCGGAGGACGCCTGCCTGGCGTTGTCGGCTGCCGTATCCAGCGCGTCCTTGCTGATCGATCTTGGGTCGATGTCGTAGGATGCGCGGTCCTTGTCATACTGGTCGCGTGCGACCTTCAGGTTGGATTCGGCCAGATCCACCTGCGCCGCCGCAATCGCAAGCGTCTCCATTCTTGGCTCCGCCTTGAGTTCGTTCAGCAATGCCAGGGCAGCCTCAGACTGCAGGCGCAACTGCTCGGTGGTCGCCCTCTGCACCGAGTCGTCGATGGTCAGCAGGGGAGCACCGGCCGGCACCTGCTGGCCCTCATGCACAAACACCTGGGTGATCGTACCCGAGACTTCGGGATAGATATTGATGTTCGAACCGCTCGACTGGTCGCTCTCGATGATGCCGTTGGCATAGATCGCCGAGTCGTATGGACTGCTGACCGGCTTGAACACAGGGGGCTGGGCCTTCCTCTCCCTCCCAAAGAAATAGGCGGCGACCAGAGCGGCCATGACGCCCAATGCCGCCACTGAGAAGATAATCTTGTTCCTGGCTTCAACCCTGGGCTTTGCCGCCTTGGTGTCGGGCGCGGACGCGCTTGCCGCAGTCTCGGCCGCCTTGTCGGGCTTGTCTTCGGGCAGCCCCTCTGCGGCCTTGTCTTCGGGCGCAGTCTCGGCTGTCCCGGCTTTGGACCGCAGCTCTGCGGCCTTGGCTTTGAACCTGGGTCTGGCTGCCCTTGCCCCGGGCTCGGTTGGCTTATGGGCCTTGTTTTCAGGCAATGGCTCGGCCGGCTTTGCATTTGGCTCAGCCGTCTTGTCTTTGGGCAATGGCCCGGCTGTGTCGGCTGCGGACTTCGGCTTGGCTGTTTTGCCCCCGGAGTCAGTCTCGGTTGTTTTCATTCGGTGCCCTTGTCCGCCGCGGAGAGATGACCGTCTTCCATGTGGAGAATCCGGTCCGCGTACTCGTTGATGCGCGCATCGTGGGTGACGATCAGGATGCAGCGGCTTTGGTTGAGAATCTTCTGTTTTACAAAGGAGATGATCATCCTGCCGGTGTCCCCGTCCAGGGAGGCCGTGGGTTCGTCGAGAATCAGGATCTCCGGACTGCTGACGACGGCGCGGGCGATAGCAACGCGCTGTTGCTCGCCGCCCGAGAGCTTCACCGGCAAAATCCCGCCCTTGGCCCTCAAGCCGACGATCGCGAGAAATTTCTCCGCCTCGGCGATCGATTCGTCCCAATTGCGCTGCTTCAAGATCAGCGGGATCGCGACATTCTCGGCCGTGGTCAGCCTCGGAAACAGGTGGTAATCCTGGAAGACGAAGCCGACGGTATTCAACCGGAAGTCGGCCAGCTGGTCTTTGCTCAGGGTCCAGATATTGGTCCCTTTCACCGTCACCGTGCCGCCATCCGGACGCAGAATGCCGGAAATCATGCTGAGCAGCGTGGTCTTTCCGCTGCCGGAGGGACCGACGATGAACAGCATTTCGCCAAAGTGGGCGACGAGCCCGACGCGGTCCACGGCCGTCATCCTGGCATCGCCTTCTCCGAAGGTTTTCGTCAGGTCGTTCGCAACGATCGCCTGGGTTGTTTCCGGCCTTGCCGCCTCCTGGGCTGGTGTTGACGGTATGGTCACAGATAGACCCCTGACGGATCCGAAACCGAACCTGCGGCTAATCAGCTCCAACTGCCCTCGTAGAACCGGTAGGCATTGCCCTGCTGTTCCCAGCGCGGCGCAGTCCACACCGAACCCGGATTCGGCGGCAGTTCCCAATGTCCGGCCATCCATTCATACCGCTCGTTGCGCCACGTCCAGTAGCCGGCGAGCCAAACATGCTGGGGCGTCGGCTGGGCAAGCACGACTTCCTGCTGGAGGGCAGGCGGGGCCTGGGTCACTACAGTGGTGCTCATGACGGGCACTGCGCTTGTCGCATAGGCGGTGTTGCCGACATACACGGCGGGAGTAGCAACTGCGACCGCCACGGGCGTGGTAGTGGTCGTCGTCACCATCACCGCCCGGTTTGGCGGAGGTGGGGGCGGGGCGGATACGAGATGCGATTCCGGCTCGGTGGTGCAGCCGGCCAGGAGGCCGATGGCGCCCAGGCATGCGAAGACGGGGGAGAAACGCCGTGCCGCGCGGGCCGAGGGCGAATGAGACTGGGTTGGAAGAATGAATGTTTTCATCTCCTCAAGATACCCGGATAAACTTCCCGGCGATATGGGGTGTTATCGCCATGGCCGCACGCTCGCGGCGCCGCTGTGTGCGCGATCAAGGCGGCCCACGGTCTTCCAATCCTGGTTGAAATGATCTCCGAAAGAAAGGGCTGCGGTTGCCTTTCGGCGGTCCGGCCTCCGTAGCCGTCGGCGCGAATCTCGGTGATGGGCGGGCCAAAAGGGCTCTGATCGTCGTTTGGCGCGCCGGCCGGCAAATATCCCGCGGCAAGCGCAACAACCGCCTCGGCCGTGAGGGGAAAACCCCATATCCACGGCTCTCAATCGGCTGTAACTTTTGCGAACATTGATGGTGAGACGTTTTCAATGAAAAACAATCTTCAGCGACCGACCCGCTCAGCCGTGTGCCTGCCCAAGTGCCCCACGGGCATTCATGGGCTCGACGAAATCACGAATGGCGGATTGCCGCGTGGGCGGCCCACGCTCGTATGCGGCGGAGCGGGCTGTGGCAAAACGCTCATGGCCATGGAATTCCTCGTGCGCGGTGCCGTCCAATTCGGCGAGCCCGGCGTCTTCATGTCATTCGAGGAGACAGGCGGTGAGTTGAAGAGCAACGTCGCCTCGCTCGGGTTCGATCTGGCGGGATTGGTCCGGCGCAGGAAGATCGTGCTCGACTACGTCTATATCGAACGCAGCGAGATACAGGAAACCGGCGAGTACGATCTGGAGGGACTTTTCGTCCGTCTCAACCACGCGATCGACTCCATCGGTGCCAAGCGCGTGGTGCTGGACACGCTCGAGGCGCTGTTTGCGGGCCTGCCCAATGAAGCCATCCTGCGCGCCGAGCTGCGCCGGCTCTTTCGCTGGCTCAAGGAAAAAGGCGTGACCGCCGTCATCACGGCCGAGCGCGGTCGGGAACAGCTCACACGCCACGGGCTCGAGGAATATGTGTCCGACTGCGTCATCCTTCTAGACCACCGGGTCCACGACCAGATAGCCACGCGGCACCTGAGGGTGGTAAAATACCGCGGTTCGCTGCACGGCACCAACGAGTTTCCCTTCCTCATCGGCGAGGATGGGCTCAGCGTCCTCCCCATCACTTCGCTGGGGCTGAACCACAAGGTTTCGGGTGAACGCGTGTCGACCGGAATTCCGCGCCTGGACGCTATGCTGGGCGGGCGTGGCTTCTTTCGGGGCAGCAGCGTTTTGCTCACGGGAACGCCCGGCACCGGCAAGACCAGCGTCGCCGCCCATTTTGCCCAGGCTGCCGCGCAGCGCGGCGATCGCGTGCTCTTCTTCTCATTCGAGGAATCCCCAAACCAGATCGTCCGCAACATGCGCTCCATCGGGCTGCGCCTGGAACTGCCGGTCGAGCGCGGCCTTCTTCGGTTCCACTCCGCCCGGCCGACACTCTGCGGGCTGGAGATGCACCTGGCCACAATGTTCAGGGAGATCGCCACATTCAAACCCGCCGTCGTCATTGTGGACCCGATCACGAGCCTGCTGGTCGCGGGCACCGACTCCGAAACCAAGGGCATGGTGACGCGCCTGATCGACTTCCTGAAAGGAGAGCGTGTCACGTCGTTCTTCACCAGCCTGACGCATGGCGGCCACGCTCTGCAGCAAAGCGAGATCGCCATGTCGTCGCTCATGGACTCGTGGCTGCTGCTGCAGGACTTCGAGGGCAACGGCGAACGCAACCGCGTGCTTTACGTGCTCAAGGCCCGCGGGATGGCGCACTCGAACCAGGTTCGCGAATTTCTGATCTCGAACCGGGGCATCGACCTAGTCGACGCCTACATCGGCCCCAGCGGCGTCCTGACCGGCGCCTCCCGCGTCGCGCAGGCGGCGCGCGAAAAGGCCGAGGCGCTGGCCGGGCAGCAGGACGCCTCCCGTCGGAAGCGCGAACTGGAGCGCAAGCGCTCGACGCTCGAACAGCAGATCGCCGGGCTGCGCAGCGAATACGAATGCGAGGAACTTGAATTGCGGCGCCTGGACAACCAGGCGGGCGCGCGAACTCAGGTTTTGACGGCGGAGCGGTCGGAATTGTCGCGCCTTCGGCACGCCGATGGGATCAGGGCATGGGCCGGAAAGCCGGGCAAAACCCAAACGAAAGACCAACGATGAGAACCAAGACGGTGAAACGAAGGGCCTCCGGCATCCAGCGCCGTCGGGAGAAACTCTGGCAACTGCGGCTTTACGTGGCCGGACAGACGCCGAAATCGCTGGCTGCATTCTCGAACCTGAAGAGGATCTGCGAAACCCACCTGAACGGCTGCTACAGCATCGAGGTGGTTGATCTAATCGACCAGCCTGAACTCTCCAGGGGCGACCAGATCCTGGCCATTCCCACGCTGGTGCGCAAGCTGCCGCAGCCCGTGCGGAAAATCATCGGCGACCTGTCCGACACCGAACGCGTGCTCGTCGGTCTGGATTTGCGTCCGGCCAATTGACCGGAATGAACCCCCATGAAAGCCAACGAGAAGACCAGGCGCGCAACCAGGGCCTTTGAAAAGACGCTGGCGGCCGCGCACCCGGGCACATGCGTCCTGCGATTGTACGTGGCGGGGGCAACGGCCCGATCGCGCCAGGCCCTCCTGCGCGTGCGAGAGCTTTGCAAGGCCGAGCTGAAGGGCAACTTTGAACTCAAGGTGATTGATGTCTACCAGCAGCCCATTCTGGCCCGGGATGGCCAGATCGTTGCAACACCAACGCTGGTCCGGGAATTCCCGAGGCCGATTCGCCGGCTGATCGGCAACCTGTCGGGCAAAGCCGGCCTGTTTGTCGGGCTGGATTTGCACACAAAGGGTGAGACGGCTCCTTGAAAACCGTCCGGGGGCAACTTTCCTGGCGGCCGGCGATGTCGCGCGAAATCAAAGGACTGCGCGAGCGGCTGGCCGAGGCGGACGAGACGCTCCGGGCCATCCGCAACGGAGAAGTGGATGCTGTCGTGGTCGCCGGCAAGCAAGGCGAGCGGGTGTTTACGCTGGCAGGCGCCGAGCACGCCTACCGCGTGCTGATCGAGTCCATGAACGAGGGGGCCCTCACAATGACGGCCGGCAAGGTGATTCTATACGCCAACCGGTGCTTCGCCAAGATGGTCAGGTGCCCCCTGGAGGAGGTGATGGGCGGCTCCTTTCGCCGCTTTCTCTCCGAGGCGGACAGGGGCAAGCTGCGGCCGCTCATGAAACGGCCCGGCAAATCCGGCTCCAAGATTCAGGTGCTGCTCATTGCCGGCGACGGTTCGCGGATGCCGGCGCAAATCTCCGTTCGTTCGCTGGCGAGGCAGGGTTCCAGCCTCGCAACGATAAGTCTGGTCGTGACGGACATCACGGCGGCCAAGCGAAGCGAGGAGATGCTTCGGGCGTTGTCCCACCGGCTGGTTCAGATGCAGGAAGCCGAGCGCGGCCGCGTGGCCCTCGACTTGCACGACAACATCACCCAGCCCCTGTGTGCCGTCGTCTATCGCAGCCAGGCTCTGGCGGATAGGCTTTCGGCGCGCGAGGGACCATTGAAGAGGGACGCGATGCAGTTGCGCGAAATGCTCGGCGCAGCCGTCAGGGAAGTCGAGCGCATCTCGGGCAATTTGCGTTCCAGCATTCTGGACCAGCTGGGCCTGATCGCGGCCCTGGAAAAGGCGTGCGGCGATTTCGCCGACCGGACGGGAGTGCCGGTGAATCTGGCCTGTGTGGAGTTGGCCGAGCGACTGCCGATCAATACCGAGCTGACGCTCTACCGATTGCTCCAGGAGGCGTTGGACAACGTCGAGAAACATGCCCACGCCCGCCGTGTCGGCGTGACCCTTAAGAAGGAGGGCGCCTTTGTTCGACTGCTGATCAAGGACGACGGAATCGGCTTCGACAGGAATCGCCACCCGGCCATGCAAAAGGAACAAGGCGGCCTCGGTCTGCTCAGCATGCACGAGCGGGTGGTCCACGCAGGCGGAACCCTGACGGTCAAATCCGCCCGGCGGTCCGGCACGGAGATCGAGGCGACAATCACTCTTTAGCGCTCCCGGTGCGCGAGCCCGTCGCAGGAGAAAACCGTCACTTCACATCCGGCAGATGGATTGTTCCCGAATGGCTCAGGATCCCGAAGCCGTACAGCAGCCAGAGGACCACCGCGACTACGACGACGAGATTGAGGATGGTTTTGATCATCCCTTCCATCGGAACGAACCTGTTGACCAGCCAGAGCAGGAAGCCGACGACGATCAGGGTGAGCACCGCGGTGATTAATGGCATGGATATCCTTTGTTTAGCACGATGCCATGATAGCCCGAACACCGGGAATTCCGTATGGGGTTTAACCCGAAGATTTCATGAAAACGGCCAAAGATCGCCAAACCGCCGAGGAAAAAGGGCCGAAGACGACCGAGGTGTGCTTATAAGCACATCGCAGGGAGTTTAAGGCCCTTTTTTGAGAGCGGTTTGGATGAGATTTGGACGAATTTCGTGAAATCTTCGGGTTGACCCGAATTGTTCGCGAAGGGCGCGGCGGCTCTGGTCGCGTCGCAATGGCCATTAGCAGTTTTCGTATAGCCTCTGTACACCCCATAGCGCATGGACGGCCCATGGCCTACCCTACGACAGGTTTCAGCATTAGCTCCGCTGCCATTTATTCGACGGCTCGTTGGCCGGCCTTATTCGGGGGCGTTCTAGTAGAGAAACAAATCAAACATGAAATTACACACGCTTCCCGCGCTGCTTATCGCCGTCGCCCTGCCCGCTTCGCTTTTTGCCTCCGCGGACACTGACAGCAAGATCGTGGACGCCGCCAAGGCATCCTACAACTACAAGACCGTACTTGAGGACCATGTGACGGTGAGGGCAGACGACGGAATCGTCACTCTGACCGGCACGGTGCAGGACAAGGACGCCAAGGCCCTTGCCGAGGACACCGTGCAGAATATACCCGGGGTTCTCGGCGTGAAGAACGAGATTCTCATCCAATCGACCTATCCCGAGCACTCGGACGCCTGGATGGCCTGGAAGATCCGCGGGCAGCTGCTGGTGAAGGCAAATGTCAGCGCCACCAACACGACGGTTGCGGTGCAGGACGGCGTTGTCACGCTCGGCGGCACGGCCGACAACGATGCGCAAAAGGAACTGACAGGGGTCTACGCCAAGGACATCGACTGGGTGAAGTCGGTCAAGAATGACATCGTCGTGAAGGCCCAGCCCGCAACGGGCGAGACCGTGGGCGACAAGATCGACGACGCCTCGATCACCAGCCAGGTGAAATTCACGCTTCTGACCCACAAGTCGACGAGCGCGATCAAGACCAAGGTCACCACAACCGACGGCGTGGTCGATGTCTCCGGCGAAGCCGGTTCCGATGCCGAAAAGTCGCTGGTCGGGAAGCTCGCCCTCGACATCCGCGGCGTGAAATCCGTCACGAATGACATGACGGTCAAAATGTGAGCCGGGCTACATGCGCCCCTGCGGCGCGGGGGCGATCTGCAGGGCGCCGCCGTTGTTGGAAAGCGCCTTCGCGGCGCCCGCGCGCAGCTTGATCATTTCTGCCCCGGCGAGAAGGACGGGTCCGTACCCGTGCGCGGCGAGGACGCTGGTCGGCCGGTATGCGTAGAACATCGGGTCAAAGCCCATCCCCGTCCCGACGCAGGTACCCTCCACCTGGCCCTTGTTGTTGACCTGGGCGGCCACGGCATCCCATCCGACCGCGGCCATCGGCGCATAAGCGGCGGCGTCGAGCCAGCCGCGGTTGATGCCGAGGGCGATCGAATAGACGTACATCGCGCTTGCCGAAGTCTCTAAGTAGGTGTCCGGCCGGTCGAGGACCTGGTGCCAGAGGCCCTTGCTGTCCTGGAGCGGGGCCAGTCCCTGCACGTGGGCCTTGAACTGGGCCATGATGGCGGGGCGGTCCGGATGATCCGCGGGAAGCACGTCGAGGAGTTCAGCCATCGCCACGACCGCCCATCCGTTGGCGCGGGCCCACGGGAACAGCGGATGCGGATCCATCTTTTCGACCCAGCCGTGCCGGTATAGGCCCTTCTCGGGCACGAACATCCGGGCGGAGAACTGGAGAATTTGCCTCGCCGCGTCGTCGTAATATTTCTTGTCGCCGGTCGCCGCGCCCATCTGGGCCAGCGCGGGAACGCTCATGTAAAGGTCGTCGAGCCAGAGGGTGCGGGGCAGGGGCCGGTTGCGGGCGAGCGTGCCATCCTCAAACCTGAACTGGCCCGAGGAAATCCACGCCATGTACCGGTCGATGCAGGGCTGCAGCTCCTGCGGGCTGATCCCTGCGCGGCTCGCCTTGAGCATCGCCGCGCACATGGACCCGCAGTCGTCCAGCGTCTGCGGATTGATCACTGGACGGACGGAGAACATGCGCATGTCGCCGACCGGGCCGTTCGGGCCGAAGGTGGGGGCGGGCTGCCTCGGCTGCTTGATGGCATGCGCGGCGAGGGCCGCAATGGCCTGGAGCCGGGCGGCCGTATAGTCGCGGTAGCGCGAGTCGCCCGTTGCATCCGCGACGCGGAGCATACCCGAGTAGGTGACGCCCCACTCGTAACCCGTGAGCTGGAAGGGGCCGCGCGCCAGGCCCACGTGTTCGGGCAGATTGGCGAGATCGGCGACCGGTTCATTGGTGTCCAGATTGACGACCTGGCCGGGAGTGGCCTGCTCCAGATAGGCGAGCTCCCGGTCCAGCACCGCCTTGATGTCCGCCGCCGCGGGCGTCATGTAGGGAACGGGATAGGCTGCCTGCATGCGGTTGGGATTGACGGCTTGGGCCGCAGCGGGCGCCGCTGCCTGCGCGAAAATCAACGGCGGGCAGGCAAGCGCCGACAAGAGAGCGAGGGTGCGCACCGGGGCGAGCATTTGGGCGGCCCGGCGCCACGTTGTGACACCGGAACAGGGGAGGGCGTTTGTCGTCATTTTGATGGGATGGGAATAAGGCTCAATAGAGGTGGCGATAATAGACGATTCGCTGAACCATCCAGAACAGGCCGATTGCGGTGATCGTGAGCGAACATGGGATGGCCACGCGCGCCCGAAACCAGGGGCGATTCCGGAACCAGCCGACTGCCAGAAACGCGATCAGGATGATAAAGAGCTGGCCGAAATCGACCCCAAAATTGAATCCGAGCAGCGCGATGATGAACTGATGCTTGGGGAACGGGATCTCGGCGAGGCTGCTCGCGAAGCCGAGCCCGTGGATCAGCCCGAAACAGAAAACAATGGCCAGGCGTCCGACCCCCAGCCGCGGGCGGAACACGTTTTCCAGCGCAATGAAGGCGATCGACAGCGCAATCGCCGGTTCGACAAACTTGCTCGGCAGGCTGAAGATGCCCATGGTCGACAGAAACAGTGTGGTGGCATGGGCCACGGTGAAGGTCGTCGTTTGAAAAAGAAGCTTGCGCCAGGTGATGCCGAGGAAGAACAGCCCCAGGACAAACAGGATATGATCGGTCCCTTCCGGGACGATATGGCGGAACCCGAGGTGGAGATACATCGGCAGCTGCCGCGTCCATGGCATGGAATCGACGTCTTCAATCTGCGGATAATGCGTGGAGCCAGTCGCAGGCGGCGTCCCCGATGATGGCTGGCTCGCCACCCCGACCTGGTTCGCCTGGGGCGCAACGCCAGCCTGGGGCGCGACGCCAGCCCAGTCGAATGGGTCGCTTTCGGTCGAAGTGTCCTCGATCCAGCAGGTGTCCGAAATATGGGCCGAAGGGATCTGGACGATGAACGCCACCGGATAGTCGACACGCGCCCCGGGCGGCACCACGAGCTTCAGCGATTCGCGGCTTGCCGGCAGCACGGCAATGAAGTTCAGCGTGGTGAAGTGGTCCGTTGCGGGGTCGAGAAAATCCTCCTGGGACAGCCGCGGGAAACTGAACTGCTGGAGGATGGGCCGGAGGCGCTCGTTGCCGACGAAGAGCTGAAGGCTGTCGAGCACATTGGGAAGGACCCGGTCGATTGCCTGCCGCTGCGCATTAGGTTGGGCCACCGAAATGGCATAATAGCCCTCGGGCGATTGGAATGCGCCGGTCAGATCGATGTCGATCTTCACGCCAACGGTCCCTGGCTGCTCGAAGGTGACCAGGACCTGCGTGATCGTAAGGGTGTGCGCCGAGGCCGGAACAGCAACCGTTGCGGCCGCGGCCGTCCAAATCGCGATCATTCCGATGCGAACGGCCTCCGCAACAGCCCAGATGGCGCGGAAACAAGCCGCGGCTGAAACCCGGATAAGACGGGCTGGAGACGGGCAACGCACAGCTAGCGATCGGGCGCGCGAGATCCCAGGAGGCTACTGCGCCAGGAGCCGGTTCTTGTCGTCATAGGTCCGGTCGAGCCAGGCCTTTGGCAGGGGAACGACGCAGATGTTCAGCGAATGCTTGTTGGCCGACAGCATGGCCGATTGAATCTCAATCTTGGTGCCATCCGCGCTGAACGTCGGGTGGATGTGGTCGGCCGCGGTCGTCACCTGGCCCATCGAGGCCAGCAGCGCCATTTCGCCGGTATGGCGGTCGATGATCCAGAGCCGATACTGGAAGTCATCGGCCGCGGCCCAGCGGCCATCCGCCGAACCATTGACATGCCAGATGGACCGGCCGGAGCTTCCGAGCGGCAGCTGGCCGACGATCCGCATCTCGTGGGTGCGAAGGTTGACGATGCCAACGCCGGTCGGATGGGAATCGTCGCCTGCAATGCCCCAGGTTGGGGGTGGTTGGGCATGGGCGTCGGCGGTCGGGACCGCGACTGCGCCGGGCTGGTCCGTTTGACCTGCCGGCGGACCGCGCCTGCCGCGCCGGCCGCCGCCGCCAGGCGTGTGGGTATACAGAATCGCTATGGCAACCTCATCCTTGGTTATCACCGCCTCGTGCGTGATCCACTCGTAGGTCGCCTCGGGATAGAGGGGCCGCAGTCCCGTGCCGTCGGACTTGACCACCCATGTGCGCTGGGGAGCCTTTCCGCCGGTCTCCCAGCAGAAAACGATTTCGCCGGGAACCCAGGGGTTGGTCTGGACGTGGCCGATCTGGAACGGAACATCGACGATCATCTTGACCTCGCCCGTCGTCAGATTCATCGAGCGCAGGCCGGACGGCCCGCCACCCATGCCCCGGGGGCCGAACGGCTTGGCGTGGTTGGTGCCGGGTTCGACATACTGCGAGTAGATCGGATTGTTGGGATCCATATCCTTGCCAACGTCGCCGCCCTGGACAGAGAAATAGACGTAATCCTCGTTGGCATCGAGGCCCATGTTGCCGCCCGCGCCCATTCCCTCGGGCATGGTGCCGCAAATGCGTTCATAGGAGTCGGACGGCCCCATCGTGCCTGCCGCGCTGTCGGCAAAGAGCCTGGCAAGGTCAACTTCGACTATGGCAAACGGGCCGCGGGGGCGCATGAACCCTCCCTTTCGGCGGCCTTCGCCTGCCGGCCCTGCGGGTCCGCCGGCCCTTGCGCCTTCCGGCGGAGGCGGGGTATTTGCCAGGGCGGGGTCCTGATAGCCGCCGGGTTCGCCCCGTGCGCGCCGCGCGGGCGCGCCAAGATCGCGCATGAAATAAAGCTTCATCGACTTGCGGGCGACGCAGAGCATGCCCATGTACCCCTTTTCGGTCACCTGGACGATGTCGCCGGTCGCCTCATTCACCGCCATCACCTGCCCGGGCACGCGGTTTGAACGGAAAATCACCCATTGGCCGTCGGAGGTCCAGTCGGGATGGGTCTGGTAGATTTTCGAGTCTCCGGCCGGCGAACTCGTGAGGAAGGTGAGGGGCGTTCCCGTCACCGGATCGATCACTACCTTCTTCTCGGAAGGGAAACGGTGGCCGACTTGGGCTGAGGCCGGCGCGAGCGACAACGCGGTGGCGCAGAAAGCAGCCGCTGTTTTCGATAGGAGGTTCTTCTTCATATGGGGTGTCAGGCGTGAAAGACGCACCCGGCGGCCAACGGATGCCGAGTATTTTGGCACTGTAAAGGGGTTGCGCCGGGATTGCGAGCGGTCGCTGGCAGGTCGCTGGAGGCCCGGCCGGGATTCAGTCCTGCGAGCTCAGGGCGAATTCGGCGCGGAGCAGGTCGTGGAGCGTCGCAAGCCCGATCACGCGGCAATCCGCGCCGGCGACGACCACCACCATGCCCGCCGGCGAATCGATCAGCAGCGACTGCGCTTGGCGCACGGTATCCGTGCGACGGCAGGACGGCGCGGGCGCCAGCCGCGGCTCGCGGACCTCCGCAAGGGCGGCCTGGGCCTCTGCGCGGGTGAGGATCCCGAGCGGCGGCCCTTCTTCGTGCGCCACGGGGAAACGGCCGAACGGGTTCTCCGCGAGTAATTGCCTGAGCCCAGCCGGCGAAAGATCGCGGGCTATCACGGGCCGAAAGTTGCCTATCCGGCTCACGGGAGCCTCGAGCCAGGCCTTCAGGTCGCGCGGCGGCATGACGTGTTCGACGCTCTGGCCGTCCTGCTCGAGCAGCGCGTCATAGAAATTGTGCCTTGTGAAGAGCCGCGCCACCCCCTGCGACACGAGCGCCGCAATCATGAGAGGAGGCACGAGAGCGAACTCGTGCGTCATTTCGAAGACGATCAGAATGCTCGTCACCGGGGCCCGGACGACGGCGGCGAGGCAGCTGCTCATCCCGACCACGGCGAACAGGACGTAGGCGGAAGCGTCGAGGGGAATGGCCAGGCCGAGCAGGCCGGCCGCACCCACGCCGGTCATCGCTCCGAAGCACAGGGTGGGGGCGAAAATGCCGCCGCAGCCCCCCGTCCCATAACAGATTGCGGTCGCCAGCAGTTTTGCGACGAGCAGAATTGCCGCGTCAAGGGCGAGCATCCGGCCGTCGAGGGCCGCCGAGAGATCCTCGTAACCGAGGCTGAAGACGCCTGTGCGCCCGATGCATAGGAAGACGACGCTGCCGATCAACCACACGGCCAGCCCGCCGAGGAGCGTCCGCACCCATGCGGGTGACTGCCGGGGCGCCTTGTTCCATCTGCGGATGCCCATCGCAAGGTGCTGAAACAGGCATCCGGCAGCGGAGGCCAGCAGGGCAACAACCGGGGTGGCTGCGAAAACCCACGCCGCGGGTGAACGGACGGCCTTGAGCGCGAAGGCCGGCTGCTCGCCCAAAAGGCCGTGGACGACCAGGGCGCCGACCACGGAGGCCAGAAGGACTCCGCCGAGAAGCCGGCTGTTGAGGTCGCCGATTATCTCCTCCAGGACGAAGGTGACGGCGGCGATCGGCGTGTTGAACGCTGCGGCGAGCCCCGCGGCGGCGCCGGCTGCGACGGCGGGCCGGCGCTGCTGGCTCGGTTCCCCAAGCGCCCCGGCGAGGTTGGACGCAAGGCCCCCGCCCAGCTGCACCGAAGGCCCCTCGCGGCCAAGGCTGGCACCCCCGCCCACCGAAAGGACCCCGCCAACGAATTTCACCCAAAGAACCCGGAAGGGGACCAGGCCAAAGTCCTTCCAGAATGCGACCTTGAGCTGCGGAATGCCGCTGCCCGCCGCCTCTGGGCAGAAAGCGCTCAAGAGCCAGCCCGAGACGCCGGAGGTCACCCCGACGATCAGGAAACTGCCGACGAGAAAGACTGGCACCGAGGCGTGGCTCAACCGGACAATTCCGTTCTGGTAGAGGAAACGAATGCAGACATTGAACGCGACCGCCGCGAGGCCGGCGCAAAGGCCGTATGCGGCCGTGCGGACCACCACCCGTGTTCCGGGTCTGAGCTTGGCCAGCCAGCGTGCGGCGGAATCGATTGGCATCCCGCGCATTTCACGAGTTTTGCCGCGTCCGGCAAGCGCCGCATTGAAAACGCGGGAGATCAGCCGCCCGGTCAATGATGCGCCGAGAAGGGCGAATTGTTGATGGAAAAGATGATAGGCACCAGCACGTGGGTGTTGACAGCCCGGCCCTTCCGCTGGCCCGGCCGGAACTTCCACAGGCTGACCGCCCGCTCGGCGGCCGCCCCAAACTCCGGCCTCGCCGTGCGCTCGGCTACGGGATGACGGACGTCGCCCTTTGAATCGACAACGCAATCGATCATCACCTCGCCCGTGATCCCGGCGCTGCGCAGCTGATAGGGATAATCCGGGGGCACCTGGACGACCACTTCCGGGATCTCGTCGACCTTTGCCATCTCGTAAATCTCGCCGAATCCGTCCAACCGGCTGCCCATGCTGCGTTGGGTCTGCGGCATGGATATGACGATCTGGCCAGCCGATATCCTGGCGGGTTTCGGGGGCTGCATGGGCTGGATAAATGACGTATCGAGCACGATCTGAAAGGCCTCGTCCTGGGTTGGAGGCGCCAACGGCTGCTGCATCAACTGCTCCCGTTCGTCGTAGACCGCATCGTCCTCGTCGGGCTTGTCGGGCTCGATCTTTGGCATGGCGATCGCCGCATAAGTCGGTGCAGGCGGCGCCGGCCGCTTCACCGATTGCCCGCCGGAGCAGCATTCCGAGTAGACAACCAAGCTGCCATGGAACCCCAATGAGGCCAGAATTCCGATGATCAGATTGCGGTTCATCAAGCAGCTATGCGGGAAGGCGGGGGCGGGGTATTCGTACCCTTCGACAACGGCGCCCGAGGGCCTTCGGTGCTGGACCTCCGCCAGGCTTGGCGCGGTTGTTTCGGGATGAGAGCCGAGAAAAGACCATTTACTCCCGCGGAGTCAATTGAACTTGGATTGCGTTCACGGACCGGCCGACTGCCGATCGCCATCGAGCCTGTCTCGCCTGACCCGGAGACGGCGGGATAGTGTTGGAATCGGTCGGTCCGGGGTTTGACTCCCCGCCGAGTCCCTGTTACGTATGCGAACAGGGTCTTCAACCCAATTTTCCAATGAACAGATGCCGATCCCTTCTCGCCATCGCCTCCCTTGCCGCCGCCTGCACGGTCTCACGGGCTGCGGAGTACTCAGTGACCCTGACGAATGTGCACCTGTGCTGCAAAGGCTGCGTGGACGATGCCGTGGCGGCAGTGACGCCCGTCTCCGGCGCATCGGCCGAAGCGGACAAGACGGCGCAGGCCGTCAAGATCACGGCTTCAAGCCTGGCCACGGCCCAGAAGGCGGTTGACGCGCTCGTTGCCGCCGGATTCTACGGACAGCCGAGCGACGCCGCGATACACCTGACCCAGGGCGCGGTGCCGTCCGGCACCGTGCGCTCGCTCAGCGTCAGCGGAGTCCATCTCTGCTGCAACAAGTGCGTCTCCTCGGTGAACAAGGCGGTGGCCAAGGTGAGCGGGGTCACGGGCACGACTGCGGCGAAGGACGCGGACTCATTTGAGATAACAGGAAACTTCGACGCCAAGGCGGCGATCGCGGCCCTCAACGCCGCCGGATTCTCAGCCAAGGTCAACTGACGCGTCGCCGTGGGCCGGGGCGCGGGCATTTTCGTACCGCGCCTGTCAGCCCAGGTTCTGGAGATTTCGCGACGTGGAGTCGTTGCGGTCTGTCGTCTTGTAAAGCTCGAACTCGCCCTTCGCGGCGGCCACTTCGGTCTTGGCGAGCAGGGCGGCGACCTCATCCTGGCTTAGGGGCCGGAAATTGCGCGCCACGTCCAGCCCCTGCTGAAGGATCTTCATCGAGTCGCAGCCCGTGATGCAGACGCTGACCGGCAGCGTCATTGCAAACTGAAGGCACTCCACGGCGGTCGCCGTCCGGCTCTTAAGGATGACCGAATCGCCGATGGGCTTCATGCCCAGGACCCCGATGTTCTTCTGGAGGGCGACCGGCAGGAC
Source organism: uncultured Verrucomicrobiae bacterium (assembly GCA_963747795.1). Classification (GTDB taxonomy): domain Bacteria; phylum Verrucomicrobiota; class Verrucomicrobiia; order Opitutales; family Opitutaceae; genus Palsa-1447. Next base: position 47,648 of record CAVVGS010000029.1, read on the forward strand.
GCGCTGGCTGAAGCTGTTGAAATGGGCGTCCATGACGTTCAAGGGCATCTGCACGGAATCGAAGAGGAACCCGTGGCGGTCGGCGACTTCGAGCATGTGCAGGTGGATGTCCGGGCCCTTGTGGCCGGTGAAACCGATATAGCGGACTTTGCCCGCCTCGCGCGCCTTGACCAGGCCCTCGATTGCGCCGTCGGGGGCGAAAACCCTCTCCGGATCCTCCATTCGGATCACTTCATGAATCTGGATCAGGTCGATGTGGTCGGTCTGGAGGCGCTTCAGGGACTCATCCAGCTGCTGGACGGCCGCCCGGGCCGTGCGCCCGTCGATCTTCGTCATCAGGAAGGCCCTGGCCCGATATCCATCCTGGAGGGCCTTGCCCATCCGGGTTTCGCTCACGCCGTTGTTGTAGTCCCAGCTGTTGTCCAGGAAGTTCGCCCCGCCATCGAGCGCCGAGCGAACGATACCTATTGCGGCCGCCTCGGACAGATTCCGCTTGCCGATGTGGTAGCCGCCGATGCCGAGGAGGGAGACTTTCTCCCCGGTGTGGCCGAGCGGGCGATAGGGCATTTCCCCGTTTTTGGCTGCGCGGGCGAATTTCGCCCCGAGCCTGGCCATCAGGGCTGCCGTCGCTGCGGTTCGGATGAATTCCTTGCGATTCATTTCTGGGGAGGTTTATGGAGACGGCGTGTACTAAATCCGCACTCGGATTTTCGCAAGTCACAAGCCCATGCATGGCGAGCCGGCCGAGGCTCAAGGGGAGGGGACCGGCCAGCCAGGCGACGAGTCCGCCTTCGGTCGTGCAGGATGCGGGATCCAGGTGAATTTGGAGCGCATCGGTTTTGAAGGCGCAAGGACGCGACGCTCCCAGATGGGAACGTGCTTTCGAGGTTGAATGCGTTGCCTGGCCTGATGTGCTGAGGGAGGCCAACCGAACCAAATCGAATTCGGGGCGCCAGACCCCAACCCCAAGTGAGCATCCTGAGTTTTCTTGACAGGCGCCGGTACCTGCTGGTGCTCCTGGGCGCGGTTCTTGGGTGCTTCTTCGGCCATTTCTGGCCTGCGGCCGGAGCGCAGATGAAACCGTTGGCGACGGGGTTCATCAACCTTGTCACGATGCTGATAGGGCCCGTGATCTTCTGCACGATCGTCCTGGGTTTTGCCGGCATGACGAGCCTCAGAAAGGTGGGCTGGGTCGGCCTTAAGGCCCTGGTGTATTTCGAGATCGTCACAACAGCAGCCCTGGTCATCGGGCTGGTCGTCGTGAACATCGTCAGGCCCGGAGCCGGCATCCATTTCCATGCCGACGCCGCCGAGGCGGCGGCGTTGGCGCAGCTGGGCGGGGCGGCCCGGATGCCGACCGTCACGGATTACATCCTCAACATCATTCCCAAGACCCTGGTCGGCGCTTTGACATCGGGGGAGATTCTTCAGGTCCTGCTGGTGGCGATTCTCGTCGGCGTGGCCATGGCGGAAATCGGAGCGCCGGTGCGACCGGTGAGCAGGGCGTTGGAGCTGGCGTTCAGGATCCTGATGCGGGTGCTCGCGGTGATCATGTGGGCCGCGCCCCTGGCGGCCTTTGGCGCCCTTGCCTACACGGTGGGGACGCTGGGGATGTCGAGTGTGCGCTCGCTGCTTTGGCTGATGTTTTGCGTCACGCTGACGATGGCCGTCTTTGTGACGTTCGTCCTGGGCGGAATCCTTCGCTTGAATGGGATCGGGTTGTGGAGCTTCATGCGGTACCTGAGGGACGAGATTCTGCTGGCCGTGGGAACTTCCTCTTCCGAGACGGCTCTCCCCGGGCTCATGGTGAAGATGGAAAGGCTCGGGTGTTCGAGGCCGGTCGTGGGCCTGGTGGTGCCGGCGGGTTACTCGTTTAACCTGGATGGGACCTGCATCTACCTCACCATGGCCGCGGTTTTCGTCGCCCAGGCGACCGATACGCCGCTCAGCCTCAGCCGGCAGATCGCGATGCTGCTGGTGCTTTTGCTCACCTCGAAAGGAGCGGCGGCCGTCACTGGCGGCGGTTTCATCACCCTGTCGGCCACTCTGCAGACGATCCAGACGGTTCCCGTGGGCGGATTGGCGCTGATCGTCGGGATCGACCGATTCATGTCGGAGATTCGCACTTTCACGAACCTCGTGGGCAACGGCGTGGCAGTGGTGACGATCGCGGCCTGGGAGGGCGAATTCGACAGGGAGCAGGCCAAGCGGATGTTGACCGAGGAGACGCCGCCGTGACCGCCCCGTCCCTTTCAGGCGCCCGTGTCATCGTCTTTTGAGTCCACTCCCATGAATACCCGGTTTTCCTTAAGCACTTCCCGGCACAAGAGTGCCTTTGTTTTCTCGATCGTAGCCGCTCTCGCGCTGGGCGGCCTGGCGGCCCGGGCGGGTTCGCTGCCGCAACTGCGCGTCTCGGACAACAAGAGGTTCTTCGTCAAGGCGGACGGCTCGCCGTTCTTCTACCTGGGCGACACCGAGTGGGCGCTCTTCCACCTCACCCGCGAGGATGCCGAGCTCTATTTGAAGGATCGGGCGGCCAAGAAGTTCACAGTCATCCAGGCCATTGCCACGTTCTGGGGCGGCCTCGACAGGCCCAACGCCTATGGCGAGACGGTCTTTGTGAACGGCGATCCCGCGCACCCGAATGAGGCCTATTTCAAGCACGTGGACTGGGTCGTGGACAAGGCCGAGTCGCTCGGGCTCTACATCGGCATGGTGCCGATTTGGTCCAAGGAGTACGTCCAGCAGGACCGATCCCTCCTGGACATATCGGCCTACGGACCGTCCATCCGATCGGCAATCCGCGCGCAGGGGCCGTCGGTCGTGGACAAGGCGGGCGCCTACGCTTACGGCCGGTTCCTCGGCAGCCGTTATCGCGACAAGCCCATAATCTGGATCCTTGGCGGCGACTGGTTCCCCACCGGGGTGGAGGACACCTGGCGGGCAATGGCCGCCGGCCTTGCCGCGGGCGACGGCGGGACTCACCTAAAGACCTACCACCCGAAGTCGCCCCGCAGTTCGTCCCAGTTCTTTCACAATGACGACTGGCTGGATTTCAACATGCTTCAGTCGGGCCATACGAGCCTGAACCGCAACTACGACCTGATCGCGGCGGACTACGGCCGGATTCCCGTCAAGCCGGTGATCGACGGCGAGGGAGGGTACGAGGGCTACAACCGAATCGAAGCCTATCTCGTGCGGCGGATCGCCTACTGCGGAGTATTCGCCGGGGGCGCGGGTTACACCTACGGGGCCAATGGAGTGTTCGGCGCGACGAGCAGGAGCTGGAGGAACCCGGCGGGCAGGGCTGCAAAGGCCGACGCCACGGGCAGGCGCGGGGCGGGCGAGGGCCCGTCGGGCGTGCAGGACGGAGAGGTGCCGAGCAGGGCCCCGGCTTTGCCGTGGAAGCAGGCGCTGCAATTGCCGGCCGCCTCGCAGATGCAGTACCTGCGGAACCTGATCGAATCGAGACCCATGCTCCTGAGAATCCCCGACCAATGGCTGCTCGTCAACGACCCCATGGGCACGTCGGACCGCATACAGGCCTGCCGGGCGTCGGATGGGAGCTATGCCTTCATCTACGCGGCCACGGGAGCGAAACTGGAGGTCAGGCTTGTTGACCGGATCTACGAAAAGTTGTCGGGAACCTCGATCAAGGCCTACTGGTACGACCCGAGGCTCGGCACCTCGGCATTCATCGGGGAGTTTCCGAAGACGGAGTCGCGGGCGTTCACACCGCCGTCCAGCGGCCGCGGGAACGACTGGGTCCTTGTGCTGGACGACGCTGCGAGGAATTTTCCTCCTCCCGGCACGAGCGGCCGGTGACCCAGATTCCTTCTACTTTTTCGAACGAAATCCGCCCATCAGGAAGACGATTAGGCAGATCAACAGGATCAGCCCCAGTCCGCCGCCGCCGACGGCCGGCCCTCCAATATAGAAACCGCCGCCGCCGAATAGAAGAAGAAGGACAATAATAAGTAGAAATAAACCCATGTGCGGAAGGTAGCCCCTGGCGGCAACCGTCGCCATGGGGTCTTTGCCCACCATGAAGTGGATACCATCGGGGCGGCGGACGAAGCGCGCAGCGCGAAGATGGCGATGCGAAGCATCGTCCCGAAGGGATGCCTCCATCAGACTGCCTTTTGGGGCGACGGAAGCACAACGCGCCATCGTCTCGCATTGATGCGCGGAGACTTGGTGGCTTCCGGTACGGCGGCTTCCCCTACAGCACGGCGGCGGCCCAGGAAGGCAGTTCGATCCGCTGCCGGTGGCCAAAGTCCGTCAGAAAGTTTTGCAGCCAGGGGCGCGTGCACTGGAATTCGGACGCGCGAATGAATTTCTTGTCGTTTTCGGTTTCCACCACGTAATTTCCAACCCTGATGGTGATGGGCGTTGGCTCGCCGTCCAGCAGGCAGGAGACCTCCACCGTCTTTTGGCGGGAGTCGATTCTCAGCTCCTGCACATTGCCATAGCGGGCTATCAGTTTGTTGACCCAGACCTGGGCGACCCGGCTGGAGAGGGTGTCTTTGGCGGCATTGAGCATGGTGCGGGCGCCGGTTAACGACAGCGATTCAACGCAAGTCGTGCTTACGGCTTCTGAAGTCTGAGACAAGGATCCTGATTATGAGCCAGAATCCCCCGGCCGCAGCCGCGAGAAAGAAAAGCATGGCCAGCCCGGGGTAGCCGAAGATTTGGAAGTGGGTCGCCACGCGCGCCAGCAAAGACGCTCCGACGATCATGCCCGCGAGCACGATGCCCATGGTGATCCGGTTTGCGATCTTGTCCATTCCGTCCATAACCATCTTGGCGTCGGGGACCTTCACCTTCATCTCCAGCTCAGAGTTGATGAGCGCATCCATGATCCGGTTGAGCCGGGAGGGCAGTCCGACCGCGAAATCCTTCATCTCGATCAGTGTGCCGAAGATGCCGCCCTGCGTGACATCCTTGGCCATGCGACGGGCCATCAGGGCGGCGACGTTGCGGCGGATGGAGGCGTCCGCATCAAAGTTGGGATCGAGGATGCGGCCGATCTCATCCAGTTGCAGCATGGTTTTCCCGATCAACACCATATCACCCGGCACAATAAGGCCGTTTTCCTGGGCGATGTTGCTCACCTCGAGGAGTGAACGGCCGACATTGAGCTGCTCCAATCCCTGGTCCCGCCTCAGGGCCACCAACTGCGTGATGCGCCGGGAAAACTCCGGCGCCGCAAAGCCCTCCAATTTCTCGCTCATCCGGATGGCCACATCCGCTGCGATCTCGCCGTTCCCCTCGCTGATCGCCAGCAGGATTTTCAGCAGGTTTTCCTGCATCGCGGGGCCCGTGTGACCGACCATTCCAAGATCGATGAGGGCGATGCGCCCGTCGTCTGTGACGAATACGTTGCCGGGATGGGGGTCGGCATGGAACAATCCGTCCAGGAGAACCTGCTGCAGGTATGCCTTGAACAGTTCCTCGGCTAGCATCTCGCCCTTCAGGTCGCGCAGGGCCAGCGGACCGAGTGCCGAAATCTTCTGCCCCTGCACCTCCTCCATCGTGAGGATTGACCGGGTAAAATAGCCCGGCACGGGTTGCGGCACCTGGATGTGCTTGAAATCCTTGAGATTTTTGCCGAGTGCGACGAGATTGTGCGCCTCGCGCTCGTAGTTGAGCTCCTGCTGGATCGTCAGGCGGAATTCCTGCAGGATGACGAGAAACCGGTGGCGGCGGCCCAGGGCGGTGTGGCCGTCGAGAAAAGCGGCAATCTGCTCGAGGACATCAAAGTCTTCGGCGATCTGCCGGCGGATGTTCGGGCGCTGGACCTTGACGACCACCGCCCGGCCGTCCCGCAGCGCCGCGCGATGCACCTGCCCCAGCGAGGCGGCGGCCACCGGCTCGATGTCGAAGCGCAGAAACGCCTTGGAAATTCGCACTCCAAGCTCGGTGAGGACGACTTCCTCGACCTCGGCGTAGGAAAACGGTTTCACCTTGTCCTGCAGCCGGGCGAGCGCCTTCAGGTAATCGTCGGGCAACAGATCCGGCCGTCCGGCGAGCACCTGCCCCAGCTTGACGAAGGTCGGTCCCATTGCCTCCAGATCGTCCGCGAGTTGCTCGGGCAGGGACCGCCCGGCGGCGGGGAGCGCAGAGTCCGTCAGAGCAGGACCCTCCGCGGACGCCAATTGATCAACGCCGAAGCCTTCCTCGGCGCTCATTTGCTGCGCCAGGTCCGTGCGGCCGTATTTCCACAGCAGCGAGGCGATCTGCCGGTAACGTTTGAGATGGAAGGCAGGGAGTTTCATGAGGGCGTCCGGCGCGTGCTCGATTGGCGCGGCAACCAAGCCTGAAGTAGTGCCGGATTTTACCGCCTCCAGACTACGTGTCCGGCGCACTCGCCGCTATGGGGCCTTTACCTAGCCAGGCCGTGGTTCCATTGGTGTCCTCGCGGGTTGCAGGGGCATTTTTGGCATTTCATCGCGGAAGGCGGCCCCTATAGTCCCCCCCAATGAGCCCCGCGCCCGGTCTGCCCGTCGTGTCCCCGAGCAGGTTTGAACACGCGTCGCTTGCGGTCTTTCCAAACAGTGTGGCCGCCTCCTGTGCCGTTGCGCGGGAGGTGGCGGCCCTGATCCGGCAGCGACAAGGTGAAAAACGCGGCGTCGTGCTCGGCCTGGCTACGGGTTCGACGCCGCTCAGCTTCTACGCCGAACTTGTCCGCCTGCACCGCGAAGAGAGGCTAAGCTTCGCGAATGTGACCAGCTTCAATCTCGACGAATATTTTCCGATGCCGCCCTCCGACCCGCAGAGCTACCGGAGGTTCATGCAGATGCATTTGTTCGATCACGTCGACATTCCCCCTGCGCAGACGCATGTGCCGGACGGGACGCTTCCGGCCGGATCGGTCGACGAGCATTGCCGGGCCTATGAAGAGAGGATCCGGGCCGCCGGCGGAATCGACTTTCAGATCCTTGGGATCGGCCGGACGGGGCACATCGGCTTCAATGAGCCGGGAAGCGCCCGCCGGTCGCGCACGCGGCAGGTGACGCTGGATCCCCTGACCCGCCGGGATGCGGCCGGTGATTTCGGGGGAGACGAACATACGCCGCACTACGCGATCACAATGGGCGTGCGCACGATTCTGGAGGCCCGGCGGATCGTCCTTATGGCCTGGGGGCAGCACAAGGCCTCCATCGTGCGCGCGGCGATCGAAGGAGCGGCCAGCGCGCAGGTGAGCGCCTCTTTCCTCCAGGAGCATGACAATGCGGCATTCGTCCTCGACGAGGCGGCCGCGTGCAGCCTCACCCGGTTCCGGACGCCATGGCTCCTGGGCCCGCTGGAGGACCAGGGCCTCGCCTGGGATGCACGCATGACCCGCCGGGCGATACTCTGGCTTTCCCAGGTCCGCTCGAAGCCGATCCTCAAGCTGACCGACGACGACTACAACGAGGCGGGTCTGCAGGACCTGCTTTCGGTGAAGGGCTCCGCCTACGAGGCGAACCTCGATGGCTTTTATCAGCTCCAGCACACAATCACCGGATGGCCGGGGGGGCGCGATCCGGTCCGGACCAAGCCCGGAGATGCTCCCGTGCGCCCTCTGCGCTCCTTATCGGCTGCGGTGTTTCCCAAGCGGATCCTGGTTCTCTCGCCGCATCCCGACGACGATGTAATTTCAATGGGTGGAACGCTTTGCCGTCTCGTCGAGCACGGACACGAAGTGCACATTGCCTACCAGGTGTCCGGCGCCACGGCGGTGACCGACGAGTCGCTTTGGCGCACATTGCGTTTTGCCGCCGATGCGGGCCTTGGCGAGCGCGAGGGGGCGGAGAAGCTCAGGTCGCTTTGCGCCGCTTATGAGGCGAGCGGTGCATTGCCGGACGATCCCGCCGTGACGCGCTGGAAGGGACTGATCCGCCGGCAGGAGGCTGTCGCTGCGGCGCGGATTTGCGGCGTTGCGCCCGAGCGGCTCCATTTCCTGGAACTGCCCTTCTACCGGAGCGTCGGCCGGAGAAGGGAGCTTGGAGAGGCGGACATCACCCGGATGAGGGAGCTGCTTGACCTGGTGAAGCCCCATCTGATCTTTGCCGCAGGCGACCTCGACGATCCGCACGGCACGCACCGGCTTTGCCTGCATGCGCTCCGGGACGCCCTGGCGAAGGAGGCCTCGCAGGCCTGGGTGGGAGGGAGCGAACTCTGGCTTTATCGCGGCGCCTGGGCCGAATGGAGCCCGGACGAAATCGATCTTGCCGTGCCGCTCAGTCCGCAGGAGGTCCTGCGCCGGCGCAGGGCGATATTCAGGCACGAGACCCAGAAGGACCAGGCGGTCTTCCTGGGGAGCGATCGGCGCGAGTTCTGGCAGCGAACGGAGGACCGGAGCCGAAGGCTCGCCGAAACATACAACGCCCTCGGTCTGGCGGAATACGAGGCGATCGAGTCGTTCAAGAGGTACTCGCCTGAGGAATTTCTTCGCGATGCTCCCCTTTAAGCCGGGCGTCCATAACCGGCTGCTCCTGTTTGTGGCCGGCTTGGGCGGGCTCCTTTACGGCGTCGATGTAGGAATCATCGCCGGCGCCCTGCCGTATCTCGAAGCCACTTCGGGCCTCAATGCCGGGCAGCTCTCCTTCATCGTCGCAGCCGTGCTGCTTGGAAGCGTGGTATCCACGCTTTTTGCCGGCGTGCTTGCCGACGCAATCGGGCGCAGGACCCTGATGACGCTTAGCGGAGTTCTCTTCATCGCCAGCATCCCCATGATCGCGCTCGCGCATGGATACGGGCCGCTCGTTTTTGGGCGCCTGCTCCAGGGGGTCAGCGGCGGGCTGATCGGCGTGGTGGTTCCTCTCTATCTTGCCGAGTGCCTGGGAGCCTCGAACCGTGGCAAGGGGACGGGCATCTTCCAGTGGCTGCTCACGCTTGGAATCGTCGCCGCCGCAGGGATCGGAATGTATTTCAGCATTCGCGTGAACGAGGTCGCGAAGCTGGGCGATGCGAGCCGCCTCCTGGCCTTCAAGGACCTCGCGTGGCGGAGCATTTTCTGGGTTTCGCTTCCGCCCGGCGTTCTTTTCGTATTGGGGAGCCTGCTCGTGGCAGAGTCACCCCGCTGGCTGCACAGGCGCGGAAGGAGGGAGGCTTCGCTTGCGGCCCTCCTGCGGTCGCGCGCCCCCGGCCAGGCCGAAGTCGAACTCAAGGAGATGGATCAGGCGGCGTTGGCGGAACGCGCCGAACCCGCAGGGGAGGGCCCCGCCCGATCAGCGGGAAGGCAGGGTTCCCTCCGTCGGAAGAAGTACATCATCCCCTTTCTGCTCGCCTGCGTGATCCTGGCCTGCAACCAGGCAACTGGTATTAACTCGATCATCGGGTACAATACGACGATCCTCCTTCAGGCGGGACTTTCAGATGTCCAAGCGCACTGGGGTTATGTCATCCTGACTCTTGTCAATTTTTTGACGACGATTGCCGGTTTCATGCTGGTCGACAGGAAGGGCCGCAAATTCCTGCTTTCGATCGGCACCGCGGGGATCGTCGTCTCGCTCCTTGCGGTCGGCATTACCTTCCGCCGCACCGAAAGCCGTCGGCTCGACTGCGCGCCGGCGGTTCAGGCGCTCGTAACTGCAGGTCAAAGGGTTGCGATTTCCTTCCAGGGCGCGCAAGCTAGCGCTTTCCTGGCCTCCTGCGGCGGGGCCGGCAGGGACCTGACGGAGCGGCCGTGCACCCTGACCGTCATTTATTCGTATGGCGGCTTCAGGTCGGCCACCAAGCCCTTCCGGTCCGACGACCCCGATGGGTCGCGGATCGAAATCACCCGCGGGGACTGCGTGCCCGCCAACAAGATCATCGCGTTCTTCTCGAATCCATTTGCGAACCTGGATGAGGCGCGCACGGCTCCCCTCAGGATAGAAAACGCGCTCGTGACGCCGGTGCCGGGCGAGGGCAACGGATGGCTCACGGCCGCCTTCATCTACCTGTTCATCGCCTTCTATGCGGTCGGCCCGGGAGTCTGCGTCTGGCTGGCGCTGTCCGAATTGATGCCGACCCGGATCCGTTCCAACGGCATGAGCATCGCCTTGCTCATCAACCAGGCCGTTTCAACGACGATTGCGGCGGTTTTCCTTCCGACGGTCGGCCGCTACGGCTACGGGGTGATGTTTTTCGTGTTCGCCGGATGCACAGTCGTGTATTTTGTGACGGCGGCCTTCCTCCTTCCCGAAACCAAGGGCAAGACCCTGGAGGAGATCGAAGTTCTGTTCGACTCCCCTGATTCAAGACATAAGGCTGGCAAAATGAGGCTGCCACAAGCGCACTGAAACGGCGAAGTCTCTGGAATGGAAAAGAGTCAATGGAGCTCGTCACCTGGTTTCTCCGAAGATTAAGCCGTTTCAGGGATTTGGAGCGGTCCGTCCGACGCCTGGAACAATCTGTCGCCGAACTGGAGGGAACGCGGGACCATCTGGAAACCGAGGGCCGGAGATTGCGCGCCGAAAACGCGGGATGGACGCGCTTCTGCCCCCTTGGCCACTTCTACTCGCCGCTCCCCTCCAAGGACGAGGTGTCGGCAGCCTTTTCCCGCGGCGGTTTCGGGCCTCCGTTCCCGGCCGTCGACCTGAACCTCGGCGAAGAGCTCGCGCTTCTGCAGGAGCTTGCCGCCTATTACCCGGACCTGCCGTTTCCCCAAACGGCGACGACCGGCCGGCGATTTTACCTCGCGAACCCGTCATACTCGACGTACGACGCCTGCGTGCTATACGGCATGGTCCGGCGCCTGCAGCCCGGTCGGATTGTGGAGGTTGGCTGCGGCTACAGTTCGGCCGCGATACTGGATCTCAATGACGCAATGTTCGGAGGCGGGCTGGCACTCACATTCGTGGATCCGGACTTGGCTCAATTCCGCCGCCTGCTTCTTCCAGGGGAGACAGCCCGCGCGACTCTGTTCGAGGCAGCCGTGCAGGATGTCCCGATTGCAGTCTTCGAATCCCTGGACGCCAACGATATCCTGCTGATCGACAGTTCGCACGTGAGCAAGGTCGGCAGCGATGTGAACCACCTCTTTTTCAGGGTGCTCCCGGCGCTGAAATCCGGCGTCTGGGTGCACATCCACGATGTAACCGGCAATTTCGACTACCCGCGCGCCTGGTTCGACGAGGGTCGGGCTTGGAATGAGATTTACCTCCTTCGCGCCTTCCTGATGTACAACCGGACATTCAAGATCAAGTTCGCCTCGTCATTGATGTACAACAATCACACCGATTTCCTGCGGGAGCGGATGCCGATGTGCGCTGTCGGCGGAGGCGGCCAGCTCTGGCTGCGCAAGGAGGCCGCGGGTTAGCCCGGAGATTCCACGTGTTCATGAAATCTTCGGGCCAGCTGTCGCTGCGCCGGGCGCACGAATTTGGCATTGTGTCGGGGCGGCCCCCGTTGGAGAACTTCGCCATGAACCTTCGCCTACCCCTGCTGGCGGCCGTCGCAACCCTTTCCGCCTCGGCCTACGCTCAGCAATTCAAGTTCGCTTTCGGGTCCGGGCCGGCTCAGGCGGGATGGACTTGGGTGAGCCCTGACATGACCTACTCCGATACGCGGGGCTACGGCTTCGACGGACCCCCGGGCGCCGTGCCGAAAGCCTTTGATTCCGGCGGGGGCGTCGAGGCAAGGGCCCCGTTCTATTTCAGCTTCAAGGTGCCGCAGGAGGGCAACTGGCGCATGACCGCGACTCTCGGCAATCCGTCCACCTCGACGGTGACGACGATTTTCGCCGAGGTGCGTCGCTTGATGGTGTTGCATGCGGCGACCAAGCCCGGCGAGACAAGGGAAGTCACCTTTATCGTCAACACCCGCACGCCGAAGCTGCCGGACGGCACCCTGGTCAGGCTGAAGCCGCGCGAAAAGGAGCCGGCGGAGGCCATCGCCTGGGACGACCGGGTCACGCTCGAATTCAACGACTCGCATCCGGCGATTTCGTCGCTCACGGCCGAACGCGCCGACGATGTCCCGACAATCTACCTGATGGGCGACTCCACCATGACCGACCAGCCGGGAATGCCGACCACGAGTTGGGGGCAGTTCCTGCCGATCTTCTTCAAGAATACGGTCGCAATCGCCAACCACGGCGAATCCGGCGAGTCCTACCATGATTCCCGGACTGAGAACCGCCTCGCCAAGGTCCTGAGCGTGATCAAACCCGGCGACTGGGTTCTCACCCAGTTTGGCCACAACGATGAGAAGGAGCGCGCCCGAGGCCCGGCTTTTGGCGCCTTCAAGAACTACGCCGAGGAAATGCGCGGTTATGTGCACCAGATCCGCGGCAAGGGAGCCCACATCATCCTGGTGACGCCGATGCAGCGGCACGAGTTCGCCAACGGCCGGGTCAGCAACACGCACGACGATTACCCCGACGCGGTGCGCGCCGTCGCCAAGGAGCTCGACGTGCCGCTGGTCGACCTCACGGCGATGAGCGACACCCTGATGAATGTGCTGGGCGACCAACCGTCCTGGCTGCTTTTCTCGCGCGGCCAGGATTCAACCCACCACAGCCCGTATGGCGCCTGGGAGCTGGCCAAGTGCGTCGCGCAGGGAATCCGGGACTCGAAGGTCGAGCCGGCCAAATGGCTCGCGGATGACTTCGCCGGATTCGATCCGTCCAAGCCCGACCCGATCGCAAGCTTTACCGTGCCCAGTTCCCCAAGCCGCGGCCGCGCGGGCGGTCCTCGCGGCGGCCCGCCGGGCGGTCCCGGCGGAAAGCGCCCGCCGCCCGCCGACGACCCGTCGAGCCCCTACGGGAGCTGACGGGGCGCGCTCCCCTTCATTTTGAGACCCCGGGGCCGAAGGCCTGCCGGACCTCCTGATCGGACAGGACGCTTCCCACCTGGATCTCGACGGCGGTTTCGTTCCAGCGGGCGAGGACCCACTCGTCCTTTGTTTGGGCCGTGAATCCATAGCAGACCGCTCCCGTCCGCACGCCTGGCGTCAAGGCGCCGTCCGACCCAATCGTGCGGCACTGAAACAGCGTCTGGACAATGGCCTGCCGGTCGCCAACAACGAAGAATGCCCCGTGCTTGAATGCTGCGGCCTGATCGGGGCGGATCTTGACGGGATCGGACGCCGGCCGGAACAGGTACCATTGGCGGGCATCCATGGCCAGTCCCTGGATGAGGAGGGCATGCCCGCCCTGTTCGTCAACGAGCTCGTACTCGTGCCTGTCAAAGGTGCCCTGCATTTCGGCGATCTCGTCGAGCCGGTGCCCCGCGACGACGTAGTGGTGCCCCGCCAGGTCGCCCTGGGCCTTGCCTGGCAGGCGGAGGGCGGGGGCCGGAACCTGCGGCGGCGGCTTTGCGGTCGTCGGCGATCTTCCCTGGTAGCAGACAAAGGCCATGACGGCGCAGACAACTAGGATCGTTCCGAGCAGCCGGCTGTTGTCGTCGAACCAGCTGTCGAGTCCGCCGCTTCCCCCGGAAAAGATTCTGGCCAGCAGGGAAGGCTCCGGCAGTCCGAAGGCGCTCTCGACTTCCCCTCTTGGCAGGTTTTGGCCTTCGTAGAACTCGACCTCGCCGCCGGTCCAGCTCACCACGAACAGCCGGCTCCCTGCCTCTGCGTTGAAATAGTGCGCCTCGCTCCCCACCCGGTATCCTTCCGGGGCCTTTCCTTCGATGAACTCGACCCGGGACTGCCCCACGAAGACGACATTTGCGGAGTCGCCGCGCAGGGTGACCTGATCGCCGACGCCGCAGGCGGCAGCGTCGCTGGCGCTCAGCGCGTTGTCGGCATCGAACAGGTCGTACCGCTTCCAGATGCCGCTTTCGTACACCAGTGTCGTGGCCGTGCCGTCGGCGAGCTTCAGGTGATACTCGTCCCACCGGTAGCCGTCGGCTGACTCGAGCACGGACCGCCCGACGACCTTGGCGTTTTGGGCAAAAAGGGTCCCCTCATGTCCGACGCCGAGCGCGGTTGGATTGTTGTATCCTGCGTTACTCACTTTTCGGGAAGAAATGCGGCACGAAACGGCTCAGGTTGCTGGTGATCCGGCGGCAGTCCTCGCGGATGCCCAACCCCGCCGGCTCGTGGTCAACGATCCAGACGCCGCACACAGGGTGATTGCCATCAAAGTCGGGAATGGCCGCCGGGGCCTGGTAAATGAGGCCCTCGGCGCCGTAGCCCCCTCCGGTCTCCTCGACGGCGACACCGCCCTCGATCCAGGCGATGTTGGCCCCCTCGCGGCTTAGCTTGGGCTTGGCCACGTAGCAGGCGCCCAGGCGGTTCGCGCTTTCGTAGGCGGGAAGGAGGTTGGGGTGGCCCGGAAACAGCTCCCAGAGGATCGGGAGCAGGCCTTTGTTGCTCAGGAGCATTTTCCAGGCGGGCTCCAGGAACCGGACCGGCTCCGCCGGGAGGTGGACGGCGAAGTCCTCGCGCCAAAGCCATTCCCACGGGTAAAGCTTGAAGCAGCTGTCGATGCGGACGCGGTCGAGGTCGACAAGGCAGCGGCGCTGCGGATCCCACCCGATGTCCTCGACGGCCACCGTCCTTGTCTCGATCCCTGCCTGGACGCAGGTGTCGCGGAGATAGAGCACCGTCTGCTCGTCCTCGGCGCTCTCCTTGATGCTGCTGAAGTGGATGCAGCCACCCTTCCAGCGGCGCCAGGCCTCAATGAGCCGTTCGTGGATTGAGTTGAACTGGTCGGCTCCCGGCCGGGTGTCCTGCAGCCAGAACCACTGGGCCACGGCCGCCTCGACGAGGGCCGTCGGCGTGTCGGCGTTGTACTCCAGGAGCTTGGGCTGGGAGGTGCCGTCGTAGGCTAGGTCGAAACGGCCGTAAATGCTGAAGTCGTCGCGCTCCCAAGAATTCAGGATCGAAGGCACGGCCGCCGGCGGGATTGCAAGGCGGTCCCACCATTTGTTCCGGATCACGGCATCCGCCGCATCGATGCACAGAAAATGCAGGACGCGCGCCGCACCCTCGAGCACGTCGATTTCCGCTGCCGTGAACTCGTAGCAAGCCGACTCGTCCCAATAGGGGCCCGCCTCGTGAGAGTGGTAGGTGAGGCCGATTCCCTCGACTTTGCCCGTCCAGCCGGGCCTTGGCTTGCATGCGTGTCGTTGCATCAGGACCAGGTCGAGTACACGCCGGAGGTTCTCCCGAAACCCCCGCGCACGATGTCGGTGCGGGTGGCCTCGGCAAGCCGCGCCGCGTCGTCGGTCGGCGAGGAAATGTTGATCGGACTGAGGAACGGGGAGTACCCCCATTGCCCGCCGAAGAAATACATCCTCTGCCGGGAGTCGTAGAAGTTGTAGGGATACGGGTAGAATCGGTGAAACGGCGCGTGGTAATACCCGGCCCCCGGGATATAATAATCATTTACATAGACGGACTGGGCGCTGATCCGCACCGGCCCTCCGGCGCCCGATTGCGAGCAGCCGGAGAATGCCCCGGCCGACGCGCCGCCCAGCAGCACCAGCGCGATCTTGTGGCTGCGCTTCACCCGTCTCAGGCTCGGCTCAACCCAGCATCGCCGCCGCGATGATGATGCACACCCCGAGGATCACCGAACCGCCGATGATGGCCGCCGCCACGTTTCGGTGTTCGATGATCTCCCTGTGCAGGTGTCCGGGCGTGCAGCGGTCGAAAATCTTGTAGCCAATGATCGCCAGGGAGATGCCGATGCCTCCGAAAAGGGCAAGATACGCGACAGCCTGGCCGAGCGACTGCGCATGCCATCCGGCGGGAGGCGCCGCCGTGTCGGCCCCGAAGACCGCTGCCGGGCAGGTTGCGAGGAATAGGCAGGCAATTCTGCGAAAGGACCTTTTCATAGGGGGTATCCTGTTCCAGGCGGAGCGTGCGGATCGCCCCCTCCATGTCAATATCCCCATCCGCCGCCGCAGCTGCGGGCTTCGGCGGATGGTCTTCCCGGCGGCCTTGTATCAGAGATGGATGATGAACGTAACCCGCACCGTCAGGCCCGGATATTCACTCACGGACTGCCTCGAGGCCGGCTCCCAGATGAAGTGGGAGTTGAGTAGATTGTCGAGGTTCAGATTGACCCGGTAGTGGCTCCAGGAGTACCCAGCGCCGCCATTGACCACGTTCCAGCTGGGGACGAAGTAGCCGGGGAGCTCGGGGACGCCGAGCGATGTGAAGCCCGACACGGTCTCGCCTGCCACCTGGCCCTCATGGACCACGCCGGCGAACGCGTTGAGACCCTTGAGCGTGCCGTCGAAGAAGTGATAGTTGAGAAGGAGGTTGGCCAGGCTGTCGGGCACGTTGCGAACCCGGCGGCCAAATCCGTCTCGGTATTTCATCTCGGTCAGGCTGGCGATGACGGACAACTCCTTTGTGATCCCGCCGACTACGTTGAGCTCCTCGCCCTTGCTGGTCGCAGCGCTCAGGATGAATGCCGGCTGGCTGGCGTCGGTGTTGTGCGCGGGATTCTGCGAGGTCAGGTTGAATTCGGTGATTTGAAAGTGATCGGCGCTGATCTGAAGCCGGTTGTCGAAGAACTGCGTCTTGACACCGTACTCATACTGCTTGCCCGTCTGCCAGAGCGGGGTGTTGGCCGAGCTGGCCACGATCCCGGCGTTGCTGGAGTAGGTCCCGTAGATCGAGACATTGTCCGCCGGCTTGACGAGAATGCCGCCGAGGTAGCTGTCGTGCTTGCTGTCGAGGGCCACGTTCGTGTAAGGGCCCGTCGGCTGGATTCCCGTCTGGTCGACGACAAAGGTCTTGCTCGTATAGTCGTTGATGTTCGCCCAGGTGCGCGTGGCGCCGCCGGTCGCGAAAACACGGTCGTTGAAGAAACCAGCCCTCAATTCGGCGTAGACCTCTTCCAGCTTGCCCATCGCCGGTATGTTCGATTCCCCTGAGGTGTAGTCGGTGAGCGAGGGATGTGGGGGGGCGTAGTAGTTGGCGTAGAGGTTGGCGGCGGGCAGGTCGGCCGGATTCTTGTCCTGGGCGCCCAGATAATAGAGCTGGTGTCCCTGCTGGTAGGCGAATCCGAGCACCGGCTGCAGGGAGACCGACCCGGGGTGAAAGTTGGCCGCGTAGTCATTCTGGATCTGCTCGCCCCGCCAGAATCCATGCGTGTACTGCGCAACCTCGGGCATGGCCGTGACGACATAGTTGGGCGTCACCGCCGTCTCGACTCCAGTTGCGGCATTGAACGTCTCGGACGGATTGCCCGAGGGATAGGCAGCGTCCTGCAGGAAATTTTCGGAAAGGCCCTGGGCGGCAACGCGCATCGAGACCTTGTCCCACAGCGAGGTCGTGAATTCGGCCTCGGCCGTGTTGATCCGGTCGTTGCGCGTGCTCCACGACGCGCTGCCGTTCCAGCCGCTCGGGCTGAATCCGGGCTCGAAATCGGAGCTGAGGACCGTCCCGCCAACCGTGTTCGGCAGATAGATCTGCTCGCCGTTGTCATTTGCGTCGGTGATCGCCCCCTTGGTCTCCCACTGTTCGCCGAAGTATTTCAGCGTCAGCTTGCTCTTGTCCGAAAATTTGTAAGTCAACTCCAGACCGAGGTTCTGCTGGCGGATGGCGCCGGGCACGTACGTCTTCGAGTCCTGATAGTCGGCCATCACCCGGAAGGCGATGTGCTGGTTGATCGGACCGGTCGTGTCGATCGTGTACCGGTTGGCGTTGTAGTTGCCGACCTCCGCAGTCACTTCCGTGCTCGCCTTGAACTCAGGCGACTTCGTGATCACGTTGACCGAGCCGCCTGGCGTACCCGTCGGCGACAGGATGCTGTCGGGACCCATCACCAGTTCCGCCCGCTCCTGGAAAAGGGTGTCGAAGTTGGCCTGGTAGCCGGTATTTCCCGGGAAATCGAAGCTCGAAAAGTCGTCGACGGTCTTCGTGAAGCTTTCAAAGCCGCGGAAATCCTGCCTGTCCATGATGCCGCCGGCCCCCGCGCCGCGGCCGTTGCTGACGCCCGCGAAGTACCGGTCGACGTCGTAGCCGACCACAGCGCCCAGGTCTGTCACTAGCTGCGGCGACACGACATTCACCGTCAGCGGAGAGTCCAGTATGCTGCCGGCGATGCGCGCAACCGACATGACGTCCCCCGCCACATATGGATTGGCCACCTGACTGGTCACGTTGAACGTCGGAAGCTGCACAATTTCGCCCTCGGCGGCAACCGTCGCGCCCGCCGTTGGACTAGGGGCCGGAGCGACCTGGGCCTGCGCGGTCAGACTCCAGGCAATTAGGGGAACGGATAGGAACAAACCCCGCAGGCAGCGTGACGGGCGTGAATCGGATCGACCGGACGTCTGGGTGGATTGATCCGGCGATCGGAGGGCGAACGGGATGGTCGGACCGGGTTTGGTGGGGACTTGTGTGTGTTTCATGGGTTTTGGGGACTTGTGCAGGTACGCAAAGCACCGAAATCGGGTTGAGATTTCGCCGATCATTGATGGCTGCCGCCGTCCTATTCACTCAATGTGAAACGGTTAGCAGCTGATGGAAATGAGTCGTTCTGCTAAGCTGCATTAGCCGGCCCCGGATGCCGGAAGACGCCGCGACACAAGTGGGCCGGCAAGGGAAGATTTCCAGCCGGGAGCATCCTCGCGCGGGACTTTAGAAAATATCCGGATTTGGACCCAAACGCCGGCCGATATCCAGCCTGTCGAGCACGGCCAGATCGTCCCTGTCCAGGACAAAGTCAAAGAGGGAGAGGTTCTCAATGTGCCGGGCCGGCGAGGTCGATTTTGGAATCACGACCAGTGCGCATTCGATGTGCCAGCGGAGGATGATTTGCGCCGCGCTTTTTCCGTGTTTCCGCGCCAGTGCGGTGACGTCGGCATTGACCAGCAAATTGCCCCGGGCGAGCGGGCTCCAGGACTCGGTTACGATGCCGTGGCTTGCATTGATTGCCCTCATTTTCCGCTGGGAGAGCTGGGGATTCAGCTCGATCTGATTCACCGCGGGGATCACCCCCGTCTCACCAATGATGCGCTCCAGATGTGATTCCTGGAAATTGGACACGCCGATGGAACGGACGACGCCGCGCTCCCTCAGTGCGATCATGGCCCGCCACGTGTCGACATATAGATTCTGGGCGGGCGCTGGCCAGTGAATGAGATAAAGATCGATATGCGGCCTGCCTAGGCGCTCCAAGCTCTCCTCGGCGGCCCGCATCGTCCGGTCAAAGCCCTGATGCGCGTTCCACACCTTGGTGGTGACGATGAGATCCTCAGGGGGAATCGGCGCCGCGCGCAGTCCCTCGCCGACACCCCGTTCATTTCCGTATTCCGACGCCGTGTCTATGAGGCGGTAACCGGCCGAGACTGCGTCCGCGACCACCCTGGCTGCGTCCCCGTCGGGAATCTTCCAGGTGCCAAGCCCGACCTGGGGAATCCGTCGGCCGTCGTTGAGGCTAACTGTAGGGATGGTCATCATTGTCCGCCAGTGTCAAATCACCCGGACCGCCGCGTCAAGCCGGGCGAATCCGCCCGCGCCCGGCGTTAGCATAAAGGCTCATGGTTGCCTGATGCTAGCATTCGCCTGTTGAGAAACGGCTCGCTTCCGCTTGCACTTCCGAGTCCCTGGACCGGGAGCGCGCCAGCCACCGGCGGACTCCGGGACCGTCAAAATCAAAAACATCGATCTGGAGGTGTCATATGAGCAGGTACGAAACAAGGGCGGTGGAAGTGCACGATTTCGTCCGGATATGGAATTTGGACGAAATGCGGCGGCGGCTGCGCTTCATGGTGGCCAACGACATGAACGCCCTTGTCCTGCACGAGCCGGGAATCGTCGACAAGATCGTCTTCCCGGCGCAATTCCTGGGCGGAAAATCGGAGGGCGCGAACCTCTTCGAGCTCTACGAGCAGATTGACGCGGCCATCTACAACTACGCCCTCCGGGAGAACCTGAATCCGTTTCGGCGCGACTACCTGACGCAATTGATCGCCGAGGCGGCCGAGGTTGGCGTTGCGGTATATCTGGAGGACAAGGAGCTGTGGTTCAAGGATTTCATCCTGAAAAGCCATCCGGAGATCCTCACCAACGGCGTTTTCTGCCCGAGCAAAAGCTTTTGGTGGGAGCAGTTCCTCCCGGCAAAGTACACCGAACTGTTCATCATGCTGCCGCAGCTGGCGGGCGTCGTAACCTCGTTTGGCACAGGGGAAAGCCGGCTGGCGATCAGCAACATGCACAACTGCGAGTGCGACCGATGCAAGACGCTGGATCCCGCGGAGTGGCATCGGAACATGGTGAACGGCATGTACGGGCCCTTTCACAAGGCGGGAAAGAAGCTCGTCATCCGGGACTTCATTTACCAAAAAGAGGAACAGGAGCAGTTTGCCAAAGCGTTGGATAAGCTGCCGATCGACATCGTGCTTTCGCTCAAGAACACACCGCACGATTTTTACCCGACGTTTCCCGACAATCCGCTGATTGGGAAGGTGGGAAAGCGGGAGCAGTGGATCGAGTACGATGCCCACGGCCAGTACTTTGGCTGGGGGGAGACGCCGAGCATCATGACGGAAGATCTCGCCCGCCGGCTGGACTACGGCCGCAAGCACAACGTCAGCGGCTTCATCATGCGCACGGATTGGGAGGGCGTCCAGGACACCTCCTGCTTTGACACGCCCAACCTGGTCAACCTGTACGCGGCGGCGATCATAGGCAAGAATCCGGAGGCGGACCGCCGCGAAATCTACTCCCGTTGGCTTATCGAGGAGGAATTGGTGGAGGACGGGATTTCCCCCCAGGCCCTGAAGGCGTGCATAGACTGGTCGATGAGGCTGCTCGAGCCGACATGGTCTGTCGTGTGCGGAACGGTCTTTGTGAATGGCACGGTGTTTTCCGACAATAGCGCGTTCCACGTGAACATCCGGCAGCCGACCTGGATTGCAGAAACGCACCACAGCCTGAAGAACTGGTTTTCCGGCGCGCAGGATGCCCTCGGCATGCAGGACAAGAATGCGAAAAAGATCCTGGACGAGAAGGACGAGGCCGTGGCCCGGTCCAGGGCCCTGTATGACGAGCTCGCCGCCTGTAATCCCGGATTGAAACCCCGGGCCTACGCCGACCTGGTTCGGCGGTTCGATTTCCTCCGCCTTTACGCGGAGGGATTCCGGCTGACCACGCAGGTCTACATTTTCAGTCGCCTTCTGGAGGAACGCGGCAACAAGCGTCCGGCCTTCCTGAAGGGGCTTCCCCGCGATCTGCTGGAAGAGTCGGTCCGGCAACTCAAGGCGTACAGGGCGCGGCTCAGGCAATCGCCATTTTCGAGGGTTTACCCGGCCAACGTCCTCCTGGGTGGCGAGCGGCTCGATTGCTTCCTGAAGGACGCGGATGGCAAGCTCAAGGCGCATGCGCGCTGACCCCCCAGGCCGCGCCGCGGAAAAGGCGGGAATCGCCCTGCATTCCCTTGGGATCGTAAATCGGGGGATCCAGATCGATTTCGCCGACTACCAGGACAAGGTTCTGGGCTGCTGGCACGGCAAGAACATCGGCGGCACCCTGGGCGGCCCGCTTGAGGAGAAATTCGGGCGCGAGGAGCTGTTTGATGTCAGCTGGTATCCCGAGCTGCCGGAGGGCGGCATTCCGAACGACGACCTGGAACTGCAGCTGCTATGGCTCCAGGCCCTGCAGGAAAAGGGTCCCGGGATCAACTCACGCGACCTTGCGGATTACTGGCTCGACTGCGTGAGGTACAACTTCGACGAATACGGATTGAGCAAGGCTAACCTTGTCCGAGGCCTTGCCCCTCCGGTGTCCGGGTGGCATAACAACTGGTTTCGGGACTGCATGGGAAGCCCCATCCGTTCGGAGATCTGGGCCTGCGTGGCCCCAGGCACGCCGGAGATCGCTGCGAGGTATGCGTTTGAGGATGCGATCTGCGACCACGGCGGCGGCGAGTCGGTCTACGGCGAGGTATTCAACGCGGTTGTCGAATCGTGCGCCTTCGTCGAGGGCGACAAGATGAAGCTGATCGAAGCCGGGTTGAGCGCAATACCCGCCGGGTCGCGCACGCACCGGGCCATTGCGCGCGCCCTGCAGCTTTTCAAGGGAGGTTCGGACTGGATTGAGGCGCGAAACACGATCAAGAGGGAATTCTTCCGTTCGCTGGCGCAGTATTCGCCGATCAACATGGGATTCCAGACGATCGGCCTCCTTTATGGGGCTGATTTTGCCGACGCGATTTGCAAGGCCGTGAACTGCGGCTGGGACACCGACTGCACGGGAGCCACAGTAGGGGCGATGCTCGGGATCATCGAGGGGGCGAAGAAGCTGCCGGCGAAATGGGTGGCTCCCCTGCGCGACGAAATCAGCACCAACCTGGCCAATGGCGGCATCCGGCACCTGCGTGCGCCCACGGACGTAAACGTCCTGACGGAACAAGTGTGCGAAATGGCGCCGCGGGTCCTCCGCTATTGGAATTCCGACACGGTTATTTCGGAAGGAACAAAGGGGGCCGCCGGGGTGGCACATCCATTCTCGCTCAATTCGCGATCGCTGGAGGCGTATGAACCCGGCACGATTTCCTGGGACCTGCACACGCTGGAGTGCTCGGTTCAATACCGGACACACGCCGCAATCTTCGGCATGCAGCCGAGGGAGTTCGGCGTCTCCCTGAAGAATACCCGGGCCGAGCCTCTGGAAGGGGAGGTGGCGATTGAGCTTCCGCCCGGCTGGAAGCTGGATCCTGCCGGACCCGTCCCGGTGCAGCTGGTGGCCGGGTCATCCACCGTCCTTTCCTACACGGTGATGGCCGGGGCGGCTGCCATCGCGGACACCAATCGCCTCTCGATCGCTCTGGCGATTCGCGGGCGCCCCGGACTGCCGCAGCTGCCGCTCGTTTTTCTTGGCGGCTATCGCTGGCTCGTTTCGCCGGTGTGCGCGGGCACAATCGACACTCCCGTTGGCAACGACGAGCGAGGGCTCGTAACGGCCCCGCCTGCCGGGTGGTCCGAGCGATGGCTGGCCGGAAACGACCTCGAGCCTGAAGCGATCTTCGGGGGGAAGAACGGGTTCGTCCACCTGCTGCACTTCATCCGCTCGCCTTGCGCGCAGGAGGTCATCGTGGGGGTTTCGAACGACAGCCGGATGAAACTTTGGTTCAACGGAACATTCCGGCACCAAACCTCGAAAAAGACCGGCCTTCGGCCCAATCAGGGAAACGGCGGGGGAGACGGCGCCAACTATGCGGAATGCGCCTTCCGTCAGGGATGGAACCAGGTTTTGATCAAGTTGGAGCGGGCAGGCCGGCCGGTAGAGGCGCACTTCACGCTGGGGCTCCCGGATCGGAAATACTTCAAGTGCCTGGGCCACTCCGTGCCCGGATTGCGGCGTTCAGGGTTCCCCTGGGATAGCCCTTGAGGGGTTTTGCGCCGGACCCGATCCTTCGCCCCCGAGGAAAATGGCCATTGCCACCCCCATCATCGCCAAGCTGTCCGGCGCCGGTCTGGCCGTGGCAGCCATCCTGGCGGTCGTCAATGTCCTCATGGAGGTGGCGCGAAAGAAGGCGGTTACTGGGAAGACCCTCGTGCCGGCGACGTTCTGGTGCCATGTCTTTGACACGCTGGTGTTCGTGGCGGCCTGGGTTTGTCACCGATGGCGGGGATACGGCTCTTTCATCCGGGGGGGAGGGGACTTTCTCGGCATTTCCGGACTGCACCTATCCTCCCTGCAGATATTTGTCGGCTACGAGTTGATCGATTTCCTGGTGATAGGCCTGGCCACGTGGATGTTCTTCAAGGCGCTGCAGGCGGCGGCCATGTCGACCGGCGTGCCGTTCCTGGCCTTTACCCCCGTGCTTGTGATCCCGACGGGGTTCCTGTTCCTTGGCGAACTTCCGAGTCTTGCCAAGCTGGTCGGCGTGCTGCTTGTCACGCTGGGTTCTGTCGTGATGCATTGGCGGCTTTTTGCCGTAGGCTGGCTGGCGCCGGTCGCGGCCATCTACAGGAACAAAGGCAGCCGATACATGCTCTTTACCGCCCTGCTTCTGGCAGTGACGACTCCGCTGGACAAGAAACTGTCCTTGATGGCGGATGCCTACACCCAAAGCGTGATCTTTGGCGTCGGCATGTGCGTATTCTTCCTTTTCATGGCGGTCGCCCGCCGGGAGCCGCTGATGCCTGCGCTCGCGAACAATCTGAAATGGATTGCGCTGGCCGGCATCCTCGACGGGGCGACTGTCCTGCTGCAATTCACCGCCTATCAATACATCGATGCCGTTATCGTGATCAGCATCAAGCGCTCGGGAATTGTGCTGGCCGTCATTTTTGGATGGCTGTTCTTCCGGGAGGGGAACATCCGTGACAAGTTGATGGCGTCCTCCCTGATGTTCGTCGGGATGCTTGTTCTTTACCTACCCCTGACCATCATGCAGGCGATCATCATCACGGCGGTCAGCATTCTTCTGATGGGTGTGTACATGGCACTCGCGCCGCCCGGACCCCAGGCTGACCCGGCTTGCGAGAACGGATGAGACACGGCCGCCGAATGGACGAATTGCACGGGCCCTGGCGGGAGCCGGCTTGGCGGGCGGCAATGCGCAGTCCGGCCGACCGCTTGACTTGCCCATTCCCCGCAGGCATCGTCAGCGGCAAGTCTATGGGAACGATGCCCGCCGCTTTGACCTATCGAGACGCGCGCGACACTCTCCGCTGGTACACCCCGCTACCCAAGAACGGCAGGCACGGCAGCTCAATGTTGCACCTTTTGATCCCTGTTCCCTCGGAACTGGGATATCTTTCCTGGGGGCGGCGCTATTACGGCGAGCCGTCCCTGGCGCCGCGCAGCCACGAAGGCTGGCATTACTTCGTGGTCCTGGAGGGCAATCCCGCGCTTGTCGTGGGGGGCAAGGAGGTGGCCACCCACCCGGGTTCGGTCAGCATCGGCGACCCGGCATGCCCGATCGGACACTCCGATGCGCCCGGCCGGTCCTGCAAGATGTTGACCTGGATCTGGCGCCTGCCGTCCGCGCATTCGGCGCTGCGCCCGACGCCGGGCGAAAACTTGCTCCTTTCGCTGGAACCGGACCAGATTCGGCGGCTGAAGGCCCTGCATCTGCAATGCCGTGTGGCGGTGGCGGAGTCGAATGAACGCAGCATATTGCAGCTGCGGGCCGCGCGCCTCCTCCTCGACTTGTGCCTGCTCGAATCCCTCGGGTGCAGGCGGGAGTCAAGCGAGGCGATTCGACTGGATCTTGCCGTGAATTACCTGAGGAACCATGTCTCGGAACAGCCCATTGTGCGCAGCCTCTGCGAATACCTTCAGGTCTCGAAGGCGTCGTTGAACCGGTTGTTTCAAAAGCACACTCGCAAGAGCCCGCGGGAATACGCCCAGGATCTGCGGATGCACTGGGCGCGCGAGCAGCTGGCCGATCGGACAATATCGGTGAAGTCGATTTCCTGTGCGCTCGGCTATCGGCATCTCCCTGACTTCAGCCGCGCCTTCAGGCGTTACTTTGGCATATCGGCAAGCGACGCGCCGCATAGGGACGCAGGGTGAGGCCCCTGCCTGAATCCCGGACTGACACCGCCATCAACAGACACCCATGATAGACCTGAAAGGACGGCGCATATTGATCATCGGCGGAAGCCGCGGCATCGGCAGGGCCGCCGCGCTCATGGCTGCTGCAGGCGGTGCCGACGTCGCC
>CAVVGS010000030.1:0-177055 GCA_963747795.1 uncultured Verrucomicrobiae bacterium
GTATCGCCGCTCCCGCGGAATCGTCCCGCATGGCGCGGAGGTTCTCCGGGAAGCTCGAGGCGGCCTGGAACTCGCCAAGCGCATCCTGATACCGTCCGGCGTCGAAGCGCGCGAGTCCGGCCGCCAGATGCGCGTCCACCCACTCCTTTCCGGTGTCGAACCGCGTTTCGCTCTCCCAGATGTGGAAGACGTGGTTCTGCAGGATGGCGATGGCCTGGTCGGCCTTTCCGGCGAAGGTCTTCAGGTAGATGAGGCTGGCCAGCGCCCCGTCGTCCTTTTGCGCAATCGCCTCGTGCGACTCGAGCATCGCCAGGCGCGACTCGACCGACCGGCCGTCGGCGGCGTAGAGCTGGTCGAGCTCGGAAAAATGGCTCGGGTACGTGCCGCCGGCCGCCACGGCCTTTTCGAGGTAGGAAATGGCCTTGGCCCGCGCCTCGTCCCCTGCGGCATGCGCATAAGCCTGGGAAAGATTCCGCCAGACGATGGGGAAGGACGGGTCGAGCTCGGCGGCGCGCTCCCAAAGCCTGACCGCCTCGGCGGGCTGCCAGTCGAAGAGGAGATTGCCGAGGTAATATGGGGCGCGCGCGTCCGCCGGATTGGCGGCGATCGCCCGGCGAAGGACAGGGATGACCTCGGACTGGAACGGGAAGACGTAGTCGGGCGGGCGCTGGACGGCGAGGCGGCGGTATTCCGCCGCCTCGGCGGCATGGCCCAGCTTCTCCGCGAAGTCGCCCATGTAGTAGTAGACGATGGGGGAGATCGGTGCAGCGCCGGCCGACTTGACCGCCGCCTGGAGAAGGCCGAGGCCGTCCTGGTAGAGCCCGGCATCGGCGTACTCCGCGGCCGTCTCCTGCGCCGTGGGGCTGTGGTTGTTCAAAGTCGCAAAGAGCGCCTGCGCCTCCGTTGAGCCGGGGTCCAGGAACCATGCCTCCGCCATGAGCCGGACGTCGAGGCCGTCGGTCCTGCGCTCGGCTTGGGCCAGCAGGGGAGAGATCTCCTGGTTGCGGTCGAGATGGCGCAAAAGCGAGGCCTTGAGACCCAGCGCCCGGAGATTGAGGGCGTTGGCGTCGAGGGAGCGGTCCACGAAGTCGAGCGCGGCCGCGAAGTCCCCCCGCGCCGAGGCGATTTCAGCCAGCGAGAAATAGGCGGGGGAGCGCCATTCCTGGCTCCAGGCCGCCTTGTAGAAAGTGTCAAACGCCTCGGCGTCCCGGCCTTGGGCCTTGAGGGCGACAGCCAGGTAGTAGTACGGCGCCGCGTCCATCGGCGAGGTGTAGCGCGCGGTGAGGCGGGCCAGCGCCTGGCGAAAATGATCCTCGGCATCGGCGTAGCGGGCGCAGCCAAGATCGATCCTGCCCAGGTTGACGTGCGCTCCGATGTCGCCCGGATCGCGGCGGAGGGCCTCGCGCCAATAGGGCTCCGCCTCGTGCAGCGGATCGTGGAATTGGTCGATCCGCTGGCCGGTGAGATCCAGCTCCTCGTCCTCCTTGATGTCCGCCGGGGCGGGCGGAGGTGTGACGGACGGGGGCATGGCCATCGCCGGCAGCCGGACGGGGGAGTAGGCGACCAGCTCGCGCCCCTGGGCCTCGAGCGACGCCCGCACGTCGTGCTCGTCAACGCCGGAGGGCACCGCGACGACGCCGCCGAAGGGATGTCCCGGGTCGATCGAGATCTTCTTCTCAAGCAGGACCCGGCCCTGGGCCGTGACCCGCGCCGTCGCCTCTGGGAAGGCCGCCGTCGCGCAGAACCCGAATCTGGCCTCCCCGCCCTTCACCTCCAGATTGACGGCGGCGTCCAAGTTCGCGTTCTTTACCCCGCCGATCGCCTGGAATGGATACCAGTGCATTTCGAATGCGCGCGTCTCATACGGCTGCATCCACGAATAGTCAGGCTGGTTGTCGGAATAGGCGCCCACCATCAGCTCGATGTAGGGGCCGTCGTTGTCGGTCAGGATGTGGTCCTGCATATGGCCGCGCGGCCCGTCGCCCCAGGTCCAGAACTTCTTGCCCGGCACGACGTGGTGGTCGGCCACGCTTATGATGCCGGCCTCCCGGCCGTGATCGTATCCGGCGAAGAAGTCGTCCTGGTAGTTCCAGGCGAACATCGAGTTCGCGGTGGGATGGTTCTTGTACCAGCTGACGTCGACGCCCGCCGTGAAATCCGACCCGTTGAAGCGCGAGTGCGCGATCGGCCACGCGGCGAAATCCCGCTTGCCGTGGTAGGTCACGTACTGGGTGCTCGGCGGGAAAATGACCTGGTAGCTGTCGTTTGCGCTCACCGCCACGTTTGCGAAGCACAGCATCGAATTGGGCAGCGGCGTGCGGTTGAGGATGCGAACGGAGCACTCGAGCACGGAGCGTCCCGGCCTCAGCGTGTAGCCGACCGCCCAGCGCATGCGCTGGCGCAGCTCGAGCTCGCCGACCCAGATCGTCTTGCTTCCGTCGGGGTTCTCCTCGGTCCGGTACTGGACGGGCATGAATGTGCTCGCCCGGTGGTGGTGCGGGATGTTCCACTCGATGCCGCCCGAGATCCATGCGCCGATCAACCCGATCAGGGAGGGCTTGATGACGTGCTGGTGGTAGATGAAGTCGTAGTTGTTCGTCTTGTCGAGGGCCTGGAACAGCCGGCCGCCGATTTCCGGCAGGATGGCGATCCTGATGTACTCATTCTCAAGATACACCACATGGTAGGTGCGGCCGGCCTTCTCGTTGGTGAGGTTGTCGTACAGGGGGTAGGGGTAGATGCGGCCCTGCGCCCCCTGCGATTCGCGCCCGAAGTAGAACATCGGGTTCGGATCGGGCGGATCCGACAGGTAGGTCGGGATCACCTCGTCGACCTCGGTCAGCTTGACCGGGTCGGCGGCGGCGGAGCGCCGGGCGGCTAGGGAAAACGCGGCCAGGCAGGCCAGCGTTGTCAGGATGGGGCGGGAGGTCATGGTGGAAAACGAGTCTCTTTAGGGAAGCAATCCGGGTCGTCGCGGCCCCTGGAGGCGGGGTTGGGCCGAAGACGGGTGTCTCCTTGATGAAACCCCGGCCGCATTTCAAAGGCAATCCAAACAGGCTGCCAGGCAGCGGGGCAGGCTGAACTGTCTGAAAAGAAACTGCGATTGCATAAGAACTTGACTGTTGGCTGGAAATGTGACGTTCACATGCTGTCGGCTGGACTTGCGATGAGACCCCTGAAATCCCTCGCCGCGGCATGCGGCATTGCCAGTTTGCTCGTGCCCTGCGGGCGGGCTCAGACGGCGCTGCCGCCCCCGGATCAGGTGCTTGGGAGGCTGAGGCTGGCCAATGCCTGGTTCATGCACGAGCATCCGGATCCACGGCCGGATATCGTCACGGACAGGGCGAGGCCCAGCAATATCTGGACCCGCAGCGTCTACTACGAGGGTCTGATGTCCCTTTATGGGATCGACCGCGACCCCAGGTACCTTGATTACGCCGTGTCCTGGGCCGAGGCGCACAAGTGGGGCCTCCGGGCCGGGACGGCCACGCGAAGCGCAGACGACCAGTGCTGCGCCCAGACATACATCGAGCTCTACCGGCTGGACCCGAAGCCCGGGCGGATTGCCGAGACAAGGGCCTGCATCGACCGGATGATCGCAAGTCCGCGCCGCGACGATTGGTGGTGGATCGATGCCCTCCAGATGTCCATGCCCGTTTTTGCAAAGCTCGGCGCCGTGACGGGCAATCCGGACTATTGGTCGCACATGCATGAGTGGTATGCGCGCGTCCGCGACGGCGGCGGCGGCAAGCCCGGGCTGTACGATCCGAACGATGGGCTTTGGTTCAGGGACGCCGACTTTGTCCCCCCCTACCGGGAACCCAACGGCCGGCATTGTTTCTGGTCGCGGGGAAACGGCTGGGTGATGGCGGCGCTTGCGCGCTCGCTTGAGGCGATGCCGGAGGGCGCCCCCTACCGCGATGACTATGTCGCGATGCTGAAGGCGATGTCGGCCGCCGTGAAGGCGGTTCAGAGGCCGGACGGATTCTGGAGCGTGAGCCTCCTGGATCCTGATCATTTTGGCGGAAAGGAGACGAGCGGCACGGCCCTCTTCACGTATGCGCTGGCCTGGGGGATCGGCCACGGGGTTCTGCCGCGCGACGAGTACCTGCCCGTCGTCGCCCGGGCATGGAACGGCCTCGCGACCCAGGCCGAGCACGAGAACGGCTTCCTGGGATACGTCCAGGGGACGGGCAAGCAGCCGTCCGACAGCCAGCCGCTGGGCTTCGACAAGAGGCCCAATTTTGACGATTTCGGCCTGGGCGCCTTCCTTCTCGCCGGCTCGGCCGTTTACGCCCTTGGGGCGCCGCCGCCCGCAGGGCGTTGAGCCCGGCCTACTGCGGCACCACCGGGCTGCGGGGCGCGAGCGTGACCGGGCCGAGAAGGCCCGAGGGCCTCAGCGGCCAGCCCGACGCGTCGAAGGAGCGGTAGTTGATGTTCACGAAATTGATTTCGTAAAAGCTCTTCCAGCTCACGTGGCGCTGGTCGAGATCGCGGATCCGGTTGGCGGCGACGTTGGTCACCTCGATCTCGAGCACATTGTTGCCCGGCGTCAGGAAGCGGCCGACATCGGCGGCAAAGGGCTGGCACCAGAGGGTCGTGACGTCGCGGGCGTTCAGGCGCACGCGGGCGCTCTCGGCCACCTTGCCGAGGTCGAGCCGCCACTGCTGTGCCGGCGTGCCGTCGGGTCCGAACGCGCCGGCGGGCATGTCGAAGTCGAGCCTGTAAACCGCGGAGCCGGCAAACCGCTTTGCCTCCGGGTCGTCGCGATCGGTCCACGACGCCAGGTCGGCGGTCCTGTAGTCCTTTGGAAGGGCGGGCCCGCCCTCGATGAAATGGACATTCCACTCGCCCGTGAGAGCGCGCGACGAGCCGGTGTCGGTTCGCAGGTACTGCCATGAGGGGCCGCTGGGAGCGTCGCCGGAGTAGGTCCTCACAAAGATCGAGTCGCCCGGATTTAGCTGCAGGTACACGGCCGTGCCGCCGGGGACGTGCCTGGTCGCCGCAATGCCGATTCGGTCAGGATACAACGGGTCCAGAAGCGCCGCCGAAGCGGCATCGCGCGAAAGGGTCACCCAGCTGTCGACTGCCGCGGTTCCCTTGTTGACGATAAAGTAGTCATACCCCTCGGCGCTCTTCCGCCGGACGAAGTGAAGGCCCGAGTCGGCCATCCGCTCGCGGGCGATCCCCGACGCGTCGATGGAGGACAGCAGCGACTCCTCCGGCTGGCCGGCCTTGCCGGCCCAGATCCGCCCGGTGCCCAACAGGGCGGTTTCATCCTGGACTGGCACCTCGCCGCGCAGCTTGCGGAGTTCAGCCCGCCGGGCTTCGAGATTGGCGAAGCCGGGGACATCCGAGGGAATCTCGCCCTGGAAGACGACGGTGGCTCCGTCCCGGACGAGATCGAGCAGTTTCCCCAGCGTCTCGACGGGCATGTAATGGCAATTGGGTATCACGATGGCGCCATAGGAAACTCCGCCGAGGGCGACACCCGGCCGGCCGGTCCCTGTGCGTTCGACCTGCGCCTTCATTAGGAGATCGTCGGTGACCTCGTCGAAGCTGTAGCCCTTGTTCCAAAGCGCCATCGCGGCAATTTGGAAGGGCGTTCCCCGCATCCAGTTGCCGGGCGTCGTGAACTGCTCGACCAACGGGTCGGGCGCCCGGCCGCCGCGGCCGGCGGGCGCACGGGCGCCGGGCGGCGGACCGATCCGCTGCCAGAAATCAGCCACGGGGAAATAGAGCAGAAGGTCATTGTCGGGCTTCCCGGACTGCAGGATCGACTGGCAGCGTGTCGCATACGCATTGAACGAGGGCAGGTCGTGCCAGATGCCGCCATTGGGGCCGAAGTGGACCGATGCGTAGAACAACCAGCCGGGCCACGGGGCCTCCGCAGGCGAATAGGGTATACCCTGGAAGAAGATGTGGTTGATGCCCGCCAGGTAGAACCGGTCCACGGCCGGCTTCAGCTGCGCGAGCGGGACCTGGAAGTGCTCGCCGAGCCAGGTGAATGTCTCGGAGGAGGCGAGCGTGCGCCCCGTCGTGTGCGCCGCCGAGGAGGCGAACATCATCATGGGTATCTGCTCGTCGGTGCCGCCGCTGAAGGCGCCCTCCGTCTCCGGAATGTCGCTCGCCGCGTACACGTCCTCGATGTTTGCCGGGGCGCCGTGCGCCTGGTCGCGGGTCAGGGCGCCGTGGGCATGGCTCCATTCGGTCCAGCGCGCGATGTAGGCTTCGTGGAGTTCGCCGATCGTGCGCCGATAGTCCTCCCTCACGCGGGCGGCCGAGTCCGGATTCCCGTCGCCTGCCAGTTCGGGCAGGTGTTCCCGCAGGTCATAACCCCTCCGGGCGGCAAACTCCTTGAAAAGATCGGGCGTCCAGTTGGCGGCGAAATATTCGAACGAATCGTGAAACATGGCGCGCGGCCGCCGCCCTCCGTAGGCCTGGAACGCCTGGTCAAACTTGGAGAGATACGCGTCGATCGCGGCGGTCGAGTAGGGATCGACGACGTTGCCCTCGCCGCCCGGGGCCGCCCGCTTGACTTTCTGCACGGGCTGGCGCGCGGTCAGGGCGTAGACTTTCCAGCCGGCTCCGGGCGCCGTCCAGTCGAGTCGCCCGCCGCTGACCAGGCCGGTCAGGTCGGTCTGGGCGCCGTCGGGCCCGACCGCCACCAGGCAAAGGAGCTTGGCCGAGGACGGTCCTGTGAGCAGCCCGTCCATTCGAACCGCGCCGTTTGCATCCGGCGGGGCGCCGGGGGTCGAGACGTGCACCGCGTCGAGTGCGGCGGGCAGCTTGCCATCGGCGCCGAGGGCATACCGCTCGATCGAGGCCGACTCGGATGCCATTTCGGTCGAAACCCAGGGTCCGCCGTTCGGCCAGCCCGTCCCGGTTGTCAGGTCGACGCCGATCCCGAGCTTGGCGGCGGTTTCAGTCGTCGCTCCGAACATCTCCATCCACTTGGGAGACAGGTAGGTGATGAACTGTTTTTCGTAGCCCTTCGCTCCGTAGATCGGGCAGATCTCGACGCCTCCAAGCCCGGCATCGCGGTAGTCCGTCAGCAGGCGCTGGAGGTTCGGCACATCGACCGCGCTGCCGAGCCACCACCACCGGGTCCACGGGTGGGCGGTTTGAGTGGCGGCCGGCCAGGCGGGTGCGCCCTGCGGCGCCGCCGTCTGCCCGGCTGCCGCGGGGATGAGGGAAAGCGGGAGAAGAAACAGAAACATGGATCGGGGTGCGCTCATGGTGGGGAATGGCTTCCTTTCGGATGGGGAGGGTCGGGACTAAAGAATCAGGGTTGGTGTGCATCTGAACCGTGAAAGCCGTCCACGACAAGACCGGCGACTCTCTCCGTTCTCAGCGCGGGTCCGTAGCTCGCCGGCGGGTTGGGTCCCCAGCGAACGGTGCAATTCCTGAGCGTCACGTCGCGGGCGTCCTGCACGTGGATGCCGGCGATCACGATCCCCTTTTCCACGACGCCAAGTTCCTCTGGCGGGCGCAGGTCGATCCGGCTGGGCCACTCGGTTGTCTTGGCGATGTCCAGGGTCACGTCATCGAGGACGATGCCCTCTGGGACGCACCCGGGGCTGCCCTGGATGAAGACGCCGGCTTCCGCGTGGGAGGTGATGTGCGAAAAGTGAAGATCGCGCATGCGGCCGAGCTTGCCGCCCGGATCGCGCGGGTGGGAATTGACATAGATGGCCTCGGAGGAGCCCCACCACTCGGGGTAAAACAGCTGGGAACGTATCACGATGTCGTGGGCCACTATGTTCTCCACGCTGCCCTCGTCGCGGAGCATGATTCCGATCCCGCGGTTGCACATGTTCACGACGCAATCGGCGAAAACGACGTTCCGGATCGGATCGACCGTCTCCGAGCCGATCTTGAGCGCGCAATCGTGGGTCGTCAGGACGCAGTGCGACACGACGACGTTCTCGCACGGCCCGTACTTCATGAACTGGCGGCTGGTCTTGACCACGATTGCGTCGTCCCCGCATTCGACGGAGCAGTCGGTGATGCGCACGTTCCGCGAGTGGTCCGGGTCGATCCCGTCGCAATTGGGGGCCTTCAGGCTGTTGACGATGGAGACGCCGTGGACGGACACATCCTCGCAGCCGGCGAGGTGGAGCGACCAGAATGCGGCATTGCGGATGCTGATGCCGCTCACGAGCACGCGCCTGCAGTCCTCGAAAAGGATCAGGCGCGGACGGTCGGGCTTCTTCTCATAGATATACGGGCCCTCCCTGCCCAGGAACTGCAGTCCCTGGCCGTCGATGAGGCCCGTGCCCGTGATGCCGATGTTCTCCGAGTGGCGCGCGCAGATGAAGATGCGGTCGACATAATCCGCGGCCTGCCCGCCCGCGCCCAGGATGAAGCCCGGATCGCGGTGTTCGGCGTAATCCGACAGCTGCGTGCTGCCCAGGAGCCGGGAGCCGGGTTCGAGGTCCAGGATCACATTCGACTTGAGCTCGATCGAGCCGGACAGGAGGGTGCGGCCCGCGGGAATCCCGACGATTCCGCCGCCAGCAGCGAAGGCGGCGTCGATGGCCCTTTGCAGCGCCGCCGCATCGTTGGTCTTGCCGTCGAGAACGGCGCCGAATCTCGCCGGGCTGAAGACGGCGGCGCGCAGCCCCGGGCCGGCTGCGACAAGGACAAGGAGGCAAAGGGTCGATCGGAATCGTGGCATGGGTGAATCAGATTGCTCTCGCGGCATTCAAGGACGGGGGAAAACTCACTGCTGGGTGACGGCCGGCGAATCGACGCCATCGCAATGGGAGAGGCTGACCGGCTTGCCGTCAGCGGCGGCGAACCGGACGTTCTTCATTGTCCAGTCGCGGGCGTACTGGACGGATCCGGCCTGCGCGCCCTGGGCATCGATGTCCTCCCAGTGAACGGCGCCCAGGGGCTTTTCCGCCATTCCCTCGGCGGTGAGTATGCGGCGGGCACCGACGGCCTTGACGTTCATGATCGTAATGTCGCGCACGTCGACGTACCCCCGCCCGGGTGGGATGACCGGCGTGGCCAGGATCTTCCAGTAGTCGGGCACGCTTGCGAAACCGGGTGGAATCGTCGCGTAGCTGTAGGCGGGGTTCCAGTTGAGCGTAAAGGTGAAGACGAGGGGCACCCGTGTGAGCGTCAGGTCGCGCACCAGCACATCCTCGATCGAGCCGCCTCGCGTGTGCGTCGTCTTGAATCGAACGCCCTCGCTCGTGCCGATGCCCTGGTTCCGGAACGCCACGACATGCCGGATGCCGCCCGAAGTCTCGCTTCCGAACGAGACGACGCCTCCTCCGCGGCGGCAGATGTTGTCCCGGATGAGCACATATTCCGTCGGGCGGTTGACCCGCAGGCCGTCCGTGTCCCGGCCGGACTTCAGGCAGATGTCGTCGTCGTTGTTGTCGATGTCGCAGTGCTGGATCAAAACCCTGCTGGAGGAATCCACGTCGATGCCGTCGGTGCTGGGGCCCCTGACACCATTGATGTTGTCGTTGTCCCTGATGACGATGCCGTCGACCGTGATCCGCTCGGAATAGGCCACCTGCACCGTCCAGAAGCCCGAACGCCGCATGTGCAGGTTCGCCAAAGTCACGTCATTCGACTCCCACAGGACAAGCATCCGGATCCGCCTGCAGTCGTAGTCGGCCGCCCACCGGATCCCGCGCGGCTCGTAGTCCTTTCTAAGATCCCAGTACTTCTTCCACCAATAGTCGCCCTGGCCGTCGATGGTCCCCGGTCCGGAGACCTCCACGTCGGTCTGGTTGTTGACATTGATCAGGCCCGCCGGCCACGGCATCTCGATGCCGGCAACGCGCGTCGGGATGACCGGGTAGGCCGCCTCATCGTGGCTGCCGAGCAGCGTCACGCCCTGGTCGATCCTGAGACGGACATGGCTTTTCAGGAATATCGCGCCGGTCAGGTAAGCGCCCGGCTTGAAGGTCACGGTTCCGCCCCCCGCCTGTGCGCATGAGTCGATCGCCCGCTGGATGGCCTGCGTGTCGGAGGTCGTTCCATCGCCCTTTGCGCCGAATTCGCCCGCGGAGAATACCCGCACGTCCTGGGGCCGGCGCCTTGCGCCGACGTCGTCAACCCAGGCGGGCAGCGACGGGCCGGGAGGCGCCGCGCGGAGGGCAGGTCGCATTGCGCCAGTCAATCCGGCGGCCGCGATCAGGCCCGCGGCGATTGCACGGCGGGATGCGTCGGAAATCATGGGGGAGGGGAAGGCGGGGCGGGATTGAAAGGATCTTGGGGCCGTCGGGGCGTCACAGGATCCGATGGTTCGGACTGTCGGAAGACTTGCCACCTGCGCCGGTCGCCGTCGCAACCATGCAAGCCGGGCCATCAGGCTGCAAGAATAGTTCCGTCCTGCTAATCCTGGTGGAAGACCTCGGTCAGCGGTGCGCTGACGGGGCTGTTGTCGGGATTGGAGGGCATGATGTCCCGCATGTGGCGCCACCAGCGGCGGCAGACTTCCGTCTGGGCGATCGCCTCCCACCGGGCGTCGTCCTCGATTTCAACGTAGGCGAAAAGGTGCCCGGTCTGCTCGTCGTGGAAGATGGAGTAATTGTGGGCGCCGTGGGAGCGCAGCACCTCGGCGAGGTCCGACCAGATCGGGTTGTGCCGCCGGCGGTACTCGTCGGCCTGGCCGGGATGAAGGGACATGAGGGATGCTCGTCTTTTCATGATTTTTGCCTGGGGTTCATGGGATGAAAGGCATTTTCAGGCAAGAAAGACGTTCGCGGCGCGGCAATGGATGCTTTGCCGCGCAAGCGAGCGGCCCGACGTTTGGGGCGTCTCGGGGCCCCCAGTCGCCCGACTGGCCATGACCCGCACGAGGCCCCAATGCTGTCCGTGGCAGGCTCCTATTTCGGCGGCGCGCCCGCCCCGGAGTCCGCGGCCGCCAGGGGTTCCATGATCCCGTTGCGCTGGTCGTTAAGAAGGTTCGCGTTCAGACCGTCGAGGACCAGGACGCCCTGTAGCGAGGAAACAAAAGCCTGGTTGCCCCAATCCCAGACGACCGCGCCCTTGGGGTCGAATTCCACAATCTGCTGGCCGTCGTAGTTGTGGCCGCCGGAGTGACCGTGCCAGTTGGCGACGACGACGTCGCCGTTCGGCAGGAGCTGGAACATCGCGTAAAAGTAGGGGTGCACGCCGGCCGGGACGTCCGCGGCGGTGCCAAACTTGCGGACGGTTTTTCCGTCCGGATCGACCTCGACCATGAACGAGGAGCCGGACTTCTTATCGGTCTCGGAGGTTCCGAAGCCGGCCGACATCAGGGTGTCGCCGCTGGGCAGCGGCAGCGCCAGCCACGCGTGGTGGAAGCCCTCGACCGGGATGTCCCGGATCCAGTTGCCGTTGCCGTCCGCCTCGCGGAAAAGAGTGTTGCAGGCGCAGAGGAAGGTCCCCTTCGGGGTCTGCCGGACGAGCCGGAGGTAGTCGCCGACGTAGGTCGTCCGCTTGACCACGCTGCCGTCGGGAGCGAATTCAACGAAGAGGACGTGCCGGCCCGTCGGGTCTCCGACCGGGTCGTGGCCGCGGTTGAGCTTCTTCCCGTCGAAGTCCACCCCGGCGAGGAGCAGGTCGCCGTTGGGGAGCCGCCGCGCCGACGAGACGTCGTGGTAGATGGCGACGTCCTTCAGGAGCTTGCCCGTCGCGATGTCGTATTCGCAGTAGCCCTGGTCGTGGCTGATCAGGAGCTTGCCGCCGCCCTCAAGCTGCATGTCGCGCGGGAGAGCGTGCCCGATGTGGACGAGCCAGTTCTGCTTCGGATTGGCCTCGTTGACGTGCATGACGTCGCTCAGGCCTTCGTCGAGGGCAAGGAAATCGTGCTTGATGGGCTGGGCGGGTGAGGCGGTCGAAAGGAGGCAGGCGATGGCTGCGGCTGCGGTGAGACGGGAAATGAAGGGGGTATTCATGATGATCTCGGCGCATCATCCTTCTGCGGCGCGGGCCGGGTCAAACCCCAATATGGACGCCCGGATCCCCTGCAAGGGCCTTACGCCGGTTTGGCGCCCCTTTGCGCGTAAATCCGGCAAACTTCGGAAAAGACCTGGTCGACCGTGATGCTCTTCATGCAGACGTTGTCGCGGCAGGCCGTCTGGCGATTGTTGAAGGCGTTGACGCAGGGACTGCACGCAAGCCCCGCCCAGAGGGGATGGCTGCGGGGCCCCAGGGCCCCGAAAAGAAGCGGCGTCTCGGGCCCGAAAAGGGAGATGACGTCGATGTCGGTGAGCGCCGCGAAATGCGCGGGGCCGCTGTCGTTTGTCACAAGCACCTCCGCCAGGCCATAGGCGACGAGCAGTTCGCGCATCGTCGTCCGGCCCGCGATGCAGAAGCAGCGGGGCGAGCTGACCTCGCGCGCGAGCTTCTCGACCTCGGGCGCCTCCTCGGCGGTGCCCGTGAAGCCGACGCAGGAGCCCGCGAATTTGGCGAGGATCCTGCGGGCCAGCTCCACGTAATTGCGCCCGTCCCATTTTCGCAGCGGCAGCAGGTCGCTCGCATTGGCGTTCAGGAGGATTATCCGGCTTCCGTCGGCGGCGCCCATCCCGCGGAAAAACAGCCGCATCGCCGAAACCTCGGCCTCTTCCGGCCGGAAGGCGGGCGGTGGTTCGGGGGTTTCCGGCACCCACGGGAATGTCGGCAGGCGCCGGGGGTCGGTTTCAAGCGCGCGGACCAGGCTTGTGAACGTCCGGCTCGTGTGCAGGTGCGGATTGTAGAGGACGCGGTGCGTCAGGAGGTCGCCCCGATAGGGGCCCTCTCCGAAATAACTGTGGAACCCCACGCGCCGCTTCGCGCCGCACAGGTAGGCGATCACGGCGGAGGAGCGCGCGAAAAACTCCATGTCTATGCAGGAATCGATTCCCAGGCGGCGAATCTGGCGTAGCCTCGAAAGACAGCTGGCCATCATCGATCCCGGGGAGCGGGTGCGAATGGTCAGGACGTTCTCCTCCGGGATCAGGCCCAGGATGTCGACGACGAAGCGGTTTTCCTCGAAGGCCAGGAAATAGACCCGCTCCCGGCCGACGAGGGAAATGGCGGTCTTGATGGCGCCGCAGGCGAGCACGGTCGAACCCTGCTCGGCCAGCTTGAGAAAAAGGAGTCGCGTTGGCGCCCCGGGGTCCGGCCGGCTTGAGAACAGGTCGGACATCCGGCGGACCGCCGTCAGAGCCATGCAAACCGGGACGCCGACGTACCGGTCGATCCAGAGCAGCCGCCGCGCGTTGCTGCTGAAGCGGAGCCGGGAGGGACGCGGCGAAGCTCCCGGCAGGGGACTTGTCATCCTGCCGATCCTTGGGGTCGCCGGGCCTCTAGGCAAGCCAAGGACCTCAGGCCTCAAGTATTGAAATCCACAACGCGGATTTCAATACTTGAGGCCTTGTAGGTCTTAAAACGCTTTCGTCCGCTGAGCCTCAGCCCGTGAAATACAGGTAGGCTCCGAGGATGCAGACGAGAATCAGGCCCGAGGCTGCGACTTCAGGCCAGCTCCAGCTGGCGTAGGTCTTCGCCTTGTCCTCGACGGTGGTGGTGCCGAATGTGAGGTTGCGGATCTTTGCGGGATCGGGCACTGCCGTCGCATGGCTGACGACAACCATGACCACGGCCGACACGACCGTGATGAGAATGCTGAAGTACTGAAAATTGATGTTGTTGACGATCCAGAGGATTGAGCCCGGCGCATAGCCGCCGGCCAGGTCCCCGAGCTTCATCGTCACGGGCGTATCCACGGCCATCCGGAATATGCCCAGGGCGAAGCCCACGATCAGGGCCCAGAAACACCCCTTGGAGTTGAGGCGCTTCCAGAAAACGCCCATGAAGAAAACGACAAAGATCGGCGGGGCCAGGTAGCCCTGCACCGTTTGGAGGTAATCGTACAGGCTGTGGGCGCCTTCGACGACCGGAATCCACAAGAGCGCGATGACCACCATTATCGTCGTGGCGATTCGGCCCGTTCGCACGATTTGGGACTGGGAGGCGCCGGGCCTGAGCTTTCCGTACAAGTCCACGGTGAAGAGCGTCGAGCAGGCGTTGAAAACCCCGGCGAGCGAGCCCATGAGGGCGGATAGCAGGCCGGCGACGACGATGCCGCGAAGCCCTGCGGGAAGGAGGTGCTTCACCATCAGCGGAAAGGCATTCTGGGCATCATAGCCGGCGGACAGCTCCGGAACCTTGCCGCTCTTGACGAGGGCGAAGCAGATCATGCCCGGAATGATGAACAAATAGGGCGGAAACAGCTTCAGGAAGGCGGCAAAAATGCTGCCGCGCCGGGCGACCTGCTCGTTCGGCGCGCCCAATGCCCGCTGGACGATGTACTGGTCCGTGCACCAATACCAAAGCCCGACGACGGGGGCGCAGATCAGCATCCCGAGCCAGGGATAGTGGGAATTGAAGTACCACGCCTGTTTGATCACGTGGCCGTCTGCAGCCTGCTGCAGGACAGGCGCCCAGGTCGATTCGACGCCGACCGGCGTCATCGGCTTCCAAAGGTTGAACATTTCGGAGCCGCACAGGGCGCGCAATTCGTGCCAGCCGCCGAGCTTGTGCAGGCCGTAGAAGGTCAGCGTCGTCGATCCCGCGATGAGAACCAGCACCTGGACGGCGTCGTTGTACGCGACCGCCCGCATTCCGCCGAGCGTTGTGTAAAGGCCGGTCAGCAGGATCACCGACACCGAGCCGATCCAGAAGCT
Source organism: uncultured Verrucomicrobiae bacterium (assembly GCA_963747795.1). Lineage (GTDB taxonomy): Bacteria > Verrucomicrobiota > Verrucomicrobiia > Opitutales > Opitutaceae > Palsa-1447. The sequence goes on from CAVVGS010000030.1 coordinate 14,676, forward strand.
GTTGATTTCGCCCCCGAAGAGGTGGAGGTGTATTTCCGGCAGCAGGGTTGAGAAAACGACGCCTCCCGCAAAGATGCCGACCGCAATCTTCGACAGGATGAAGGTGATAATCGAGACGATCGACAATACGTACCTCGATCCAGGGCTGAACCGGCGCTCGAGGAATTCGGGCATCGTGAAGACGAGCGAACGGGCGTAGAAGGGGACGAAGACCCAGGCCAGCACGAGGAGGCACCACGCATGAAGCTCATAATGGGCCATCGCCACGCCGTCCTTGGCACCCGAGCCGGCGAGCCCGACGATGTGTTCCGATCCGATATTGGAGGCAAAAATGGAGGCTCCTATGACCCACCATCCCAAATTGCGGCCCGCCAGAAAGTAATCGGTCGCGGTATTCTTTGCCTTGCGGACGACCCACCAGGCGACGCCGAATAGGATCGAGAAATACAGTGCGATCGCCAGCCAGTCGATGCCGGCAAGTGTGGAGGTGCTCGTGGGGGTCATTGCATTCTGTTGAGGTTCAGTTTGGGTAGCGCCGGGGATGGCGGTTGGGAACTTCGCGCCGACATTGGCGGTGCAAACCCCGGCTGTCTAGCGCAAGAGTCGGGGCTGGACCGAATATTACATTACCGTCATCCTCGCCGGATGCGGTTATTGAGTTTGGCGGCCCTCGGCGTTGCTTGCGCAGCGGCGAACTGTGCCGAGAGCGGATTTGCCGCCGGTTTCCGGCGGAGCGGAGACGGTGTGGCGGGCGGACGATTTTTCCGCGCCAGGAGGGGCGGCGGCGGCCGTTCTCGGGGATCCGAAGATCCTCAGGGACGCTGGCGGGGCCTATGCGGTTTTCGCCGGAAAGTCCGATGGCTATATCATCCCGGCCAACCCGCTGGCCGGATGGGCGCAATTCACGGTCGAGGTGCTTCTGGACCCGGACCCGGCGGGGCCGCAGGCCCAGCGATTCCTGCATATCGAGGATTCAAGCGGCAACCGGCTGACGATGGAGACACGGGTCACGCCGGCGGGGCAATGGGCGCTGGATACCTTTCTCCTGGCGGGGAAATCGAGCCGGGCGCTCCTCGACCAGAAACGGCTCCACGCGGCCGGCCGATGGCACTGGGCGGCGTTGCGCTATGACGGGCGGAGGATGGAGAGCTTTGTCGACGGTCAAAAGGAGCTCGATGGCCTGGTGGAATTCGCGCCGATGGGACCGGGCCGGACGTCGATAGGCGTCAGGCTGAATCGGGTCTACTGGTACAAGGGCGCAATCCGGGAAATCATCTTCCATCCGACCGCCCTGGCGGACGGCTCCCTTCATGGGGCCCCCTGATCGGCTGCCCGATCTTGACAAGTTTTTGCGGCGCTGCCGGTCTCGTGGGATGACAGCGCAGCTGCGGGTGAGAGCCGGGTTTCTTTTCCTTGCCATCGCCGTCCAGGCCACCGCTGCGGAGCACGTATCCGTCGCCGCCGCGGCCAACCTCGTCTTTGTCCTCGAACCGCTGAATGCCGAGTTTGCGAAGATCCACCCCGGCATTGCCGTCACCTGCGAAACGGGCGCCTCCGGCAGCCTGGTGTCCCAGATTGGCGATGGCGCTCCCTACGACGTCTTCCTGTCGGCGGATCTGGACTACCCAAGGATGCTCGTAAAAGCGGGCGGAGCCGAGGCTTCGAGCATGGTTGTTTTTGCGGTCGGCAAACTGGTCCTTTGGACCATGAAACCCGGGATCGACGTTTCCTCGATCGAATCCATCGTGCGCAGCCCGTCCGTCGCGCGGCTCGCAATCGCAAATCCAAGGACGGCCCCGTACGGCCGGGCCGCCGAGGAGACCCTGGCCGGGCTGGGCCTGACCGAGGTTGCGAGGCCCAAGCTCGTCACCGGGGAGAACATCACGCAAGCGGCGCAGTTTGTTTCCAGCGGCAATGCCGACGCGGGGTTTGTGGCGCTCTCCCTGGTTCTTTCCCCAAGGCTGAAGGACAGGGGCGCCTGGATCGAAGTGCCGGCGGCGCTCTATTCGCCGATCGAACAGGGTGGCGTCCTCACGACCCGGGGTGCGGCCAATGCCGGGGCGCGGCTGTATCTCGACTTCCTCACGAGCTCGGAGGCGCGCAAGGTCTTTGCCCGGTTCGGTTACGGAATTCCCCAGGCGCCCGCATCCCGTTGACCCGCCGACCATCTGGTTTGCATCCGCCCGGAATGATGGCACATTGGCTTCAGGAGATGGTCTCACAGGATAGACGCCCTCTAGGCGAATTGCAGGTCAAACATATTATAACGCCATGAATACCAAGAGCATCATTGCTGCGGTCGTGTTGGCGACGGGGGTGGGCGGCGCAAGCGCATTTGCCCAGGCACCGGACCCCCAGAACTCGACGCCCGCGCCCAACCAGATCATTTATTTGCCGCAGCTTCCTGCGGCCTCCGAGTTGGCCAAGTCCGCGCCGGCTCAGGGCGCGACAGTCGCCCAGATCACGCAAACAAGCGATCAGATCACCGTCGTCTACAAGCTCGCGAATGGCCAGACCAGCGCGGTCGAATACAAGCTCCTGTCGGCTGTGGAGCCATCCGCGCAGGCGCCCTCAGGGGCGCCGGCGGCACCGGCTCCCGGGCCGGCGGTCGTTTACGCGCAGAGCGTGCCTGTTTACCCCGCCTACTATGGGCCGGATTACTACTACTGGCCCTGGTATGGTCCGGTCCGGGTTGACCTTGGCTTTGGCTGGGGTTGGCGCGGCGGCGGCTGGGGTGGCGGCGGGCGGGGCGGCTGGGGCGGTGGCTGGCGCCGCTGAAGCTTCCCAACAAATATTCGATTCGCCGGGCAGACCGGCGTCTCCACACAGGCCCTGCTGATAATCGGGGCCTTTTCCTGGGCCCTTCGCGGGTTTTGGCGGGTTCATTGAGTCACTCGGCGGCGGTTCCTCCCATGGACCGCTTCGCGTCCGCGACCGAGGGACGGACCACTGGGGTCTTCTTGACGCACCTTGTGGTTTGGCGTACAAGGCCGGGAAGGCCGGCACCGGGGCCGGAGGTCCCCTCCGATGGCGCGCGGGACATCGTTGCGGCGGCGGCCGGCTCTTCGGATTCGACGTCAGCCACTTGATGCCTGCCCGAAGTGACCGGGAGGCGGGAAACCTCATCATGGGGATCGGCGCCAGCCCGGGCCGCGTGACCGGCACGGCCCGAGTGATTTGCGGCCCCGAAGAGTTCGCCCTGATGAAGCCGGGAGACATCCTGGTGGCCAAGATCACCACGCCGGCGTGGACGCCGCTGTTCGCCCTGGCGTCGGGCGTCGTCACCGATGTGGGCGGCCCGCTGAGCCACAGTTCCATCGTGGCGCGCGAATACGGCGTCCCCGCGGTGTTGGGGACCGGCGAGGCGACCCGGCGCATCCGCAGCGGGCAGCGCGTCACGGTCGACGGCGGCAGCGGTGTCGTGAAAGTGGACGAGCCGGCGGGGAATTGAGCCCGCATTGTCCGCTTCGCCGGGAGAGGGGATTGCCTCCGCCCAGTGGGAGCACGGGCGGGGCCACCAACTCAATGCCAAAGCCGTGACGCCATGGCGTAGATGATCAGCCCCAGCAGCAGCAGGCCCAGCCCGAAGAACATGAACCCGAATGTGCGGGCTATCTTCTTTCGCCCCTCCCATTCGTCCTTGACCCGGTGGGCATCCAACCGGCCGGAGGCGACCAGGCGTTCGTACCAGCGCCTGCGCTCGTGAAGGAGCTCCGTCTTTGAGATCCGCCCGGAGAAGATGACCGTATCCATCGGGAATTTCTCGATCCGGAAGTGGGTGTTGAAGAAGTGGAAGGTGAAGATGAAGCCGGCGGCGAGCAGCGCCTCGTCCGAATGGAGGATCAGGGCGATATTGATGACCCAGCCGGGAAGGAACCTTGTGAAGAACTCCGGGAACCACATGATCAGGCCTGAGGCGCCGATGATGAAAATGCCCCAGAATACGGCGAAATAGTCGAAGCGCTCCCAGTAGGTCCAGCGGTCGAACTGCGGCTTCGGACCCCTGCCGAAGAACCATTTCTGGTGGGCGACGAAGTCGCGCCAGTCCTGGAACGAGGGCACCATCGAATCCGGGCCGAACAGGGCGTCCCAGAGACGGCGGGGGCGGAGGCGGCCCGACTGCGGGTCGCGGAGCGCCCCGCGGTTGCGCCAGAGGCCGGCCACGAGGGCGGCGAGGTGGAGCCCGAAGTAGGCAAACGTGATGAGCGCTCCCAGGTGATGCAGCGCCCTGGCCACCTCGGCCCCGCCCAGGAAGGTGAAGATCACCTTGGCCCAGTTGGTGTAGTAGAACTTGAGCGGCATTCCGGTCAGGACGAGCAGGAGGAAGCTCGTGACGACGAGGATGTGCAGGAAGCGCTCAAACGAACTGAAGCGCGTGAACTGCTCGTCGTCCGCGGTGGCCTGGACCTTCGCCTCCCTGAATGTCTTCGTGTCGTTCAGGTACAGGTAGACCGAGCGCACGACCCAGAGAAGGGTGTGGAGGCCGAAAAAGGCGAAGACGCTTATGAGCAGCGTCGTCATCGCGACGTAGACCTTGTGAAGAAGGGCGTAGTGCGCCGCGTCGAGGGGGTCGGCGTGCGGCCGGTACTCCGTGAACTTGAGGCCGACGCCGGCGTGGCACTGCTGGCAGGTCGCGACGATGCGGCCCTTCGACAGGTGCGATCGCGGGTCGCTGACCGGGAAGATGTCGTGATGCCCGTGGCAGTCGTAGCAGGCGGCGACGGCGGAAGCCACATTGGGCCGGCCGAGGGCCATAGCCTTGCCGTGGTACGTCTCGCTGTAGTGGACGAGCCTGTCTTCGTGGCAGCGGCCGCACACCTGGTCGCTGGCCGACTTGAAGGAGATGTTCGATGGATTCTCGATCTGGTGGGCGCTGTGGCAATCCGAGCAGACCGGGCCCCGCGAATCGCCCTTGGCGAGCAGGGCTCCGTGCACGCTCTGGCTGTAGACCGCCTCGATGCCGACGTGGCATTGCCCGCAGGTCGCGGCGATGTTCGCATGGTTCGTCCGCGAGCTCTGGTCGACGCTGCGCTTGATGTCGTGCACGCCGTGGCAGTCGTTGCACGAGGGGGCGACGATGAGGCCCATCTTCAGGAGGGCCTGGCCGTGGATGCTGTCCAGGTAGTTGGCGGGCTCCTGCGCGTTTCCAATCCTGTACTCGTTTGCGAGTTTGGCGTTGCTGTGGCACTTGGCGCAGGTCTGCGGCAGGTTCAGCTTGAAGACCGGCGAATCGCTGTGCTTGACCGGGACGATCTCGTGGTTGCCGTGGCAGCTCGTGCAAGTCGCCGCGCCCGAGGCGCCCATGGCGTGGCTCATCCCGTGGATGCTCGTCGCATAGGCGCTCGCCTCATCCTTGTGGCAGGAGGCGCATTGGGCGGGCGGCAGCTTGTCGTCGTGGGGGATAGCCGTGACCGAGACGTGGCAATCGACGCAAAGGAGCTTTCCGTGCACCGATTTCGAGAACGGCCCGGTCCGCAGGATTTCCACCGCGGGATTGGAGTCGGCGTCCTTGTCCTTTTTGTCCGGCGCCGCCGCCTCGTGACAGTCGAGGCAGGCCTGGTTTGGCATCCGGTCGGCGGCCCAGCCGGTCGCCGTGAAAAGAAGAAAGGCGAGCGCTGCGGATCGCCGGAGGAGCGTGGCGCGTTCCGTGGGGACGTGAAACGGCGTTCGGGGCGGCATGGGTCGATCCTAAGGGGACCGCGGCCCGATGCCTCTCCCTCTATTGTCGGGGTTTGCGCACTTCTTGACCGGAGCGAACCGCCGGGGCGGAGGTCAGCCACCTAACGGTGGCTGGCCGATCTCTTTCAGGAGCTTCACAAACCAGGGAGTTGCCAGATCGAAGGGTTTGCCGCCCTTGATCCGCTCGAATTCGATCGGCCTGAGGACGCCGCCGCGATCCTCGTCCTGGCCGATGACGCCGCTTTCCCGCCGCAGGGCGCATTCGACCGCCAGATCGACGCAGCTCTTGATCAGCCGCAGGTCCTTGGAATTGGCTGCAGCCGCCCTGGCAAAATAGCCGCTCTTCTGCACAAGCACTTTCTCGGCTCCGATCATCTTCGAGAATTGCTCGCCGAACCACTTGCCGGGATTGATGGCATCGAGCTTGACGTGGCCGAAGGCATCCCTGGGCACTTCCTGGCCCTTCGCCTGCATCTCGGCGACGATGCTTGCGACGCCGGCGCCCTCCGAGACAAAGAGATTGATGTTGTCCTGGCGCTCCATGATGGCCTTCAGGCGCCCGGCCTCGGCGGCGATGTCGAGGGACATTTCCGGCAGATAGACTCCGTGAACCTCCCGGCGCTCCCTTGAGAGGCCGATCTGCGGCACGTACTTCTGGCGCGCGAGCATCCTCCGGTAGCTGCGGGCGGTTGCCGCCGTGAGCCATCCGCAGTTGCGGCCCATCACCTCGTGGACGATGAGCATCCGCGGATTGGCGCCGAGCTCCGACACGACGTTGCTGAAAAAGCGCGCGCCCTGTTCGGCGGCCGTCCAGGCGCCGAGGGACTGGCGGATCGGATAGACGTCGTTGTCGACCGTCTTTGGAAGCCCGATGACCGAAAGGCCGTAATTGTTCCTCGCAAGAAACGCGGCCAGTTCCGCGGCGGCCGTGTTCGTGTCGTCCCCGCCAATCGTGTGGAGGACATCGACGCCGTCCTGGACGAGGCGGTCGGCGGCCACCTTCTGGGGATCCTGCCCCTCCTTCACCAGGCCGCGCTTCAGGCAGTCCTTCAGGTTTGTGAGTTTCACACGGCTGTTGCCGATCGGGCTGCCTCCGTAGCGGTGCAGTATGGCCGCATTGGCGCGCACCTCGGGCGTGATCTGGTAGCTGTCGCCGAGCAGCAGGCCCTTGTAGCCGCTGCGATAGGCGATGATCTCGATCTCGGGGGCGACTTCCGTGTAGCGCTCGATCAGGCCGCCGATCGCCGAGCTAAGGCAGGGGGCCAGGCCGCCCGCGGTCAGCAGGGCGACTTTCTTGGGCTGGGTGGCATTGGTCATGGTGGAGGCAATGATGCACCCAATCTCGCCAAATCGGGCCGGGCTGTCCAGCCGGCAGGCTGCGCATCATTTGGCAAAAGTTACGCAGGCATGCCGGACGAAGGCCGCCCATTAGCCGAACCGCCTTGCACTTGCACAGCGTCTGGAGGCGTCGTAGATTGCCTTGGCGGGATTTGCCCCGCGGCGGTGTTAAGCCCGATGGACATCCGCCCGTTTCGGCGGATGCGCTTGCGAATCATGAACTCCTCCAACGATCCCCTCGACGAGCTGCTCGAGCGTTTCCGCGCCGTGCCCGAGCCTCCCCCGCAGATTCCGGCGAGGGTGGCCCGCCTGATCGCGGAAAGCCATCCGCTTGCCCCTCCCACATGGATGGAGCGCCTCGACGCGGCATGCGCGCGCCCCTCCTTCGCCTCGGCCTTCGTCGCGGCGTGCGTCCTTTTGGGTCTTTTCCTCGCGGAGGCGCGGCTCACCCGAATCCACGCCGAACAGGGCGCCCAGATGGCGCGCAGCTACCTGCAGCTGATCGACCCCCTCCTCGACGCACCGAAGGCGCTGGCGCCAAACCCCCGCACGCCATGAAACACGTGTTCCTGGTTCTGGTTCTCGGCCTTGTCTCCGGCGTCGGGGCGCATCTCGCATGGTTTCGGGCAAACCAACCCGCTGGCGGCGACCCGTTGGCCCGCCAGCTCTCCTGGATGAAGAGCGAGTTGAAGCTCACCGATGCGCAGGTCGAGCGCATCAGGTCCATCCACCAGGCCTCCAGCCCGCGCCTGCTCGCGCTGGCCGCCCAGGTGGCCAGCATGCGCGAAGAGTACGCGGCGTTCGAGCGCGAGCGGGTTGCATCCGACCGGGTCGACTTCATCGAATTCGCCCGTTTCGTGGAGCGGCGCCGCGCCATCGACAGCGAATGCCTCGCCTCGACCCGCCGGCTGGTGTCGGCAACAAGCGAACTGATGACACCCCTCCAGCGCGCGAGCTACTTCAGGCTCCTTGAGCCCTCCCTGAAGGTCCACGATCTTTCCCCGCCGGGCTGACACCGCCCCAGTGAAATCCGACCCTCCGAGAGACGCCGCCGTGGTCCAGTCCTTGCGCGAGGGGGACAAGGCGGCGATGGAGGCCATTGTTGCCAGATGGCAGCGGCCGCTTTTTGCATTCGCCTGGCGGTATGTCCACAACAGTGCCGATGCCGAGGATCTGGTGGTAGCCGCGTTTGTCCGCCTGCACGAGGCGCGCGCCCGCCTCCGGCCCGACACCAACCTCCCGGCATGGCTTTTCACGACGCTTGCGAACCTGTGCCACAACCACTACCGCTGGCGCCGCCGCCATCCCGAGGAGCCCCTGGAATCGGACACGGAAGGGATGGGCGGCCGGGAACCCGCCTCCGAGCCGGCCGGCCCGGCGCCCGACGGGGCGATTGAGGACGACGAAACGGGCGCGGCCGTCAGGGCCGCGATCGACGAGCTGCCGGACGACCAGAAGACCGTCCTGCTCCTCCATCATTACGAAAGGGCCAGCTGCCGCGAAATCGCGGCCATAGTGGGCTGCTCCGAGCGGGGCGTGGAGACGCGCCTCTATCGCGCACGGAAGCGGCTGCGCGAACGCCTGGCGCCCCTGATTGCCGAGCTTCTGCCGCGCTGATCGCTCGCGCGGCCGCTGGCTCGCCGCTCAACCCGGCCCTTTTGGCTTCAGGAATCGAAACACCTGGCTGGCCCTCACGAGCACGGGAACCCCGCCGCACATCGGCGCCTCGAACTTCCATTTGCCGATCACATTGACCGCGAGCACCGCCAGCTGCTGGTCGTCCCTTGGATCGACGGAGGGAAGCCGGACGGTGCCGGTCTCGTCGATGTAGAAACTCACCGTCACATCGCCGGAATGGCCCTGTTCGGCCATGCCGATCGAGTAAGGGGGCGACACCACCGAGACGGGTGTCGGGATGCGGTCCAGCTCGCGCAATTCCCGGGCCCGATAGCCCAGGCCAAGCACGTCCAGTGAAATGAATCGCCCCATCATTTCCTCGGACATGTTCGGCTCGGTCACGATGATGCCCTGCACCTCGAAATGCATCGCCAGCTCCGAGGTCGATGCGACCGGGACGCCTCCCAGTTTTGACGGCTCAAACTTCCACCGCCGCAGGGCTCCCTCTGCAGCCTTGGCGAACTCGATGCGGGTGTAGCCGATTGCGAGGCAATCGTCGACATTGCCGGCTGCGTCCACGCTGTAGGCCAGGCGCGCGTCGCCCTGCCTCACCCCGAGAATGATCAAATCCTGCGGATAGGCAGGCAGTTCCTGAACCTTGATGCGCAAGTGCTCCACGGCGGGGGGCGGCTGCGCCAGGGCGCCGGAAGCCAGTGGGGCGAGAACGATTGCGATCGCTGCGATTAGCCTGCATCCATCACAAATTCCGATCAATCTCGCCCAATCTCGTCGGCGCAAAGGTCCTCTGGCTCCCTGCGCTGTGCTTTTAGCACAGCTCGCTCGCCTTCGGTCCTTTTCGCTCGACGATCCTGTGCGATCTTCATCGGTTGTGTGATGGATGCAGGCTACGGACTTCATGGATGAATCTTGTTGATCGGCATAACACCGATATTACCGCAATCCCTTCATCGAGACCATTTCAATGCGCGCATTGATCATCGGCTGCGGCTATGTCGGCCGTGCCCTCGGAACTGAGCTTGTTCGGCTCGGCCACGAGGTCTTCGGCCTGCGCCGCTCCCAGGCTGCCGGATTGGACGGCATCCGTCCCCTCGCCGGCGACGTGACGGACTTGGCTGACCTGAGAAGACTGCCGCTACCCTTCGATTGGGTGGTGAACACCGTTTCGTCGAGCAAGGGAGGTGCGGAGGACTACCGGCGGGTGTATCTGCGTGGGACGGAAAACATCATTCAATGGCTTGCGCCAGCGCCGCCGAAGAGATTCGTCTACACGAGCAGCACGGGCGTGTATGCGCAGGACGACGGATCGGACGTCGACGAAACGAGCCCGGCCGGCGGGGCGACTGAAACGGGCAGGATCCTGGTGGAGGCGGAAAGGCGGCTTTTCGACGCCGTGAACGCAGGCGGATTTCCCGCCGTGGTCCTCCGCGTCGCCGGGATCTACGGACCGGACAGGGGGCACCTGTTCAGGCAGTACCTGCGCGGGGAGGCGGTGATGGCGGGGAGGGGGGAGCGCTGGATCAACATGATTCACCGCGACGACGTCGCCGGATGCATCATCGCGGCGCTCGAAAAGGGCCGGCCGGGAGAGATCTACAATGCGGTCGACGACGAGCCGGTGAGGCAGATCGATTTCTTCCGATGGCTGTCCGGGGTTCTCGGCAGGGACATGCCCCCCTTCGCAGAGCCTGCCCCGCAGGGCGGCAAGCGCGGTGCGACCAGCAAGCGGGTCCTGAACCTGAAGATCAAGGCCGGGCTCGGCTACCGATTCCGCCATCCCACGTTTCGCGAGGGGTACGCCGCCGAGATCGCGCGCTTGCGCGAAGCGGGACCGGCGTAGGTATGCGTTCTCTTTTCACGTCACCCTGCGGGAAATGAACGAATACGGGCGGCTTCTTCGCACTCCTTCTGCGACCGACCTCAGTTTCGAGCGTCCTTCACAGGTGCACTCGCATCGGGGGGCGAATCGATGACCTGATCCGGCATTTCCATATCTTTCGTTTGGGGGAAGCCGGCAAAGGGAGTCACGACCGTCTTGTGTTCGGACACAAAGAGGGCGGCCCTCGAAACCCCGACATCCGGATCCGCCAGCGCTTCCTTGACCAACTCGGCGCAATTGGGCGGCGTCGGATAGGGAATCGAGCGGATTGCTGCCTCCCTCATGACGACACTGGGATTCTTTGCATAGGCTTTCAGGCAGAGTAGGCAGGAGCCTTTAACGGCATTGCCGTCTAAAGGCTCCTGCCTGCTCTGCCGGCGAGCGCCGCTTACGGGTGGTCGAAAGGATTAGCGCGCCCGGAGGGTTCCAGACGAAGCTCGCCTCGGTTGCCGCGTTGCGAATCCAGGAGCTCCTTCGGTTGACTTTTTGCCATTTGACTGACATTTGTCAGACATGGAAACGAACACGCGTGAATTCGCCCGCCACTTCGCCCGTTACCGGCGGGCTGCGGCTCGGGGAGAGAAGGTGCGCATCTCGGCGCCGGACGGCGTCTTTGTGCTCACTCGGGAGAGCGGGGGCATGACCGGCGCCGACTTGCTGGCGCGCCTGGGTCGGTTGCGTCCGGGGCATGGGCTATTCCCATCCGGGGGGGCGGAGCGGATCGAAGCGGGCGGGCGGACGAAGACGCCGGCGCGGTCGCCGTGGGACGCATGATCTGCGACTCGACCTTTTTTGTGGCGCTGGATCGGGAGCGGCGGAGGCGGCAGGAGGGACCGGCTCATTCCTTTCTGCGAGCCCACGCGACCGAGGAGGTCGCGATGAGCGTGATCACCCGCGGCGAATTGGCGCGGGGATTCCTTAGCCGGACCGACTGGGAGAATTTCTGCTCCGGTTTCACCGTTTATCCGCTCGACGAAGATGTGCTTTGGAAGGCGGCCGAAGTCTTTCAGGATCTCCGCAAACGCGGCGAACCTACCGGAGAGAACGACCTATGGATCGCCGCCACGGCGCTGGTCGCCGGACAGTCCCTGGTCACGGCCAACGCCAAGGATTTTCAGAAGATTCGCGGCCTGCGGATCCTGTCGCACTCGGAGGTGAGCTTATGATCGCATCGAGCGGTGACGTAGCGGTATGCGATTCGATGGGAAGGCTCATCAGCCGCGAATTGAAGAATCTAGCTTTTGATCGCACTGGCAGATTTCGCGGGCGTGGCAAGAAGGGGCTCGTGGTACCTGGACAAGACATGGCGGTTTAAGTCGGTCCCTCGCTGTGTCAAACGCATGCGTTCAACTCTCGCAGTCTGATGTGAAAGAAGTACGCTTACCGACGTAGGCGCGAACGAACGGCGGATCATGGCGGCGGCACGCCGCCCTGGGTCTGCAGCTCCAGGGCCCATTGGAGGCTCTTCTGGATCGCCGGGTCTCCGGGCCTGCGCCGCAACGCCTCGCGGAATTCGGTCACGGCCGCCCCGGCCTGGCCGCTCAGGATGAGAACGTTGCCGAGATTGTTGCGCGCTTCCGCCCGATCGGGGGCGAGCGCCAGTCCCCGGCGGTAGGCGGCGGCGGCTTCGGGATACCGCCCCAGCTGGGCAAGGGCGTCTCCAAGGCCGAATACCGGCTCCGGATTCTGCGGCATGAGCCTCGCCGCCGTGGCCAGGGCCGCCGCGGCCTCCCTGAGTGTGCCTTGGGAGGCCAGGGCGTTGCCGAGCCCGAGCCACGCCGCGCCGTTGTCCGGCTCGAGCTGGGTGTGCAGCGAGTATTCGGAGGCGGCCTCGGCGTAGCGGTGCAGGTCCGCCAGCGCCTCGCCAAGGTACAGATGCACATTGTCCCGGTGCCGGGTGCCGGCCGCCTTCCTTAGGTGCCCGACAGCCTCCTCAAAGCGGCCCGAATCCAGCAAAGCGACGCCCAGATTGAAATGCGCCGGGACATAGTCGGGCCGGATTCGAAGGGCCGCCTCGTATTCGTCCATTGCTCCGGGCAGCTTGTGTTCGTCCAGATAGGTGCCGAGGTTGTTGTAGGCCATCCAGGCTCCCGGATTTTTCGCGATCGTCGTCCGGTAGAACGTTTCCATGTCGTTGTACATTCCGGCCTGGCGCCAGGTCAGCCCGGCCAGGACGGCAAGGAGGGCGGCGGCAGCGCCCAGTTGGGCCGGGCGCGGAAGACTGCGCGTCGCCCAGGCGAACCCGGCGCAGAGCGGGACGATCACGCCCAGGCAGGCGAGGTACTGCCAGTGGTCGGCGACGTAGGAGAAGACGAAGGCGTAGACATTGAAGAAGCCGAGGGTGGGGAAGAGCGTGCCCGCAAAGAAGAGCGCCCCGGCAAGCGGCGCCCGGTTTCGCCGGGCGAGAGCCACCAACCCGGCAAGGAGGGCCAGGACGCCGATCAGATAACCATATGCGGCGAGGCTGTCGCTCGAGATCGTCCAGCGCGGGTAGAAGAAGATCAGGTCGGCCGGCCAGACAAGCTTGCCCGCGTAAAACCACACCGCGCGGCTCGCCAGCAGCAGGCGCTGCAGGCCGCCCAGGTCGAATGCCGACCCCTCGGCGCCGATGTAGTGCCGCTCCACCCAGCCCGAGAAAAGTCCGGCGACCGCTCCAAAGGCGAACCAGGGCAGAAGCGGCACCGCGTCCCGGCGCCAAGACAGGCGGCCAGTCCGCCACCAGGCGAGCACCAGCAGGGCCGCCGGAAGCGTGGCCGTCACGGTCTTGCTGAGGACGGCCAGGACGAAGAGCAGGGCCGCCAGGGCATAGCGGTCGCGCCTGCGGAGATCGATGAAACGCAAATAGGCGATTGCCGCCGCGAGATAGAACACGGTCGAAAGCGTGTTCTTCTCCTCCGAAACCCAGGCCACCGACTCCACGCAGACGGGGTGCAGCGCGAAGACGAAGGCGGCGAGCCACGCCCCGGGAACGGCCAGCCTCCGCAGGAGGACCAACAGAAGGACGGCCGAGGCCGCATGCAGCGCCACGTTGAGGAGGTGGTAGCCCAGCGGCGAGTCGCCCCAGATCCGGTGCTCGACCCAGAATGCGCTGTGCAGGAAGGGATAGTACTGCTCGGTTGCGCCCAATTGGGTCCAGATCCGCCACAGCCCGGACCATGACTGAAGCGTCGGTGCTGTCACATAGTCCGGGTCGTTCCAGATGAATCCCGCATGAAACACGGGCGCATAGGCAGCGAGGGTCGCCAGGATGATCAGCGCCATCCCGGCCATCGTGCGCCTGCGCGCGGAGCGGATGTCGGTTCGACCAATCGTCACTGCGATTCAAAACTGAGCTTCAGGACGGAAGTGTTCTTCGCCTCGTCCTGGGCGCGCAAGAGCAGACTGTGGGTCCCCTTGGCCAGGCTGTCCAGTTCGAGGGTGAAGGTCTCCCCGCTCGAATCGAAGATCAATCCGTCCGGGCGCAGCGCCACCTCGTCCCTCCCGTCGAGCGAATACGCGGCCGAGCTGATGATGCTGGCGCCGTCCACGGCCTCTACGACGATCCGCGCGTGGTCCTTCAAAACCTCCTGCTTCCTGACCGTCAGCGTGGGAGGGGTGTTGTCGACCAGGAAGGCCTCGCTGACGGCCTCGGTGGCCAGGGCCGTGTCCGGGGTGTTGGAGGGCAGGTCCGAGGCGCTCACCCTGATGAAATAGAAACCCTCCTTGAAACCGCTCGTGTCAAACGAGAGGAAGGTGTCCTCGGTCTTGTCCGCGAGGGTGATCCATTGCTTGTCGGATTCGGCGCGGATCGCGACGGAGAATGTCAGCTTGTCCTGGTTCGGATCGCTGGCCTCCCACGCCACCGTGCAGAGCCCGGGACCGTGGGTGGCCCTCAGCAGAGGCCTGGACATCATTGCCGCGAGGGCGGGGTTGGGGGCGGGCGCCTCGCTGCCGTCCAGAAGCTGGTCCAGGTTCATCCCCTGCATCTCCATCTGCTGCGGCAGCGGCATCTTGGAGAGGGCAAAGCCCTCGTTGTGGACCTTGATGCGCGAAATCACGGGCGCGCCGTTCTGGTTCTGGTAGTAGATCAGCATGCGGCGCAGCTGCGCGGTGGCGCTTGGCGAGGCGGCGTCGCGCTTGAACTGAACGCGGTACTGGATGAAGCGGGCCGAAGGGCTGGCGGTGGGGATTTCGGCGGCAAGCGGCTTCCACTCGGACCAGTCGCTCCATGTCTTTTCCGGTTTCTCGGTGTTGCCGGAGCGGGTGGACAGTTCAAGCTTGGTGCCGGCGGGCGCGTCGCCGGCGGGATGGGCCCGGCCCCACAGGCTCTTCTGTTTCGCGTCGAAGGCCTTGGAAGTGTAGGTGCCGCTTTCCGCCAGCGCAAAATCGAGCCGGTAGAGCTTCGCGGGGTGGCTCGTGGCGGCGAAGCATTGCTTCGCCTCGGCGGTGTCCGGCAAAAGCGCCGCCACCTGGGCGCCGTCGCTGGTTTCCTGCAGAAGCCTCCAGTGGCTGGCGTCGGCGACGGAGTAGATCCGTCCCTTTTCACCGGTGCCGACGAGCAGGCTTCCGTCCCGCCGCAGGATCATGGAGTAGATCGCCTCCTCGCCGGGCGCGCTCCAGTAGCGGGTGAAAAAGCCCGTGGGATCGATCCGGTAGACGGCGCCCGGCGGGGGTCCGCCCGAGCCGGATCCCCCGGGGGCATTCTGGGATCTCAGGCCCAGCGGAAGGATGGTCGCATTGCCATCGTCGGCCTGGGGGGAGGAACCCTGGCCGCCGGAGGCCGAGTCGGACCTGGAGGCCTGCGGACCATTGTCGCCGGGATTTTCTCCGGGGCTGCCGCCGGCCCCGTCTCCATCCGTTGCCGAAACCGTGACCGAATACGGGTTGGAATTGGATGAGGTCTCGGACTTTGAACCCCCTGCGAACGTCGAGGCGTAGATCGTCCCGTCTGCGGCGACCGCGATCTGCCTGATTTCGGTCCGGTTGGAATTGAAGACCACGAAGCCGTGATCGGCCCTGTCGATGCGGTAGAGATATCCGTGCGGGCTCGTGCCGGCGAGGAGGCTGCCGTCCGAGTCAAAGGCGAGCGCCGTGATGTTGGCCTCCTTGGTCTCGAAATAGGTTTCCACGCTGGCGGGCGCGGCCTCCGTTGCGGCGACCCGCAGGATCTTCCCGTGGTTGCCCGTCGCCAGGTAAAGCGCGCCGTCCCGGCCGAACGCCATCGCCCAGACGTACGTCTCGCCGGGGCTGCAGAAGAGCTCGGCCCTGCCGCCGGCATCGAGGCGGTACACGCGCCCGTTCGGCGAAGTCGCGGCGTAAAGCCGGCCCTTGCCGTCGATCGCCAGCGCGTGAACCATGACCTCGTTCGGCGCGAAGAACGTGGACAGGTCCCCCTTGGGCGTGAGCTTGTAGACCCGGCCCTGGTTGCCGGTGCCGAAGAACACGTCCCCTTGGGCGTCCTGCACGGCGGCCCAGATGATCGGATCGGTGGCCTCGGCGAGGCGGGTGATGGCCGGAGCCAGTTCGAGGTGGCCGTCGCTCGTCAGCGAAACGTTGTCGAACTCGCCGTCGCTGAACGCCGCGAACGTGTCGTGGTCCACCTTGTTCGTGACGACCGCGCGCACCGCCGGTGCGACGCACAGGGCAATCGCCGTCAAGGAGAGGCTTATGGGAAGTCGTTTCATTTGATCCTCACGGGTAGTGTCATTTGTCCGGTGAACGTGCCTTCGGCTGAAAGATTCGTCTCCCAAAGCGTGATGCGGCTGAGCCGCGCCGTCCTGAAACTGGCGTTGGGCGATTCAAGCTGCGCCGCGATCGAGGGCGGCAGGTCCGGGAGGTTTTCCCCTTCAAGCGCCACGCCGGGCGCACTTTCCAGCAGCCTCACGCAGATATCCTGGTGGGAGCGGGCCTTGCGAATCCGGTCGAGCACTTGGGCGAGCGTACGCGGCGGCACGGGCGGCTCGTCCATCCGGCGCGCGGCGTCGGCATCGCCGACGAAAAGCTGCACCTCGGACGCGCGCAGGCCGGCCGGAATGGGAACCGACACCACGATCGAAGACGGTTCGCCGCGGTAATTGCGCAGGCCGATGACGGCCTGGATCAAGGTCCCCGGCGCGGCCTCGTCGCGATCGATCGAAAGCGAGTCAAGCCGGGTCGATTTCCAGCCCCCCGTCTCCCGGACGCGGAACGCGAGCGAGCGGACGTTTGGAAATTCGCAGGGATTGCCGAGCAGCGAGCCGTACATCTGAAGCTGGCGGAGGGCCAGTTCGTAGCCGGCCTGCTCGCCGCTGGCGGCATCCGCCAGCCTGACAGGCTCGTGTCCGGCGACCTCCATCGTCGTTTCCATGTAAAGGGTCTCCTCCCTTTCGGATTCGACCGTGGAGTCGAGCGATTCGAGCAGCGACATCGCCGAGATGAGCGGCGAGAGCATCTGGTCCTGGAACATCTCCCCGTGGAAACGGCGCCGCAATCCGCCCGCAGCCTCCAGTTGCGTGTCAAAACGGGTCGTGTTCGGCCTGCGGCCGATCTCGCCGGCGATGGCCGTCAGCCGGTCCTGGTAGATCGAGCCGACGATCGGGCCGGTGTTGGACAGCTTGAAGGAGTCCGACAGGGACTGCACAACGGTGATGATCTGCGCCGGAGCCATCGGAATGTCCGCCGGCCCGCTTTGCAGGAAGGGATGGCCGAAGGCCAGGATGCGGTTTCCGCTGCGCCAGGTGACCGTGCCCGTGCCCGCGAAATCGAAATCGCCGCTCATCAGCACACCGGCCACCGCCGAGCCCGGCTTCAGATCGCTGTCGAAGGAATGGGACGAATCGGAGCCGGACGGGGCCTGCATCACGTCAAGGCCGAGCGCGGCCAGCCGCGGGCGAAACCTCCCAAGGACCCGCTCCGAAATGCCCGACACGAAAAGCGGGGTCGGCAGCGGCTTCATCGTCGATTGAAGCGCATCGAGCGGGGGAAGGCTGGACGAGCCGCCCGCCGGCGGCGCCGTCCATGTCGGATAGGCACCCGCTTCCGGTGCCGCCGCGGCCTCCGCTCCCGCCGGGTGCGTCGCGGGCGGGTACCGGGTTGCGACCTCCAGCATCTGCTCGATCGGCGTGACGCCGATGATCGCCTGATCCTTCGGCCATGAGAAGCCGTAGGCATAGGCGCCGACCAGCCTTCCTCCGATGTACACGGGGCTGCCGCTCATTCCGGCGACCGGTCCGGTGAGCTTGTTCGCCGCATCGAGCGCCTTGCAAATGATGACGGGCCGCCGCGGGCCGATGAAGTTCTCGGCGACCCCGACGACCTCGATCGGAAAGCTGTCGATCCGCGTGCCGGAAACGACGGTGCGCCATTCTCCGGTCATGCCCGGCTTGATTTCCGCCAGCGGCATGATTGCCGTCTCGTCGGCGGCACGCGATGCCGTTGCGGGCAGCAGGACGCAGGCAAAGGCGGCCGCCAGAAGCCTCAGGGTGTCCTTTTGCCGGCCTTTCTTATGCCGGGCCTCAGCCAGACTAATTTCGTCCTGCACGGGGTGGTACCGTGGTCGCCAATCGTGTTCGCGTCAACCTGGCATCTCCCTGATAATGAACGGGCGCGCCGGTGTGGGCGGCCCTGTGGCGCGGGCGTTCGACACACAATTGTCACAATTCCCGCCAGAAACCGGTTGAGATCCGCCGGGCTCTTGGCACGTTTGGGCGGTCCCCCGCAATTCCGGATTTAATGCGTCGGAGAAAACCTTTCCATCTTCCTCAATGAATTGGGCCGCAGCGATTGTCCTGGTGGTGCTGTTCATCGTGATTGGGGCGTATTTCAGGAATAACCCCATGCGACATGGGCGGAAGTTCATGATCCGGCGGTTCGTGAACTGGTTTCCCCTCGGGATGACCTACGCCTTCCTTTACATGGCCCGGTACAACTTGATCGTCGCCAAGAGCGCCTTGGGGGTGCTCATGTCAAAGGAGGACTTCGGGATCATCTTTGGCGTGGGAACCGGCGTGTACGCGCTGTCGTTCCTGGTGAACGGACCACTGGTCGACCGGATCGGAGGGAAAAAGGGGATCCTGATCGCCGCCATCGGCGCAGCGGGGTCCAACATCATGCTCGGCGTCCTTGCCTACCTCTTGCTGACCAACCGGCTGAGGACGGGAATGGTGGCGGCGTTTTCCGCGATTTACGCCCTCAACATGTATTTCCAGAGCTATGGGGCGGTTTCGATAATCAAGGTGAAGGCGTACTGGTTTCACGTCCGGGAGAGAGGTGTGTTCGGCGCGATCTTCGGCGCCCTGATTTCCATCGGCAGTTACTTCGCCTTCGATTGGGGCCAGGGAATCGTGAACCTGACGACGGGGGCGCCGCCCGCGGATGCCGGATGGGCCTATCGCTTGTTCCGGAGCGTATTTGGCGCCTCGGGAGGGACCGGAGATGCAACCTGGGCCGTGTTCTACATCCCTGCCGCGATTCTTGTCGCCTGGGCAATCCTGGACGTGTGGCTGATCAAGGACACGCCCGAGGAGGCGGGCTTCCCGCCCTTTGACACATGCGACGCTTCATCGGGCCAGATGCACGTGGAGTTCACGGCCTGGCAGCTCGTCAAAAAGGTCCTGACGAGCCCCGTGCTGCTTCTGATCGCGGTGGTCGAGCTCACCTCGGGCGTATTCCGCAATTCCGTGGTCCAGTGGTACCAGCCCTTCACGAGCGAGGTGAAGCAGCCGGGCGCGGAGTTCTTCCTCCAGAACTGGGGCCTGCTGATCTGCATCTTCGGCATCATCGGGGGATTTGCGGGCGGGATCATTTCCGACAAGCTCTTCCAGTCGCGCCGCGGACCGCCCGCAGTGATACTCTGCGGCGCGGTCCTTCTGATGGCCCTTGTCATGTCGGCTTTCCTGTTCAGCTCCCCGGTGATCGTGGGCGCCGCAGCGGTGGGCATCTGGATGGCGGGAGTCGGCGTGACTTCGCTCATGTCGGGAACCGCCGCGACTGACTTTGGCGGCCGGAAGGCCACGGCGACCAGTTCCGGGATCGTGGACGGATTCGCGTACCTCGGCGGTTCGGTGCAGTCCTTCTGCCTGGGATACCTCGTCACCTCCGACTGGCGCTGGTGGCCGATATTCTTCGTGCCGTTTGCGATTCTCGGCGGATTCGTCGCCATAAAGATCTGGCACGCGCTGCCGGCGGCGACCCGGAAATACATCGCCGACGTGGAGAGCAAGCAGCTGGCCGCGGGAATCGCGGTGGAAGGCACCCCGGGCCTGCGGAGCTGAAACCGGCGCGCCCCGCGGGGCCGTCCTGCGTTTTGAGATTTCGAGGTCATTAATCTTGGCTGGAACGTCTTACTGCGCTAAAGAGTCGCCATGTCTATGACGCCATCAAACGCAGTTTCGAATCGCGGCCGGCGCTGGCTTGTCGGCGCATTTGCCGCCCTGATCCTCGCGGGCGGCGTTGTATGGCTGCGAAGCGGCTCCGGCGGGGCCTCCACAAGGGCGTCCGCGGGAGGCAGGACCTCCGCCGTCCCCGTCACCATTGCTCCTGCGCTCAGAAAAGACGTGGAAATCACCCTGAACGCGATCGGAACGGTGACGCCCGTTTGCATGGTGACAGTCACCAGCCGCGTCACGGGTGTCCTCCAGGAAGTGCACTTCAGCGAAGGCCAGCTCGTGAAGCAAAACGACCTGCTGGCGGTGATCGATCCGCGGCCCTACCAGGCTGCCCTCATGCAGGCCCAGGGCCAGCTCGAACGGGACAAGGCCATGCTGGCAAACGCGCGGATCGACCGCGAACGCTACCGGACGGCCTTCCAGGAGCACGCCATTTCCGAGCAGCAGCTGGCGACGCAGGAGGCCTCCGTCGGCGGTTTCGAGGGCACCGTGAAGCTCGACCAGGGCAACCTCGATGCGGCCCAGGTCAATGTCGATTACACGCGGATCACCTCGCCGATCGACGGGCGCGTGGGGCTGCGGATGATGGACCCGGGCAACATCGTTTCGGCGAACGGGACGAACGGCCTGGTCACGATCTCGCAGCTGAAGCCGATCACGGTCGTCTTCACCCTCGCCCAGGATTTCCTGCCGGACGTGGCCCGGGAGATGCGCGGCGGCCGGCCGATCCGGGTGGATGCCTTTGACCGGACCCGGCAGCAGCCGATCGCGCAGGGGGAATTGCTCACGATTGACAACCAGATCGATCCGGCCACCGGCACGATGCGACTCAAGGGCATTTTCCCGAACGAGGACACGGCCCTTTGGCCGGGGGAATTTGTCAACCTGAGGCTGATTGTCGGTGTCAGGGAGAATGCGGTGACGGTGCCTGCGCGCGCCGTCCAAAGCGGGCCCAACGGAAGCTACCTGTTTGTCGTCAGGCCGGACATGACTGTCGAGATGCGCGACGTGGTCGTCGCCCAGACCGAGCCTGACATCGTGGTCATCGGCAAGGGGTTGGCCGCGGGCGAGCGCGTGGTCGTCGACGGCCAATACAGGCTCGAGCAGGGCACGCAGGTCGTCCAGCAGGGGACGGCGGCCGCTCCGACCCGAAGCTGAGCGGTTGCCCCCGCGCCGCGCGAGTCCAGCCAAGCATTCAGCCGCACTCAAATTTCCGTGAACGTCTCCCAGCCTTTTATCACCCGTCCGATCGCGACGACACTCCTGATGCTGGGCATCGTGGCCTTCGGCCTGACGGCCTACACGCTGCTGCCCGTTGCCGCGCTGCCGACGGTGGATTTTCCCACGATTCAGGTATCGGCCAGCCTTCCGGGCGCCAGTCCGGAGACGATGGCCTCCTCGGTCGCGACTCCGCTCGAGCAGCAGTTCGCCGCGATTCCCGGCCTGAGCCAGATGACCTCGACGAGCGGCCTGGGGGGCACCTCGATCTCGCTGCAGTTCATCCTGAGCCGCAACATCGACGGCGCCGCCCAGGACGTCCAGACGGCCATCAACGCGGCGGGAGGCCTCCTGCCGAAGAACCTGCCCAACCCGCCCACCTACAGGAAGGACAATCCTACGGAGCGGGCGATCCTGATCTACGCGGTGCACTCCGACACGCTGGCGCTGAACAAGGTCGACGAGTACGCCTACACGATCCTCGCGCAGAAGATGTCTGCCATCCAGGGGGTCTCGCAGGTGACCATCGCCGGCCAGCAGAAATACGCCGTGCGCGTGCAGGTCGACCCGGACGCCCTGGCGGCGCGGGGGATCGGCCTCGAGGACGTGCGCAACGCCCTTGTCAACACCTCGACGGACCAGCC
The DNA here is from genome assembly GCA_963747795.1 of uncultured Verrucomicrobiae bacterium. GTDB lineage: Bacteria > Verrucomicrobiota > Verrucomicrobiia > Opitutales > Opitutaceae > Palsa-1447. Next base: position 36,413 of record CAVVGS010000030.1, read on the forward strand.
CAAGGGCAATCTCGAGAATGCCCACCAGTCCTTCACGCTGGACACGAACGACCAGCTCACCGACGCCCGGGGATTCAACCAGGTGATCGTGGCCTACCGGAACGGCGCGCCGGTGCGAGTCGCCGACATCGGCGAAGCCGTGGACTCCGTCGAGCAGGTCCGCCAGGGCGCGTGGTTCGGAGGCAAGCGTGCGGAGCTGCTCATGGTGCGGCGCTCCCAGGGCGCCAACACGGTGGACGTCGTCGACCAGATCAAGGCGCTTGTGGACCAGCTGCGAAAGTCGCTGCCGCCCGGGGTCAAGGTCGACCTCATGTCGGATCGGTCCGACACGATCCGGACCTCCGTGTCCGACGTGCGTTTCACGCTCATCCTGACGATCTTTCTCGTCGTGATGGTGATCTTCCTCTTCCTGCGCAAGATGTGGGCGACCATCATCCCCGGGATCGCCGTGCCGATCTCGATCATCGGCACCTTCGGTGTGATGTACCTGCTGGGTTACAGCCTCGACAACCTTTCGCTCATGGGCCTGTCGATCGCCGTCGGTTTCGTGGTCGACGACGCGATTGTAATGATCGAGAACATCGTCCGCTACATCGAGGCCGGGGACACGCCGATGGAGGCGGCGCTCAAGGGCTCCGGCCAGATCGGCTTCACGATCATTTCGATCAGCGCTTCGCTGGTCGCCGTCTTCATTCCGCTTCTGTTCATGAGCGGCATCATCGGGCGCCTGTTCCGCGAGTTCGCCGTGACGGTGACCGCGGCCGTCCTCGTTTCGGCGGTGGTCTCGCTGACCCTGACCCCCATGATGTGCGCTCATTTTCTGACGCGCGAGGATGAGAACATCGGCAAGGGGCGGTTCAACCGGGCTGCTGACGCGTTCTTTGCGGGAATGGTCCGGCTGTACGACAGGGGCCTTGGCTGGGTGCTGCGGCACCAGTTTCCGACGCTCATGACCACCCTGGGGCTGCTCGGTCTCACCCTGTTCCTGTACATCGTCATCCCCAAGGGCTTCTTCCCGCAGCAGGACACGGGCTTCATCTTCGGGGAGGTCGACGGGCGCCAGGACACTTCTTTTGAGGGGATATCGGCCTTGACCCACGCGGTCGCCGACAAGGTCATCAGCGATCCGGCGGTCAGCGGCGTCATGGCGTTTGGAGGTGCCGGCGGCAACGGGACCGAGAATGCCGCCCGGATGTTCATCCAGTTGAAACCCCTGAAGGATCGCGACGCATCGGTCGACCAGGTCATCCAGCGCCTGCGGCCGAAGGCGGCGCAGGTGACGGGCGCCAAATTCTTCATGCAGGCGGGCCAGGACATAACCGTCGGCGGGCGCTCGGCCCGCACTCAGTTCCAATACACGCTCACCGACACCGATATCGACGAATTGAACCATTGGGCGCCGATTTTCGAGCAGACGATGGAGAAGATTCCGGGACTGCAGGACGTGGCCTCCGACCAGCAGACCGCGGCGCCCCACATCGCGATCGACATCGACCGCGACGCCGCTTCGCGGCTCGGCATTTCACCCCAGCTGATCGACGACACGCTCTACGATGCCTTCGGTTCGCGGCAGGTCGGCACGATCTTCTCGTCGACAAACCAGTACCGGGTCGTCCTCGAGGTCCAGCCGCAATTTCAGACCGACGCCACCGCGCTATCGAAGCTTTACGTCATCGCGGCCGGCGGGGCGAGGGTTCCGCTCAGCGCCTTCGCGCATTTCACCTCGAAGCTGGAGTCGCTGTCCATCAGCCACCAGGGGCAGTTCCCGGCCGTCACCCTGTCGTTCAATCTGGGGCCGGGGACGGCGCTCGGGGACGCCGTTGACGCGATCGACCGCATGAGGACGGAACTCAAGGCCCCGGACACTGTTCAGGGCACCTTCCAGGGCACCGCCCAGGCGTTCCAGGATTCGCTTTCCTCGACGCCGCTTCTGGTCCTCGCCGCCGTCGCCGTCGTCTACATCGTCCTCGGGATGCTCTACGAAAGTTACATCCATCCGATCACGATCCTTTCGTCGCTGCCGTCGGCCGGCGTGGGCGCCCTGCTGATGCTGATGCTCTTCCGCTACGATCTCAGCGTGATAGCGATCATCGGCATCATTCTCCTCATTGGCATCGTCAAGAAGAACGCTATTATGATGATCGATTTCGCCCTGGAGGCCGAGCGGAGCGAGGGCAAGAGCCCGCTGGAGGCGATCCACGAAGCCTGCCTCCTTCGTTTCCGCCCGATTATGATGACCACCATGTCGGCGCTCCTCGGCGGGCTGCCGCTGGCGGTCAGCCACGGAACCGGCTCGGACCTGAGGCGGCCGCTTGGCATTGCGATTGTCGGCGGCCTGCTGGTCTCCCAGGTCCTGACGCTGTACACGACTCCCGTCATTTATCTCTACCTGGACCGAGCGGCCGCGAAGATCGGATCGCTGCGCAGGCGAAAGGGACGCGAGGCCGGTCTGCCGGACGCGGCTGCGGGCTCGCCTGCCTGTCCCGACGCTTGAACCTCCGCATGAACGCTGTGTCTCATCGCCTGCCATCTGCCCCATTGTTGCGCCTTCCCGGGCGTCCTTGGGTCGCGCTGGTCCTGGCGCTCGGTTGCGCCTCCTGCAACCTTGCGCCTGCCTACCGGCCCCCGCCTGTCGCCGTCCCTGCGGCCTTCAAGGAGGGTCCGCCGCCTGCCGCCGGCGGGGCGCAAACCTGGCAGCCGGCAAGCCCGGGGGACGATTCGGCGCGCGGCGCATGGTGGGAGGCCTTTGGAGACCCGGCCCTGAATGCCCTTGAGGGGCAGGTCCGCGTTTCGAACCAGACAATCCTGGCTGCGGCGGCAAATTTCCGGGCATCGCGTGCGCTCGCCGTGCAGGCGCGGGCCAGTCTCTTTCCCATGGCAACCGGTGCCGCCTCGGTGGCGCGCGCGCGACCGTCGCAGTCAACCGCCAGCAGCCCGGGCGTGCCGGTGGCCACCGCGAGCCAGTTCGACCTGCCGCTCGACGCCTCCTACACCCTCGATCTCTGGGGCCGGCTTAGAAATGCCTACGCCGCGAGCGCTGACACGGCCCAGGCGAGCGCCGCCGATCTTGCGACGGCGACCCTGGGCATCCAGGCCGAGCTGGCGGACGACTATTTCGCGCTTCGAGCCGTCGATGAACAGCGCCGGATCTACGCGAATACGGTCGCCTCCTACCAGCAGACACTGGATCTGACGCGAACGCTTGTGAAAAGCGGCATCAATTCCGACGAGGACCTGGCAACCGCCCAGACCCAGCTCGACACCGTGGTGGCCCAGGCGACGGACCTCGGCGTGACCCGCGCCGGGCTCGAGCATGCAATCGCCGTCCTGATCGGACGATCGCCGTCGGTCTTCTCGATTGCGACGGCGCCTTTCGAGCCCCACGCCCCGGATGTTCCGGCGGGCGTTCCCTCCGGTCTCCTGCAGAGACGGCCGGACATTGCCGCCGCCGAGCGCCGGGTCGCCGCGGCCAACGCGCAGGTCGGCGTGGCGCGGACGGCCTATTTCCCAAACATGGCACTCGGGGCCTCGGCCGGTTATGAGGCCGCGAGATCCTCCACCTGGTTCGACTGGCCAAACCGATTCTGGTCGGTGGGGGCCCAACTCGGGGGCACGATCCTCGATGCCGGAGGTCTGCGGGGCGTCAATGAGCAGGCGCAGGCCGAATACGACCAGGCCGTGGCAAGCTACCGGCAGACGGTCCTCGGCGCATTTCAGGCGGTCGAGGACAATCTCGCCGCCATGCGTATTCTGGCCCAGGAAGCCGGGCGGGAACGGACGGCTGTCGCCTCAGCCACTCATTATCTTGGGCTCACGCTCACCCGCTATCGGGCCGGAATCGACAGTTCGCTCAATGTGGCGACGGCGCAGACGATCGTCCTGACCAACCGCCAGGCCGAGGTGCAGATCCAGCTTCGCGAGGTTCAGGCAAGCGTCGCCCTCGTGATTGCGCTCGGCGGCGGCTGGGATTCGTCCATGCTCCCGGCAAAGCGGGATCTGTCCGCCCGCCAGGGCAGATGGACGCCCGCTAGCGCCTCACCGGCGCCGCAGTCCGAGCCGGTCGCTTCGGCCAACCAGTAGAAAAGACCTCAAACCAGTAGAAAAGACCTCAGGCCTCCAGTATTGAAATCCGCTTGGGCGGATTTCAATACTGGAGGCCTGAGGTCTTCTCAGAACAGCCCGAGCAGAAGCGACGGGAAGATGCCGAGGATGATGACGGCCAGGGCGGCTGCCACGAGGGTCGCCAGGGCGACCGGGGAAACGGCGATCGGCGCGGGGTTCGCGGGCGCGGGGGCGACGAAAGCCTGCTTCACAACGATCAGGTAATAGTAAAGGGCGACGGTGCTCAAAAGGATGGCGGCGACGGCCAGCCATCCGGCGGGGCCTGCGACTCCGCCGAGTTTCAATGCGGCCGCAAAGACGGCGAACTTACCGAAAAAGCCGGCCAGCGGAGGCACACCCGCGAGCGAAAGGATGAAGATGAGAAGGCACCCGGCCAGCAGGGGGGAACGGCGGCTGAGCCCCGCCAGGCCGGCGATTTGCAGGCTTCCGCCCGTCCGCTCGAGTACTCCGACGATACCGAACGCTCCGGCCGTCGCCAGGCCGTAGGTGGCTGCGTAGTAGAAAACGGGCCCGGGTCCGGATGATCCGACGACGATCACGCCGAGCAGCAGGGCGCCTGCATGGGCGATCGCCGAATAGGCGAGGAGCCGCCTGAGACTCGTCTGGGCAAGGGCGGCCAGGTTGCCGAGCAGGAGCGAGGCCCCGGACAGAATGGCGAGGACCGGGAGCCAGCCTGCTCCTGAACGGGCTGAGGAGACCTCCCCGGCGACCGCCCCGAGCCCCGGCCAGAGCAGCCGGGTGAAAAGCACAATCCCCGCAAGCTTCGAGCCGGAGGCGATCAGCGCGGCCGAGGGCGCCGGGGCGCCCTCATAGACATCCGGCGCCCAAAGGTGGAAGGGAGCCGCGGCCGCCTTGAATCCGAAGGCCACGAGCACCATGACGAGGGCGACAGTGAGAAGTGGGCTCGGGCCCTGCCGGGCGAGCACGATCGCAATCTGGGTCAGGTCTATTGTTCCGCTTAGCCCGTAAATGAGGCTGAATCCGAAAAGCAGGAATGCGGAGGAAATGGCTCCGAGCAGGAAGTACTTCATCGCGGCCTCCGCCGACTTGGGGCTGGAAAGGTCGAATCCGGCGAGGACGTACAGCGAAAGGCTCGCCAGTTCCAGCGCGAGGAAGGCCAGGAGAAGCTGCTGCGCCGCGGCCATGAGCGTGAAGCCGGCGGTCGCAAAAAGGATTATGGCGCAGTATTCGGCGGGGCGCCGCGGCACGGCGGCCCCGGCTGAAACGCCCAGGACCACAAGCGTCAGGCAGAGGAGGGCGGCGCGCGCGGCGGTGCCAAGCGAGTCGAGGACGAGGACTCCCCCGAAAACTTCGCCGCTCGAGCCGGTTCGCAGGCAAAATGCAAGGGCGGCCACGACCGCAATCGACGCCGCCGCGACGGCGGCGCGAAGGCGCAAGGCCGCCTTTGCGCGGCGGAGGAAGGAAATGTCCACGCCAAGAATCGCAAGGGCGCCGGCGACCAGGGCCGTTTCGGGACGAAGCGCCCGCGCGAGGCCGGCATAGTCGAGTTCGGCAGCCGCCAGGGGCAGAGCCCCGGTGAGCGGCGATGAAACGCCATGAAGGACTCCGAGGAACATCGGGATTGAATTCACGGCGCGCCTCCCTTGATGACGGCCCGAAACAGGGGCGACTGGAGGCTGGGCACAATCCAATTGAGGAGAAGGTCTGGCTTCAGGCCTATCACGACCGCGGCGGATATCAGAAGAATCGCGCCCGCACGTTCGGGCCACGTGATCGGAGACAACGCAGCTGAACGCGCCTGGGTCTCGCGGTCACGCAAAAGCCAGGCGGCGTCCGCTGATGCTTCGCTCGTACCGGAACGCGCCGGCGATTCGCCATCTCCGGACTTGCCGAAGAAAGTCAGCTGAACGACCCTGAGCGTGAAGGCGGCCGCAATGAGGACGCCGAGCGCCGCCGCCGCCGCCCACAGGGGCGAGGCCTGCCAGGCGCCCATGAGAATCGACAGCTCGGCGGGGAAGCCGCTGAAGCCCGGGAATCCCATCGAGGCGAGGCCCGCAATGACAAATACGGTCGCCGCGAACGGCAGCAGCCGGTACAGCGCAAGAAGGCGCAGGTCCTCCAGGCGCCGCGTGTGGGTCCTGTCATAGACCATGCGGCCGACGACGGCGAAGAGCAGTCCGGCGATGACCCCGTGGGAGAACATCTGCAGGACGGCGCCCGCGACGGCCCGGGGATTGGCGGCGGCCAGGCCAAGCATCACAAAGCCCATGTGGCTGACGCTCGAATAGCCGATGACGAACTTGCAGTCGTCCTGCACGAGGGCGACCAGGCCGGCGTAGAGGATTCCGATGATCGCAAGCCAGGCGATGGCCGGCTGCCAGAAGGCGAGGCCCGCGGGGAAGAGCGGCATCGCCACGCGAAGGCAGCCATAGGCGCCGAGTTTCATGACGACGCCGGCGAGCAGCATCGAAGCCCCGGTGGGCGCCGCCACGTGTCCCGTGGGCGCCCAGGTGTGGAAGGGGAAAAGGCCCGCCAGGACCGCGAATCCGAAGAAGACAAGGGCGAACATCGCGACCTGCTGTCCCGCGGGAAATCGGGCCGCAGCCGAGGCAAGGTCGGCGAGCGCGAAGCTGTGCGCTCCGCCGGTGGCATAGGCCCAAAGCAGGCCGGCGAGGACCAGGGCGCTTCCGGCAAAGGAATAAAGGGCCAGCTTCATCGCCCCGTATTCGCGGTTGGTCGATCCCCAGATCGCGATCAGGAAGTATTTCGGGACGATCGCCAGTTCGTAAAAAACAAAGAAAAGGAGGGCGTCGGCGCTGAGGAACACGCCATACACCCCGGCGATCAGGGTGAGGTAGAATGCAAAGAACTCTCCCGTCCGCTCCCCGATGTTCCAGGAAAAAAGGATGCCGGCCGTCGCCGCGAGGCCTGTCAGCACGAGCAGGGTCATGCTGATTCCATCCGCGGCCAGGTGATATCGGCCGCCCATCGAGGGAATCCACTCGAGGTCGACGAGCGTCTGCGGCAGGGCCGACGGCGAAAAGCCGGTCGCCGCCGCGAGCACGAGTCCCCAGGCGGCGGCCGCCGTCCCCAGGGCGACCCAGCGCGCGGCCGCCGCCGAGCGGCGGCCCGCGGCGAGCGAGAGCATGGCCCCGGCGAGGGACAGATAGATGGTCCAGGGAAGGAGCCTCATGGCGTCGGAAGTCCTCCCGCCCACGCTGTCACAAGCGGATTGAAAAGGCCGACCAGAAGCTGGGGCGCGATTCCGAAGAGAAACATCAGGGCGACCAGAATCGCGAGCGCCACGCGGTCCGCCCCCGCGATGTCCGGGAATGCCCCGGCTGAAACCCCCGCCCGCGGGCCGTGGAAGACCCGCTGCCAGAACGTGAGGTAGAATAGGGCGGTCACCAGAACGCCCATACAGGCGGTCGCCGCGGCCCAGGGGACGATGCCGAAGACGCCGCGAAAGATCAGGAATTCACCGACAAAGCCGTTGAGGCCCGGAAGCCCGATCGAGGAGAACATCGCGATTCCGCAGAGGCCGGCGAACACGGGCGCGGCCGAGCGCGCGCCGCCGAAATCCCCGATTCCGCGCCTCCCCCCTCCGCGGGCCTCGAGAACGCCGACGCAAAGGAAAAGCGCCGAGGCGGAGAGCCCGTGGTTGAACATCTGGAGAATCGCCCCGCCGAGGGCCGAGCTTGCGACGGCGGCGCTCTTGAGGGGTCCCGCGGCGACCGCGAACAGCGCCAGGAGGCAGTAGCTCACGTGGTTTATCGAGGAGTAGGCGATCATGCGCTTGAGATCGCGCTGGCGCAGGGCGGCGAATGCGCCCAGGACCACTCCCCCGAGGGCGAGCCACAGGAGGGGCGTCGCCGCCGCGTGAATCTCCGACGGGAAAATGGGCCACAGGATCCTCAGGAATCCATACACGCCCATCTTCGACATGACGCCCGTAAGGAACATCGATACGCCCGCCGGAGCCTCCGCGTAGGCGGGCGGCAGCCAGGTGTGGAAGGGGAACAGCGGCACCTTCACCGCAAGGCCGAGGAAGACGCCGAGGAACACTGCCTTTGGCCAGAATCCGCCAAGGGCCGCCAGGCGGTTTGAAAGGCCTCCTGTGGCCGCCAGCCGCGACAATTCGTCAAAATCGAGGCTCCCGCTCGCGACGAAGAGGGCCACAAAGCCGAGGAGAAGGAAAGCGCTTCCGGCGAGCGTATAGATGACGAACTGATAGGCAGCGCGCGACGCCCCGGGGCCGCCCCAAAGTTTGATCAGGAAAAACGCCGGGATTAGGCTCAGCTCCCAGAAAAGGAACCAATGGAAAAAGTCGAGGGCCAGGAAGACTCCAAGGGCGCAGCCCTGCAGAACGAGATAGAGAATCCCGAACAGCCGGACCTCGCGGGGCTGCCTCCAGGAGGCGAGCAACCCGGCCGGCGCAACGATTCCCGTCAGCAGGACAAGGACCAGGCTCAGCCCGTCGAGCCCGAGGCAATAGTGCGCATTGAGGGCCGACACCCACGCGTGCCGCTCGACCAGCTGATAGCCGGCCGCATTCGGATCGAACCGTGCGATCGCCGAGAAGCCGGCAAGGAGGGTGGACAGGCTGGCAACCAGCGCCAATGCCCGGCTGAGCGCAGGCGAGGCCCGGGGGACCAGCGCAAGGAGCAGCGCGCCCGCCCAGGGAGCGAATATGGCGATGCTCAGGATCGGACACGCCGTCATTGGCCGCCTCCCCAAATTGCGAGAAACGCCAGGACCACGAACGCGACGGCGAGCGCCCTCAGGTAGCCGTGGACTTCGCCCGTCTGGCGGCTGGAATAGGCCCGCCCGGAAGAGCGAAGGCTCTCGCTCGCCGAATTGAACCCTGCGTTGAGGCCGCTTTCGTCGGCCTCGCGGTTTACGAGTCCCGCGAAATTGCCGAGCCCGGCCACGAAGTCCACGCAGCCGCCCCAGACCCGCCGGTCGAGCGCGGCCGCCAGGGCGGGCAGGGCGTCGATGAGACGCCCGAAGCTCGCCGCGTAAAACTCATCGATCCTGAGCCCGGCGGCCAGGAACGCGAAAAGCCGCGGCGTGCGCTCCTCAATCGGATCCGGCGCACCGGCGTTCGCGCGGGCCCGGCGCGCGTAAAGCGCCCAGCCGGACCCGAGTCCGATCGCCACGAGGAAGATCGACAGCATCATGAGTCCGCCGCCCTCAAGGAGCGATTGAGGCTCCACCGGCGCGCCGCCCAGTTTCGACTCGAGCCACGGCCATGCCGGGGTGCCCAGGAATCCGAGGCCGACGGCCCCGAGGGCGAGAAGCACAAGTGGAACGGTCATGACGGCCGGACTCTCGTGAGCGTGCGAGGCGGACTCGGAGCGGGGGCTGCCGAGGAACACCTCGCAGATAAGCCGCGTCATGTAAAAGGCCGTCAGGACGACGGCGGCCAGGCCGGCGCAAAGCGGCAGCCGCGACACGCTCCAGGCGGCTGCGGCATGCAGGATCGCCTCCTTGCTCCAGAATCCGGAGAAGAGGAACGGCACGCCGGAAAGCGCCATCATCCCGATGGCGAACGTCGCAAAGGTCACGCGGAGCCGGCGCGCCAAACCCCCGAGCCGGCGGATGTCCTTCTCGTGATGGGCAGAGGCGATGACCGAGCCCGCGCCCAGGAAAAGCAGCGCCTTGAAGAAGGCATGGGTCAGCAGGTGGAAGATGGCGGCAACCCAGGAGCCGACGCCCAGGGCGAGCATCATGTAGCCGAGCTGGGAAATCGTGGAGAAAGCCAGGATTCGCTTGATGTCATTTTGAGCCACGGCGATCACCGCGCCCAGAAGGGCGGTGATGGCGCCCACGGCGGCGACGACCGAAAGGGCGTGGATCGACGGATGGCCGCCGATTGCCGTCAGCGCCTGGTCGATCGACATCAGCGGGTAGATGCGGGCCACAAGAAACACGCCTGCGGCAACCATCGTGGCCGCGTGGATCAGGGCGCTCACCGGCGTGGGCCCCTCCATGGCATCCGGGAGCCACACATGCAGCGGGAACTGGCCCGATTTGCCGACTGCGCCGCAGAACAGCAGCAGGCTGATCGCGGCCGAAAGGGGGAGGGCGAGCCCGAGGAAGGTCGCAGGAATCAGGTGCGCGTTCAGCAGGCCGAGCTGTCCGCCGTCGAAGAGCCCATGGCCTCCATCGTAGAACAGAAGGGTGCCGGTCGAATTATAGAGCCAGACCATTCCGAGAAGGAAGCCCAGGTCGCCGATCCGGGTCGTGATGAACGCCTTCTTGGCCGCCGCGGCGGCCTCCGGCTTCTCAAACCAGAATCCGATTAGCAGGTAGGAGGCGAGGCCGACCCCTTCCCAGCAGATGAAGAGCAGGAGGAGGCTGTTCGCAACCAACAGCCCGAGCATCGCCGCCGCAAAAAGGCTCAGAAAGCAGAAGAACCGGGCGAAATTCCGGTCCTCCCTCATGTAACCCACGCTGAAGACGAAGATCAGCATGCCGACGAAGGCCACCATGACCGCCATGAAGGCCGTCAAGGGATCGAGGAGCCACCCGAGCCGAACCTGCGCCGCGCCGAGATCAAACCAGGAAAAGTTCGAATGGAGGTGCGCGGCCGGAGCCCGCAGGGCGATGGCGAGCGAGGCGATCGAAACCGCCAGGGAGGCAAGAATGCCGGCGATCGCGGCACCGGCTGCAACAGCGCGACCGTTCCGGGGCGTCAATGCGCCGATGGCCGCCGCGGCGAGCGGCAGGGCGGGGATGAGCCAGAGGTGCGCGGTGAAGCCGTCGTTCATCGTCAGCCTCTCAGGCGGGTGGCTTCCTGGAGCCGGATGCTCTTTTGATGCCGGTAAAGGGCGATGACGAGGGCGAGGCCGACGGCGGCCTCGGAGGCCGCGACGGCGATCGCGAAAAGGACGAACAGGACGCCCGTGCCCGCCTCGGGCGCCGGGCCAAACCGCCAGAATGCGATGAAATTGAGGTTCGCCGCGTTGAGCATGAGTTCGACACCCAGGAGGACCAGGATCGCGCTGCTGCGGGCCAGGGCCGCGGCGAGGCCGATCCCGAAGACGAGGCCCGAGAGGATCAGGCAAAGCTGGAGCGTGTTCACGGGGAGCCCTCCTTGTCGTCCTTTGCGCCGGCCGCGATGACGACGGCGCCCAGAAGGGCCGCGGTGAGAAGGGCGCCGGTGACCAGCAGGGCGGCCGCGTGGGGTCCCATGAGCAGGGCCCCAAGCCGGCGCACGGGAAGGACCGGAACTTCGTCGCTGACCGAGGCGAATGGCGTGCGGATGACGGTTGCGGCGATGATTCCGGCAACCGCCCCGCCCGCCAGCAGCGCCGCGAGCAGGCGTCCCGGCGGAGGGGGAGCCACCGTCGCATCCTGGTGTCCCCGGCGGGTCAGCAGGACGGCGAAAAGTACGACCATCGACACGGCGCCGCCATAGACAAGCGCCTGCGCGAAGGCCGCAAACTCCGCCCCGGCCCAAAGGTAGAACGCGGCGATGCCGAACCAGCTCAGGACCAGGAGCAGGACGCTGCGGACAATGTTCTGGAGGGAAAGCGCCGTGCCCGCAGTCGCGACGATGAAAACACCGAGAAGGACAAGGGTGGCGTTCATGGCGCGGCGTAGCGATAGGTTCGCGGGCCCAGTCCGGTGGAAAGCCTGCGGCCGATGACGACAAACGGAACGGCGACCAGCGCCAGGCCGAGCCCCCAGCGAAGGGGCTGGGCGGCGGCGCCCCAGCCGGCGCTCAGGTGCCAGAAGGAGGCTGTCACGAGATTGATGAGAGCCAGCGGCAGGAGGAACTTCCAGGCGAGCCGCATCAGCTGGTCGATCCGCAGCCTGGGGAGGGTGGCCCTGATCCAGATGAAGCCGAGCAGAAGGGAAAGAAGCTTGATCGCGAACCAGCCGTAGGAGGGGACGAACTGGAGGATCGCGACCGGCGCCTGCCATCCGCCGAGGAAGAGCGTGACCGCCATGCCGCTCAGTGCGCACATCGCGAAATACTCCGCCATGAAGAACAGCGCGTACTTGAACCCGGAGTATTCGGTCAGGTGCCCGGCGATGAGCTCGCTTTCGGCCTCGGGCAGGTCAAAGGGGGAGCGGTTTGCCTCGGCAAGGGCGGCCACCATGAATATCGCAAATCCGGCAAGCCCCCACGGCGTCAGAATGTTCCAGTGCGGCAAGAAGCCGGCCGACCAGCCGGCCTGCGCCGCGACGATTCCCGATGGGGAGAGGGTTCCCGCGAGCATCACCACCGGGACAAGGGAGAGGAGCAGCGGAAGCTCGTAGCTGATGAGCTGCGCCAGGGCGCGCATCGCCGCCAGAAGCGAATACTTGTTGCGCCCGGCCCAGCCGGCCATGAAGACGGCGAGCTCGCTCGAGGCGCTTGCGGCGAAGAAATAAAGGATTCCCGCATCGAGATCCAGGGGCACCAGGTGGCGGCCGTACGGAATCACGGCGAGCGACAGGAGCGAGAAGGAGACGAGGGCGACGGGGGCCAGGAAATGAAGCACCGGATCGGCCGCGCGCGGGACGATGTCCTCCTTGGTGAGCATCTTGATCCCGTCCGCGAAGGGCTGCAGGATGCCCCCCCATCCGACCCGGTTGGGACCGGGCCTGTTCTGTATCCGCCCGAGCACCTTCCGCTCGGCAAGGGTGAGGAAGGCAAAGAGGAGCGGGAAAACGGCAAGGACGACGGCGATCGCAATCACGTCCTGCACGATCCAGCGCCACGGCCCGGGGATGGGCCCGGCCAGCAGATCGCGCAGGGTGAGCGGCAGCCGCTCGAGCCAGGAGTCCAATTCGGTTGCTTCGGCCGTCATGCCTCCGTCTTGATCCCGCCGGCGGGGGGATCGGGCCGCTCGGTGGCGGGCTTGGTCTGGACCTCCTGCCTGGCAGGAGGGGGGGCTTTTGCTGCGGCCTTTTCCTCGGCCGCCCTGCGCGCGGCGGCGAGCCTGGCATCCACCTCGGCCGCCTCGGTCGGATGAACCTGCTGGAAATAGCGGTTGGACTTGGCCAGCTGCTCCCGGTCGCGCAGGAGCGGCCGGAACCGGTTGTCCGTCGCGATCTCGAACTCCTGGTCCATCTTGATCGCGTCGAACGGGCAGACCTCGACGCAGATCTGGCAGCTCATGCAGACCGAGATGTCGATGTCGAATACCGCGGGATAGAGCTGCATCTTCCCGGCCGCGTCGGGCTTCTTGTCCTTGCTCTTCTCGATGTAGATGCACTGCGGCGGGCACTCCTTCTCGCAGATCTGGCAGGCGACGCAGCGCAGGGTGCCCATCGGGTCCTCGGCGTCCTCGGCGACAAGAAAGGGGAAATTCCGGTAGTTCTCCGGGAGCACGCGTCCGCTGCTCCGGGTACTGCGTCGTCACGAACCGCCCGGGGTCGTGGAAGCTGCCAGCGAGGTTTTTCGCCGTCACGGCGAGGCCCTTGAGTATTCCGGTGCCGAGCATGGGTGGGCGCCTCAGCGGTCGACCTCTCCGAGGACGATGTCGATCGAGCCGAGGATGACGACGGCGTCGGCGACGGTGTGCCCGAGGCAGAGGTCCTCGAGCAGCGTGAGATTGACGAAGGACGGCGCCCGCACGCGGTACCGGTAGGGGTTGGGCCCGCCATCGCTGATCAGATAGAAGCCGATTTCGCCCTTGGGCCCCTCGATGCGGCCGTAGGCCTCGCCCGCCTTCGGTCGAAGGCCGCGCAGCCTTGACCTTGGGGTCGATGATCGGTCCGGCCGGAATGTCCTTCAGCGCCTGCCGGAGGATGGAGATCGATTCGCGCACCTCGAGGACCCGGATCATGTACCGGTCGTACGTGTCGCCGTGATCGCCCAGCGGAACGCGGAAACTGAACCGGGGGTAGATCCCGTAGCCATCGACCTTCCGAATGTCGTAGGGCACCCCCGCCGCGCGAAGCATGGGGCCGGTGATTCCGGCGCTCACGGCCAGATCGGGCTTGAGGCGGCCCACACCCTGGGTCCGGGCCATGACGATCTCGTTGCCCGTCAGGAGCGCCTCGTACTCGTCGAGGAAGGCTCCGTATCCCTCGACAAGCCCGCGGACGGCGTCGAGCCACTCAGGACCGGGGTCGACCCGGCAGCCGCCGAAACGCTGGTAGTTGCACATCATACGGGACCCGCTCAGCGATTCGAAAAGGTCGAGAATCCTTTCCCGCTCGCGGAAGGCGTACATGAGCGGCGTCCCGCTGCATCCGCAGTCCTGCATCAGGAAGCCGGCGAGGCAGGTGTGGTTCTGGAGGCGCGTCAGCTCGGCCAGGATGACACGGACGTACTCCGCCCGTTCGGGAACGGGCTGGCCGATGAGTTTTTCGACGGCGAGCGCGTACGCCCAGTTGTTCGTCATCGAATTGAGGTAATCGAGCCGGTCCGTGTAGGGCATCGAACCGAGGTAGGTCGTATTCTCGCCGAGCTTCTCGTGATTGCGATGGAGGTACCCGAATACCGGCTTCAGCCTGACGATGGCCTCGCCGTCCAGGGTGACCATCATCCGGAACACACCGTGGGTCGAAGGGTGGTGCGGCCCCATCGACACCTCGAGGAGATCGCCGTGGAAAGCGTCCTGCACCGGCCGCACACGCGCGCCGGCCGGGGAAACCAGCGGACTGGACAGATTCTCGATCATGGCGCCCCCTCCTTCGCTCCGCTCCGCGGAGCTTCGGCGGGCGTTGGATCCTGAAAATGGCGGGCCGCCCTGGCGAGGACGGCGTCATGCGGCGTCGGCTCCCACTCGAAATCGTCCGGCGCGACGTAGTCCTTGCGCATCGGATGGTCCTTCAGCTCGTCCCACATGAGAATTCGCCTCAGGTCGGGGTGCCCCTCGAAGACGATCCCGAACAGGTCGAACACCTCGCGCTCCTGGAACTCGCAGGAGCGCCAGATGGGGGTCAGCGACGGCAGCGTCACCCGGTCGCCCCGGTTTGCAGTGCGCATCCTCAGGATGACCGGCCCGATTCCGCGCGCCATCGAATAAAGATGATAGACGGCCTCAAGGCAGCCCGGCTGCACGCGCTTGACCTTCTTTTCCACGATCTTCGGCGGCCCCCCGGACGGATCGGGCAGTTCGACCCTCACGGCCTCGATGATTTCCTTCTCGGGCCAGTCCACGCCGGTGACATTGGAACAATAGTCCAGCTTCAGGACTTCGTCGTCGCGCAGGAAGCGGGCGATCTCCCTGCCGTTCGCCGCGCCGACCACGAGGGAACGCTGATCGGAGGGAGAGGGGTTTGCGGCGACCGTCACCTCGGCCCCCGGAAACCCGGCGAGGATGCGTTCGCGAATCTGTTCGGGCGATTCCATCGGTTGCGGCTCAGGCCTTGTTTGCGCGCACGGGGGCGGGCGGCTGCCATACGCCGGGGTTCTTGGGAGGCTCCAGGTCGTGTTCGCCGAATTCCGGCACCGGATAATCGCAGACCGTATCCGCCCGCAGATGGCGGGGGGCGTCCGGCCCGGTGAGCTTTTGCTCGCCGATTTTCCCCTGCAGAGCAATGAGCCCGTTCAGAAGGGCCTCGGGGCGCGGCGGGCAGCCGGGGATGTACACGTCGACAGGGATGTAACGGTCGATTCCCTTGAGGACATTGTACCCCTGCTTGAAGGGCCCTCCGGAGATCGCGCATGCCCCCATGGCGATGCAGTACTTGGGCTCCGGCATCTGATTCCAGAGCCTGACAACCTGGGGCGCCATCTTCTTTGTCACGGTGCCGGACACGATCAGCAGGTCGGCCTGCCGCGGCGAAGGACGGAACACCTCGGAGCCGAAGCGCGCGATATCGAAGCGGGCCATCGATGCGGCCATCATTTCGATCGCGCAGCATGCCAGGCCGAAATTCAGCGGCCAGACGGAGTGGCTTTGGCCCCAGTTGTAGAGTTCCTCAAGGCTTGTAAGGAGGATTCCATGTCGCCGCAGTTCGTCCCTTTCCTCGTCCGTGATGGTCATGGGTTCAACAGCCTGTTAAGTCCATTCGAGGTGTCCGTTGCACCAGGCCCAGACCAGTCCCTCGGCGAGTAGAAGAATGAATACGGCCATGGCGATCAGCGCCCCAAGGGGGAGCGCCGTGAAAGCGGCTGCAAATGGGAGGAGAAAAATGAATTCCACGTCGAAAATCAAAAACAGGATGGCGTACAGGTAATAGTGCGCCTTGAACTGGATCCATGAATCGCCCGTGGATGCGACGCCGCATTCATAGACGTCGTTTTTCGACAGACCCGGCTTCGGGGGCTGAAAAAAGCGGAACCAAAGGCGGGCGACATTCAGCAGGGCGAGCGGAAACGCAACGGTTGCAACGAGAAACAGCGCGATGAATGCGTAGGGGTGCTCGCCCATGGGTTAGGTTGTGAGGGTATTCCTGGCTGGATTACGGCCGAACGCCTAAACTCCACCGTTTATCGGTGGAAGCAACGCATTCTTTGCCGTGTTGTCGAATGACGCACAATTAGCGCCCTGGTTGCTGGCCGCAAGCCCGTCCGTGCTGTCGGTGGGAAGGCTTATGAAACCGTGTCGCTGCCCGGCGGATGCCTGATACAAGCGCGGAGTCCGCGGGGTGCGCAACTCCTGCGCATCCGATCGGCCAAGTGCGCAAATTATGCTCAATTGAATTGATAGAATATATTGTATATTAACATGTTGCATAGTGGCATCATTGCTGCTTAATCGAGTGGCTTCCGCATCTTATGACCTCATCGAATCATTACATCACGTCCGCGATCCGGCGATTCCGCCGCGGCCTGGCCGTCGGGGTTGCGCCCCTGGCCGCCGCCTTCGCCCTGTCCGCCTCTCTCCTGGCTCAAAATGCCCCTCCGCCGCCCCCGGATGCGGGTGCGGCTGCGGCCGATTCAGGCAACGGCAACGGTCGCGTTCGCCGCGGCAATTTCTCACCCGAGGCGGCGATGGCGGCCGCGAAGGAGCAGTTTGGCGTCACTGACGATGCCGAATGGAGCCTCATCTCCACCCGAATAATGGCGGTCATGGATCTTCGGCGGAGCACTGGGGGGGGTGGCGGAGGATTCCTCCGAATGGGAGGTGCGGGCGGTGGTTTCCGCGGCAACGGGGGCGGGCGCGCTGCCAATCCCGAACTGGATGCCCTCCGCACAGCCGTCACCGACAAGATGCCGGACGCCGAAATCAAGGCCCGGCTCGACCATTACCGTGAAGTGCGCAAGGATAACGAGGCGAAGCTTGCCAAGGCGCAGGAGGACCTGCGGGCGGTCCTGACCGTCAGGCAGGAAGCGATGGCTGTAATGTACGGCCTGCTTCCGTAAGGGACGCCATGGTCGCCGACACCGCTTCCCCAGGCGCCCCAACCGGCGCCCTCCCCGAGCTGCTTGAGCACATGATTGCGGACCGGCAGCTCACCGGAACCGATGCGCAATCGTACCTGGCGCAGAATCCGGGTCCGGAGGCGCTCACCGAGGAGCGCGTGCTGCGCTGGCTCGGGCGCGAATACGGCGTGGGTTACGCCGTTCTCGACGAGCTTGAGCCGGACAAGCAGGTCCTCTCGCTTTTTCCCGCCCGGCTGCTCCTGCGGGACGATCTCCTGCCGCTGCGCCGGATCGAAAACCAGATCGAGATTGCGACCAGCCGCCTTTTTGCCACTCACGGGCTCGACGGCCTGAGGGCCCTGACGGGCCTGAGGCTGAGCCCGGTGCTCGCGCCGACCGAGGTGATCCAGCGCGAGATGAAGAAGCGGCTGGGCGTCGGCGCCGACACGATCGACACCCTCGAGGAGGAGAGCGGCCTGCAGGTCGTCGACGACAGCGGCGGGGTCAACGACACCAATCTCGACAACGCGGCCGAGGACGCGTCGATCATCCGGTTCGTCAACCAGGTGCTGAAGGACGCGATCGACCTGCGCGCGTCGGACATCCACCTCGAGCCGTTCGAGGACGAGTTGAGGATCCGGTATCGAATCGACGGTGTCCTGCAGGAGGTCCCGGTTCCGGCGCAGGTGAAGCGATTCCAGCAGGCGATAGGCGCGCGCGTGAAGATCCTGAGCCACCTCAATATTGCGGAAAAGCGGCTGCCGCAGGATGGCCGCATCAAGGTGCGAATCGACGACGCGGAGGTCGACATCCGCGTTTCTGTCATTCCGATGCTCCATGGCGAGGCTGTGGTGATGAGGCTCCTTCGCCAGAACAAGGCGCTGCTCGGCGTGCGCGAACTCGGCATGGGTCCGCGCGAACTCGAGTGCCTCACGCGGGTCCTTCAGCTGCCCCACGGGATAGTGCTCGTCACGGGACCGACCGGCAGCGGCAAGACCTCGACCCTGTACACGGCCCTGCACGAGATCAACGACTCGGAGCGCAAGATCATCACGATCGAGGATCCGATCGAATATCAGCTCAAGGGCGTCAACCAGATCCAGGTCAACGAGAAATCCGGGCTTACCTTTGCCCGCGGGCTGCGTTCGATCCTCCGCCACGATCCGGATGTGATCTTGATCGGCGAAATTCGCGACCAGGAGACCGCCCAGATCGCCGTGCAGGCGTCGCTTACCGGCCATTTGGTCTTTTCGACGCTGCATACCAACGACGCCGCCGGGGCTGTCACGCGGCTGGTCGACATGGGCGTGGAACCCTACCTGGTGGCCTCCTCGCTCGAGGCCGTGCTCGCCCAGCGGCTTGTGCGCGTCCTCTGTCCCCACTGCAAGGCGGTCGACGACACCCCGATCGCGCAATCCTACAAGACGCGGCTCGGCATCCCCGCGGAGACGACCCTTTACCGGGCCGTGGGCTGCCGGGAGTGCCGGCAGACCGGCTATTTCGGCCGTCACGCGATCTTCGAGTGGATGGACACCAACTCCGAGATCCGTCAGATGATGCTGCACAACGCGTCGACGGATGCCATACGCGAAGCCGCCCGCCGCGCCGGGATGACCACGCTGGCGGATGACGGCTGCCGCCTCGTGCGGGCGGGCGTGACCACGATCGAAGAGGTCCTCAGCGTCACGACCGTCAACGAGGCGGCGCCCGCCGCGCCTGCGGCGGCGCACGCGCAGCCGGGCGGCACCCGCGCGCCCGCGGCGAGTTCGCCCTAGCCGATGCCGCAATTCTCATACAAAGGCATGCAAAGCGACGGCGTCCTCACTGAGGGCGTCCTCGACGCGGGCAGCCGCCAGGAGGCGATGCGGCAGGTCGAGAACCTTGGCCTCAAGCCGATCCGGATCGCCGAGGCGGCCAACGGGCCCGTGCGAAGGAAGTCCGCCGCGCCCGGCTCGGTGGAGCAGCCCGCCGCCACCGCCGGCGCAGAAGGAGCCGGCACCGGTGGCATCTCCGGGACCTTCAGTTCATTCCTGGGGCGCAAGGGCAAGATCACCCCGCGGCTCCTAGAGAACTTCACCCGCCTGCTCTCGAGCCTCCTGGCCGCCGGCGTGCCGTTCAGCCGGGCGCTGGTCATTCTCTACAGGGAGGCCACCGTGCCGGTCGCAAAGGCCAAGTGGAAGGAGATCCACGACCTGGTGATCGACGGAATGTCGCTGTCCAACGCGATGGCGCGCTCGCCCGAGACCTTCCCCCGCGTGTATGTGGCCATGGTCGAGGCCGGCGAGACTGGCGGGTTCCTGGACGTCGTTCTCGCGCAGATCGCCGACTTCCAGGCCCGGGAGAAGGAAATCAAGTCAAAGGCGCTGAGCGCCCTGATGTATCCGGTCATCCTGCTGATCCTCGCGATAGGCGTCCTGATCTTCCTGATGGTGTTTTTCATCCCGCGTTTTCAGATCGTTTTCAAGAGCTTCAACGCGGACCTGCCCCTCCTGACGCAGATAATCGTCAAGGCGAGCCAGACCGTGCGCGACTACGGCCTGTATGCCGCGGTGATTGTCCTGGTGGGCGTCCTGTCCCTGCGCACCTGGTTCAAGTCCGAAAAGGGCCGCCGGACATGGGAGGGGTTCATCCTCCGCACGCCTCTGATCGGTCCGCTTGTGGCGCAGTTTGCCATGGCCCGCTTCACGCGCATGCTGGGCACCCTGCTCGGCGCCGGCGTCCCGCTGATCAATGCGCTGAACGTCGCGCGGCGCTCGATAGGCAACCAGATCCTGGTCGACGCGGTTTCCAACTCGATCGATTGCGTCAAGGAGGGAAAGCCCCTCGGCACGAGCCTCGGGCAGAACAAGGAGCTGTTTCCGGGAGCCATCATCGAGATGATCTCCGTCGCCGAGGAGAGCGGTCGGCTGGACCAGGAGCTGGTCCGGATCGCCGCAGTGACCGAGGGCGATCTCGACCGGCAGCTCAAGACGACGGTCGCCCTCGCTGAGCCGCTGATGCTGTTCCTGATCGCGGGCTTCATCGGCACCATCTTCATCGGCATGGTCTATCCCATCTTCTCCCTGACCGATCACATCAAATAATCACCCCCATGAATGATTCGAAAAAACGCTCCCGGTATTCGCGCAAGGGCGGCTTCACGCTTGTCGAGCTCATGCTCGTCCTTGTCATTCTCGGCATTCTTGCCGGGCTTGTGCTGCCGAAGTTTGCCGGCCGCTCGCAGCAGGCGAGGGAGACGGCGGCGATAACCCAGATCGCCACATTCAACACGGCGCTCGGCGCCTATGAGGTGGACACGGGCACCTATCCCAGCTCGCAGGACGGATTGAGGGCGCTGGTCGTCCAGCCCTCGAACGTCACGGGCTGGCGCGGGCCCTACCTCGAGAGCGACGTCCCGCTCGACCCCTGGCAACACCCCTACGTCTACCAGTACCCGGGCAAACTTAACCCGAGCGGCTACGACATCATTTCGGCTGGGCCGGACGGCCAGCTTGGCACGGCCGACGACATCTACAATGCGGGCATCACGGGGAGATAATGACGGCAGCGTTGCGACGGCAGGCTTCACGCTGATCGAGCTGGTCATCGTGATGGTGCTGCTCGCAATCGCCGCGGCGCTCGTGGCGCCGCACATGTCGTCCTTTTTTCGGGGTCGTGTCCTCAACTCCGAGGCGCGGCGCCTGCTTGCGCTCACCTACTATGGCCAGAGCCGGGCGGTCGCCGAGGGTGTTCCCGTGCTGCTCTGGATCAACGCCCAGCAGTCCTCGTACGGCCTGGTAACCCAGTCGGCGGCAAGCGAGCCGGACGACCGGGCGTCGAGCTTCACGGCGGACCCGACCCTGACCCTCGAGGCGACTGCGCCGAGCCCGGCGCCGGTGTCAGAGCAGGAGGACGAGGGACTCGGCATTCCGAACAACCTTCCCGTCATCCGGTTCATGCCCGACGGGGTCTTCGACCCGACCAGCGTCACCAAGATCGTGATCCGCCAGGGCGCCGAGGGGGCGCTCGAACTCGTGCCGACCGCAAACCGGCTCGGATATGAAATACTTCCCGCCACAGTCAACTGATCGGGTCCGCCTTCGCTCCGCTGTGCGGAGCTTCGGCGGATCGCCGCGCCTCCGGCGCGGCGCCTTCACGCTGATCGAGGTCCTCGCCGCGATGCTCATGATGGCCATCATCGTTCCCGTTGCGCTGGAGGGCATGAGCGTCGTCAGCCGGGCGGCCGTGCTCGGCCAGCACAAGGCTGCCGCGATGCGTGTGGCGGAGCGCGTGCTTGACGAGCAGCTGGCGGTCATCGCCCAGGGCCAGCCCATCCCTGCGACGGGCAGCGGCACGGAGAGCGACGGCGACACGGCCTATCCCTGGACCATGCAGACCGAGAACTGGTCACAGGACTCGATGACCCAGATGACCGTCCACATCACTTTTGTCGTGCAGGGCAACTCCTACGAGATGACCCTGAGCACCCTTTTTGACCCCAATGCCGGCACACCCGGCACCGCGACGACCACCGGACGGGCGAGCTCCTGATGAAGACCGTCTCCGAGATTCGCCGTTCGAGCGCAGGCTTCACGCTCCTGGAGCTGCTTATCGCCACCGTCGTGGCGGCTTTCGTGCTGCTCGTGATCAGCGGCACGTATTTTGGCGCGCTGCGCCTGCACAACTCGACGCAGCTGCGAGTCGACAACGACCTGATCCTGCACCGGGCGCTGAGCCTGGTGCAGAAGGACCTTGAGGGCGTGATGGTGCCCGGCTCCCCGACCGCCACGCCGCCGGTCGGCACGTTCTCGGGGCAGTTCCAGGACACGCCGACCAACTCGCCGACACAGGAGTTTTCCGCAACACGCGTGAGCCCGGACCTGTACACGACCTCCGGCGGGGTGGACGGCTGGAGCCCGTTCTCCGAGGTGCAGATCGTGGCGTACTTCCTGGCGCCGGCGACCGACGGCAGCAACACGAAGAACCTTGTCCGCGCCGTCACCCGCAACCTGCTTCCCGTGGTCCAGCCGACGACCGACGAACAGATCCTGATGACGGGCGTCGCGACCGCCGAGTTTGACTACTACGACGGCACCGAGTGGAACACGACCTGGGACTCGACGGCGAGCTCCACGCTTCCAACGGCGATCCGCTTCAGCCTCGCGCTCGCGCGCAGCGATTCCAGCCAGGTGCCCTCGCCGATCCAGCTTGTGGTCCCCGTTCTGGTCTCCACAAAGACAAGCCAGACCCAGGCCGCCCAGGCGGCCTCGATGGGAGGAAGCCCGTGAAAGAGAGCCCGTCAGCTGGAACGGCGCAGCCCCTGCCCCAGCGCGGGTCGGTGCTGGTCGTCGTCCTTTGGATTTGCCTCGGGCTGGTGACGCTCACCCTCTACTTCGCGCGCTCGGTGGATTCGGAGCTCCAGGCCGCGGCGAACCGGGTGGGGGAGGTCGAGGCCCGCCAGGCCGTCGCCGCGGGCATCCGCTATGCCGCCTACATCCTGAACAACTACGCCATCGACGGGGTCGTGCCCAACAGCGGCATCGTGCCCGATCCCACGCAGGACTACTATTCGGCGGCCCTGCCGGTCGGCGATGAGACCGGCGCC
Source organism: uncultured Verrucomicrobiae bacterium (assembly GCA_963747795.1). GTDB lineage: Bacteria > Verrucomicrobiota > Verrucomicrobiia > Opitutales > Opitutaceae > Palsa-1447. The sequence continues at coordinate 59,338 of CAVVGS010000030.1, forward strand.
CCGCAGTTCTGGTTCATCGGGCGCGACCGCAACAATCCGCCCTCAAGCCAGCCCGTGTTCGGCCTCGTCGACGAGTCCTCGAAGCTGAACCTCAACACGACGACGGCGGCGATGCTCGAGGCGCTGCCCATGATCAACATGAATTCCGATTTCGCCAGCGCGATCGTCAGCTGGCGGACCCGCCAGCCGCAGTCGGGCGGGGGCGCCGCGAACAACCTGTACTCGACCCTCGATCCCGCGCGGCTCAACAAGGGGGCGGCCTTTGAGTCGACCGACGAACTCAGGCTCGTCTACGGGGCGACGCTCGACCTCGTCCTCGGCGAGGACACCAACCGCAACGGGGCGCTGGATCCGAACGAGGACGACGGCGACCAGTCGCCGCCCCATGACAATCAGGACGGGCTTCTGCAGCCCGGCATGCTCGAGTATGTCACGGCATTCAGCAGCCAGCCGACGACGACGGTCGCCGGCTCGGCGCGGTTCAATGTCACGACGCTGACCGCGACCAACCCCTCTGCCCAGGCGACTTTAAGGCGGACCATGACGGGCAAGGGAATAAGCGCCGGCGCGGCCGCAAACTATATCCGCAACGTCCTGAGCGTTCGTCCGGCGCGGGCGCCCACATCCGTGGCGGATTTCATGCTGATGAGCCGGATGTCGGCCGCGGATTTCGCGCTGATGCACACCTCCCTGACGGCGGGCACCGCTGCGCAGGGCCTGGTCAATGTCAACACCGCCAGCGCGGCCGTCCTGGCATGCATTCCCGGAATCGGCCCTGACAACGCCCAGAACCTGGTTTCCTATCGCCTGGCGAACCCCGCGGCGCTGACCTCCTTTGCCTGGCTGCCGAACGTCCTGAGCGCCGGCCTCATCCGCCGCGCCGGGCCCTACATCACGGACCAGTCCTACCAGTTCTCGGCCGACATCGCGGCGGTCGGCCGCAACGGCCGCGGCTATTGCCGCGAGAAGGTGATTTTTGACACGAGCAAGGGCGTCCCCCGCGTCATCTACCGCCAGGATATGAGCTCCTACGGCTGGGCCCTGGGCACGCAGATCCGGCAGGCGCTGAAGACCGCCAGAACCAATTGAACATGACATTCAAACTGAAGAAACGGCCGCAGTCGGTGGTGGGGCTCTCCCTCTCGAACGGCCGGTTGCACGCCGTCCTGGTGGCGCGCTCAAAGGGCCGGTGGGAGGCCGTCAAGTCGGCCACGGCCACGCTTGCCCTCGACCTGCTCCATCCGGAGCCCGAGCTGATCGGCCGCGAGATCAAGAACCACCTCGAAGCCGCCGGAATCCGCGAACGGACCTGCGTCGTCGCCGTACCCCCGAAATGGGTCATGAGCCTCCACACCGTTTTGCCGGAACTTCCGCCGGAGGATGTCGGCAGTTTCCTGCAGCTTGAGGCGGAGAAGGGCTTCCCCTGCGACGCCGGCCAGTTGCAGATTTCGCGTTCGGCGTACAAGTCCGCCTCCGTTTCCTATGTGACACAACTGGCCGTGCGCAAGGAGCAGCTGAGCCAGCTGGCCGCGGTCCTCAAGGCGGCCGGCCTGAAGCCCGTGAGTTTTCCGCTGGGCCTGGTCGCGCTCCCGGGAGTCATCGCCCCCGCGGCCGAGGGCCGGATCACGGTCGCCGTGGAAACCCAGGGTGCGACGCTCGCCGTCTCCATTGGCGGCGGCCTCGCCTCCTTCCGCACGTGCGAGGCTTCGATCGAATCCGAGGCCGGGGAAAGAGTCGTCAATGGCGACTCGGTGGCCCGCGAGCTGCGGATCACCTTCGAGCAGGTTCCGGCCGATCTGCGCGCAGGATTGCGGCGGCTGGACCTCTGCGGTGACGAGGAACTCGTCCGGCAGCTGTCCGAGCGGTTGGGGGAATGGGCCCGGGCCGCAGGCCTGCGGATCGAGGCCCCGGCATCGACGGCGGACCGGCTCGGAGACGCCATTGCCTCGGCCATCGCCACACAATGGCTGGATTCGTCCGCCCCTCCGATCGAGTTTCTGCCGCCCCGTCCGAGCCGCGTGGAGGCGATGCTCGCCCGCTACAATTCAAGGCGCATGGCGACGACGGGGATGGCGGTTGCCGGGGTCGTGGCGGTGGCCGTCGCATTTTTCGGCTGGCAGGAGTCTGAGCTCCTGTCGCTTCGCTCGGAATGGAACGCCATGAATGTGCAGGTCACTTCCCTCAAGTCCGTCCAGGACCGGATCATGAATTTCAGGCCGTGGTACGACCGCTCGGTTCCCGACCTGCGGATCCTCGCGCGCGTCACCCAATGCTTCCCGCAAAACGGCAGCGTCACGGCGAGGTCCTTCGAGGTCCACAAGGCCGCCACGGGCACGACGGTCAGCATCAGCGGGACGGCGCGGGACGCGCAGGCTCTTCTGCGGGCGCAGGATCAATTGCGCAAGGCGAAGGAGATCGAGGCGGTGAAGCTCGACGGAATTACCGGCAAGATGCCGGCCCAGTTCACCCTGACCTTTCGCTGGATAGGAAATCCCGGATCATGAATCTGAACATTCCCAATCGCCAACGCTGGCTTCTCATCATCGCCGGGGCGGGCATAGTCCTTCTGATACTGAACCAGATTGTCTTCAGCCCGCTCGGCGACGCCTGGGACGCGCACTCGGCGGAGATTGCGAAGCTCCGGGCTTCCGTGGCGGAAGGCCGCGGCCTGATTGCCCGGGGCCCCCGGCTGCAGCAGGCCTGGGTCCAGATGCGCGCGCAGACCCTTCCCCATGATCCGGCGGAATCCGAACACGATCTGATCGCCGGCTTCGAAAGCTGGAGCCGCACGGCCGGCGTCGAACTCGGCTCGGTGAAGCCGCGCTGGAAACACGGGGAGAGCGACGATTGCTCCCTGCTGGAATGCAGCCTTGATGCCACGGGCACGATGGGGGGCCTCAGCCGCTTTCTTTACGAGCTCGAGAAGGCGCCGATGGCGCTGCATGTCGAATCCGCCGAGCTGCTGTCCCGCGACGACGCGGGCCAGAAGATCACCCTCAACCTGATTGTCACGGGCCTTAGGCTGTCCCCGCTGGAGGGCAAACAATGAAGCAAATCCGATTCCCCGATTTCGACGCCCTTGTGAAGGCCGCGAACCTGGCCGGCGGGCTGTTCATCGGCGCCTCGGCCCTCGCCGCTGCGCCCGCGCCGGCCGGCGCCCCGGATGCCGGATCAGCCGCCAGTTTTGACGCCTTCAGGATGGTCGGGAACTTGAACATCTTCGACTCCACCCGCGTCGGCTGGGTCGACGACGCCCCCAAGGTGCATGTCGACACGATTTCATTCGTCGGCACGATGGACTACGACAAGGGCCGGCTCGCCTTCTTCGACAGCTCCGAGCGCAGCTTCCGGAAGGCCCTCCATGCGGGCGAGACGATCGCCGATTTCACCGTCGTGAGGGTCGACTCCGGGGGGGTCGAACTCACGCGCGATTCCAAGTCGATCAAGCTGCTCATGGGCCAGCAGCTCCGCCGCCCGCCCGGCGGGGAGTGGGCGCTGGCCGCAGGCAGCGTGCGGGCCGAGCCCGCCGCGGAAAGGCAGGCAACGGCCGAGGCGGCGCCCCCGCCGGCCGGCGCCTCGGACATCCTCCTAAGACTGATGGCGAAAAGACAGCAAGAATTGAAACAATGAATACCAAACTATCAAAGCCGGCCCTCTGGCTGGCCTTTCTCGCGCTGGGCGGCAGCTGCTGGGCCCAGGATCAGTCCTCCGCGCCGGCGGCGGACGCCGGGACCGGGCTGCGGTTCAACTTCCACGGCGCGCCGCTCGAAACGGTGCTCAATTACATGAGCGAGGCCGCCGGCTTTGTCGTCGTCCTCCAGACCCCGGTGAGCGGCACCGTCGACATGTGGAGCGCCCAGCCGGTCTCGAGGGCGGAGGCGGTCGAACTGCTCGAGATCGCCCTGAACAAGAACGGCTATTCGGTCAGCGTCCAGGGCCGGACGCTGGTCATCTCCTCAAAGGACGACGCCAAGAAGCAGAACATCCCGATCCACACCGGCAACGACCCGGCGGAAATCCCGCAGACGGCGGAGATGGTGATGCAGATCATTCCGCTGCGGCACATCGACGCGACACAGGCGGCGAAGGACCTGGCGACCCTGATACCGAGCTCGTCGACGATGACGGCGAATGCGGACAGCAACTCGCTTGTCGTGACCGACACCGAGATGAACATCCATCACATCGTGGAGATCGTGTCGGCCCTCGACACGTCGATTGAGACGGTTTCCACTTCCCAGGTCTTCCACCTGAGGAATGCGGATCCGGTCGAGATGGCGGCCCTGATAACGAATCTTTACGGAAGCCCGACCACGACGACGACAAACACCGCCGGCCAGGGGGGAGGCCGGGCGGGCGGCCTGGCGGCCCTGTTTGGCGGAGCTTTCGGCGGCCGGGGCGGCGGCGGGTTTGGCGGCGGCGCCGGGGGTGGGGGCGGCGGCGGATTTGGCGGAGGAGGCGGCGGGCGGGGCGCGGCAACCGGCGCCAACGGACGCGCCGGCTCGGCCAGCGGCAGGACCATTCCCGTCGTCGCGATCGCCGACCCGCGGACCTATTCGGTCGTGGTCACAGCCTCGAAGGACCAGATGCCGGACATTGTGGAATTGATCCACCGGCTGGATTCGGATTCGGGCCGGCAGCAGAAGGCCTACACGATAACGATGGAGAACGCCGACGTGCAGCAGGTCCAGGCGATCCTCCAGAACCTCTTCCAGAGCACAACCCAGAGGAGCACGACCTCCACCCAGGCCGATCCGCTGACAACCCGGGCGACGACAAACGCCCAGTCGACCAACAACGCAGCCACCAACGTGAATCTGGCCGGCACCGGCTCCGGATCCGGCGGCGGCGGCGGTCGCGCCGGCGGCGGCTGATTGCGGCCAAATTCAAGGATTCATTACAATGATCACACAATATTTCCGATCGGGCGTCCGCCCTCTTTTCACAGCCGGTTTGATCCTGCTGAGCGCCGGCTATGCGATCGCCCAGGCGCCGGGAGGCGGGGGCCGCGGCGGCGGCGGCTTCGGCGGCCTCGGCGCGCTGGGCGGCGTTGGCGGCGGCTTCGGCGGGGGCGGGGGTGCGGCCGGCACCGCCAACTCCGTCCGCCAGTACACCAATTCAAGCATGGTGGGCGACGCCATGATCACGAGCGACATGGAGTCGCGGAACCTGATCGTCGTCACCGACGACAAGACCTATCAGATCATCAAGACGATCGTGGCCGACCTCGACAGGCCGCGGCCGCAGGTCCTGATCGACTGCGTCTTCGTGCAGGTCACGCACACGAACGAACTCGATCTCGGGACGGAAATGACGTATTCGGGCCCCGTTGGCATCAAGACCAATCCCACCGGAACGGCCACAAGCCAGTTCGGGATCGGCCTGGCCAGTTCCGGCGGCGCGGCGGTCTCCAGCATACCGGATCTGGCGACAACGGGAACCTTGCTGACGACAGTCCCGAATGTGGGCTCGCTGCCCACGAGCGGGTCACCGAGCAGCAATGGCGCATTCTACAGTCTGGTCGGCCGCGACGTGAACGCGACGATCCATGCGCTGGCGGCGGTCAACAAGACGGAAGTCCTCTCCCGCCCGTCGATCCTGACTCGCAACAACCAGCAGGCGACGATCCTCGTCGGCCAGGTGATTCCGATCATAACGAGTTCGTCGGCTGCCACCTCGCTCTCGCCGGCGTTCAATACGATAACCCAGTCGGACATCGGCATCATTCTCAAGGTGACTCCCTTCATCACCGCTGAGGGAAATGTCGAGATGATCCTGGATCCGGTCATTTCCTCCCTGAGTGGAACGACGGTGCCGATCGGCAACAACGTGAGCTATCCGGCGATCAACATGATCTCGGCCGACACGGTGGTCGTGACGCCCAACAACCAGACAGTCGTCATCGGCGGGCTGATGCAGACCCAGAAGAACGTCACGGAGAACAAGATTCCGCTCCTTGGAGACATTCCGGTGCTGGGATATGCGTTCAAGTATTCGACTTCGAGCAAGCAGAAGACCGAGCTGATCATATTCCTGACTCCGCACATCGTGCGCAATCCCAGCGATTTGGCGCAATTGTCCGTCCAGGAGCAGGGGAGGATGGAGCTGGCCCCGAATGCGTTTGGAAAAGCGGAGTTGAGCAAGTACAATGCGACGGCTAGGTAATATTTGGTGCTTGGAATAGGCTCGCGCCTCGGGCCGACTTCCCGGCACCCCCCAATGCGCTGGCAGATCGCAAGAAACACCCCGATCATCTCAATCGTGCTGATTGGATGCGGCCTTGCCGTCTGCGCATGGCAGGTGCAGGAGCATGTCAGGTTCGAACGCACGGCCAGGGAGGCCCTGATCAAGCGCGGGCGCGATATCACCTCGACGCTCGGTGTCATCCTCCGCTCCCAGCGCCGCTTTGGCCTGGTGGCCAAGGAGCGGATCGAGCCCGCCCTGCAAAACCTTGTCCAGTCCGAGGAGCTGGTGTCGATCTCCATCCTCTCCGTGACCGGCGAACCCCTCGCGAGCGCGGGGCGGCCCTTCGACCTTACGCCGTCGGAAATGGAGGCGGGAGGCGCCCGCTGGGGGCAGCACACGCTCACAATAATGAACTTGATGGACCTGGGTTCGACCGGGACGGAAGACAGCACGCGCGAGTCGCCTGCAATCGTTGTGACCGATGACGAGCGAAGGTCAATGCGGCCCTCCTCGGGCCGGCGCCCGCCGGATGCGGGCCCGGTCAGTCCAGACCGGGGCGGCGGTTCGCCGGCTCCTTCTGTGCGCCCTCCGTTTGGGAGACCGTCCTGGATGACCGCGCAGCAGTACGAAGATGTGATCCACGAAAAGGGGGTTCACAGCCTGGTCATCTCCCTTTTGACCGACGAAATGCACAACGAGGTGGCGAGCGACCTGCTGCTGCGATCGCTCGTGAGCCTTTTCGCCATAGGCGGCGGAATCGTCTCCACCCTGGCGTGGCGCAATGTCGAAAAAAACGCCGAGTTGCAGATCCGCCTGGTCAAGGCGGGGGAGACGAACGCCCACCTGAAGGAGCTCAACTTTGCGGCCGCAGGCCTGGCCCACGAGACGCGCAACCCACTCAACCTTATCCGCGGGCTCGCCCAGATGGTCGCCATGCAGGCGCAGAACTCGCCCGAACTCAAGGAACACGCTTCGGCGATCGTCGAGGAGGCCGACCGAGTGACCGCGCAGTTGAACGAATTCATCGACTACTCCAAGCCGCGCGAAGCCCACTTTGCGCCCGTGGAGGTGAAGCGCCTGGTCGCCGACGTCGCCCGGACGCTCCTGCCGGACATGGACGAGAAGGATGTCCGGCTCGTGCAGCCGGAGGCGGCCTGCGTCATTCTGGCCGACGAACCGCTGCTGCGGCAGGCGCTGTTCAACGTGCTGCTGAACGGGCTGCAGGCCGTGGGGCAGAATGGACAGATCGTGGTGCGCGTGGCCCGGGTCAACGCGCGTGAGGCGGTCCTCGAAATAAGCGACGATGGGCCGGGCGTTCCCCCGGCCGAGCGGGAGAACATCTTCAAGCCCTATGTGACCATGCGGCCCAAGGGGGTGGGCCTGGGACTCGCGATCGTGCAGCAGATCGCGGCGGCCCACCGCTGGGACATCGTGTGCGTGGCGAACGAACCGCGCGGCGCCCTGTTCCGGTTCAGCCGGCTGAGGATCGCCGCCGGGCACCCATGAAGGAGGCTGCCGCCCCTTCCGCGCCCATTCTGATCGTGGACGACGACAATGGGCAGCGGAGCCTGCTGGAGACATTCCTTCGCGCCCAGGGCTACCGGACCCGCTCGGCGGCATCCGGCGAGGCGGCCCTGCAGATGCTCGAGACGGAGTCCTTCGCGATGATGATCAGCGACGTGAGGATGCCCGGGATGTCGGGCATCGAGACCCTCCGGCGCGTCCGGCAGCACCATCCGACGCTGCCCGTCCTGCTCGTCACGGCCTTCGCGGACATCCGCAGCGCGGTCGCGGCGATGCGCGACGGGGCCGTCAACTACCTCGCAAAGCCTTTTGACCTGGATGAACTCATCGCGTCGGTCCAGCTGGCCACGGAACGGCGCGGCGGGGCCATCGCCGGCGCGAAGCCGGAAGGAAGCATGCCGCCCGGAGTCATAAGCTGCAGTCCCCTCATGCAGGCGGTTTTCCGCGACGCCTCCCTGATCGCCCCGTCCGAGACGCGAGTCCTGCTCACGGGCGAAAGCGGGGTGGGCAAGGAAATCGTCGCCGACCTGATTCATGCCTGGAGCGCGCGCGCAAAGGGACCCATGGTCAGGGTAAACTGCGCCGCGATTCCGGAGAACCTCCTGGAGAGCGAGCTTTTCGGCCATGAAAAGGGATCGTTCACCGGAGCCCTCCAGCAGCGCATCGGCCGGTTCGAGGAGGCGAACGGCGGGACGATCTTTCTCGATGAAATCGCGGAGCTGCCTCCGCCGCTTCAGGCCAAGCTCCTGCGGGTGATTCACGACGGCACGTTCGCGAGGATCGGCTCGAACAGGCACCTTCGCACGGACGCCCGCGTCCTTGCCGCGACCAACCGCGACCTCGAGGCGCAGATCACCGCGGGGCTGTTTCGCGAGGATCTGTTCTATCGGCTCAACGTGATGGAGATCCACATTCCGCCGCTGCGCGACCGGCCTGAGGACATCATGCCCCTGGCCAGCCATTTCATCGGGCAGTTCTCGCGCCGGCAGACCCGGTTTTCCGCCGCGGCGACCGCGTGCCTCACCAACTACCGCTGGCCGGGGAACGTCCGCGAGCTTCGCAATGCGATGGAGCGAGCCGCCCTGCTTTCCCGCGGAGAAATCGTGCTGCCGGAGCATCTCCCGGCCCGCGTCCTGTCCAACACGAGCGCGCTGCCGGGCGAGACGGGCGACGCAAGCCGGCTGGACCAGATCGAGCGCGAGGCGATCCTGAAGGCCCTGAGAAAAAACAACTACAACAGGACCGAGACGGCCAGGGAGCTGGCGATCAGCCGGCGGGCGCTCACGTACAAGCTTCAGCGCCTGCGCGCGGAGGGCGTGGCGATCGATCCGGTGATTCCTGGCCCCTGACCAGCCCGAAGGCGCCTGTCAGGGGAAGAGGGCCTGTTCTTCCCAGCCCTGCGCTGTCCGGGTGTAACGCACCCGATTGTGCAGGCGGAAGGGGCGTTGCTCCCAGAATTCGATTTGCTCGGGGACAAGGCGGAAACCGGACCAGTGCGCGGGCCGGGGCACCGCCTTCAGGCCGAAACGGATGGCGCAGGCGGCGACGGCGCGCTCGAGCTCGGCGTAGGCGCCCAGGGGCCGCGACTGACGGGAAGCCCAGGCTCCCAGCTGGCTTATCCTCGGACGGGTGGCAAAATAGGCGTCCGCTTCCTCGGGGCTCACCGGCTGGACATTTCCCCGGATTCGGATCTGGCGTGTCGGGGGCCAATAGAAGCAAAGCTCGGCGCGCGGGTTGGCCTTCAGGTCCGAGACCTTGGGGCTTTCCAGGTTCGTATAAAAGACGAATCCCCGCTCGTCCGCTCCCTTGAGGAGCACCATGCGCACGTGGGGCGCCCCGGTCTCGTCGGCCGTGGCAAGCGCCATGGCGGTCGGCTCCTTGTGATCGCCTTCCTTTGCGGCCCGGAGCCAGGCGTCAAATTCGCGCAGGGGATCCTTCATTCAGCGGAAGAATAGGCGGTCGCGATCCCCGCGGCTGCGCATGGATTGGCAAAAGTTGGTCTGGGCTTGCTCATGGCTAAGGCTCGCACCGAAGGACATACACCGCGCCCTTGGCCGAACCGATTGCGAGAAAGCGGTCGTCCGGGGACCATGCGAGGCGGGTGGGGGCCGCCGGCATGCGCACGGTCGCCCGCAGGGGCTGCTTGCGTTCGGGGCTCCACAGGACGCAGGCTCCGTCGTCGGATGCCGTCGCAAGAAGGCCGTGCCGCCGTTGAAAGGCGACCGCGCAGACCGTGGCGTCGTGCGGGAGCATCGCCGGAGCGCGGCCCTCCGGGCCGGCGCCCGAGCAGTCCCAGACGCAGGCGTCGTGGCCGCCGCTCGTCGCGAGCCAACGTCCCGTCTGGTCGAAGGACAGGTGCTTCACCTTACCCTCGTAGCCGCTCATATGCAGCTCGATGTCGTCGGCCGGCATCCACAGGTGCACGCTTGGATCCTGGTTGCCCGAAACGAGCCATCGCCCGTCCCCGGACCAGGCCAGGGCGTGGATCCCGTTGGCGTAAGGCAATTCCTTCTGCAGGACAAAGTCGTCGGCGTCCCACAGCCTGATCCCGCCGAAACAGGCGGCGGCGACGCATCCTCCGGAAGGTTCCCAGGCCAGCGCAGAGAGGGTCTTCGGTGCATCGGCAAACCCGTGGCGGATGGATCCGTCAGATCCGACAAAGAGAAGCTTCCGCCCGGCCGCCGCGGCGAGGATGCCGCCGCCTGCGCCCGAAGCGGCATCGGCCGGGGACCGCGGTCTCCAGGCCAGATGCTCGACCCATCCGGGTCCCGCCGCCGCCGTTGCCGCATGCTGGCCGGCGGCGGCATCCCAAAACTTCACCGCTCCGTCCTGCCCGCCCGAGGCGAGAAACCGGCCATCGGGCGAGAACGCCAGGCAGTTGGTCCCGGTATCATGCCCCTGGAACTCATGACGGCGCGCGCCTCCCTCGCCGGCCAGGACCGCGATCGGGCCGGAACCCGACGCGGCGGCAAGCAGCGAACCATCGGGCGACCAGTCGAGGTCGATAACGTAGTCCTCAATCTGCGCGGCCCACTGCTTGTCAAGATTCATGCAAGGCAGGCCTTGAAAGCCTCGGTGAGCTTGCCCCTGTCCAGGTTCTTGCCGATAAATACGAGGGTGTTGAAGCGGGGCTCCGCACCCCATTCGCGGTCGAACTTCGCGTCGAAGAGCATGTGGACGCCTTGGAACACCAGGCGCTTGCCGCTGCCCTTCACGCTGAGGACTCCCTTCATCCGGTAGATGTCGCCGCCCCGGGTTCGGAGCAGCTCGCCGACCCAGTCGTTGAGGCGCTTCCCGTCGAGGTCCCCTGCCTGGCGGATCCCGACGGAGGTGACTGCGTCGTTGTGGTCGTGGGTCGCGTGGAAATCCTGCTGCCAGGCCGGCCTCGCGACCTCGCCGCAGACGTAGATGTGGAGCGGCGCCTCGGAGCATTGCTCGAAGACGACATGGCATCCGGGCGTTGCCACTTTCAGCCCGAATCGGCCGTTGCCTTTCTTGAGCTGGAGCCGGTTTAGCGAGGGCCCGGCTTCAATCGTCTCTCCCTCCGCGACCCGGCGCTCCCAGTCCGAGAACACCGGGACGGCGCGGTCCCGGGCGCCGGCCATCTCCGTCTCATCGAAGGAGGCGGCCTGAAGAATTACGAGATCGAGCTCGTTTTCATTGCCGTGGTGGTGGGTGTGGGGTTCGTGGCCGTGTTCATGCCCGTGATCGTGTCCATGGCCATGCCCATGATCGTGGTGGCCGATCACAAGTTCATGGGAACCGGCCGGCAGCGCGTATGCGCCGGCCCATTCGAAGGGATACTCCGGCTCGAGGAAACCGGGATCGATCTCGGTGGCCCGGCTCAGGTTGAATCCGCCGACGCCGAGCACCTTGTCGAGGGGAAGCGAGCAGTCCTTCGTCCGGTAGACCCGGGCGACGGAGTTTATCCTCCGGATCCTGGTCTCGAGGCCGTCCAGTTCGGCGGGTGAGACGAGGTCAGTCTTGTTGAGCAGGATGACGTCCGCAAAGCCGATCTGCTTCACCGACTCGTCCCCGGAATCGAGGTGTTGGATGACATGCCTGGCGTCCACAACAGTGACGATCGCGTCCAGTCGGAAGGCTGCGCGCATTTCATCGTCGGTGAAGAAAGTCTGCGCGACCGGGGCCGGGTTTGCGAGGCCGGTCGTCTCGATCAGGATCCCGTCCAGCCGGTCCTTGCGCTTGAGCAGCCGGCCGAGGATCCGGATCAGGTCGCCGCGCACCGAGCAGCAGATGCAGCCGTTGTTCATCTCGAAGAGCTCCTCGTCGCTCGAGATGACAAGCTGGCTGTCCACACCGACTTCGCCGAATTCGTTCTCGATGACGGCGAGCTTCAGGCCGTGCTTCTCGGTGAGGATCCGGTTGAGCAGCGTCGTTTTTCCTGCGCCGAGGAAGCCGGTCAGAACCGTTACGGGAATCGGAGCGTCACTCATAAGAATCCACCATACCAAAACGACTTCCATGCGCAATCGTGCGCTGTGGCAGGGCGGCCGAAATGGGATGGCCACCCTTTTGGGCTCGGGTCGGCCAAGTCCCAATCTGCCCGCCAAGCCGGGCCAGGCGGGATCCCAGCCCGTCCTGGCCCCGGAGGCGGGCATGAGGCCGACAAGAGCCCAAAAGGGTGGCTATCCCATTTCGGCCGCCCTAACCGCCGGTAGGAAGTCAGACTGCAGCTCGGGTAAACTGCACCAACACCCATCAGCGAAGGGCGTCGATGATTGCCTGGACGTTATGCCGGAACATTCCGACGTAAGTCGTCCCGTCGCCGTCAGGGGAGAGGCCGTCGGCGTAGAGGGCCCCTCCCTGGCGGACGCCGGTTTCCCGCACAAGGGCCTCGACCAGGTTCGGATTGGTCGAGGTCTCGGCAAATATGGCCGGGATGCCGTCGCTGCGGATCAGCCGGGCCAGCCGCGCGAGCTGGCGCGCATTGGGCTCGGCTTCCGGGCTGATCCCGCTTATCGGGTGAACGGTGAAACCGTAGTCGCGCGCAAACCACCCGAATGCGTCGTGGGTCGTAACAAGGTGCCGGTGGGCCGGAGGGATGCCGGCTAACAGCGGGCGGGACCAACTGTCGAGGGACCCGAGCGCGGCCAGGTAGGCCTGCGCCCGCACGTTGAACCCGGCCGCCTCCCCGGGTCGCAGGCTGGAGAACTCGGAGCAGACCTGGCGGGTGACCCGCTCCACCGCCGCGATGCTGTTCCACCAATGGGGATCCGGCTCGTGCATGCCAAATTCATCGGAGTAGGGAACCCGGTCCATGAGAACCGAGCCGGCCTGGACTACGCGCGCCCGCGTGCCGGAATTTGCGACAAGCCGCTCGAGGTAGCTTTCAAGCCCGAGACCGCTCGCGAGGACGAGGTCTGCGGCTGCGACGCGCTCCAGGTCGACGGGCGCCGGCTCAAAGCTGTGCGGATCCACGCCGGCCGGGAGCAGCCCCGTTACCGACGCGGCCGGGCCTCCGACCTGCGAGGCGATCTCCGTCAGGACCGTCGAGAGCGTGACGACGCGAAACGGCGCCCCGCAGGCCGGCCCGGGCGCCCCCAGCGCGCAGGTCCAGATCCCGGCAGCAATAATCGAGGAGATTTTCAATCGGTATCGTTGCCGCGCGGAAAGTTGAATGCGACGTTTTGGAAGGACGTTCCGCGCACCTCGAGCCGCGTCAGGACCGCGTCGAAAGCGGGTGTCCCCGCAATCCAATCCGCCCGGGCCTCGAAGCAGGACGTGTTACCGACCGTCTCGCCAGTCGCCGGATTTGCCACGGCCTGGAAGACCAGGGTCTTCTTCTCTCCTCCGACCGCGGCGGACACCTCGAAGGAGGCGGCGGCGGTCCGGACAAACTCCTCCATTTCGCCGTCCAATAGATAGGCGTCGATCTTCCCTGAATCCGCGTCGCGCACAAGTTCGAGGTGATAGGCTTCGTCGCCGAGGGCGACGGGGGTCCCCCCATGAGGGGGATGGTGCTCATGATGCGCCGGCTGGGCGTCAGCAGCCCCGGAAGAACCGCCTTTTGAGCAGCCCGTCAATGCGGCCAGAAACAGGATGAGAAAGGCTCGAAACACAGCCGACATGACCTACGAAAGCCCGCACCAGGTCAAGTGGACGATTGACTGTCTGTCAAAGCTGGGGCTGGCGGATGCCCGGCGTCAGCACCTCGTCGTCCGCAGTCCAGAGCTTTCGATCCGGACCGGCGGAGCGGATTTCCATCTCCGAACCGGAGAGCTGGTGAAAAAAGAACGGCGTTCCCCACCGGTCGCACAGTTCGCCGTGTGAATTGATGGCTGGGTTGTCGGGCGGTATGAAGGCGAAACCGACCTTGTTGCGCCCGGTGAGGGCCGCCGTGATATCGACATTTTCCCCGACCGGGTTGGATGAGTGGAGGGCGCTGCGGTACTGCTGAAAGATGTCGTCCAGGATGCGCAGGTCGGCGTGGATGTCCCCGGAAGGGTCGTTCAATTTGTCGGCGAGGTGTGAGGGGGCGTCCGTCGCGTAGGGATCGGCGGCGGCAACGGACTCCCTTGCAGGCGCAGGGGCGGCGGGCGCCGGTCCTGCAACAGCCTTGGGCGCCGGGGCGCGTTCCGCAGGCGCGACGGAACGCGCCTTCGGGCGGAACTGGCAGTACCACGCGGCGAGCGCCAGCGTGGCAATTGCCGCGGCAACGGGGATGTGCCGGCGTTTCAAGAGCTGCTCATGAAGCCCAGGTCGGACGTCGCAAACCGGCCGATATTGGGCAGGACGACGGGCAGATTGGCGTGGCTCACGCCAAACCAGCTGGCGAGCGTCGCCGAGTACTGGTCGACGCTGGTCGACGGGATCCAGCGGCCGCGGCCCGTGTCATCGGGTCCCCCGATCTCCTGGGACGGCATCTTCCCGTAGATGTCCCCGCCGTTCACGGCCCCGCCGAGAATCAGGTGGTGGCTGCCCCAGCCGTGGTCCGCCCCGTTGCCGTTCGTGTTGTACGTCCGGCTGAAGTCCGAGGCGGTGAAGGCTGTGACTTGGTTCGCAACGCCCAGCTCCACGGTAGCGTTGTAAAATGCATTGAGAGCCTGGCTGACCTGCACAAGCAGCGGGCCCTGGGTGGCCAGTTCGACCGTGTGGGTGTCGAATCCGCCGAGGCTTGCGAAATAGATCTGGCGCTTGAGCCCGAACTGCGGCGCGGCGGAGATCAGCTTGGCGATCATCTGCAGCTGCGTGCCGAGGGAGGTGCCCGGAAACACCGTTTTGAGCGTTGCGGCCCCCTGCAGGACGCTCGTCAGGAGGGCCGAATCCGTCACGGCCGACCCCGTGACGTTGGCAAAGGCCGCCTGGAAGAGATTCTGCTCGTTCTGGCTGAGGAGGTCGAGCTGGGCCTGATAGCGAACGGGATTGATCGTCCCGCCTGTCGCTCCCGTCAGCGAAACGGCGCCACTCGGGCTGACGGCGTACTGGGAGACCGTCTGGCCTATTTGAAATGAGTTTTCGCCCGCGACGCTGATCGACATCGATATCGTCGAATTCGTGTTGATCGCGTTGATCATGTCCGCGAGCCGCCCGCCCCAACCGGTCTGGAAAGGCTGGTCCGGCAGGCTGCTCTGCCACTGGGTCTGCTGGTCCGCATGCGAGAAAAGCTGCGGTGGCAGGGAGGCTGAACCGGAGGTGTACTGGCTGAGGGTCGTCGGATATGTCAGCGTCCCGGTGTTCGCGAGGACAGCCAGTTTTCCCTGGCTGAAAAGAGCCTGCATTTCCGGATACGAAGGGTGGAGGCCGTATTGCCGGCCGTCGCTGTAGGTCCTGGGCGCAATCGGCAGGATGCTTGCCTGGGGTATCGCAAGGGCCGTCCGCTGGGTGGAGTACAGGTTGTAGCCGGTGTTGTCGACGGGGATGACCACGTTGTTCGAGTCGCTGCCGCCGTAGAGGAACACGCACACGAGGGCCTTGTAGGTCGAGCTGCTCCCCGTGGCGTCGGCCGAATCGGCGGCGACCGCGCCGATCATCCGAAGCTGGGCGAGGGCGGAGAGGATGCCGGTCGCGCCGACCGCCGCGCAGGCGTTGCCTATGAATTTGCGGCGGGTGAGATCCTGGGGTGTCAGCATGGCAGCCTTGTCATTGTTGAATTGCGCCACCCGGGGCCGTGACGACCAGCTCGAGCGCCGCTTGGGCTTTCTGAAGAGGTGTAGTGGAGGCGGGAAGCGCCGCCAGCGCGGTAACTATCCGCTGCGTTGCCGCCGGGCTCATGTTGCCGGCGCCGAGGAGCAGGCTCAGGTTGTTGACCATGGCCGTATTGCTGGGGGCGCCCGTCAGGGAGGAAAGGTCGAGGACCAGGGTTGTTGCCGCCGGCGTTGTGGGCGTGTAGACCGAGGAATAGAGGGTGTTGGGCACAACAATCGCCGTTGCTGCCGTCGTGATCTGGAACTCGGGCGCGACGAGCCCGGCTGCGGCAAGGGAACCCGGGGGCGAATAGCCCGGGAGGAAGAAATTGAACACCGTGGGCGAGCGAAGGGCCGCCTGGCCCAGGGTCTGGTCGGCGCTGAAGATCGTGAAACGGCCGTCCTGGGCCGATGCATTGAATGCCCGATAGATGGCGGTCTGGCGCAGGAGCGGCTCCTTCAGCTTCCCGTAACCCGCGTCGGCGATCACGCTCGGGGAGCGCGCCTCGTAGTCGAGGAGGATCGCTTTCACGACGGCGCCGAGGTTGCCGCGCACCCCCGTTCCGTCATTGGCAAACACCTGCGCGACGCGGTACACGTAGCCGGGACTCGGGTTGCTTGTGACAAGGCGCTGGATCAGTTCCCGGGAGATGAAAGGTCCGGTGTTTTGATGGTTGGCGAGCGTGTCGAGCAGGATTTTCAGGTCCGCCGCCCCGCCCCCGTTTGCTGGAACCACGACGGGGGTGCCGCCGGCCGTCAGCGACACGAGGGTCTTCTGGGTGGTGTCGTGGAACGACGGATAGAGCATCATCGGGTCGTACCAATCGGCCGCTCCACCGGTGAAACTCGGGTTGACGAGCGTGGAATAGTAGGACCAGCCCGTCAAAACGTTGGCGGTCTGGATGATCGTCGCGTTCGTGTACGTTGGAATCGGCTGGCCGGTCGAATCGAGAACCAGGCTGCCGTCGGGGTTGAGGTAATTGAGCCCGATCGAGAAGAGCTGCATGACCTCCCGCGCATAGTTCTCGTCGGCGCTGGTCCCCTTTGCGGGATTTGCCGCGGCGTTGCGCAGCATGTTCAGGTAATTTCCCATGACCGGGCTCAGGGTCACGTCCTGCAGGAGCTGGCGGTACGTGCCAAAGGCATCCTTGGCCAGCATGTCATAGAAGTTGGCCAGCGCCTCCGGCTGCTGGGACAGCGAGGTGGCCACGTCGGAAACGACGAAGATCTGGCTCAGGGCGAAGGCCACCCGCTGGCGAAGCTGATCGGGTCCCGTAACTGAATTCTTCCACCATGCCTCCTGGCGGTTATTCTGCGTGGGCGCAGTCTGGCCAGTGGTGGGAAACGCCGTGGCATCGGCCCTGGTTTCGGTGAGATGGGAGGTCTCCGGGAGGGCCGTCTGATTGGCGATCCATGCGGTGTAACCCTCCGAGACGACCGTATTGATGTCGTTCAGGGTGGGCCCGAAAGTTGCCTGCGTGAGAAACCGGGCGGCGTCGGTCTGGGCAACGGAGTTCAGGTTGATCGCGGGCGGCGGAGCCGGGGCGACGAAAGTCTGCGAGCCGCTGTTTTGAAGGAATTGACCCGTAAGTTCCGCGGCCGGGTAGTTCTGGCTGCCTATTTCGACGTAGATATTGCCGGCCTGCAGGGAGCTCAAGAGCTGCGCGGCGGAATAGGGGCCGGTGGCCGTGAAGGTCCAGACCTGATTGTTCACTTGTCCCGGATAGTTCAAACTGAAGACGAAGTTCGAACTGCTGCCCGGCACACCGACGGTCAGATGCGGCGCCTGTTCTGTGGACGTGAGATTGCTGAACGAAATGTTGATCGTGGCGGACGAACCGTTCGGCGCCAGGTAGATCGTGGCGGTGCCCGAGGCGGTTGAAGCCGACGCGCCGGTGGCGGGGCGCAGATCGGCCACGTACAGGGTCGGAGGAGTATTGGTTATCGTGACCGTGGCCGAACTCGTTGCAGCCGTGTAGCCCGTGCCTCCGGACACGGTCAGGATGACGCTCGTCGTCGTCGAAGTAAGGCTTGAAATCGGGATCACATCGACCGTCGCCGAGCTCAATCCGGCCGGTATCGTCACAGTCCCGGGAAGACTCTGGTAATCCATTCCGGGCACGGCCGTCCCGCCAACCGAATAATTGACGGTGATGGCCTGGCTCGTGTCGCCGGTGCGGCTGACCGTGAATTCCCCGGCCGTGCCGCCGGTGCTGGCACCGGGCGTTGTGGCGGCGACCGACACCACGGGGGTGATGTCGTAAATCTCGATCAGCACGACGCCTGATGAGCCGTTGTTGCCGCTGAGCTGCACCGTATAGGAGCCGGGGCTCGCCGTCATGATCAGGGCCGAGTCCTTGCTTCCCGCGGGCAGCGGAAATGCGTACGATTCGGCAAATGCGGCGTTCAGGGCCGCGGCGCCCGCCGCCCCAACGCCGACCGGCGTCCCCCAGTCGTCATTGCTGGCGACCACGGTGGTTGACGAATTGAACACGGTGATCGCCGGATCGGATAGGGCGCCGGTCACACCGAGGCTTGCGAGTGAAGGTCCGATGCCGCGAATGAGCAGGGTGCGGTTTCCGGCGCCCGGGCCGATGTACAGCCCCGCTGTCTGGACCGCTCCGCTCAACACCTGCGCACGGCCCGATAGATTGATAAGGTGGGATGAGGCGGCCGTGGCTCCGACCTCATAGACCTCGAGCTGCGCCGTTCCGCTGTCGCCGGACGCACCGGCCACCTGTGCGGTGTAGGCGCCCGGTTGGAGCGTGGTGACGATTGCGGCGTCCTTGCTTCCCGGAATGAGGGGGAAGGCGTAGACCGAGCTCATTGTCGCGGAATCGGCGGCATTCCATGCGCCGTTGATCGCGATCGGGGCGCCGCTGGAGTTGAAGAGGGTTAGGACGGGATCGGGCAGCACCCCGCTTATGTTGAAGGGGGCCGTCGCCAGGGTGGGGCCAACGGCGCGAATCAGGACGGTTTCTCCGGATCCCGGACCGATGACAAGGCCTGTAACGATCACGTTTGTTCCAGTCCCGGCCCGCGCAAGGGTCGACAGGTTGACCAGGCGCGGGGCCTGTGCACACACGACACCGGCTGAGGCGACCGCAAGAGCGGCGCACAAGAACCCACGCCAGGGACGATGGGGATTCATTTTTGGGGATTAAGCCGGCTGGAAGCCTTGATTGTTATGACGCCTATTCAGATTGGTGACGGCGTCAAACGCCGGCGGGTAACCGGCGGCTGGGAAATTTATCGAATGGCGGCATTGGCAAAAATTTGTAAACTATTGTAGAATAAACGCATAGTTTGAAGAAGGCAACTGGGGCCCGCACCGGCACGATTGGCCAAGGCCCATTAGAAAAAGTTCGCATGGTTATTAGACGCCTAGTGTAGCACGCCGGTAACGGAATCCGCGCATTCCTTGCGCGATTATTTCCCCGCCTTCCTTGTGAAGGCTAAAGTTCTCCGCCCCGCCGCTCGGTTTCCACCCACCGGACGGCCTCGCGCACGAGTTCGGCGCCCGTGCCGATCGAGAGCTTGTCCTTGATTCGCGCGCAGTAGGCCTGGACGGTCTTGATGCTGACGCTCAGGTCGGTCGCGATCTGCCTCGTCGTCTGCCCCTGGCCGAGCCGCTGGAAGACGTCCATTTCGCGGTCGCTCAAGATCGCCATGGACCCCTGCGGGGGCGGAGGCGCCCTGCCGACCATGCGTTCCGCGAGCCTGGCGAGCAAATCCACGCTGGCATAAACCCGCCCGGCCCTCACCTGGCGGATCGCCTCGACGATTCGCCCGGTGGACTCGCGCTTGGTGATGTAGCCGCGGGCCCCCGCCCGGAGCGCGCGCTCGGCGTAGTAAATTTCCTCATACATCGACAGCACGATGATGGCCGTCTCCGGGTGGCGGGCGCGCAGGTCCTTGATCAGGTCCAGGCCCGAGCCCCCCTTGAGCGAAAGGTCGACGATTGCGACATCGGGCGGCGCGGAGGCCATTCCGGCGAGGGCGCCCGGCGCATCCTCCGCCTGGCCGCAGATCTCGAAGTCGGCCTGCTGGCGCAGGAGGGCGGCGAGCCACTCCCGCACGAGCGGGTGGTCGTCGACGATGAAGATTCGTGAGCGCTGGGCCATGGTGTGCCGGGATTGACCGGCTGCCAGCCGATCGTGCGCCGGGCGGCGCGGTTGGCAACACGAGAAGTTCTTTTGTGCGGCCTCGGATACCTCTTGCGGAGAGAGGCCGCAGGCGATTTGAAGTGGGGGTGAATGGCGATGCGATTTTGCATTCTGGGCAGCGGCAGCTCCGGCAACAGCGCCCTGATAATCACCGAGCGGGCGAGAATCCTCGTCGACGCGGGCTTTTCGGCGCGAAGGCTTGAGCAACTGCTCGCTGCCTTCGGCGAGTCGCTCGCCCGGATCGACGCCGTCTTTGTCACCCACGAGCACGGCGACCACTCCGCGGGAATTGCGGGCCTGAAAAAATACCAGGGGGTGAGGATTTTCGCCAACGAGGCGACAGCCGGCGCGATCCAGGAGCACCTGGACTACCGGCCGGACTGGGGGATATTCGAGACGGGGGCCCGATTCCGCTTTCTCGATGTCGAGGTGCAGAGTTTTTCCGTGCCGCATGACGCGCGGGATCCCGTGGGATTCCGCTTCGCGAGCGGGATCGAGGGCGATCTTTTCTCGCCCCGCCGCAGCCTCGCCTGGCTCACGGACTTGGGCCACGCGCCGGACAGCATCCGGGAGTACCTGGGCGAATGCGACGTTGTGGTCATCGAGGCCAACCACTGCCCGCGCCTGCTCGAGGAGGACCGGCGCCGGCCGTGGTCGCTCAAGCAGCGGATAAGCGGGCGGCACGGGCACCTGTCCAACGAGGCCGCGTGCGAGCTTCTCACCGGCATCGCCAATCCGCGCTGGCGCCGGGTCTACCTGACTCACCTGTCGCGCGACTGCAACTCGCCGGCCGCCGTCGCAGCGGCCTTTGCCGAGGCCCGTCCGACGCTGCGCTGCGAGCTGTCGATCGTGGGCCCGGGCGAGGGAACGCCGTTTTACGATTTCAGCTGAAGGCTCAGGCCGCCCTGGCCGAGTGCTCCTTCTTGAGGCTCTTGCGGTGGGCGATCGACCACATAAGCACGGCGCCGACGATGCCGAAGGGGGCCATGAAGTAGAAGTAGTAGTCCCAATTCCTGTCGAGCAGCCAGCCGAGGCCCTTCAGCGCGAGGGCTGCCCCGAAGTACTGGAACGAGTCGATGACACCTGAGGCGAATCCGGCCATCTTCCGGCCGCCGATGTCCATGGCGGCAGCCGGGCCGAGGAGGGAATGCGTCGAGTTAACCGTGAAAGAAATCGCCACGAATGCGGCCGCGACGGCGCCCGCGCTGTGGACCTGGGCGGCGGCCAGGATGACGACAACCTGAATCAGGTAAATTCCCATCGCAACCGGGGCGCGGCGGCCCTCGAAGTACCGGTCCGAAATGAACCCGGAAAGAAGCGATCCGGCCGAGGCGGCCACCGGTATCAGAAAGAAGGTCAGGGAGGCGATCCCCGAGGAATTCATGTCCAGGTGGAGGACCTCCTGCAGGTAGCGGGGAAACCACTGGTCCTCGGACTGCCTCACGGCCCCCGTGCAGGCATAGGCCACCGCAATGATCCATACGACCGGGTTGGAAATGATCCTCGTGAGCACTGTGATCATTTCGCCGCGGGGGTCGGAATCTGCATGGTCCGCCTCGCCGGAGTGAACGCCGTGGAAGCCCGCCTCTTCGGGCGTGTCCTTGACGACGAGAGCCAATATCACGGCCGCGAGCGACGCGAGCCCGGCGGGGACCCAGAAGAGCCAGCGCCAATGAAGCGCCGGAACGCGCCAGAGGCCGAGGAACAGGAAGCCGGCCAGCAACGAAGGGCCGAAGCCGATGAAGACCCGGCTCAGATTGATCATGCAACCGAATATGCCGGCGAAAGTGCCCCGCTCCGTCTGCCCGAACCAGGCCGCATTGACCTTGATGAAACCGGGCGCTCCAAAGGCCTGCATGTAGCCATCAATGCTTCGGATGACGACAAAGAGCCACAGGAGGCCCCAGAAGGAGGCGACGCCGAAAAGCAGGTTCATCGTAACCGTTCCTATTGCGCCGATCAGCATGGCCCGCTTGCCCCCGAGGCGGTCCGTCAGCAGGCCGTTGACTATTTGACCGATGGCGTAGGCGAGCAGCGCCGAGGAGATGATCGTGCTCATCTGCGACTTCGAAAAACCGAACTCGTCGCTGATCGCCTTGTTCGCTATCGAGAGGTTATACCGGCAAAGGTAGAACGACGTGTACATC
The DNA here is from genome assembly GCA_963747795.1 of uncultured Verrucomicrobiae bacterium. Classification (GTDB taxonomy): domain Bacteria; phylum Verrucomicrobiota; class Verrucomicrobiia; order Opitutales; family Opitutaceae; genus Palsa-1447. The sequence goes on from CAVVGS010000030.1 coordinate 81,505, forward strand.
AACCCGAGCGCCCCCCAGTTGAGGCCCCGTCGCTGGCGAAAACCCGGAGGATGTTTCCGCCGCCCGGCCCGATGGGACGCGCCCGGGCTAACCGACTGGCTGGTACTCATTTGTTACGACATGTAACACAATCGTAACAATCTGCAACTAGACTCGAATCTCAGGCATTCGGTTGGTTTTTCCGGCCCGGCCAGGTGCCGGGCCGGCGCCAGAACTCGTCGCTCCTCCCACCGTAGTAACAGCCGAGGACCGCGTCCATCACAGCCGTTGCCCGCCGCGCCGATTCCCCGGTGCTCGGGCACGTGCCGCGGCCCAGGAGATCGTCCACGACCGACTGGATCATCGGTTGCTGCACATGGGGCGGGTTGGGTCGGGCCAGCGATTCCGACGCCCCGGCGCGATCCAGGGCCAAGGGCTCGTCGCCAAAGACGGAGAAGCGGAGCGTTCCGAGCGCGCCCGTCACCGTGAGGAGGTCGGCCGTCTCTTCCGAGGCGAAATTCCACCGTCCCTGGCCCGCCACACCGCCGGCCGTGAAACTCATCTCGATCCGATCCTCCACGTCGCCGACCGGTCCGGCGCGCTCGGCCGAGCCCTTCACCTCCTTGAGCGGACCGAACAGGAAGTCGATCAGGTCGACCAGGTGGGAGCCCACATCGAGGAAGTGCCCGCCGCCGGCCTCCTCCGCGGCAACCCTCCAGCCCGAATCCTTGCGGTGGTGCGGGGCGGCCATGCGGTAGTCGATGGATTCGATCTCGCCCAAGGCCCGCTCCTGAAGCAGGCGCAACACCGCCTGGAAGCGGGGCATCGACCGGCGGTAATAGGCCACAAAAAGGGGCTTCCCTGCGGTGGCGAACGCCGCGACCATCCGGTCGCACTCCGGCAGGTGCCGGGCCATCGGTTTTTCAACGTAGGCCGGCTTGCCGTGCGCGGCGGCGCGCAAGGCGAAGTGCGCGTGCGTGCCGGGCGGGGTCGCGATGTAGACGGCATCGACCTCGGGATCGGCCAGCAGCTGCTCCGCATCGTCGTAGGCCCGCGGGACGCCGTGGCGGCGGGCATAATCCTCCGCCAGCTCGCGGTTGCGGCGCATCACGGCCACGAGTGCGGAACCCGAGGCCTTTTGGAAGCCCGGCCCGCTCTTCACCTCGGTCACGGCACCGCACCCTATCATGCCCCAGCGGATCAGGTTGTTGTTCATTTTTTGATTGAAAGCGTGTGCGGGATCGCCGCTCAGGAAAAGTACACCCCGCCGTTGATGTCCAGCGCCGCACCGGAGATGAACCCGTCGAATTCGCTTGCGAGGAACACAGCCGCCCGGGCGACGTCGTCCAGGTTGCCGGCCCTGCCAAGCGGGATATTGGCGATAATGGCGGCCTGCGCGTCCGGGGGAGTGTGGACGGCGTGAAAATTCGAACCCAGTATCAGGCCCGGGGCGAGTGCGTTGACGCGAACGCCCTTTGGCCCGAGTTCGCGGGCGAGCCCGCGGTTGAAGGTGAGCATTGCCCCTTTGGCGGTCCCATAGGCGGTGCCGCCGGGGCCGCCGCCGTTGCGCGCGGCCAGCGAGGAGATGTTCACTATGCTGGCCCCGCCGGCCTTTTGCGCGGCGGCGACGAGGTGGGGCACGGCGGCCCGGGTGACCCGCCTTGCGCTTCCCAGATTGAGCGACATGACCTCCGCCCAGAACTCGTCGTCGCATTCCATGAAGGGCCGCCGGGCGACCATCGAGCCGGCATTGTTGACGAGAATGTCTAGCCCGCCGAGAAACGCGACCGCCTCGCCGACAAGCCGGTCGCATTGCTCCGCCTCCGTGAGGTCGGCGGCCGCGCTGGCGCAGCGGCGGCCGAGCTTTAGGGCTTCGGCGCCGATTTCGCGCGCGGCCTTGGCGCTCGTTCGGTAGTGAACGAACACGTCGCATCCGGCGTTGAGCAGATGCCTTGAGATCGCCAGCCCGATCCCCTGGGCGCCCGCCGTGACGAGCGCCCGTTTTCCGTTGAGCTTGTTCATATCAGGACCTGATGCGTCACACTGCCGGCGTCTTTGCCTTTCGGCAAGCGCAGGCTGCCTCTAAGCCGATTCTCCCGGTTTCCAGGATGTTAGGTCGGCCCGTCCACTCGCCGATTCTCGCCTTCACGCCCTACCGGGAGCTTTTCCGGCAGCTGCAGATCCTGCGCACCGTGCGTTGACGCGACGGCATTCAGTGCTTACTTCTTGGCTTATAAATGCCTGCAAAACCCACCAAAGCGGCCCTGAAGGCGCGGCGCGCCGGCGGCCCCGTCGAAGCCTGGGCGGGTTCGGTGTTCATCACGCGCCAGGTGCACTTCAACGCCGCCCACCGGCTCTACAACCCGGACTTTGACCCGAAATGGAACGCGAAAAGCTTTGGGCGGTGCACGAATCCCCACTGGCACGGGCACAACTATGTGCTTGAGGCCACCGTGGGAGGCGTGCCCGATCCCAAGACCGGTTACGTGATCGACCTGGCGAAACTCAAGGAGATCCTGAACCGCTTTGTCGTGGAGCGCTGCGACCACCGCAACCTTAACGAGGAGGTCGATTTCCTCCGGGGAGTCATACCTTCGACCGAGAACCTGGTCGTCGCCTTCTGGCGCGAAATCGCGCCGCACATAACAGGTGGCCGCCTGCACAGGATACGCCTCTACGAAACACCGCGAAACTACGCCGAATATTTCGGTTCCGCATGAGCAAGAAAAAGCGAATGTATTTGCATCGCTCCGCCGACGGCTCGCAGCCGCGCATCGCGCGCAGCTACGACCGCCGCTTTGCGGCGACCCCGGCCTATCGGGCGACCCTTCCCGACATGATGGAGGCGGCCCACGACGCTATCCAGGGTGCGAACGTTCCCATCCAGCAAGTGGGCGTTTCCAATTTCAAGCTGCCGCTAAGGTACCGGACAAAGGAGGGCGGCGTTGTGACCCTGGAGACCAGCATCACAGGCACGGTGTCCCTCGAAGCGGAGCTCAAGGGGATCAACATGAGCCGGATTGTCCGCTCGTTCTACGACCACAAGGACGAGGTCATGACGGGCGAGCGCGTCGGGAGGATCCTCAAGGCGTACCTGCGCAAGGTGAAGACCAAGGACGCCCGCCTGAAGTTGATCTTTTCCTATCCATTGATTCAGAATAGCCTGCGGAGTGGCCTCGAGGGATATCAGTTCTACCGCACCGTCTTCGAAGGGGTGATGACGAGCCGGGGCGAGTACCGCCGGTTCATCCATTTTGATTTCGTCTATTCCTCGGCGTGCCCCTGTTCGGCGGAACTCGCCGAGCATGCGCGGGACGCCCGCGGGGTCTACAGCGTTCCCCATTCCCAGAGAAGCAAGGCGCGCATCATCCTCGAGGAGGTCCCCGGCAGGAAGATCTGGATCGAGGACGTCCACGCCCTGTGCCTCAAGGCGCTGCAGACCGAGACCCAGGTCATGGTGAAGCGCGAGGACGAGCAGGCCTTTGCCGAACTGAACGGCGCCAACCTGAAGTTCGTCGAGGATGCGGCCAGGCTGCTTTACCGCGCCTTCGACACGGAGCCGAAGATCAGGGATTTCCAAATCGCCTGCTCGCACCTCGAGTCGCTCCACTCGCACGATGCGGTGAGCGTCATATGCAAGGGCGTAAAGGGCGGCTTTGCCGCCGACTTCCAGGATTTCGAGTCGCTTATCTGCTAGTTCACCGCTTCGGACATGGCTGCGCCTGTCATAGTGATCACCGGGGCCTCCCAGGGCATCGGGGCCGCGATTGCCCGGGTGTTTGCCGCCGAGGTCCGCGGCGTCCGCCTGGCGCTTGTCGCCCGAAGCGAAGGCCGGCTGCGGGCTGTGGCTGGCTCATGCTCTCGCCTCGGCGCCGACGCAAGGGTCTTTGGCTGCGATGTGACGGACGAAGCCGCAGTCGGCTCGATGGCGGCCGCAGTCCTGAAGCGCTGGGGCCGGGTCGATGTCCTCATCAACAACGCCGGCTGGTTCCGCGCTGCGCCGTTTCTCAAGATGGCAGTCGACGAATTCGACAGCCTGCTCGCAGCCAACCTGCGGAGCGTCTTCCTCGTCTCGAGGGCGTTCTGCCCGGCCATGGCGCGGCTGGGCCGGGGCGATGTATTCAACATGAGCTCGGTCGCCGGGCTGTCCGCTTATCCGGGCGGCGCCGGCTATTGCGCGGCGAAATTTGGCGTAACAGGCCTGTCGAAGGTGATGCGCTCTGAACTGAAGGAGCACGGCATCCGGGTCTGCTGCGTGCACCCCGGGGCGACGCACTCCCCGTCATGGCGCGGGAGCAAAGTGCCGGCGGCAAGAATGATGCCCGCCGCCGACGTCGCGCGCGCCTTTCTCGATGTCTACCGCATGAGCCGCCGCACGGCCGTCGAGGAGATCGTCCTCAGGCCCATCAAGGGCGACCTCTGACGAGAGGCTAGAGAAGGGTCTGTTGTCCGCCGCCGGAGGGTTTGAGGCCGACGGCGGCATATCCCTTTGAGGTGAGAACCCGCCCCTGGGGTGTCCGCTGCAGGTAGCCTTCCTGGATGAGAAACGGCTCGTGCACCTCCTCCAGGGTCTCCGCCTCCTCGCCGACGGCGACCGCGATCGTGCTCATGCCGACGGGGCCGCCGCTGTAGTTCTCGGCCATGGTGCGGAGCATGCGCTTGTCCATCTCGTCGAGGCCCGCCGCGTCGATTTCGAGGAGGGCAAGGGCCGCCGCCGCCGCCTCGCGGGTGATCCTCCCCTTGGCGCGCTCCTGCGCGTAGTCCCTTGCAAAGTGGATGAGATTGTTCGCGACCCGCGGGGTTCCGCGGGACCTGGCCGCGATCTCACGCTCACCGGCCTCGTCGATCTCGACTCCGAGCAGCCGGCAGCTCCGGCGCACGATTCCCGCAAGCGTCGCGACGTCGTAGTAGTCGAGCCGGGTCTGCAGCGTGAAGCGGGAGCGCAAGGGAGCCGTCAGGAGGCCGCTGCGGGTGGTTGCGCCGACGAGCGTGAACCTCGGGATCGACAGGCGCACGCTGCGGGCGTTGGGGCCCTGGTCGATCATGATGTCCAGCCGGAAATCCTCCATGGCCGTGTAGAGGTACTCCTCCACCGTCTTCGGGATGCGATGGATCTCGTCGATGAAGAGGATGTCGCCCTCCTCGAGGTTGGTGAGAAGGCCCGCCAGATCGCCCGCCTTCTCGATCACGGGGCCGGAGGTCACCCGCACATTCTTTCCCAGCTCGTGGCCGAGAATGAAGGCGAGGGTCGTCTTGCCGAGGCCGGGCGGTCCGGAGAATAGAATATGGTTGAGGGCCTCGCCCCGCTTTTTCGCCGCTCCCGTCATCACGAGCAGCCGCTCGATCGTCTTTGGCTGACCGCTGAATTCCGCGAACGAGAGCGGCCGAAGGGCCGCCTCCGCCGGACCCATGGGCGCCTTCAGGGTGGAACTGATGAAATTGACGCCCTTTTCCGGTTCGGATGCCATGTTATCTCCACTCCAGTTCGGCGCCGAGCGCCCTCAGGTTTTCGACAAACTTCGGGTGCGCCCGCTTGATGATCTCGGCGTTGCGGACGACGCTCTGGCCGGGGATGGAGGCGGCCACCATGGTCAGGGCGACGGCGGCGCGGATGACATAGGGCGAATCCACGACGGCCGGGCGGAGGGGGCGGTTGCCAAAGACGATGATGCGGTGCGGATCGCAGACGACCACATGTGCGCCGAACTTGGCCAGTTCGGGCATCCAGGAAAATCCATTTTCGTACACCTTGTTCCAGAAGTGGATCGTGCCGTCGGCCCGCGTGCTGAGGGCGATCATGACGGGCAGGAGATCGACCGAGAAATACGGCCACGGGGCCGCCTCAATCTTCGAGAGGAGATTGCGGGTCAGGGGTGGCTCGATCGCGAGGCGTTTGGGATTGCGCTGGCAGGCCACCTCGCCCTCGTGTTCGATGACGACGCCAAGTTTGCCAAAGGACCGCGCGATCAGGTCGAAATGGTGGGGAAGGGACCTCTCAACCCGAACGGAGCCCCCGGTTATCGCGCCAAGGGCGAGGAAGGTGACCACTTCGTGGTAATCGGTGTTGATCCGCACGCTCGCCCCGTGGAGGCGGTCGACCCCCGCGATCGAAAGGCGGCTCGTGCCTATGCCCTCGATCCTGGCCCCCATGGCGACCAGCGCTTCGCACAGGTCCTGGACGTGAGGCTCGCTGGCCGCATTGATAAGGACCGAGTCTCCTTTTGCCGTCGCGGCGGCCATCGCGAAATTCTCGGTGACCGTCACGGACATGTAGTCCAGCCAGTGCCGGCCGCCCTGGTAGCCATCCGAAAGGGTTATTTCGAGGGGGTCGCTCGCGTTGACTTTGGCGCCGAGCGCCCGCAGGACGTCGAGATGAGGGTCGATCTCCCTCACCCCCAGCGAGCATCCCTTGGCGTCCGACGGAAGATTGATGCGCCCGAGCAGGCGCAGGAGGCTGGGGTAGAGGAGCACGGTCGAGCGCATGTCCCTGGGGAGTTCGCCATGCGCGAGGGTGCTGCGGAAGCCTGAGTGATCGACCCGCATCTCCCCGGCTGCGCGGTCCCACTCGATCTTTGAACCCTGCGCGCGAAGAAACGAGACCAGCTTGTCCAAGTCCGTTATGTCCGGCACATTGGTAAGCTGCACCGGCTCGTTTGTCAGCAGGGTCGCGCAGAGAATCGGAAGCGCGGAATTCTTGTTGCCGGAGGGCATTACGGTGCCGGTGAGGGGCTTGCCGCCGTTGACGATGAGATCGGCCATTGAAAGGTTGCGACTAGCAGCCCGAAGATTTCATGAAATTCGTCCAAATCTCATCCAAACCGCTCTCGGAAAAGGGCCTCAAACTCCCTGCGATGTGCTTGCAAGCACACCTCGGTCGTCTTCGGCCCTTTTCCCTCGGCGGCTTGGCGATCTTTGGTCGTTTTCATGAAATCTTCGGGCTTACGCAAAAAAGGCGTCCGCAGCAAATGCGAACGCCCTTAGGATGCGCGCACGGGTGTGCGCCTTGGCAAGGATTAACTTGACTGAATCAGATGTAACCGCCGCCCTGCTGTCCCTCGGGACGGGGGCCGCCCTGATTGCGGCCCCGGCCGCCGCGATGGCGCCGGCGATGGTGTCCGCCACCTCCGCCGCCCTGATCGCCTCCACGGCGTTCAAACGGCTGCCCGCCGCCCTGCTGGGACTGGGGCATGCCTCCGCGCTCGCCTCGATCGCCACCCGAATTGCCGCGCCCTCCGCGGCGACGGCGCCGGAAGTCCTGGTCGCGGTCGCCCCTGCCGGATTCGTAATCGCGTTCCTGAACCGGGCTGGCAGCCGGCGCGGGCTTCCCCAAGCCGAGCAACCGCTTTAGGCGGCCGATGAAGCCGAGAGGCTTTTTGACTGGAGCCACAGGGTGTTGAGAAGGGCGAAAATCTTCGCGCGGGCGCTGAGCTTCGCTTCGGAACGAAGGCCGGTCATCGCGTCGCTCTTCGCGCCGGGGCCTCTGCCCGAAATCCTGTGGCCGGTCTCTCTCCACCACGTGGGACTTGTCCCAATGAAGCTGCGTCCGCTTCGTTTCGGCTGGAGGGAGAATATTGAGCTGCGACTTCACGTCGGGGCTGGGAGATTCGGGCCTGGGCGAGACTTCCTGGGGCGCGGCCTTTTCAACCGGGGGAGCGCCCACGGCGGCGACCGCCTCAATCGGCGCGACTGTGGCCGGGACTTCCGGCTGCACATCCGCTTGCGCCTGCTTTTCCTCCTGCGGTCTTGCGGCCGGCGTTGGAATCGCCTCCTCGGGTGAGCCGTCGGCGGCCGGTGCGGTGACCGCGCCTCCGAAGGGGTTCTTGTATTCGCGCTGCGCGACGATGACCTCCACGGAGGTCGGCTGATAATCCCCGGCTTTGGGGGACACGGATGCGGCGGAACGGGCCATCGGGCGTTTTCCCCGGAGCAGGCCGGAGCCGCGTGTTGTGCCGAATGCGCCTGTCGGCTGGGCGGGGGTGGTGCTGGCGGGCGCGTCAGTGGCTCCGGCGGGCGCCGCCGGAGCCGGAATTTCGGCACTCGGGGCGTCTTGTCCGCCAGATGGTACGGGATCTGTCATTTTATGCTTTTCTTGTTTTTGTGGGCGCTCACCGAGGGGTCGGGAGCAGCGGGTTTTAATAGGCCGGCGGAACGCTTTGGTGGTGCGCTCGGACGCCGGCTGGAAGGGTGCAGCATGGCCCTGCCGGAGCGAAAGGGCAACTGCAATCGGGGGGTGCGCGGTCTTAAGCCGCACCCAGTTGGGCTGTTGCGGGCTGCCGCTGCGCCGGCCGCTCAGTCGCAGAAGAGGACGCAAACCGGGCGCGGCACCGCGACCTCGCTGCCGGTCCTGGCCAGCCGCCCGCTCTCCGGATCCACCCGAAACAGGACCACGTTGTCGGTGTCGCGATTGGCGCAAACGAGCCACCGGCCGTCGGGAGAGAGCGCAAAATTGCGCGGGTGCTTTCCTCCGCAGGGCACAATTTCAACGGGGCGGAGCGTCCCCAAAACCGGGTCCCGCGCGAACACGGCCAGACTGTCGTGGCCCCTGTTGGAGGCATAGACGAACCGACCGTTCGGATGAAGGCGGATCTCCGCCACGGTATTCAATTCGCGGAAGTCCGCGGGCAGGGTGGAAACGGTCTGCAGCAGGGCGAGGGCGCCCCGCGCGCCGTCCCACGAGTACGCGCACACCGATCCGCCCATTTCATTGGTGGCGTAAAAGAATCGTCCATCGGCGGAAAACTTGCCGTGGCGCGGCCCGGCGCCCGGCGGCGCGGCGGCAAAGGGCGGATCGTTGGGCGCCAGGGCAGCTTCAGCCGGATTGATCCTGTAAACGAAGATGCGATCGAGACCAAGATCGCAGGCCAGGGCGAATCGGTTGTCCGGAGAGATCGTTATCGAGTGGGCATGGGCCTGGGCCTGCCGGTCGCGATTGGGTCCAGGGGGGCCATGGTGCTCGATGAACGCGCTTCGCGCGCCCAACCGGCCGTCCGGCCCGATCGGCAGCGCGCAAACATAACCCGCGCCGAAATTGGCGGCGATCGCCATGCGCCCCGTTGAATCGACGGCGACATGGGTGGTGGCACCCGCTCCGGTGGGCTGCTGGTTCAGGAAGGCCAAGCGGCCCGAGTCGCGGTCCACCGCAAAGGCGCTGATTCCGCCCAGCGGGCTCGCCGGAGGGGGATCGAGGCGCAGTTCACCCGTCGAGTAAAGGTGGAGGTGTCCGGGATCGAGGGCCAGAAATGTCGGGTTCCGCGCCTCGGCCGCCAGCCAGGGCGCCGAAAGGGCGCCGCCCGCCGGATCGAGCCTGAGGGCGTAGATCCCGCGGCTGGTCGTATTGGTATAAGTGCCGATGAATACGAGCATGGGGGCGGCAGAGAGGCGAACGGCGGTTAAAAGTGCCGTCGCGGTCCAAAAGTGGCAAGGTTTCATCCCTCTTTCACCTCAATCAGACCCCGGACTGCACCGCGAAGGTTTTTTGGCGCCGTCGCACCTTGACTTGCCATCGCATGAGGGTCGGACTTTCCGCTCACATGGCAAAAGCCGAAGAGCCCAAGGTCATCTTCTCGATGATCGGCGTCTCGAAGAAAATCGAGCGCAAGGAGATCCTCAGGGATATCTCCCTGTCCTTCTACTACGGGGCGAAGATCGGCGTCCTGGGACTCAACGGCTCGGGCAAGTCCTCGCTCATGCGAATCCTGGCCGGGCGGGACCAGGAAATCGACGGAAGTGTGCATTTCGAGCCGGGTTACTCGGTGGACCTGCTTGAACAGGAACCGCACCTGGAGCCGGGAAAGACCGTGCGCGCCTGCGTCGAGGAGGGCGTCCGGCATCTGACGCAGCTGACGGAGGCCTACAACGCGACATGGGATGAGCTCAGCGACGCGAAGGATGAGGCCGAAAAGGAGGCCATTCTCCACCGGCAGGGCGAACTCCAGGAGAAGATCGAGGCCCTGGGGGCCTGGGACGTTGCGCCGCGGGTGGAGATGGCCATGGAGGCCCTGCGCTGCCCTCCGCCCGAGCGGATTGTCGACGGCCTTTCCGGCGGGGAGCGGCGGCGGGTGGCGCTCGCCCGCCTGCTTCTCAAGGAGCCGGCGGTCCTCCTTCTGGACGAGCCGACCAACCATCTCGACGCCGAAAGCGTACAGTGGCTTGAACAGCATCTCGCCCGCTACGCAGGAACGGTGATCGCGGTGACCCACGACCGGTACTTCCTGGACAACGTGGCGCAATGGATACTGGAGCTCGACCGCGGCCACGGGATTCCCTGGAAGGGGAACTATTCGTCCTGGCTCGAGCAAAAGCAGCGCCGCCTGGCGGTCGAGCAGCGCACCGAGGACAGGCGACACAAGGCGATGGCCCGGGAGCTGGAATGGATTCACCAGTCCGCCCGCGCAAGGCAGGCCAAATCCCAGGCGCGCATCTCGGCCTACGAGGCCATGCTCAAGGCGGATGTGGAGGAGGAGGAGAAGTCATTCGAAATTGTCATCCCCCCCGGCCCGCGGCTGGGAACCCTTGTCGTCGAGGCTTCGGGCCTGGCGAAGGGGTACGGCGAGAACCTTCTGTTCGAGAACCTCAATTTTTCGCTTCCGCCGGGAGGAATGGTCGGGGTGATCGGGCCCAACGGGGCTGGCAAGACGACCCTTTTCCGCCTGATCACGGGCGCGGAGAAACCGGACGCCGGAACGCTGCGGGTCGGCGAATCGGTCAAGATAGCGCAGGTGGACCAGTCGAGGGACTCGCTGCCCGGCGAGCTGACCATCTTCCAGGCGATCAGCGGGGGCGAGGAGATCCTGCGGCTCGGCGGGCGCGAGGTGAACGCCCGCGCCTACTGCGCGCAGTTCGGCTTCACGGGCCCCGACCAGCAGAAGAAAGTGGGGATCCTGTCAGGCGGGGAGCGCAACCGCGTCCACCTTGCGCGCCTCCTCAAGGCCGGGGCCAATCTCATCCTCCTCGACGAGCCTACAAACGACCTCGACGTGAACTCGATCCGGGCCCTCGAGGAGGCGCTTGAGAATTTCGCCGGGTGCGCAGTCGTCGTCTCCCACGACCGCTGGTTTCTCGACAGGGTCGCGACCCATATCCTCGCCTTCGAGGGCGAGAGTTCCGTGCATGCCTTCCCGGGCAACTACTCCGCGTATCTCGAGGATTACCGCAGGCGCAAGGGCAAGGACGCCGACCAGCCGCACCGGATCAAGTACAGGAAGCTCGCCCGCGCGGCCAAGTGAGCCGCGGGCCAATGGGGGGCAGTGACCCGGCGAGATCGCGAGCGGTGCCCGAGGTCAAATCCGCGGATTTCGCGAAACGCGTGAAATCTCGCCGAACATGCCGGGCATGATCCCCACGGAATGCCTGCCGCCGAATCAACGAGTCGATTTTGGCCCTGAGTTTCAGAGGGCGGCACGACGCCGACTGCGCATTTTATGGCGCCCAGTAGCAATGATGCAATGTACGGAAGGGAACGAGTCCATTCTTTCAATCATCATTATTCCTAGTAGATCTATTTACATTAAAGCAAGGCAGTGTGCCTACATTGCCTTTCCGACGACCAGGCGACTGGAGGAGGATCAGAAAATGAATCTCCTTCGATGCTCACACAGTCCACTCTGGTCCGAGATCTCCTCCTTGCCGCGGCGTTGACCCTGTCCGTCGGGTCGCGCGTTTACGCAAACTTTGCCGACTCTGCGGAAAACGTGACGCCATTGGCTGTCGGCAGCACTGCGCCGACTCGCATTCTCTCGACCTCAGGCGGCGCACTCGACCTTGGCGAAGTGATTGCTCACAAGCCGACGATTCTGGTCTTCTACCGCGCCAACTGGTGCAGCCTGGGCAAACGCGCGCTCGCCGAACTCCGTGATAGCTCTCTTATCTACGAGAATCTGGGCTTCCGGATCATCGCGATCTCGGCCGACACCCCCGAGAGCCTTGGGCCTGCCATCGCGAGGAACCGGCTGAACTACACGCTTCTCTCGGATCGCAGCCTATCCCTCTCGTCCGCCTACGGGATCGCCTTTCGCGCGCCGAAGGACCTGGTCAGCAGCTATGCCAGGAAAGGCATTTCGCTTCCCGCGATTCCCGGCGAAGAAGGCGCGGCGGGGCTGCTGGTGCCGACGGTATTCATCGTCGATGGCAATGGCGTCATCCGCTGGGTTTATTCGAATCCAAACAAGAACCCGACGCGTAACCAGCTCGTCGCCGCAGCAGTGAGGGCGCGCACCTGATGGGTGTTGGGATTCCAGCCGGAGATCTTCGCCGCTGCCCGGCTCCAATCCGCCTTGATACGAAGAACGGCCGTTCGGCAGATGCGGCCCGGGCTTTTGGGCGTGCCGATAAACTCGAATATGCTAACCAGATTTATGCTTGACTAATTCAATCTATGTTAAAATAGTATGTTTATAACTCTACGCGACGTCGCGAGAGTGATTTCCCCTTCCTGAGGAATCTGGCCGACAACGGCAGCCCTGAAGGAAGTTTTGCACCACCAGGCACTAGCGCCGGATTTTTCTTTCCCCGGATTAGTGCATCGAGAAACCGGGCAGAGCCAGACCTGAGCGACACCGCCTCCGGGTCCAGCCCCGGAACTCTGCCTCGTGTCCACAGAGCAAAGGTACCACCCAGCAAATCATGAAATTCAAAAGTATCCTCCCACAATTGGCCTTTGGCGGATTGTCCCTCCTGGGACTGTTAGCCGCCACCTCCCTCCCAGCCCGCGCCCAAGCGACCCATGCCTCGTCCGACTGGGCTCAAACAACCACAGCTTATGATGATCAATTGCACCGGGCCCCGCACCGACTACTCAAAGTATCAGCATCCGCTCCTCATCAATCTGCTTGCGGCGGGATTGATCGGACACGATCCGCTGGCGCTCGGCATCGATGCACTGCCTACCGGGGAGGTTCGCCGATACGGCGGCAGGCCGGCCGGCTGGCTCTTTACCCTGGGGGCGCCGTTGAAGGGCGTCCTGTGGGAATCGACCGCGGTCTGCGAGATCAGGGACCAGGCGCAGAAGCTGGCAAAGAGACTTCTCTCGCCCAGGGGCGCCGTCCGGGCGCTCTGACCCGGGGCGGAGGCCCTTCCCCCTTTATCGCAGGAGGCGGAGCAGGCGCTCGCCGGCGGCGTGAAGCGTCTCCGGTTTCTTCGCAAAATTGAGCCGGATGTACCGGTTTTCGCCGGGCGCGAAGAAGCTCGATCCGGGCACCGGGGCCACCCCGACCTCCCGGGCCATCCAATGCGAGAACTCGATGTCGCTCGACCAGCCGAAGGGTGAAATGTCCACCATGACGAAGTAGGCTCCCTCGGGCCGGGTGTAGGAAAGCCCAGTGCGGTCGAGATAGCCGAGCAGCACGTCCCGCGAGCGCGCATAAACCGAAGCCAGCTCGGCGTAATAGCTGTCCGGGAAACCCAGCGCGGTGACGACCGCGTGCTGCAGCGGTGCGGCGGCTCCCACGGTCAGAAAGTCGTGCACCTTGCGCGCCTGGGCGATGATCTCCGGGGCGGCGTGTACGTAGCCCAGCCGCCAGCCGGTGATGGAGAACGTCTTCGACAGGGAGGAGCACATCAGAGTGCGCCTGGACATCCCCGGCAGTGTCGAGAAGTAGGTGTGCCGGTGGGGCGGAAAAACGATGTGCTCGTAGACTTCGTCGGTGAGGACGAACACGTCGAATTCCTCCGCGGCAGCGGCTATCATCTCGAGCTCCGTGCGGGTGAACACGCGGCCGCAGGGATTCGAGGGATTGCAAAGGACGAATGCCTTGAGACCTCCGGCGAAGGCGCGGCGCAGTCCGTCCGGGTCGAACCGGTAGTCGGGCGGATGAAGGGGCACGAGCACCGGCTGGGCGCCGCAGAGAATCGCATCGGCCGAGTAGTTCTCATAGAAGGGCGAGAACAGGCCGACTTTGTCTCCGGGGTCGCAGACGGTCATCATGGCCACCATCATCGCCTCTGTGGCGCCGCAGGTGACCACAAGCTCCGTTGCCTCGTCGACCGGAAGGCCGGTGAAGCGCCGAAGCTTCACGGCAAGCGCCGCCCGCAGCTCGGGAGCCCCCCAGGTTATGGCGTACTGGTGGCGTCCGGCGTCCATCGCGTCCTTTCCCGCCTGGATGAGCGCGGCCGGCGGATCGAAATCGGGGAAGCCCTGGGCGAGGTTGATGGCGCCGTGCCGCTGCGCCACCCTCGTCATCTCGCGGATCACCGACTCGGTGAAGACGGACGTGCGTTTGGATGTGCGCGGCATGAGCGGGCGGTGGGTCAAGCGGGATAGGGAAAAGCGCGGAATCCGAGGGAGAATCCCGCCTCATGCACCGAACCAAAGAGGGGAAGCAGATCGTAGCAAGCGAGTATTCCAGACGATTACTTGCTTGAATAGCCGCGCAGAATCACGATGCGCCTTACGGATGTTGAGTAATGGCGACGATGGTGAGAATGGGGATGCGTTTCTTTCCTAAGACCTCATCAGGGCCGTAATGGAAGAAGACCCGATATGCACTAGGCGCCTGGTTCTGAACATACGCCTCCCACACGCGCTCGCCATCGACTCCCCGGAGCGACTCATACTCGTGGGTGCTCAGGCCCGGATTTCGCGGATTAGTTTCCAGCAAACCGAGCGTTTTCAGGACCTGCTTTTGAAGCCCTTTCTTGGCCTGGTCGGCAGCGAGCGCCTTCAATTGACCGACCGCTTCATCCGTGAAACGTAACTGCCGTTGCACGGTCTCAGTCCTCGCTGGCGTGGGGAGCGAACGAACCGAGGTTCTTTGTCCGGCCAGCGGCCGAGTCGGCCAAACCGCGCTTCACCGAATCCAATGCAGACTTGTTCTCGAAAAGCCATGCCTCATAGGCAGGAATGGCCTTCACAGGATCGAGCACGATCTGTCCCAGTCGGTTTGAATAGATGTTGTAGGTCGCCCCGGCCTCCTCGACGACCTGCCCCAGCGAGAGGCGTTTCTTGGCGTCGGTCTTCTGAACCTCGGTCACCAGCTTGAAGTTGGTGTCCTTGATCACGGTTGGCATGGTGAAGAAGTACCTTATGGCCCACAAAAGGTCAAGTGGGAAACGCCCACCAAGCGTCGATTGACCTGGAACCATTTGGTGGAGGGCGGCAGATGCGCTGACCATGACCAAGCTCATTCGGATGGCGCGAGGACTGTTGGGAAGGTTCGCGGCCATAAGAGCTCCACACTCGGTGAAGGCCTGGGGTATTCTGCGCACCCCTCCGTGTCCGGCGCTCGATATCGCAATTCGCGATATCAACGCGGCAAGTTCCTCAAAAACAGGCCACTTATGGCGCGGGCCGGCATTAAACCGGCCCGCACCGGATCGCTTACTTTGTCCCTGCGGGCGCCGCAACCAGGTCGTCGATCGAGTCGCTTTCGACCCCTATGTCGGCGAAGAGCCACGAGGAGAGGTAGCGCTCGGCGCACGACGGTATGATGACGACGATCTGCTTTCCCTTGTTCTCGGGGCGCTTGGCGACCTGGAGGGCCGCCCAGACCGCGGCGCCGGAGGAGATGCCGACCGGGATGCCATCGAGCTTGTTGATCTGCTTGCTGATGGGGCCGGAGTCGTCCTCCTTCACGGTGATCACTTCGTCGTAGACCTTCGTGTTGAGGACCGCCGGAATGAAGCCGGCGCCGAGGCCCTGGAGCTTGTGGGGGCCGGGCTGTCCGCCGGAGAGGACGGGGGAGCCGGCGGGCTCGACGGCGATGATCTTCAGGGACGCCTTGCGGGGCTTGAGCACCTCGCCGACGCCCGTGATCGTGCCGCCGGTGCCGATTCCCGGAGACGATGATGTCGACCTTGCCGTCCGTGTCGCGCCAGATCTCCTCGGCGGTCGTTCGGCGGTGGACGGCGGGATTGGACGGGTTTGAGAACTGCTGGAGGATGACGCTGTTCGGGATCTTGGTGAGCAGCTCCTCGGCCTTCGCGATCGCGCCCTTCATGCCCTTGGGCCCCTCGGTGAGGACGACGCGGGCCCCGAGGATCTTCAGGATCTTGCGGCGCTCAACCGTCATCGTCTCGGGCATAGTGAGGACGAGCTTGAGGCCCTTGGCCGCGGCGACGAAGGCGAGCGCGATCCCGGTGTTGCCGCTGGTCGGCTCGATCAGGATCGTGTCCTTGTTGATGCGCCCGCTTTTCAGGGCGTCGTCGATCATCGCGAAGCCGATGCGATCCTTCACGCTCGAAAGCGGGTTGAAGAACTCGAGCTTGAGCAGAATCTCGGCTTGGGCGCCGTGTGCGGCGGCTGTGCGGTTCAGGCGGACGAGCGGGGTGTTGCCGATCGTCTCGGTGATGTCATTGTATATCTTGGCCATGGTATTGTATTGGTTTGTTTTTGGGTACTTCAAATCGCATAGTCTTCGTTGAAGGAATGGGTCCGGCGGAGCTTAAGTTTGACAAGATCGTTCACACGGATGCCGAGGTCGGCGAGCTCCGTGCGTGAAATTTCGGCCTCGATCGTTTCGCGGGTGTGGACCTGCTCCAGGGTCAGGTGGGCATGGGAACCGGCTGCGTGAATGTGGCGGAGGACGGCCGAAATCCCGTCGACCGCCGAGTCGTGCGGGACGACCTCGATGTCGTGCGGGCGGACGTAGATCTGGCCGTCGGGCGCAGCGGCGGCATCCCCCGGGATTCCGCCGGCGGCGGCGAGCGCCGGGGCGGGAAGCACGTTCACATTTCCCAGAAACTGGTAGACAAAGGGCGAAGCCGGCCGGTCATAGACCTCCTGCGGGGTGCCGACCTGCTCAACGCTTCCCTGGTTCATGATGACCACCTCGTCGGCGATCTCGAGTGCCTCCTCCTGGTCATGGGTGACAAAGATCGTGGTCAGGTGAATCTCGTCGTGAAAACGCCGAAGCCACCGGCGAAGCTCCTTCCTCACCTTTGCATCGAGTGCCCCAAACGGCTCGTCGAGAAGGAGCACCTTCGGCTCGACGGCGAGCGCCCTGGCGAGGGCCACGCGCTGCCTCTGCCCGCCGGACAGCTGGGTCGGATAACGTTCGCCGAGGCCGCCGAGCTGAACGAGATCCAAAAGCCGCCTCACCCGGTCCCCGATCTCCGGGCCGCTCGGCCGCTCGCCGAACCGGCGGACGCGAAGTCCGAAAGCGATATTGTCGAAGACCGACAGATGCCGGAAAAGGGCGTAGTGCTGGAACACAAAGCCGACGCCCCTTTTACCCGCGGGCACCTGGGTCACATCCTCGCCGTGGAAAAGTATCCTCCCGCTGCCCGGGTCGGCATATTCGAGGCCTGCGATGATGCGGAGCAGAGTTGTCTTTCCGGAGCCCGACGGCCCGAGGAGGGCCACGAGCTTGCCCCGCGGCACGTGCAGATCGACTCCCGAAAGCGCCGCGAACGCGCCGAATGCCTTGCGGATGTTGTGTGCCTCGACGCTCATGCTCCACCGCGGTTAGCCGAATGACGCCATTCGATGAGGGATTTCAAAATGAGGG
The DNA here is from genome assembly GCA_963747795.1 of uncultured Verrucomicrobiae bacterium. Classification (GTDB taxonomy): domain Bacteria; phylum Verrucomicrobiota; class Verrucomicrobiia; order Opitutales; family Opitutaceae; genus Palsa-1447. Next base: position 98,925 of record CAVVGS010000030.1, read on the forward strand.
TGCCCAGCGCTAGAATGGTCAGAAGCGACGCCACCGCAAATGCGCCGGAATAATTGTACTCATTGTAAAGGATCTCCACATGGAGCGGCAGGGTGTTGGTCTCGCCGCGGATGTGGCCGCTGACAACCGATACGGCGCCGAATTCCCCCATGGCCCGCGCGTTGCAGAGGATGACGCCGTAAAGGAGGCCCCAGCGGATGTTTGGCAGGGTCACCCGCCAGAATGTCTGCCAGCCGGTCGCGCCGAGGGTCAGGGCGGCGCACTCCTCGTCGCTGCCCTGGGACTGCATGAGCGGGATCAGTTCGCGCGCGACAAAAGGAAAGGTGACAAATGTTGTCGCGAGGACGATTCCCGGCACGGCGAAGATGATCTGGATGTCATGGTTTGACAGCCACGGACCGAGCCAGCCCTGCCGGCCGAAGACGAGGACATAAATCAGCCCGGAGATCACCGGCGAAACGGCAAAGGGCAGGTCGATCAGGGTCGTAAGGATGCTCTTGCCCCGAAAATTGAACTTGGCGATCGCCCATGCTGCGGCCACACCGAAGACGACGTTTGCAGGCACTGCAATGGCTGCGGTCAGGAGGGTCAGCTGGATGGCCGCAAACGTGTCTGGATCGCGATACGCGCTGAAATAGCCGCCCAGGCCCCGGCTCAGCGCCTCGGTGAACACGATCACAAGCGGAAGCACGAGGAAAAACCCGAGGAAGAGGAGGGCGACCCCGATCAATCCCCATCGCACCCATGCCGGGTCGCGCGTCGCCCGCGCCGCCGCTGCAGGCGGCGCGTGGTGCGAGAGTGTGCCGGGAATTGCCGAAGCCATCGGGAAAGGGGACGGGGAACGGGTGGGCGGGAAAGTACTAGCGCGGTTTTGCCGGTGTCCAATGGTTCATCGCGTCATACGGCTTGGAACCGGCGGCTCCATTTTTGCAGGAGATTGATGAGCAGAAGGAGCAGGAACGAAGCGATCAGCATGACGACAGCGATGGCCGTCGCGCCGCGGTAATCGAACTGCTCAAGCTTTGTGATGATCAGGAGGGGAACGGTTTCCGTCCGCATGGGCATGTTGCCCGAGATGAACACCACGGACCCGTATTCTCCCAATGCCCGGGCGAAGGCCAGGGCGAAGCCAGTGAGAAGGGAAGGGGCAATTTCAGGCAGGATCACCCGGACGATCGTCTGCCAGCGGCTCGCCCCGAGGCTCGCCGCACATTCCTCCATTTCGGGTTCCAGCTCCATGAGGACTGGCTGCAGCGTCCTCACGACGAACGGCAGGCCTATGAATGTCAAAGCAACAAAGATTCCCAGGCGCGTGAAGGCGACTTGGAATCCCAAAGGCAAGAGCCAGCGCCCGATCCAGCCGTTCGTTGAGTACAGGGCGGTCAGCGCGATTCCGGCAACCGCGGTCGGAAGGGCAAAGGGAAGATCGACCAGGGCATCGATTATCTTTTTACACGGGAAAGAGTAACGTACGAGCACCCAGGCGACAATCAGGCCGAAGATCATGTTGACGGCGGCCGCGGCAAGGGATGCCCCAAAACTGACCCGATAGGCCGCCATGACGCGTGGCGCGGTCACGGCGTTGACAAAATCGTGCCAGCTCATGCCCGCCACCTTGAGGAACGCCGCCGAAAGCGGCACGAGAACGATCAAGCCCAGATAGGCGAGTGTGAAGCCGAGCGAAAGCCCGAAACCGGGAAGCACAGACCGACTCTTGAACAGCCCCGTCATAGATTCTGACCGTAGGCCTGGAATGCCCGGTATCGCCAGAGGAAACGCTGGAGGAGCAGTCCGGCCGCGTTCTGGTAGATGGCATCCGGCCAGTCTGCCGGCAGGCTTAGGGTGAGTTCGAATGGCGTGAAGGGCAGATCGTCGGCCACCGACAGGGGCCCGGACTCGCTGCGTTCGGAACAGGCTTCGAAGCGCACGGGTATCGGACCGGTCTCATCCGTTGAGATCAGTTCCAGGTCGGGCGACAAAACATCAGTGGCCGTGCCGCGAACGCGCAGCGTGGCAATCGATTCCCCCTTGGGCGCCGTTTCGACACGCACAAAACCGTGGTATGACTGCAGACGGCTGTCCCTTTCAAGAATCTCGATCTCCGGAGCATTTGCACGGCCCCAGTGGCCCGAGGCAAGCCCCCGGTCAGGCGTGCCCAGAAACACACTGCCCGCATCGACCACCGGGAAAAGGGCGAGATGGAGGCCGTTGCCTGTCTCCGATTCGCGGAAGAGGCGCTCGACAAGGGCGAGCAGGGCGTGGGATGAACGGAGATCCCCGCCTGAGAATCCGGCGAGGAACGCCAGACGCCAGGACTGGTCGGAGGCATGCGGGCCGAAGAACACAAACCGTGGAACGAAGGCCGTGCGGCCTTCGATTGCGAACGGGCCGAGCGGTGAGGCGAAGATGTAAGGAGAGGCCTCGGTGAGGGAGTAAACGGCGCTCAGGTGGGCCCTGAGGGCCTCCCGGGGCGATGCGTGAACCTGGCCGCCGGCGGCCGATCGGGCGATGAAGGAATTCATGGCATGGGCGGATATTTTTCGCCCGGGGGTCGAAACAAGCGTCATTTCTGGTATATCTGGTCGAATACGCCGCCGTCCGCGAAATGGGTCTGCTGGGCCTTCGTCCAACCGCCGAAAACCTCGTCGATTGTGAAAAGGTCCACCTTCGGGAACACGTTCGCGTACTTTGCCGCGAATTTCTCGCTTCGCGGGCGATAGAAGTTCCGGCCGGCGATGTCCTGGCCTTCATCCGAATAGAGATACTCGAGGTAGGCGCGGGCGACCTCGGTCGTGCCCTTCTTTCGGGCGACCGCCTCGACTACGGCGACCGGGGGTTCGGCCAGAATGCTTGTCGAGGGAACCACAACCTCGAACTGCTCGCCTCCGGCCTCCTTCAGGGCAAGGTAGGCCTCATTCTCCCAGGACAGAAGCACATCGCCGATCTCCCGCTGGACGAAGGTTGTCGTGGATCCGCGGGCGCCGGAGTCGAGAACCGGCACATTCTTGTAAAGGGCCCTGATGAAGTCCGTCGCCTTGTCCTTGCCGCCATACTTGCGCTCTGCATAGCCCCAGGCGGCCAGATAGGCCCACCGCGCTCCGCCGGATGTCTTGGGATTGGGGACGATGACGCCGACGCCGGGCTTCACGACGTCATCCCAGTCCCTGATGTTCTTCGGATTTCCCTTTCGGACGAGAAAGACGATCGTGCTCGTGTATGGAGTCGCATTGTTGGGAAGGAGGGTTTGCCAATCGGCGGGCAGGAGGTTTCCGGTCCTGTGGATGGCGTCGATGTCGGCCGCCAGGGCGAGCGTCACAACGTCGGCCGGAAGGCCCTCGATCACGGAGCGCGCCTGGGCCCCAGAGCCGCCGTGCGACTGCTTGACGACCACGTCGTCGCCGGTCTTTTGCTTCCAGTACCTGGCGAAGGCGGCGTTGTAATCGACGTAGAGTTCGCGGGTCGGATCATACGACACGTTGAGCAGCTCGATGGTCTTTGCCTGGGTGGCCGCCGCCAGGGCGAGGGCGGGTAGAAACGCAAGTTTGGATTTCATTTTCTTGAAAGGTGGGATTCTGTGGAGAGGGTGGAGTCAAGGCGCAGAGGCGCGCGCGGTGACCAGCGTGCGCATCGAATGGTCGAATTCGGGTTTTGAGCGTCAGGCCGTGCCGGCTGAGACGCGGGTGTCAGTCTGCGGGGTGCGATGCCGGGCCCTTTGCGTCCGGTGCCGCCAGGCGCACCTTCTCGGTCCGTTCGACCTGGGTCACGCGTCCGTCGTGGACGACCAGTTGGACGATGCCGTAACGCAAACTTTCGACGTGGGTCCGCACGACAGCCAACCACTCGGGTTCGGGCGGCTTGGCGGCGATGCGGGGTGTGATGATTGTCTCAGAAGCCATGGAAAAAAAGAAAGGAGTAAGGTCATATCGTGTATTCGCCGAGGAGGTCATGCAGGACGCCCTCGGTCGGTGAAACCCGTGGCGCGGCGGCCCGGCGGGCGAGCCTGCGTGCCAGACGGGCGGGGACCCGCACGGGCGCGGAGTCCTCGGCGAACGGCAGGGGAACGCCATGCCGCCTCATTCTGCGGATGGTCACCTGGACGACGTCCGCAAGGGTGTACCGGTCGAGGATCCCGGTGATCGCGTTGCGCACATCGAGCATGAGCATGCGAAGACCGCAGTGTGCCTCGTCCGGGCACGTACACTTTTCGTACGCGGACTGGCTCACGCAGGAAATGGGGGCAAGCGGCCCGTCGATGAGCCTTACGACCTCGCCGATCGTGATTTCCCGCGGGGACTTGCCGAGGCGGTAACCGCCGAATTTTCCGCGGGCGCTCTTCACCAGGCCCGCTTCCTTCAGCTCCTGCAGGATCTGTTCGAGGAACTTCACAGGCAACTGCTCGCTCTCGGCCAGCTCGGAAGCCTGGACGAGGTCGCGCTTGGCCTCGGCCGCAAATCCGAGGTTAATGAGCGAACGGAGGGCATACTCGCCTCTTTTGGAGAGTTTCATTTCTTATGTTTTGTGCAAATTTACATTAGATGAGTATGAATTAAGCAAGTGCAAACTCCCGCCCCTGTGTCATATCGGCGGCCGCCTCTAGAGGATAAGCCTCAATCCGTCGTAGCCCAGCCTGATACCAGGAGGAAGGGCCGCCTCGGCGGTCCCGTGGTCGGTGTGATGGGTTAGATGGGTGAGGAAGCTTTGCGGAGCGCCGATTTCGCGGGCGACCTCGACCGCCTCTGGTATGCTCAGGTGGGTCGGGTGCGGGTCGGGCCGCAGCCCGTCGATCACAAGCGCATCGGCGCCCTGCGCGAGGGCCACCGCAGCGCGCGGCACGCGCTTGCAGTCGGTGTAGTAGGCGAACTTTTTGCCGCTGCTCCGCTCGGTGAACACCAGCCCGAGGGCATTCACTCCGCCGTGCGGGAGCAGCGTGGACTGCACTGTGCCCTGGGGCAGTTCGAGGGTCTCGGGCATCGGCTCCAAGGCGAAGGCGGGATATCCCTTGTAGAGGGGCCTGTCCATGATCGCGTACGGGTACATGGCGAGGACACGGCTCATGCCCTCGTCGGTCGAATAGACTTTCAGCGCCCGGCCGCCGAGCAGGTCGCAGAAGCGGCGCAGGTCATCCATCCCAGTGATGTGGTCGGAGTGCCCGTGCGTCAGGATGAACAGGTCCAGCTTCCCGATCTTCTCCCTCAAGCACTGGAGCCGAAACTCCGGCGCGGCGTCGACCTGGATGTGCAGACCGTCCATGACGACGTGCACCGACGCCCGCGTCCTGCGGTTGCGCGGATCGGCCGACGTGCAGACCGGGCAGGAGCAGGCGATCATCGGCACCCCCTGGGACGTCCCGGTGCCGAGGAAGATGATCTCCATCCTGCAAACCTTACCGCGCAGCAAACGGCGGGCAAGCTTTCGAGTTGCCCCAAGAAAAAAAGGCGCTCCGTTTCCGGAGCGCCCTTGAAGTTATGACTTGTTGGCTAACTCAGTAGTCCATGCCGCCGCCCGGGGGATGCGACGGAGCCGAATCCTTCTTTTCCGGGATCTCGGTGATCAGGCACTCGGTCGTCAGCAGCAGGCCTGCGATGGAGGCCGCGTTCTGCAGCGCGGTGCGGGTGACCTTGGTCGGGTCAACCACGCCGGCCTTGACGAGGTCCTCGTACTTGTCGGTCGCGACGTTGTAGCCGAAGTTGCCCTTGGCCTCGAGCACCTCCTTGGCCACGACACCGCCGTCGATTCCGGCGTTGGCGCAGAGCTGCTTGATCGGATGCTCGATCGCGCGGCGCACGATCTGGGCGCCGATCGCCTCGTCGCCCTCGAGCTTGAGGGCCTCGATCACCTTTGCGCAGCGAAGCAGGGCGACGCCGCCGCCGGCGACGATGCCTTCCTCGACCGCCGCACGGGTTGCGTGCAGGGCGTCCTCGACCCGGGCCTTCTTCTCCTTCATCTCGGTCTCGGTTGCGGCGCCGACATTGATGACGGCGACACCACCGGCGAGCTTGGCGAGGCGCTCCTGGAGCTTCTCGCGGTCGTAGTCGGAGGTCGTTTCCTCGATCTGGCGGCGGATCTGCTTGACGCGGCCCTGGATGTCGGACGACTTGCCGCCGCCCTCGACGATGGTCGTGTTCTCCTTGTCGACCGTGATGCGCTTGGCGCGGCCGAGGTCGGCGATCGTGACGTTCTCAAGCTTGATGCCGAGGTCCTCGGTCAGGCAGCGGCCGCCGGTGAGGATCGCAATGTCCTCGAGCATGGCCTTGCGGCGGTCGCCAAAGCCGGGGGCCTTGACGGCGCACACATTGAGCGTGCCGCGGATCTTGTTGACGACGAGCGCGGCCAGGGCCTCGCCCTCGACCTCCTCGGCGATGACGAGCAGCGGCTTGCCGCCCTTGGCGATCGTCTGGAGCAGCGGCAGGAAGTCCTGCAGGCTCGAAATCTTCTTCTCGTGGATGAGCACGTAGGCGTCCTCAAGGATCGCTTCCATGGCCTCGGCGTTGGTCGTGAAGTAGGGCGACAGGTAGCCCTTGTCGAACTGCATGCCTTCGACGACCTCGAGGGTCGTTTCGATCGACTTGGCCTCCTCGACCGTGATCGTGCCGTCCTTGCCGACCTTGTCCATGGCGTCGGCGATGATGTTGCCGATCGTGTCGTCCCAGTTGGCCGAGACCGTGGCGACCTGGCGGATCTCCTCGCGGTCGTTGACCTTCTTGGAGACCCGGGCGAGCTCGGCGACGGCGGCCTCGACGGCCTTGTCGATGCCGCGCTTGAGGTAGACGGGGTTGGACCCGGCGGTGACGTTCTTCAGGCCCTCGCGGAAGATGCCTTCGGCGAGCAGGGTGGCGGTCGTGGTGCCGTCGCCCGCGGTGTCGGAGGTCTTCGAGGCGACCTCCTTGATCATCTGGGCGCCCATGTTCTCGTAGGGATCGGGCAGCTCGATTTCCTTTGCGACGGTCACGCCGTCCTTGGTGACGGTCGGCGAGCCGAATTTCTTGTCGATGACGACGTTTCGTCCCTTGGGCCCAAGTGTCACCTTGACGGCGCGGGACAGGATTTCAGCGCCGCGCAGGATTTTCTGGCGTGCGGCTTCGTCGAAGAGCAGTTGTTTTGCGGACATATTTTAATTCGATAAGGTTATTTGTTCGGAGCGGGGTTGGGTCGCGGTCACGCGATCACGCCCAGGATGTCGTCTTCGCGAACGAGGGTGTATTTTTCCTCGTCGAGCTTCACTTCGGTGCCGCCGTACTTGCTGATGAGGACGCGGTCGCCGACCTTGACTTCGAAGGGCTGGACCTTTCCGTTTTCGTCCTTCTTGCCGGTGCCGAGCGCGATCACCTCGGCCTCCTGGGGCTTTTCCTTGGCGCTGTCCGGGATGATGATGCCTCCGCGGACCTGCTCTTTTTCCTCGAGGTGACGCACGAGAACGCGATCACCGATGGGCTTGATTTTGACTTTGGCCATATTGTTTTGGTTGTGGGTTGAAGTATCAGTCTCTTGCAGATTTCAACAGGGCGCCCGGTTCCGTGCCGACGGGACCGGGGCGCCCTGGATTGAAAGTTATTTCTTCTTGGCCTTGTCGTCGTCGACGACCTCGAAATCGGCGTCGACGACGTCCGCCTTTTTCTCGGTCTTTTCGGGCTTGGGCGCCTCTTCGGCGGCCGCTTCGCCCTTGGTTGCGGCGGCTGCGGCGGCCTGGGCCTCGGCGTAGAATTCGGCGCCGGCCTTGGAGAGTTTCTCGATCGCGGACTTCATCTTCTCCGCATCGTTGCTCTCGAGGTCCTTCTTTGCAGAGGCGATCGCCGCCTCGGCCGTCGCCTTCTTCTCGGCGGGGAGCTTGTCCCCGGCCTCCTTGAGGGTCTTCTCGAGCTGGTAGATCGTCGAATCGAGCTGGTTGCGGGCCTCGACCGCCTCGCGCCGCTGCTTGTCCTCGGAGGCGTGCAGTTCCGCCTCTCGGGTCATCTTCTCGACCTCGTCCTTGGACAGGCCCGAGGACCCCTGGATCGTTATCTTCTGGTCCTTGCCGGTGCCAAGATCCTTGGCCGAGACGTGAAGAATGCCGTTCGCGTCGATGTCGAAGGTCACCTCGATCTGCGGCAGCCCGCGGGGGGCCGGCGGGATGCCGTCCAGGCGGAAGGTGCCGAGGGTCTTGTTGTCGCGCGCCATGGGGCGCTCGCCCTGAAGGACGACGATTTCGACGGAGGGCTGGTTGTCGCTGTACGTTGAGAATGTCTGCGTCTTCTTGGTCGGGATTGTCGTGTTGCGCGGGATCATTGGGGTCGCCACGTCGCCCGCGGTCATGATGCCGAGGGTGAGCGGAGTGACGTCGAGCAGCAGCACGTCGCGCACCTCGCCCTTGAGGACGCCGCCCTGGATCGCCGCGCCGACGGCGACGACCTCGTCGGGATTGACGCCCTGGTGCGGCTGCTTGCCGCCCAGGCCCTTGGCGATGTCCACCACTTTGGGCATGCGGGTCATGCCGCCGACAAGAACGAGTTCGTCTATCTGCGCCGGGGTGAGTTCCGCGTCCTTGAGGCAGTTCTTGAACGGCTGGATGCAGCGCTCGAAAAGGGAATCGCAGATCTGCTCCATCTTCGCCCGTGTGAGCTGGATGTTGAGGTGCTTCGGGCCGGAGGCGTCCGCAGTGATGAAGGGGAGATTGATGTCCACGGACTGGGTTGAGGACAGGGCGATCTTGGCCTTCTCCGCCTCTTCCTTCAGGCGCTGAAGCGCCATCGGGTCCTTGCGCAGGTCGATGCCGTGCTCCTTCCTGAATCCATCGACGAGCCAGGTGATGATGGCCTCGTCCCAATTGTCGCCGCCGAGGTGGGTGTCGCCGTTGGTCGACTTGACCTCGAAGACGCCGTCACCGATCTCCAGGACGGACACGTCGAATGTGCCTCCGCCCAAGTCGAACACGGAAATCTTCTCGTCCTTCTTCTTGTCCAGCCCGTAGGCGAGCGAGGCGGCTGTGGGCTCGTTGATGATGCGCAGGACGTCGAGCCCCGCGATCTTGCCCGCGTCCTTCGTCGCCTGGCGCTGCGAGTCGTTGAAGTAGGCCGGGACGGTGATGACGGCCTGGGCGATCTTTTCGCCGAGGTAGGTTTCGGCGTCGGCTTTCATCTTTCCGAGGACGAATGCGGAAATCTGCTGCGGCGCGAACTGCTCGGTCTTGTCGTTGACCTGGACCTCGATGTAGGCATCGCCATTCTTGCCCTCCACGACCTTGAAGGGCATGTTCTTCGCCTCCTCGCGCACCTCGGTGAATTTGCGACCGATGAAGCGTTTCGCGGAGAACACCGTGTTGCGCGGATTGGTGACCGCCTGCCGTTTGGCTGCCTGGCCGACCAGGCGTTCGCCATTCTTGGCAAAGGCCACTACAGACGGGGTGGTGCGCCCGCCCTCCGCGTTCGGAACGACGACCGGCTCCCCGCCTTCCATGACGGCCATGCACGAGTTCGTGGTTCCCAAATCTATTCCCAGAATGCGGCTCATAGGGACTTAACAAGCAATGCCCGTGCCTGATTGGGGAACAAGTCGTTACTCATTTGAACATCAATGTTTAGAAGATTTCAAATGAGTTTGTCGAACTCCCTGGAGACGCCGGATTCAGGCCATCTTGTCTCAGTTTCGGGGGCGTGTGTGCCAGGCTGCGTCACAGTGCCGGCCCATCGCCCTATTGTGATTCTAACTCCGCCCGGCGGCTTGATCCGCCCGGCGGCTTGACCTTTTTGCGTGTTAAACACTGTCTGACCGGGAATGAAGCCCCGCCATTATGCGTGCATCCTCGCCGGGGGTAGCGGCGAGCGCTTCTGGCCCATGAGCCGGGTACGGATGCCAAAGCACTTGCTGAAGCTCTTTTCCGATCGAACCATGATCGAGGAGACGGCCCGCCGGCTTGAGGGAGTCGTGCCGCCCGGCAATATCTTTGTCCTGACGAACGAGGCGCAGCTCGAGGGCGTCCGCGAGGCCCTTCCCTTCGTCCCCGCCTCGCAGATCGTGGCCGAGCCCGCGCGCAGGGACACGGCCCCGGCGGCCGCCCTGGCGACGGCCCTGGTCCGCGCGCGCGATACCGACGGGGTTGTCGCCCTCCTGCCGGCCGATGCGTTTATCCGGGATTCCAAGCGGTTTGCCGCGCAACTGGCCTCGGCATTTGAGCTGGCTTCCGGAAAGGGCTGGGCCTCACCGGGCGGGGCCCTGATGACTTTCGCGGTGAAGCCGACATTCCCCTCCACAGGATTCGGCTATCTCGAATTGGGCGATCCGATAAGGACCAAGCCGGCCTCCGGAGATTTTCGGAAGGTTGTCCGATTCGTCGAGAAACCGAACGCCGCCACGGCAAAGTCGTATTTTGACAGCGGACGGTATGCTTGGAATGCGGGCATGTTCCTGTGGCGGGCGGACGCTTTTTTGGAGGAGGCGGAGCGCCAGGCACCGGCGCTTGCCCGGTTCATACGGGAGTTTCCGGCGGGTGATGCAGCCTCCTACATTGCCTCCCGCTTCCCGGGTCTTCCGAAAATCTCGGTCGACTACGCGATTCTGGAAAAAGCCCGGACGGTCGTGACCCTTGTTGCCGAATTCGACTGGGACGACGTGGGCACCTGGACCGCCCTGCTCAAGCACCTGCCCTCGGACAGCAGTGGAAACGCAGTCAGGGGCCCGGTCGTCGCGGAGGGGGCAAGCGGCAATATCGCCGTCAGCAACGGGCGCCTGATCGCCCTGTGCGGCGTGAATGATCTCGTGGTCGTGGAGACGGCCGATGCGGTGCTCGTCTGCCACCGGGACGCCGTGCAGGATTTGAAGAAGCTGCAGCCGCTGCTGCCAAAGAACCTCGTCTGAGGATGTAGGCGCATGACCATGGCGATGCAGCCCTCCGGGAAGCAGGGTGCCGGTCCGCGCAGGGGCCCGCGCGAAATGGACTGCCGGGGTCTCAGGCTCGAGTATGGGGCAACGACGGTCATCGTCGGGATCCTAAACGCCACCCCCGATTCCTTTTCCGATGGCGGGCGCTGGAAAGATCCGGCCGAGGCCGAGGCAGGGGTCAGGCGGATGATAGCGGAAGGCGCCGGCATCGTCGATATCGGCGGCCAATCGACCCGGCCGGGCCATGCTGAAATCCCGCCCGAGGAGGAAATGGCCCGCGTGCGGCCGATTCTTGCGCGCCTGGCGCCGAGTCCGCCCGCGCCGATCTCGATCGACACGTACCGGCCGCGCGTCGCCCGCTCGGCGCTTGAGGCGGGCGCCCACATGATCAACGACGAGCACGGATTCCAGGGGGATCCGGAGATGCCCGCCGTCGCAGCCGAATTCGGCTGCCCGGTGATTCTCATGCATTGCGAAGCGGGTTTTGCCGCAGCGGCCGGCGACCCGCTCGAGCGGCTCAAGCGCTTTTTTGCGCGCTCGATCGAAATCGCCGGCAGGGCAGGGGTTCCGGAAGGGCGGCTGATCCTCGATCCTGGCATAGGTTTTCACAAGACTCAGGCGCAAAATCTGGAGATTCTCGCCCGCATTTCCGAATTGGGCTCCTTCGGCTTGCCCCTTCTCTTGGGCGTATCGCGCAAGTCGGTCATCGGACACGTCCTCGGCGGGACGCCGGATGAGCGGCTCGAGGGAACGCTGGCGACGACGGTCCTCGCGGTGAGCCAGGGCGTGGCGTTTGTGCGGGTCCATGACGTTCTCGCGAATGTCCGCGCCGCGCGGATGGCCGAGGCCGTCCTCGCTGCGCGTCCCAATTGAGCGCGCGCAGGATATATTGCCAAAGCGCGCGCGCGCGTGTTGGCTTCGGTCTCAAATGACCGGCCGCATCCATCTGAAGAACATGGCGTTTTACGGTTACCACGGGCACCATCCGGAGGAGACCGCGCGGGGCCAGCGTTTCCTGGTGGATGTTGCGCTGACCCTGGACATGACGGCGGCGGCGGCGAGCGACCGGCTGTCCGACACGATCGACTACGGTCGGGTTTATGAGGCGTGCCGGAAGATACTGGAGACCGATCGGGTCAAGCTCCTTGAGACGCTTTGCGACCGCCTTCTGACGGCCGTGATGCGGGAATGCGAACGCGCGATTCGGGTCGAGATTACGATCAAGAAGCCATCCGCTCCAATCCCCGGGGTGCTCGATTATGTCGCCATCGAAGCAAGCCGTGACCGCGTTCCTGGCGCTGGGCAGTAATCTCGGCGACAGGGCCGGCCTGATGGCGCAGGCGGCGGAACGACTGAATGGGGATCCCGGCACCCGCGTGGGGGCGGTGTCCTCGCTGTACGCCACGGAGCCGGTCGGCCTGCCCGGAGCGCCCGATTTCCTGAACGCGGCCCTCGAGGTTCAGACCCGGCGCAGTCCGGAGTCGCTTCTCGATCTTTGCCTTTCGATAGAAGGGGCTCTTGGACGGGTGCGCAAGGGGGGCCCGGCTTCCCGAACGGTCGACATCGATATCCTGCTCTATGATGGCTTGCGAATTTCCGGGCCAAGGCTTTGCGTGCCCCATCCCCGCATGAAGGAAAGAGCCTTTGTCCTTGTCCCGCTCGCCGAGATCGCCCCGGACCTGATCCTCGACGGGCGCGCGATTGCGCAGTGGGCCGCCTGCTCGGATTCCAGGGGAGTGCGCCGGATCGATGGCCCGGGCCGGTGGCCGCCCACGCTCGATTTATGACGCTCGTAATCGGAATAGACTCCGGAACCCAGAGCACGAAGGCTGTGGTGGTCGACCTCGAGGAGCGGCGGATCGTCGCGCGCTCGCGCGCCGCGCACCGCCTGATCGAGGAACTGCCCCCCGGGCACGCCGAGCAGCACCCCCGGGACTGGGTGAAGGCCCTGGATGCAGTCATCCAGGAGGTGTGCGCGCAGGTGGACAGGAGCCAGGTGCGGGCGATCGGCGTTTCGGGCCAGCAGCACGGGTTCGTGCCATTGGACGAGAATGGGGAGGTGATCCGGCCGGCCAAGCTCTGGTGCGACACGAGCACCGCCGGGGAGTGCGCTTACCTGACGAAGAAACTCGGGGGGGCGGCGGCTGTGATCCGCAGGGCGGGGCTGCCTTTTCTGCCGGGCTACACGGCGCCGAAGATACTCTGGCTCAAGCGGCACGAGCCGGAGAATTTCAAGCGCCTGCGCCACGTCCTGCTTCCGCACGATTACCTCAATTTCCATATGACGGGTAATTACTCGATGGAGTATGGCGACGCGTCGGGCACGGCCCTCATGGACATTCGCCGCCGGGTGTGGTCCCGGGCCGTCCTGTCGGCGATCGATTCGAAGCTCGGAGACTGGCTGCCTTCCCTCAAGCCCTCGCATGAGCCTGCGGGCGCCCTATTGGCTGCGCGGGCGCGGACCTACGGGCTGCCGGACGGCGTCATCGTCAGCGCGGGCGGCGGAGACAACATGATGGGGGCGATTGGCACGGGCAACGTGAAGCCGGGAATCGTCACGGCGAGTTTCGGCACGAGCGGCACGATTTACGCCTGCAGCCCGCGCCCGGTCGTCGATCCCCGCGGGGAGATCGCGGCCTTCTGCTCTTCGACAGGGGCCTGGCTTCCGCTCCTGTGCACGATGAACGTCACGACCGTCACCGAGCGGATTCGTGCGCTCTTCGGGATGGACCACGCGGCTCTCGACGCTGCTGCGTCGTCGGTTCAGGCCGGGTGCGGCGGAATGGTGCTCCTGCCGTATCTGTCAGGGGAAAGGACTCCGAATGTGCCGGACGGGTCCGGGGTCATGATGGGCCTGAACGAAGGCTCCTTTGTCGCGGCGCAGTGGGTGCGCGCGGCGATGGAGGGGGTGACCCTCGGCATGAACTACGGGCTTCGCCGGCTGGCCCTGTTGGGAATCCGCGCCCGGGAGATCCGCGTGACCGGCGGGGGCGCCCGTTCGGCGGCCTGGCGCCAGATAATGGCCGATGTCTTTGGAGTGCCTGTTGTCGCGATGGTCGAGGACGAGGGTGCGGCCCTCGGCGCCGCCCTCCAGGCGGCCTGGTGCGCGCAGAGGCGCAGCGGGCGGGGCAACGCGAGGATAGGGGATTTTACCGCGGGTGTCGTCGTCCCCGACGAATCGACCCGTTGCAGGCCCGGTGGGAGGAACGTCGCACTCTACCGCGAGATCCAGTCGATTCAGGACGATCTCAGCCTGGCGCTCCGTGGCCTGTTCACCCGGCACGCAAAGCTCGCGGCGAGGATTCGGATCAGTTCGCCGGGGCCGGCTTGAGGAAGCGCATCCGGTTTCCGATGTCTATCAGGCGCTCCTTCAAGACGTCGTTCTCCTGCTCCGGCGTCTGCTTGTAGCTGCTTCCCTCGGTCACGCGTTCGGCGAGCTCGGTGGAGATGACGAACACGTAGCCGTTTTTCACAAACAGCATGTTTCCCCGCTTGGCGACCGGCGGCTTGTCATCCTCGATCATGCGCGGAGTCCGGCTTGCGAACATTGAGCCCCCGGGAATCAGGGTGTAGGCGACAAGGGCGCCGTCGAAATTCGGAATGAAGCGCCCGCTCTTTTCCAACTGGATCTTCGGGAAGGAAAGGGCGAAGTCCGGCACGACGAAGGTGGTCAGGAAGTACTGCAGGTAGTCCTTGGTCCCCATGACCGACTGCTGCCAGCGCTGGGTGGCGTCCTGGGGAAACGCTGCGATGCTTATGTGGGTGTTGATCTCGTCCTGGAAGGTGACGACATTGGCCGTGTCGGTGATCATGCCGCCCAGCGCGGGAAGCACCGGCACGGGTATCTTGAAAGTCCCCGTGGGCGACACATAGCTGTCCCCCTCGATCGTTCCCTTGAGGATTCCGGCGGCCGGGCCAGGGGCTCCCGCGGGCGGCGACGCCGGACCGGTTTGCTGGCCTTGGACAGTGAGAGCCATCAGGGCAATGAAAGGGGCAAGGGCGGAAAGTCGCATGGTCTTAACGGAATGCATTTAAAGGGGGTTGTCCTGTCACTTACAAGCTAGTGTTCCGGGGCGGCAGTGCGCTCCGAATCGGGCTCCGCAAGCGTGGCACAGAGCTGAATCCAGACCGGGACGGGAATGGATTCCGGGCGGCTCTTGGATGAGAGGCCCGCCGCGGCGAGTTGTTCCAGCCATCGGGTGCAATCGCCTTCCAGGTGGCCCCTGAGCAGAGCCCCGATCTGCTTGCGCCTTTGCCGAAAGCAGGCGCGGATGAGGGCCTTGCCAACCGCCGAAAAAACAACGGGTTGAGCCTTCCGGACGAGGTTGAGGAGGCAGGATTCGATCTCCGGGCGCGGGTAGAAGCAGGCGGCGGCAACCTTGTGGCCGGGTGCCGCGGCGTACGCCGCCTGCAGAAAGACGGAAATTGCGCCGAATGCCTTGCTCCCCGGCTGCGCGGTGTAGCGCTGGGCCGCTTCCTGCTGGAGCATAAGCACGAGCCGCCCGGGCAGCGGTCCTTCAAGGATGGCGTCGAGCCATGGGGTCGCGATCGCGTAGGGAAGGTTTGCAACGACCTTGAAGTCCGCCCCGTCCGTGGATCCGGTCCACCCGGCCCGGGGATGCTCGACCGCATCGCCGAGCATGGGGTGAAACGACTGCGGAAAGCGCGGAAGCAGATCCCCCGCAAGAAAGGCGTGCAGCACCGGATCCTTCTCCACGGCCCACACCTCTGCGCCTGCGCCGAGGAGGGCGGAGGTCAGGGTTCCCAGGCCCGGTCCGACCTCGACCACCGCGTCGCCCGGGCTCAGCCCGGCCATTGCGACCGATTTTCGGACGATGTTTCCGTCGACGAGGAAATTCTGGCCGAGGAAGTGTCGTGGCCGGTGGTCCAGGCGCTGCAGGAGAGCACGGGTGGCGGTTGGAGAAAGCGGCGCAGCTTCGGGCATGGATCGCCCCGATGTTGCGGGCTGGATCCAAAAGGGGCAAGGCAAGCCATTCGGATGATCTCATCAGGTGCGCCCGGTCCGCCATCAGTTTTCTTGCCCCGGACCCGCGTTTGAGCGTATGGCTCTTTTGAAACCGGAACTATGCAGTTCATCGAGTCAATCTTGCCCAATCTGCCGGACGCTTCGGGCTTGCGTCGCCCGCTCGAAACACCTTCGGGTATTCCTCGGTGCGCCTCGGCCCGATCCGTCTCGGCATTTTGGGCAATCTCAACTCGCGAAGTGCGTACTGCCGGCTACCGATGAGCGCGATCGACGAACTGAGAAACACCATGGCCCGGCTCCGCGCCAAGGACGGCTGCCCCTGGGACCAGGAGCAGACCCACCAGAGCCTCGCGCGCTGCCTCATCGACGAGTGCAGCGAACTGCTCGAAACGATCGACCGTCTGGACATGCCGCACATGAGGGAGGAGCTGGGCGATGTCCTGATTCAGATCGTCTTTCACGCACAGCTCGCCGAGGAGGCGGGGCTATTCAACTTCGATGACGTCGCGCGCGAGATAAACGAGAAACTGGTCCGGCGCCATCCGCATGTCTTTGGCTCCGACCGTCTGCAGACTTCCGACCAGGTCCTGGCCCAATGGGACAAGATCAAGGCAACGGAGAAGAAGAACGGTCCGGCGGTCGCCGGCGATTCGCTGTTCAAGCCGCTTCCGCCTCGCCTGCCGGCCCTGATGTTTGCCGAGGCAGTCTGGAAACAGATTGGGAAGAAGGGGATCGACGCCGGGGGCGTCGTCGATTCCGCGCGGGTGCGGGCGATAGCCGGGGAATTGGATGACGAATCCCTCGGGCGCAGCCTCTTCGAACTCGCCGCAGCGGCGAGGGCGCGGGGTCTCGATCCGGAGGGGGCCCTGCGCAGGCACGCGGACCGGATCACAGCCGAACTGGGAAAACGTGCCGAAAAGAACGCCACTTGATGCGGTTCCCCCCGCGGTCCTGGCGGAGTGGTGGGCGCCTTTTGCGGATCATCTCTCGATGGAGCGGCGCTGCTCGGCCTACACGGTCCGCAACTACAGGCAGGCCTTTGAGGATCTTTACCGCTGGCTTTCGGGCTCCGGGCTTTGGTCGCGCGGTCCGGGCGGCATGGCGTCCCGGGAGGTGAGGGATTTCGTGATCGAGGCCCAGCGCCGCTTTGACCGGCGCACCCTCCACAACCACGTCTCGGGACTTCGCACCTTCTACCGTTATTGGCAGCGCAAGGGCCGGCTGGCGCGCAATCCGTTTGTCGGAGCGGCGCTGCCCAAGCTCGAGAAGCGCCTGCCGAAGTTCCTGACCGAGGAGCAGATGCTTCTTCTGCTTTCGGGTCCCCAGCGCCTGCTCGACAACGGATCGCTCGACGCCTTCACGGCATGGCGGGACCGGCTTGCGATCGAGCTGCTTTACGGCGGGGGACTGCGGGTCAGCGAACTGGTCGGACTCAACCACGGATCGGTCGACGAATCGAACGGCGTCGCGCGCGTGCTCGGCAAGGGGAGGAAGGAACGGCTTTGCCCGCTGGGCCGGACGGCTCTGGCGGTCTACAGCCGCTTCAAGACCGAACACTCCACCGCGCGGGGTCCTGCCGACCCGATCCTGGTGACCCGCGCCGGCCGCCGCATGGGCCCGCGCGCCGTGCAGCTGATGCTGAAGAGATACCTCGCGCTTGCCGGGCTCCCCCTCGACATGTCGCCCCACAAGCTGAGGCACGCCTACGCCACGCACCTTCTGAACGGCGGCGCGGATCTGCGCGTCGTGCAGGAACTTTTGGGGCACGCCAGGCTCGCTACGACCCAGGTTTACACGCACGTCGGGGTGGCGAGGCTTAGGGACGTCTACAACAAGGCGCATCCGAGGGCCTAAAGGTCATCCGGAAGCTGACAGTGGTCAGCTTCTCGGATAGCCTCCAATAACCCGCTTCAGGCTTGGGGTCTATTCCCTATTCGAGCGTTTCGGCTTGAGGCGCAGCGCGGCGGTCGTGATACGAACGCGCAGTCCATGAATGCCTCCCCTGCAGTCTCGAGCCCGCTCGCGGCGACTCGCCGGATCGTGATCGTCGAGGACCAGGTGGCGATCCGGGAGATGATGAGGGGCGCCGTCGAGTCCATGGAGGGATACCGGGTGGTTGCCGATGCGGGCGACCTCGACGAGGCCGGGCGGATCTGCCGCCAGCAGCAGCCGGACATCCTGGTGCTCGACCTGGTGCTGCCCTCCGGCTCGGGCTTCGAGTTGATCTCGAGAATCAGGACCGCGTGTCCGCGCACGCGCGTGGTCATCTTTTCCGGGCACCTGCGACCGGGAGTGATCCGCAGGGCCCTTCTTTCCGGGGCCCATGGATTCGTCGAAAAAACGGCGGCCCTCGACGAGTTTCTCCGGGCGCTGCAGGCAGCGGCGACGGGCCAGGTGTATTTCAGCCGGTTTGCAAGCGAACAGGTGCGCCAGCTCGTGCGAAGCGATTCGAGGGCCCCGCGCGCCATCCGCATCACCGATCGCGAGAAGGACGTCCTGCGCCTGATAGCCGAGGGCCTCGGTTCGAAGCAGATTTCCGACAAACTCGGCCTCAGCCGCCACACGATAGGCAATGTCCGCGCCCGGCTTGCGCGCAAGACGGGCCTTCGCGGCGTGGCCCGGCTGTCGCGCTACGCGGTTCAGATCGGCCTCATTGCCGACGCCGTGGACGGCGCGGCCGATGCGGTCTAGCCCAAACTTTAACCGTCCCTTGGCGGCCGGTTGAGGGAGCGGACCCAATCACCTAGGCGCGCTGACAAAACGGCCGTCGGCGGCCGGCCAGGAGCGGGACCTTCCGGCGAAATGGCCCGGAAAGCCTCCTCGAATGTCTCCGGAGCGATCGTGTGGTCCGCCATGTGGCGTTCGAAATGCCCCCAGGAGGCCGCCTCGTCGAGCAGGCCCTCCGGCGTCAGAACCCGGCTGAACACCCTGTTCTTCGCGTGCTCGGATCCGAAAAGCCGAAGGGACACGGTGTCGCGCGTGCGGGGATCAGGGTAGAAGTTGAACTTGATCCGGCGATAATCGTATCCGCCCCGCTTGTGCATGGCGACCATCGCTTGCACTGCGGCGCGGAGCATGAAATCGTAGAGCCGCTCGTTTTCGACGGCTTCGGACAGGCGTCCCCACAGGTGGTATCCCCGGCCGCTGGCGATGACCAGCGGCTCGCAGCCCAGGGCGGCCAGGCGATCCCTCAGGGCCCTGACGGTGAGCTCGATCTCGGGAATCAGCTCGGTGTTGTTGACCTTGTGGTTGTTGTCGAGGTTGAAGCAGAAAAGGCCGCTTTTCGGGGCCCCAAAATAAAGGCAGACATTGCAGGTCTTCTCCACGTGCGAGAGGAGCAATTGGTCCAGCCGCTGCTCCGTGACGCCCGCAAACTTGTATTTGTGCAGCAGGCCGGACAGCGTCAGTTCGCCGTACTCCAGCCGCATTCCGTCGGAGAGCATCGAATCAAGGTAATCGAAGCCGTGCCGGTGGATCTCCACCTTGACCCGGTCCTTCGGCAGGCCGCGGTAGTATTCCTTGAGAAGGGCTACCCTTGGATCCATTGCCTGACCTCCTCGAATCGCTTGAATCCCCGGGCTCCGCCCTCCGGCAGGGAGGCGTGCTTGTCCATGACGGGATAATAGACTCTGACGCCGTGCTTCGGCCCGTGGACAATGTTGAAGGGATCGTCGTCGACCAGGTGGGGTATGCCCCAGGCGCGGCAAAACACGATCTTGTTGCCCGCCATGAACAGGTGGTCGAAGGGGATTCCGTTCTCTTCGAGCCACCGTCTCGTGCAGGACTCGGCCCGCCGCATATCCCGGCTTGTGCAGACAACAATGCGCCATCCGGCACCCCTCAGCCAGCGCATGAATTCAACCCCATCGGGCTGCGCCCTGGCCAGCGAGTAGCACTGCATATGGATTCTCTGGCGGAAAAAGGAGAATTCGGTCGCGAGCAGTTCGCTCGTGTCCTTCGAGCCGCTCCGCAGCCTTTCCATGTAGCCCCTGGTGACCTCCTCGGAGAGCGGATACCTCTCATCCGCGGGAAACTCCGTGTTCCGAAGGGTCGCCGTGAAATCGTTCAGCGTGTCGTCAATGTCGACGGCGATTGTCTTCATCAAGCGAAGGGGCGGGACTCCAGGTCAAGGAGTGATCATGCGGGCCGGCAGGGCGGCAGGCAAGGCCGCGTCCCGGCAGGGGCCCATTCCCTGCCGGCTAAGGCGGCTGCTTTCGGGGCATTTCCGTTCTGGATTTCGCACGGCATTTGTGAAAAGCTCGGGCATGCACTTCAACGCCCTGGGGGCTTACGGATATGGCGCTCGCCATATCTGGCAGCCGGCAGTGTCTTCGCGGCCGGTTTTTGTGCACACAGAGGTATCTGGGAAAGGCGCATCCTCCCCGTCGGATGGCGATGCGGAAGTTTATTCGCATCAGAGGATGATCAGCGTTGCCTCGTACGCCATGCGGCAGTTTGAAGCGCTTGATAAGTCGCTTCATGTTGTAGAATAATCGCATACGCATTATTTGTCATAAGGTCGAAATCGCTTGACGATATCATACTAGCTTAGTGTACATAGTCGAGATGGCCTATAACACTGCGAACCTGCCGAACAAACCCAAGGCCAGTTTATTTCTCACGCTTGCCGCCGCTGCGACTGTCATTGCGCTGCCCGGCCCAACACGGGCTGCCGAGGCGCCCGCTGCCACGGCTGCGGCCCCGGCATCCGCACCCTCAGCGGACGCCGTGACATCGACCAAGCCGAATTGGCTGACCGACTTGTCATTTTCCGTTTCGCAGAATTACGACGACAATATCCTGCTCGTTTCCGGCCAGGGTCTTCCCACCCAATCATCCTGGGTTGACACGATCTCGCTGAAGTTTGGCGTCGACTTCGCTCGGTTGCTGGCGGCGGGACCGGCCATCCAAACCCTTTCCCTGCTGTACCAGGTCGACAAGGCCACCTACATCCAGGACTCGCAGGAGAGCTACACGGCGCACCGCTTCAACACCACGTTCAAAGGGACCGCGGGCAACGTGACATACAGCCTTGTCAATGCCTTCCTTTACAATGACGGCAACCAGCTGGCCGAGACCTACGCCCTGAACCAGCTCTCGGGTTCGGCAGGCAATCAAAACGACAAGTACCGCAACAACCTTGCCCATGGGGTGCCCCGCGAGCGCCGCAACCAGGACCAGGACCGCTACACCGCCCAGGTGCAGGACAATCTCGGCGATTTCTTCTTCCGTCCGGTTTCCTCGCTCACCTACTACAATTTGAACACGTACCTGTTCAACACTTCGCTGGCGCCCTACAAGGGCTACCAGGACTACATCGACCGCTGGGACCTGAATGTCGGCGCGGACCTTGGCTACAGGCTGACGAAGTCCCTGTCGCTTACGTTCGGATACCGCGACGGATACCAGCACCAGGACCAGTTTTCGGTGGCGCTCAACAGCGACCAGCACTATTCGTCAAACCGTTATCAACGCCTGCTCGTGGGCCTGGAAGGCAAGCCGGTCAGCTGGCTGACGTTGAATGTGGCCGCAGGCCCGGATTACCGGGTCTTCAATCCGAATGCGCCGATCACCGACCTGCATACGACCCGCTATTACGGCGAGGCTTCGGCGAGCGCCGCCCTGGCGAGCAACCAATCGCTGACGTTTGCCTACAAGCAGTGGGTGTTTGTCTCCAGCACAGGCTTGGTGCCCTACGAAGAGATCAGCTATACGCTGGCTTACCATTGGAGCATCACCAAGCAGTTTGGGTTCGATTTGGGGGCGAAGTACTGGGAGACAAACTATACGCTAGGCGACGATTATGCGGGCTCGGCTCCAAGCTTTCGCGATGACATCCAATACGAGGGTTCGGCCGGCTTTAGCTACACTATCGTTCCGCACCTGGTCGCCACGGTCAGCGACACCTATGACAAGGGCTTTAACGGCCTGACCACCCTTGCCGCGACCTACGCGCCCTCCTATCGCAACTTTAGCCACCAGGTGGTTGGGATCAAGTTGCAGTATGCGTTCTGATTGATGTCGGCCCGGCGGGCTGGCGGAAAAAGGAACAAGCAGCCTGCCGGGTTAGGTCGTCGGGACCTTGTAGTCCCACTCCTTGCGGTAGGGCGTGTCGACGTAGCCGTTGGCCACCTCATCGTTCGTGAATCTCATGGCCTTCGCATCCCAGAGGAGGACCTTGGAGCTGCGCCAATAGCGCGGCGCATCTGCTCCACCGGGCACCCAGACCCCGGGGTGGGCTCCCCCGGTCGTGCTCCACACATCCGCGGAATCCGACCGACCGTTGTGCCCGTATCCTGTCGGTGAGCGCTCGCCCGGCGTGCTGTAGCGGCGCAGCGCCGCGGTGCCGAGCAGCGCGAATTCCGTGAGATCGCAGGCGGACTCGACAGGCATGATCGATTTCCCGCCGGCCTTGCACATCCGGATCCATTCGGCGTAGTGATCCGCCCGCTCGCACCGCGACAGGTGGGGCTCGGGCTGCCTGAAGTCCTTGAACCGGGATTCCGGGAAAAGCCAGCCGCCGGGCAGTCCGCGCAAGGGCTGTCCCGGCTGCGGCAGGGTGTGGTCCGGCAGCGACGGGCTCCCGCCATAGAAGGCGGAAATCTGCACTCCATCGTCGCCGACAAACATGATTCCCCGTCCCGGCATTCCCACGTCGGGGGGAACGCAAAGCGGGCGGGGCGGCTGCAGGCCGCCGTCGTAAAAGTACGCCATCATCTCCGGGTGCCTCCCGCGGGGCGGAAAGTGCCACTGGACAAAGTTGGCTATGCTAGCGCACTCGCTGTTTTCGACGACGCCGTCCGCGGAAAAGGCCTGGCAGGCGTCGGCCGCGACCCAGTCCGGCGCGCCCATTTCGAGTTCGTCGTGGAACACATGAAGGGCGTGGCAGGCGACATCTCCGAGGTTGCCCGTCCCAAAATCCCACCAGGGGCGCCAGTTGCCGTAATGATAAGTTCGGTGGTACGGCCGGGCGGGGGAAGGGCCGCACCACTGGTCCCAGTCCATCCCTTCGGGCGGCACCTGGATTTCTTTTGGTCGGGAGAGCCCGCTCGGGCAGTGCGTGCCAGTCCAGAAGTGCACCTCCCTTATCGGGCCTATGGCCCCGCTCAGGAGCAGTTCCGTGGTAGCCCTGGCCGCGGAGGTGCGCGAATCCTGGATGCTTGCCTTGGTAGTGACTTTCGAGGCCGTGGCCGCGGCCTTGACCCTTCTCGCCTCGGCGATCGTGCGGGTGATGGGCTTGGCGCAGTAGATGTGCTTGTTCATCGCCAGACCCGCCATCACCAGATGATAGTGCCAGTGGTCGGGTGTGGCGACGATCAGGGCGTCGAAGTTCTTCTCCTCCCTGTCGAACATCCGCCGGAAGTCCTTGTAGATCCTGGCCTGGGGATGGAGCTTGAAGACCGGGGCGGACAGCTCGTGGTCGAGGTCGCAGAGGGCGACGATTTCCTCGCTGCCGCAGCCCGTCAGGTAATCCTGGCCCACACCGCCGACCCCAACGCAGGCGATCCTGAGCTTGTCGCCGGAAGGAGGGCCTCCCGCAGCGCCCATGAGACTGCGGGGGACGACGAGGGCACCCAGCCCTGCGACGATGGCGGTCCGCCGGGACATCTTGACCGATTCATTCAATTCCACGGGCACGATGGGAACGGGCTCAACGGGCACCCGGTTCGGGATAATCCTTCGAGGCATCGTCCAGGACGAGGACCCAGTCTTCGCCGCCGGCGGGCGGGGTGAACTTGCGCATGCGGACCCTCGAGGGCCCGGGCGCGCCGTCCAATGACCGGGCGATGGTCTCGATCGCCTGGGCCTTGCCCGTACGTGGATCATACCACCACGCCTTGACCGTCGCCCCGGTGATGGACTCCAGGGCGACAGCGACCGACTTGCCCCCCTGGGTGTAGACAAAGGCATAGCTGCCGTCGGAGGCCCGCATGGCGCAGGTGCGCTCGGTCGCCTTGTCGCCGATGTCGCCGAGGATCATCGATGAATTGGGCTCCCTCAGCAGCTGCGGGCGCGACTCGACCAGGTATCGCAGGTACTGCATCTGGCCGGAGCCCGGTAGCTTGAGCGACTCGCGGAAGGGCAGCTTGGCCGCCCAAGCCGGCGCTTCCACACCCTGCTCCGGAGACCAGAATTCGTAGACCTCGCCATTCCCGTAGGTGTGTCCCGCGGCGCCGGCGAAGACCGCGAGGTACGCCGAGCGGCGCACGTCGTCCGCCTTGATGCGGGGGGCGTCCGGCTTGTCGCGGATCAGGTTGTTGGTGATGTTTTCGTAGCCCGGCTCCATGTCCAGCGTCGGCTTCACGGGCGTCTTGGCGTAGTCATCTCCGACGAGCCGGAAATTGGTCGTCTCGATCGAATGTCCGGATTGGATGGAGTTGTACGAGAGCCAGGGACGGTCATGGAACCAGAAGGACGAGCTTTCCCGGCCGGTGGGATGATAGCTGATCATGATCTGGCCCACGCCGGCGTCCTTCGCGCCTTGGAGCAGGCCCTCGGCCATGACGTCGGTCACGTGCTGAACCTTGGGATCCAGGGCGCCTGCGTCGCCGCCGAGCACCCAGAATACGTGCCGCGCGGCGTAGCGGTGGGCCAGGAACCGGCAGTAGGCCTCGATCTTTTGCGGGTTGTCGCCGCTGGACAGCATGTTGCCGGCGTTTTTGACCCAAAAGGGCAGGATCGCCATGTACATTCCGCGGGCCTCGACCTTGTCGATGATCGCGTCGGCATTCTTGTAGAATGCCTCGTTTATCTGGCCGAGATCGGCCCTGCGAAAGGGGGGCCTGCCGGATGGATTTGGCCTTGGATCAGCATCCTTTGCCGGTGTTGGATCGAGAAGTCGGAAAGGCATCTGTCCATCGGGATTGGCCCGGTAACTGTAGTCCCAAAGCGCCATCACGCCCTGAATCACCGTGAAACCCTTTGATGCGCGGTCATCGAGATACAGGTCCACCTCCGCGGGCGTGGGGTGGTTGAAGATGCTCCAGGCCGTGTCCCCCAGCCAGAAGAACGGCGTCCCGTCGGCCTTGACGAAATAGCGGTGATTGTCGGCGACACTGATTGCGGGGAGCGGCGCGGCGGCTAGGCCGGTGGCCGTGAGCATCCACAAGCAGGTTCTCTTTGCGGTCGTTCGCAGCTTGTATGAGGCGGGCATGGAGGGGTCCTTTGCTGACGGTTGGGGATGACGGGACACGGATATTCCGCCGGGCCGGCCCGTGCGCGGGCCAGCTCGTTGGAAGATCCTGGAGGGACCGGCGCCTATTGTCGATCCCGGGACGGCAGCGTCACTCCGGCGCGCGATCGCCGTAATTGCGCGCGATCCAGCTGCGCGGCATCGGCACGACGACGATGTTAAGCGAGTGGCCGTTGGGGGAAATCATCGCCGACTGAATCTCGATCTTGGTGCCGTCGGCGCTGAATGTCGGATGAATATGGTCCGCGGGCATTCCCGTTGCCACTATCCGCTTCATGCTCGCGAGCAGGAGCATTTCGCCCGTGTGGCGGTCGATGACCCACAGGCGGTACTGAAAATCGTCGGCGGCAGCCCAGCGGCCGTCGGCCGAACCGTTCACGTGCCAGATTGAGTGCCCGGGATCGCCGATCGGCACCTGGCCGATGATGCGCATTTCGTGCGTGCGAAGGTTGACGATGCCGACGCCACTCGGGTGTTCACCGGTGCTCGCTTGGTTGCCCCAGGGGGCGTCCGGCGGAAGGCCAGGATGGCGGTGGGCGAGGATTGCGATGGCGACCTCATCCTTGGTGATGGCGGCCTCGTGGGTGACCCAGTCAAAGTCAGCCTCGGGGAAGAGCGGGCGCAGTCCTGTGCCGTCGGCCATGACAACCCAGGTGCGCTGGGGCGCCTTGCCGCCGGTCTCCCAGCAGAAGATGATTTCCCTGGGAACCCATGGATTGGTCTGCACGTGCCCGATATTGAAGGGCACATCGACGACCTTCCTGACCTCGCCTGTCTTCAGGTTCATCGAGGCGAGGCCCGTCGGGCCGCCGCCCATGCCCCTTGGGCCAAAGGCCTTGGCATGATTGGTTCCGGGTTCGACGTACTGGCTGAATACGGGATTGGTCACATCCAAGTCCTTCCCGACGTCGTTGCCCGCGACCTTGAAGTAAACGTAGTCCTCGCTGGCATCGAGGCCCATGTCGCCATAGGCCCGAAGTCCCTGCGGCAGGGTGCCGCATACGCGCTCATAAGAGTCGGACGGTCCCATTGCGCCCTTCGCGCTGTCCGCAAAGATCTTTCCCAGGTTGACCTCGATGACCTGGAACGGTCCTTTCGGGGGCATGAATCCGCCTTTCTTCCTGGCTCCAGGGGGAGGGCCTCCAGGTCCGCCCGGGGCGGGGCCTTCGGGAGGCGGCGCATCGGGGGGCGGGACCATGGCCGGTCTGGCCGGAGCGCCCAAATCGCGCAAAAGGTACAGATTCATCGAATGGCGCGCGACGCAAAGCATGCCGAAGTAGCCTTTTTCCGTCACCTGCACGATATCACCGGATGCCTCGTTGACGGCCATCACACCACCGGGCACGCGTCCGGAACGGAAGATCACCCACTGGCCGTCCGAGGTCCAATCCGGATGGGTCTGGTAGATCTTGGAGTCACCGACCGGGGCGGAGGTGAGGAAGGTCAGGGGAGTGCCGGTCACCGGATCGATGACGAGCTTCTTCTCGGAGGGAAAACGCCGGCCGACCTGGGCGGAACTGTGCGATACGAGCAACGCGCACGCGCAAAGGGCAACGGCCGCCCGAATGAGGGGGGTATGTTTCATGGTTGGGTTCTGAATGGGGTGAACAGTCTGGAAAGACGCAGCCGGACTCCTGAAGGAGCAATAAATTCAAGCGGCCTCGGTCGATCGATGTGGCAAAAAGACCAACAACGAGCCGGGTCGCGGACCCAGGGCCCCAAGTACGAATTCTCATAGTCGGTCGCTTCGGCCGTCATAGTGTCTTTGGGGCCCGGGTTAGCGCTTCCCAAGGGCATCATTCATGTCCTCTCTGGCAAAGAGGCCCATGACCAAAGACTTGCAGGTGCTTAAGATCGATCAGACGAGGGGGTCGGTCGTGCGCATCTGGCCGGCTGCCTCACGCCGGCTCAGCGTCAGGGCCATCATCGGGGCTTTTGTCCTGTTCGCCCCTTTTCTTCCGACCGCCTCTGCGTCGGGGCAGGGACCGAGGCCCTTCGTCCAGGCGCAGGCTGTGGCGCAACCGCCGGTGATCGACGGAAAACTGGACGATCCCTGCTGGCAGACGGCCCCGGCCCTGACGAATTTCACCCAGGTCCTGCCGGTCGAAGGGGCGGCGCCGACCGAACGGACGGAAGTGCGAATCGTCTACGACCACGACAACCTCTATATCGGCGTGCGCTGCTTCGACAAAGAGCCCGCCAAGATCATCGCGAAACAGATGCAGCACGACAGCTTCTTCCAGTCGGACGACACGGTCAAAATCGCCTTCGACACCTTCGACCGTCAGCGCGACGGCTATTTCTTCGCCGTCAACCCCGCGGGAGCGCGCACCGAGGGCCTGATCGAGAATTTCAACGACGAGGACCCGCTCTGGGACACGGTGTGGGATGCCCGCGCATGCGTTGACGCGCAGGGCTGGACGGCGGAAATCGTCATCCCCTTCTCCAGCCTATCCTTCGACCCGGGACACGACCACTGGGGCTTCAACATCGAGCGGGTCATTCGCCGCAAGCAGGAGATCGTGCGCTGGACCTCTCTGGCCCGCGCTAAGTGGATGGATTCCCTCGCGGATTTCGGCGAGCTGCGCGGCCTGCATGTCGAGCGCCATGGCGTGGGACTCGAGCTGAAACCCTTTGCCAGCGTCGAGTATCTTGACGATGCCGGCACCGACGGGGCGGCCTGGAGAATCAAGCCAGGTTTTGATCTGACCGACCGGATCACGCCGTCGCTCACCGCAAACGCGACGTTCAACACCGATTTCGCGGAGGCCGAGGTGGACCAACGGGTCGTGAATCTGACCCCTTACCCCCAGTTCTACCCGGAAAAGCGCGATTTCTTCCTGCAGGATTCATCGCTGTTCACCTTCGGCAGCCCCAGCGAGTCGTTCTCGCCGTACTATTCGCGAAACATCGGACTCAGCGCCAGCGGCCAGTCGATAAGCCTCCTCGCCGGCGGACGGCTCACGGGCCGCGTCGGCGACACAAGCGTGGCCCTGCTCGACGTGCAGCAGGACGCTTACACCGATGCCGACAGCGGCAGCCGGATCGGCTCGAAGAACCTCTTCGTCGGGCGCGTATCCACCCTGGTGCTGGACGAATCGAACGCCGGCTTCCTGATAACGCACGGAAATCCGTTGTTGCAGGGCGACAACACCATGGCCGGCCCGGATTTCAACTACCTGAACAACCGGCTGCCCGATGGGAAGCAACTCGTAGGGCATTTCTGGCTGCTCGGCAGCTCCTCGACGGGCGCCGCGGGCGACGACACGGCCTTCGGTGCGGACATCGAATACCCCAACGAGCCGTTCATTGCGCGTTTGAGCTACCAGCGAATCGGCGAGAATTTCGATCCTGCACTTGGCTACATCGAGCGAAGCGGGACCGACGAGATCATCGTGCGGACGGGCTACGTCTGGCGCCCGAATACGGCGCTTCTTCGGAGCATCCAGTTCGACCTCCGGCCCTACGTCACCACGGATTTTCGCGGGCGCTTCGTCGCCGAGGACGACGATTTGCCGCGGCTCAACTTCACCAATCCGGCCGGGGACCAGTTCATGGTCAGCTACACCCTGCACCGTGATTCGCTGGATGCGCCCTACGAGATCGTGCCCGGGATCGTGGTTCCGGCCGGGAATTTTCCCCATGGCCATATCAAGCCTGTTTTGACGACGAGCGACGCAAGGCCGGTGAGCGCAAGCCTCGGCCTTGACGCCGGGCACTTCTACACAGGCACCAGCCGGGACTACAAAAGCACCATCGATTGGCGGCCGTCGCGCTTCGTGACGGTCGACCTCGCCTACGAGGTGCAGCAGCTCAAGCTGCCGCAGGGCAGGTTCAACGTGCGCATCGGCAGCGGCCAGCTGACCCTGGCGCTCTCGCCGGACTTAAGCTGGAGTACGATCGCGCAATACGACGACCTTTCGGATAATTTCGGGGTCAACAGCCGTGTCCGGTGGACTTACCGGCCCGGTTGCGACATCTTTTTTGTCGTTGACCAAGGCTGCCAGTTTGCCGGATGGAAGGCCACGCGGTTGACCAGCACGATAACGCTGAAATGGGGGGGCACCTTCCGGTTTTGAGGCGCAGCGGCCGCCCGCGAGAATGATATTGATCGAATAGCGTCCCGGCCGGTAAATCGGCGGCCATGCGAGTCCCAAGTGCTCCCGGTGTCCTTCGCATGCGGCCGTGGCATCTGGGCGCCCTGTTTGCGGGGCTGGCTCTCTGTTGCTATTGGCCCGCGTTGCGGGGGGGCCTTGTCTGGGACGACCAGGCCCATGTCACGCGGCCGGACCTTCAGACCTGGACCGGCTTGGGCCGCATCTGGTACGACCTGCACGCCACCCAGCAGTATTATCCGGTCCTGCACAGCGCATTCTGGCTCGAGCACCGGGTTTGGGGCGGTGCGACCGCCGGCTATCACCTGATCAACCTGGCGCTGCATGTCACCGCCGCCTTGCTCCTGGTCCTGCTATTGCGCCGGCTGAAGGTTCCCGGCGCAGTCCTTGCGGGAGCGATCTTTGTCGTCCACCCGGTCTGCGTGGAATCTGTGGCCTGGATTTCGGAGCAAAAGAACACGCTTTCTCTCGTATTCTACCTCGCTTCGGCGCTCGCGTTCCTGCGTTTCGACCGGGAGCGCGGCCAACCGCCGGCCGTGAGGGCGTACGCCATCGCCCTGGGGCTATTTGTCCTGGCCATCCTGACCAAATCGGTCTGTGCTACCCTGCCGGCGGCCCTGCTGGTGGTCCTCTGGTGGCAGCGCGGCAGGCTGTCCTGGCGCCGGGACGTCGTTTGCCTGCTACCGTGGTTCGTCCTGGCGATTGCCGGCGGGCTTTTCACCGCCTGGGTGGAGCGACGGTACAACGGCGCGGTCGGGCCGGACTTTGAGCTGACGCTTGGGCAGAGGTTCCTCCTTAGCGGGCGGATCCTTTGGTTCTATCTGGGAAAACTCATCTGGCCCGCCCGGCTTGTCTTCATCTACCCGCGCTGGGACGTCAAATCCGCCTCAGCGGGCTGGGTGGGGTATCTGGCGGCGGCTGTTTCGATGACCGCGCTTCTGTGGTGGGGGCGCCGCCGTTCCCGGGGCCCGCTGGCCGCGTGGCTTTTCTTTGCGGGCTCGCTCTTTCCCGCCCTGGGATTTTTCAACGTCTATCCGTTTCTCTACTCGTATGTGGCCGATCATTTCCAGTACCTGGCGAGCGTTGGGGTCATCGCCGCCTTCGCCGCCGGCGCAGCCGGCTGGCTCGCACGCCGCAACCCGGGCGTACGGACCGCCGGCTGGGTGTTCTGCGGGGGGCTTGTGGCGGTGCTCACCCTCCTGAGCCGGGCGCAGAGCGCGAACTACCGGGATCTGACCGCCCTTTACACCGCGACAATCCGGGAGAATCCGGCCTGCTTTCTCGCTCACAACAACCTGGGCATCGAGTACGAGCGCACAGGCCGCGCCAGCGAGGCCGAGGCGGAATACCGCGCGGCGATCGCGAGCAAGCCGGACCTCGCCGAGGGGCACTACAATCTCGGCCATCTCTGCCTGGGCCTGCCGGGCCGCGCGGCGGACGCCATCGCCGAGTTTCGGACGGCCCTGAGCCTGAAGCCCGACTATCCCGAGGCGCGCGACAATCTCGGCAACGCATTGTCGCAGCTGCCGGGCCGTATGGACGAGGCGATCGCCCAATACGAGGAGGCGCTGCGGCTGCGGCCGGATTATCCCGAGGCGCAGAGCAACCTGGGAAGCGTCCTGGTTCTGGCGGGCCGGACATCAGAGGCCATTTCGCATTTTGAGGCGGCCCTGCGGCTTCGGCCCAACGAGGCCAGGATTCAGGTCAGCCTCGGCCGCGCTCTCCTCAAGATGGAGCGGCCGGGGGAGGCGATTCCGCATTTTGAGGCGGCGCTGCGCCTTCGGCCCGATGCGGCCGCCGTCCATGCGGAGCTCGCTTTGGCGCTGCTCGAGGTACCGGGGCACACTGGGGAGGCGGTGGCGCACCTGGAGGAGGCCTTGCGGCTGCAGCCAGGCCTCGAGCCGGCGCGGCGCCTGCTGGAGCGGGTGAGGGAGTCGGCCTATCCGTAGCTAGGGAACATTGTAGACTTCGACGAGGGCAAGGCCTGTCGTGGAGTCGGCGCTGCTTACCTGGGCGGTGTAACCGGCGGCGCTGCCTCCTGTCGGAAGGGTCACAACCATGGCGCAATCCTTGGAACCTGCGGCAATGGTGCTGGCGTAGACGCTGTTCATGACTGCCGCTGTCGCAGGTTGGATCCCGGCCGCCACCGTCGAGTTGCCCGGGGTGATTGCGTTGCCCCACCCGATATTGGTCGCGATCGTGTTTCCGCTTGAGTCGAAAAGGGTCAGCGTGGGTCTGGCCAGGGTCAGGCCGCTATAGGCCGGAGTGCCCGCGAGCCCCGGACCGACCGCTCGGATGAGCAACGTTTGGGAGGTGCTGCCGATGACATAGAATCCGGCGACAAGCGACTGGTTGCCCATTCCCACAACCGCACGGGACGAGATGTTGATCAGGCGAGAGGCGGGCGTGCCCACATACGAGTCGTAGTCGTAGACCTCGACAAGCGCCACGCCGCTCCCATCGTTCAGGCCGTCGATTTGCGTCGTGTAGCCGATGCCGGGCCCCGCCGGGACGCTCAGGAATGCCGCCGTGTCGTTGGAGTTGGGCTGCAACGCAGAGGCGTAGACGCTCGCAAAAGCATTGGCCAGGGTCTGGCCTCCGCCCCAGGCCGTATTCGTTGCGAGAACGGCGGCGCTTCCATTGTACACGGTCAGTTTCGGGTTGGGAAGGACCATGGCGGCAAGCGACGGTGCGACAATCGCCAGATTGGGCCCGATGCCCCGCACGACGACATTCTTGGAACCCGATCCGTCGGTGTAAAATCCCGCCACGAGATTCTGGTAAAGGCCGGGGCCTATATAGGCGCGGGAAGAGATATTGTACAGGTGCGAGACGACCGAGGCCGTCAGCGCCACGGGGTTCGACGTCACAGGGCCGTAGACGTTTGAGACGACGACGGTGTAAGTGCCGGCCTGGGTCGTCGCAAAATTCGAGAGCGTGAGCGAGGAGCTCGTCGCACCGGCGATATTGGCCCCGTTCAGCCGCCACTGGTAGGTTGTGGCACCCGGCGCAACGGCGGTCAGAGTCGAACTCGCTCCGGCGCTCACGGTTAGGGATGCCGGCTGGGTCGTGATGGAAGGCGGCCCATTGAATGTCAGGCTGGCAGTGTTGGAAGTGACGGGATCGCGTAGAGCCTGAGCTGCGCCCCCGGCGCCACGCCGCCCGACCATTCGACGTCGATGGACGCTTCCTGGGCATCCGTCAACTGGCTCGTCGGGTTGGGTCCGCCGAGCACGTTGATCGAAGTGTAGCTGGCCAGCGTTTCGCTGGCACCGACGGACTGCCAGTAGGTCGAAAGATCGCTCGAGAGCGGATTCGCGCCCATGATGATTGCGATCGTCTGTCCCGCGCCATTGACGTCGCCCGGCACATCATAGGCCGCGAGAATGTCGGCTGGGGTCACCCGTCCGCTCAGGGCCGTGACCGCGTCGGGACTGTGCCGAATCGCGCGCATCCGGATGTGCGGCTGGAGGCCGTCAATCCCAAGGACCCCGTCGGCAATATCCTTCGGCAGGGAAGGGGCCGTGACCGCGGATGTGAACTCGCCGTCGGCCGTCGCGACACGGGCAAAGATCGACCCCAGGGCTGCCGAGATCTGCATGATTGTTCCGCGGACAAACAGGTTCGTGTGGTTCGAGTCGGCGAGGGTGAGCGTGAAACCTCGGTTTCTTAGCCAGGCCGCGATCCGGTCGTGGTCTGCCTTGAGCGGCAGGTATTTGGCCTCCATCTCGGCTTGGCTGATATGTCGGCCGGAGTGGATGCCCGTCTCAAGTTCCGCGTAGTTTCGCATCCGTAGGCTGATGACGAAGTCGAGACTCTGGGCGGATTCCGCCGCCGTCAGGCTGTCCCGGACCCGGTGTGGACGGGACGATGGAGCGCCTGCCGGAACCTCCTTTATGGAATCCTCGAATGAAGCTCGGCCATCTGCCGTGACGACTGGGGCGCTCGCAACCATGTAATTGGTTGCAAGGGCTAAAAAGAAGAAAAGCGCGGTCCAACCAGGGTTTCTCGGCTGTGACATTGAAATGCCGCAGATTTGGGCATCGACTGCTTAGTCTGAATTTGAAAGAAAGTTAAGACCAATCGCTACCATTTCCATCATGAAGATCCGCACGTTGTTCATCACCCTCGCCGCCGGTTTGCTCGTCTCCGGATGCGGCCAGAAGAGCGCATCCGGTTCGGCCGACGCCGCCTCGGCCTCGGGACCGCGGCTGATCGAGATCACGGCCGGCGACACCATGAAATACAGCATCACCGCGATCGAGGCGAAGCCCGGCGAGCCGCTGAAGGTGGTCCTCGACAACATCGGTACGGTGCCTGTGGAGGTCATGGGCCACAACTGGATCCTCCTCAAGGCGGGCTCCGACCCGGCGGCTTTCTCAATGGCAGCCTCCACTGCCAAGGACACCGGTTACATTCCCGCGGCGCTGAAGGACGAGATCATCGCCCACATCGACCTTCTCGGGCCCCGCAAGTCGGGCGAGGTCGAGTTCTCGGCGCCAGTCGCTCCCGGGGAGTATCCCTTCCTCTGCAGCTTTCCCGCCCATTTCCAGGCCGGCATGCACGGTGTCCTGACCGTCAAGTAGTGAAGCCTGCGGATTAGCCGAAGATTTCATGAAAACGGCCAAAGATCGCCAAACCGCCGAGGGAAAAGGGTCAAAGACGACCGAGGTGTGCTTGCAAGCACATCGCAGGGAGTCTGAGGCCCTTTTCCGAGAGCGGTTTGGATGAGATTTGGACGAGTTTCATGAAATCTTCGGGTTAGTTCCACGGTTCTATTTTGGACTTTGCCGGGCGGTCTAACCATTGCGTTTGGAAGCCGACTGCAACAGCGCCACGAACCGGTGCATCTCCTCTGCTGGCGGGGGCGGGGGACGGTCAACCGCGGCGGCGCCAGCGCGGAGGAGGTTGAGCAACTCCTCCTGGGAATCATAGATGGAAATGCCGTCGCAACCGCGCGTGCTGCGGGCGGCAATGCGGTTGGCGATCACAGGCACGCGGGCGATGAGGGCCTCGGGAATCCGGGTCAGGGCACCTGCGCCGTAGTCCTGGTGAACCAGCACTCCCCGGGCGGCGGCCATGAGCTCCTCGAGTTGCCGGCCCGGGACCGTCCCGAGGAACCGGATGCCCGTGGCCGCAAATTCCCCTTCAAGCTTTTCGGTGCCGAATCCGGCCAGGGTGAATTTCATGCCCTCCCGCAATCCCTGTTGAATCCACCTCAGGAGCGTCCTCATGCCCTCGCGATTGCAAATATTGTGGGCGCTTCCAAGGACGACCCACGGGGCGTCGGCGGCGAGACCCCCTTCGCGGCGCCGCGCAATTGCCTCCAGGGCCAGCCGCCTGCTCTTGACGGGATGATAACGGAGAATGCCGGACGGCATGCCGAGGTTGGCCAGCAGCCACGACTCTTCATCGGAGATGCAGACAACCCGGTCGGCCATGGACAAGGCGGCGAATTCCGGCGGCATGAGCGCCATGCTTTCGCGGCTCCCGACCAGCGATTCCATGTTTTGAGGGAGCGCAATGACGGTGAAGCCGAACTCCTTGGCGAGCAGGGCCGGGAGGGCTATCGAAGTCTGTTCCCACAAAAGGAGGCGCACTCCCCGGTGCCCGATGAAGGCCAGGCGAAGGATTGCATCATAAAAACCATGCAGGAAAAGGTTGCGCAGGGGAATGAGGATGCCGGCCCGGCGAAGAGCGAACCGGCTGCGCAATCCGCCGGACAGTCTTGCGAGGAAAGGGACCCGCGCGTCCGTGCCGATCCGCCGGACGGCAAATCCGGCCTCAGCGCTGAGTTCGACAATCTGGGCGGTGCGAAGATTCCCGCCGCCCAGGTCAGGCACAGGATCAAATCCCGTCCACAGAAGAATCGAGTTGGAATCCCGGTTCATGGCGTGCTGCGAGCGCCCATTCAGCAGTTGCGGGCATCCAAGGCAATCTCCAAGCCAAATCGAAGCTGTGCCGGCACTGGCTTCCCGAGCCCTGTTGCGCGAAGTTTCACCGTCCGGCCGCCGCCCGGAGCCTGTTCAGATGGTCGCGCATCTCGGCCAGCGACGGATCCAGCTTGAGGGCCAGCTCCAGCTGGGCAATCGCCTCGTCCAGGCGGCCCATTCCGGCGTATGCCGCCGCGAGGTTGCAGTGCGCGGTCACGAAATCGGGGTCGAGCCGCAGCGCCTGCTCGTAGTGGTCAACCGCTTCGGGCAGGCGTCCGGGGATCTTGGCCAGCACATTTGCGAGATTGTTGTGCGCTGCGGGATAGTCCGGCTTGAGACGCAGGGCCTCCTCAAAATGCGCGATCGCCTCCGGCTGCCGCGCGGGGTCTGTCGCCATCAAATTAGCCAGGTTATAGTGGGCATCGGCGAAATCCGGCTTCAGGCGGATCGCCTGCCCGTACTGGGCGATTGCGTCATTCATGCGCCCGGGAATTCTCCCAAGGACGTTGGCCAGATTGTTGTGCGCGCCGGCGTGATCCGGATTGAGGCGTAGCGCCCGCTCGAATTGGTCGATCGCGTCATCCAGGCGCCCGGGAATCGCGGAAAGGACGTTGGCAAGGTTGTAGTGCGCGTCGGCATCATCCGGCGTCAGCCGCAGCGCCTGCTCGAACTGGGCGGCCGCGTCATTCATGCGCCCGGGAATTGCCACCAGGGCGAAGCCCAGGTTGTTGTGCGCCTCGGCGTAGTCCGGCTTCAGACGAATCGCCTCCTCATACTGGGCAATTGCGTCATTTAGGCGCCCGGGAATTGCCGCCAGGGCAAAGCCCAGGTTGTTGTGCGCTTCGGCCAATCCCGGATTCAGGCGCAGAGCCTCCTGATACTCGGCGATGGCCTCGTTTGTGCGCCCCGGAATCATTGCAAGGGCATTCGCCAGGTTGCTGTGCGCCTCGGCATAACCCGGTCTCAGGCGCAGCGCCTCCCTGTATTGGGCGATCGCGTCTTCCAAGCGCCCGGGGCTCCTTGCGAGGGCAAAGCCCAGGTTGTTGTGGGCGCCTGCATAATCGGGATTCAGCCGCAGCGCCTCCTCAAGCTGGCCGATCGCGTCGTTCAAGCGCCCCGGCATTTTCAACCAGGCCGCGCCAAGATTGTTGTGCACCTCGACCAGATCCGGCCTTGCGCGCAGCGCCGCCTCGAAGTGGGCTATCGCCTCGTCCTGCTTCCCCGGCCTGCCCGAAAGGATCCTGCCGAGGTTGTTATGCGCCATCCAGGACGAGGGGTCGCTCGCGATTGTTGCCCGGTAGAGCGTCTCCGCATCGCGGTAGTTGAGGCATTGCCGCCAGGTCAGGCACGCCAGCGCGCCCACCGCGGCCGCGGCAATAGCCGCCGAGCCCTTGAACCTCCACCGGGCCCATGCGCCTGCCGCGAACGCGACGACTCCGATCAGAGCCAGGTGCTGGTAGTGGTCGGCGACAAGCGAGTACTTCATGAAGTACACGTCGGTGATGCCCATGACCGGCACCAGCATGACGCAATAATACAGCCATGCCGCCAGGAGCGGAGAGCGGAGCGCTCCGTCTTCACTCTTCGCAAAGGCCTTTCGCAAAAGAAGGACCGTGACCGCGACGGCGGACAGGAGGGGAACCCACCACCGCCAATCTGCGGCGTCGACGTGCCATTGCGGATAGACGAAGATCAGCTTCACGGGCCACAGCGCCTTGAAGAGGTAAAACCAGATCACCCCGCCGGCCCCAAGAAGCCGCTCCAAAACCCCGGCGTGCCGGATAACCTCGGTCCCTCCGTGCTCCTGGAACCATACGTCGACCGCCGCCAGGACGGCTGCCAAGAGAAAGAAAGGCAGCAGTTGGAAAAGATCCTTCGCCTCGATTTTCCGCTGCCAGGCAACGAGGCCCAGCAGCACCAGCGGCAGCATCGCCACGGAGCCTTTGCTCAGCATGGCGAGGACGAAAGAGGCTAGGCTGAGCCAGTACCACACCCGTCGGCGTCCGCCAAGGCCTGGGGTCTGTGCAGGCGAGGCGGCCTCCTTTTTGACGAAGCAGAATATCGAACCCAGGAAGAACAGCATCGCGACAAGGTTCTTCCGTTCGGCGATCCAGGCGACCGATTCGACATTCACGGGATGAACGGCGAAGAGCAGGGCCGCCAGAAAGGCGCCGGGGACGCGCAGGAGCGCCAGTATCCGCCAGAGGAGCAGGCATTCCGCGACATGGAGCAGAAGGTTCGCCGCGTGATAGCCGACCGCCTGCATCCCCCACAGCCGCCACTCGACCCACAGGGTCGTCGATGTCATCGGCCAGTAATCGGTGGCGTTTGCCGTGAACCAGAACCGGCGCAGTCCGTCGGCCGCCTTGATGAGGGGATTTTCGGTCAGAAACGTGTCGTCATCCCAGACAAAGCCCGCCCGCAGCACCGGCAGGTAGGCGACCAGGGCGACTCCGAACAGCAGGGCGGCCGCCCACACCAGATTCCGGTCATACGCCCGCGGCTTCCGCCGGCCCGCGACGGTTGGGAGGGGCTTATTGAAAGGCGGGGCCATGGCAGCGCACCTTCAGGCACTATATATTGGCCGCCCCAGATCGACTCGAAAAACGCCCGAGGCCGGATTCATCGCCTGCGGCCCCTGGGGCGCCCGCCCAGGCGAACCCCTTCGCTTCGCTCCGGGGCTGGCGTCATCTCCGCGCTGACGCGCTTCGTCTGCTCCTGTATTTTGCGCAATCTTCCACCGCGTTAATCAAATGTTCGGGTTGACGCGCCGCGCCGCCCGTTCGAGCGCGGCTCAGCGGGCCGGCTTGGGCCTGATCTCGTTGTCCCGGTAGGCCTCGATCAGCCGCTCCAGCATCTCGATCTCGCAGCGGAATTCGACGCCCTTCTCGGTGTCTGCCATCCGCCTCGGCCGGTCCCAAGTCCGGACGACCGAGATGCTCGGGATGATGTCCACTCCCTCCCGGATCGCTGCCTCGACCGATTCGAAATGGTGGTGGCAGGCGAGGTAGGTCCTGTTCGACTCGAGAACCAGCGTATAGCCGTGGTCGCCATAGGCTTCCGAAAAGGCGCCGTCAATCGTGATCGCCTTGCCGCTGCGCTTCATGGGCGACTCGCCATTCTCGATCTTGACCGGCACATGGCCGTTGACGATGAGGCCCCGGCCCGGATCGACCCCGAATTCGGCGAGGATGCGCTCGCAGAACCACGGCTCGTGAATGAGGGAGAAATACGGGTTCTTCGTCTCCTCGTGGGACTTCGGGTCGGCGATGAAATCGCGCTCGAAGGTCGTAATCCGGTCCTTGCCGAAAAGGGGCGAGCGGGGCCCGCCCCACAGGTACCAGAGAGTGTCAAGGTCCGGCTCCTCGGGCCGGTCGATCACCCGGACGAGAAGCCGCTGGATTGCGTCGAAGAGCGCGCGCCCCCGCCGGGTCTCCCCGCCGATTGGCATAGGCAGGAAGTCCCCGCGCCTGTCCACCGGGACGCAGCCGTGAAAGATCAGGTGGTCCTCCCGCCGCAGGTACATCGACCCCTGCCGAACGAGCCAGCGCATGTGCTCTCCCAGCTTCTGGCTGCTGAGGAAGGAGTGGCGGAACCGCCCGAGGCAGGCCTCCTCCTCGGACGTGAGGGCGTAAGGATTCTCCGGCGACACCGTCGGGAAGCGGGCATCCCGGAGGGGATAGAGGACGCCGTCGACCTCGACCGTGCCGTGGGCGCGATCGATCGTGTGGAGGAACCTGCGGTGGGAAAGCTCCCATTCGGGGTGGCGGTCGATCAGCGAGCCTTCGAGCTTGAATTGCATGATTGCGGCAGCCTTCTGCATGCGGGCGACCAGCAAATCCGGCCGCATGCCGGTCGTCTTGGGAAAGAAGCCGCCGGCCGGATCCCCGCCGTAGGCCGCCTCCACGAGGTGCTCGAGGGGCGTCCACGGGATGCTGTACCCCTCGTCCACCTGGCTCATTCTCCGGTAGCGGAGCGACATGCGCAGCACATGGCAGATGAGCGCGGGATGGCCGAGGGAGGCACCGAGCCACGCGGCGTCATGGTTTCCCCAGATGAACGACACATTGGGCTGCTGTCGGAGGTAGTCGACCACCCTGTCGCCGCGGGGCCCGCGGTCCCAGCAGTCGCCCCCGATGATGAGTTCGTAGACAGCCAGGTTCCGAACGAGCCGCACCGTGACGTAGATGACATGCCAGAGGCGGCCGCGACAGGCGAGTTCGTCGACGATCGCCGCCAGGAACTCCGGGCCGCGCTCGGTCGTCGGTTCGTGCAGCATTTCCGCAAGAAGGTCCCGGTACTCCAAGGGAAAGACCTCCATCGCCCGCCTGAGGCTGTAGCGGGCGGCAAGGCTGCGGACAATCTCGAAGAGGTTGCGCAGCGTGAGGACCCCGAAGTCCCGGAGGGCCTCCGGCGAGCGGCTCTGGCGCTCCAGGAGCTGGACGACCTCGTTGGGGTAGAAGATCAGGGTCAGAAATTCCCGGAGCTGGGCGGCGTCCATCCGATTGGCGAAGAGGCGCTCGACGAGCGGGCGAAGCGTGCCGGAGCTGTTGTTGATCACGTGGCGGAGCTTCTGGTCCTCGCCGTGGATGTCGCTGATCACATGGACCGTTCCCTTGGGAAGGGTGAGGACGGCCCCGAGCCGTGCGATCTCCGCCATGGCGGCGTCGACGTTGGGAAAACGCGCGGCCAACTCGCGAAGCTGCACCAGTTCGTATTCTCGGGAAGGCGGGGGCACGGCCGTGGGACCGCTACGTTCGCCGTGTTCGCGGAAAACACAAGGGCGGAGCCGCAATTGACGTTCCAACCGGCGTTCCAGCGCGGCGGGGAAAGCAGGGCGCCTTGAGGCGGTGCCGGGCGGCTATTCTCTCGGCCGCGCGGATCGTTCCGTGGAGCCGGGGGCGGCCTCCTCGATGAAACGAATATTGGAGGCCGTCACTAGGGTGCTGTTGTCGGCATACGTCCAAACTACTGTCTTTTCAGGGGTGACCTCGATGAGATGCGGCGCACGGCCGAACTGATCGTGTCCGAGCCAGTTTGCGATCACGGTGTCGCCGTTCGGCAGGCGCTGGAAACCCGCGGCAAATTTCAGGCTGACGCCCGGCAGGTCCCCCTCGCGAACCTGCCAGACGGTTTTTCCGGCGGCATCCACCTCAAAGATTCCCTGGCCGTTCTGGTGGTCGCCGCACGAGATCAGCGTATGGCCGTTGGCGAGCCGTTCGACGCTGTGTGGTCCGCCGATTGCAGGAATCTCCATGACGATTTTGCCGGCGGAATCGTATTCGCGGACGACGCCGGCGCCGTAATGGGCGACAAGATAGTGGCCGTTGTCCAACCGTCGGGCGTTGCGCAGGTAGGCGTGGCCGCCGTCCTGGCCCTCGGGCAGGAGGCGCACTTCTTTCACCACGGTTCCGCCGGGCGAAAGCTCGAGCAGCCTCCCCGCATTGCACTCGGCCACAAACGTGTTGCCGTCCGCAAGTCGCTGACAGGCGTAGATCTCGCTCGTCGAGTCATACTCGAAGACGACCTTCTTTTCACGCGTGACCTCTTTTACGCCGTGGCCGGTGTTGAACAGGAGATTGCCGTCCGGCAGGACCGCGAGGTCGTTGCAGGCTTCGGCTGGATACTCCCACTCGGGGCGGCCGTCGGGCGAGAAGACGAAGATCTTGCCCTGGGTGTAGTCGGTGCACACGAAACGATGCTTGCCTCCCCACGCCACCGCGGACGTTGCAAAAGGCAGCTGGGACGCAGTCGGTTTTTCGACGAGGGCTGTCGCCCACAGGAATGCGCCGACGGCTTCCTTGGCGTTCAACCGTCTGGGATAGTTGATATAGTCGGCGTAGCTCGCTTGCACGCACACGCCGTCGCAGGCGCCATAAATGTCGACCAGACCTTCGTCGTTCACCCGCGCGAAAGACGTGATTCCACGGTAGGCCTTCTCCACCACCGGGGCGTAGTCCGCTGGATTCAGCAGGCCGAGGTCGAGGCCCTTTTGCAGCATGTAGGTGAACATCGCACTGCCCGAAGTGTCGGTCCAGTTGTCGGGCCGGTCGCCTTGGTCAACGACTTGAAACCAGCGGCCGCTGGCCGGATCCTGCGTGCGCTTCAACCCGGCGGCGAGGCGTCGGAATATGTCGACGATCTCGGCGCGGCGTGGGTAGTCGGCTGGCAGGACCGCGAGCGCTTCGGACAGCACGAGTGCATACCAGCCCTGGCCTTCGCTCCACACCTCAGGCGACAAGCCCGTCTGCGGATCGGCCCAGCGCACCGTGCGCTCCGGCCAGACCTTCGCGGAATCCGGCTTCGCCGCCCAAGCGTGATAATAGAGTCCGCTGTCGCCCTTTTCCGCATGCCTTGCGAAAATCGTGATCTGCCGCACCGCTTCGTCGTAACACCACGCCCGGTCGCCGATGGATGTTCCATAACGCAGCAGAAACATCTGCCCCATGAACAGGCCGTCGATCCACATCTCGCCCGGCAATGGCACTGCGTGCCAGAAGCCACCGTCGGGATTGCGGGGAAAGGAGTCGAACGCCTTGCGGAGCTGCATCGCCGCGATCCGGTAGCGCTCGTCGCCGGTGTGTTCGTAGAGCGCGACGACAAGGTTGCCGGTCATCGCGTTGTCGAGCCAGTCGAGTTTGACACTCTTTAGGTTGCCCGCGACGTCGACGTGCAGATCGATCTCGCGCTGGATGAAGGCCAAATAGCGCGAATCCCCGGTGGAGCGCCAAAGCAGATCGAACCCATAGAGTGGAAACCCCTTGAAATAGGTCCAACGCGCGAGTCGGTCCGACGGACTGCCTGGATTGCGTTTGACGATACTCTCCGCCAGGGCGATGGACCAGGCTTTCGGCGGCGGATTTCTTACCGGCGGGAGCTCGCCGGCCGCGTGGCAAGAACCGGCGGCCACCAGCAGCGCCATGGCATGCGCTACGGACAATTTGAGTTTCATTAGGGTGGAAAACCCCCGACCGGGCTTAGGATGCAAGGAAGGCAATTGCGGGGAAGATGCGTACGAGTTGCTTGTCGAACGTCGCGAGCCTGCCGTCATTGAATGCGGCGAGGGCTCGAACGATACGTTGTATAGGGTAAAACCCCTAGATGCGCTCATGAAAAGTGAAAAAGCGCCGATCAAGGAGTTGCGGAATCACGTTCATATGCCGCAATCCAATCTAATCCTCAGAATCTTCGCGGTTTCCGCCTTCCTCGGATCCGGGTGGGCTGCGCTTGGGGGTCCCAGCCCTTCCCCGGTCGCTGCGATTGGAGCCCAACTAGAAAACCTCGCCCAATTGCAGACAGGAGATCGCCTGACGTTCCAGATCCTCGAAGACGGCGATCCGCC
The DNA here is from genome assembly GCA_963747795.1 of uncultured Verrucomicrobiae bacterium. Classification (GTDB taxonomy): domain Bacteria; phylum Verrucomicrobiota; class Verrucomicrobiia; order Opitutales; family Opitutaceae; genus Palsa-1447. The sequence goes on from CAVVGS010000030.1 coordinate 141,346, forward strand.
GATCGAACTCGAGGTAAATGGCGAAGGCATGATCAACGTGCCCTACCTAGGCGAAATCCCGGTGAAAGGCCTCACCGAAAAGAGCCTCTCGGTTCTTGTTAAGGCAAAGTTGGATAAGGAATTATACAATTCAGCAACGGTCCGAATCTACCTGCGCGATCGTTCGGGTAAACCCAGCGCTCGCGGCAGAATTTTCATTTCGGGACAGGTTCGCCGTGTCGGAATGGTGGAGATCGACAATGGCGAAGCCAATACCGTCGGAAAGGTGATTCTGACGAATGGCGGACTAAGCGATTTTGCCGATGCCCGGAAGATCAAGATCTTTCGAATGGACTCCGCAGGGACCGTCCAAAGTCAGATCGTGGATCTTCATGAAGTGCTGGAGAAAGGCCGCCTTGACCTAGACGTGCCCCTGTTCGACGGGGACCTCGTGGTGGTCGGATCCAAATTGGTCAACTGGTGACATATGCTCGAGGAACTGCTATCTCGCTACAAGTTGATCAAACCGAGAGCCGCCCATTATCTTGCGGTGTTCCCGGTCGTGGCCTTGGCGATGGGGCTGTACCTTGTTTACGCGCAGCTGAAGCAGCCGCCCTACTGTTCGTCCCGAGCCAAAATCGCGATCAGTGGGAAGATCAACCTTCCCGAAACCGCCAACGCCTACAGGGAAGAGCTGACGAACTTCCTGGGCACCCAGATTGAAATCCTCGGGAGCGAGGAACTGGCTAACAAGGCCCGACGGAAGATGCAGCTCGACCATCTGGACCTGCCGGGCTCGGCCAGCGTGAAAGCCCATTACGTAACGGGAACGACAATCATTCAAGTGGAAGCAACGGGCTTGGACCCACAATACGTCCCCCAATATCTGCAGGCCATCTTGGACGAGTATATCGAATTCCGGAGCGATCGCCGAATCGAAACGACCAACGCCGCGCTGAGGCAGATTAGGGAGGAGATCCCGCGAACGGAACGCCAAGTGGCTTTGGACGAAGAGGCCCTTTTCAAGTTCAAGCAACAGCACAACATGAGGTACTGGGATGCGGAGGCATCGGGTGCCGGCCAGCTTCTCTCCCAGCTGAGGAGTCGCGAAGCCAATCTGCGGATGCAATTGCAGCTGGCCGCATCAATGAAGGGACAGGCCGTCACGCAGGCCCGTGAAGGACGGCTACAGGCCCTGGGGGCCTTTGACGAAACTCAAAAGCATGCGGCGACAACTCCCGCTGATCCGGTTCAATCAGCCGAACTGGACAATCTGCAGGAACAGCTGATGAAACTTCAAGTGGAGCGTGAGCAGCTGCTCACCACCTTCAAACCGAAACATCCCCGCGTCGAACACGTGGATCAGGAGATCCAAAAGCAGTCCCGCCTCATTCAGCTGATTACTCTCGAGACAGAACGATCGTTTGACCAAAACGTGGCCGGCATGCAGAGCGAATTGAGCGTCATAACGCAGGCGATCGCGGAATGCGAAAGAAAAGCGCTCGAAGCCGCCCATGCCGCCGCCGAATATGAGAGGCTGGAATCGAACCTCGCTCTGAGCAAGGAAGTCCACACCCGACTGGTCAGCGGTTTGCAGAACGTCGACGTGAGCCGCGAGGTCAATCTCGACATGGTGCAGATTCTGGAGCATCCGACCCCGGCGAGCCCGTTGCCCAAGAATCTCACCCATGCGGCGATCAACGGACTCCTGCTTGGCGGCATAATCGGATTCGCGATTATCATGGGTCTGCAAAAGTTGGATCAGCGGGCGTTTTCGGCAGATGAGATCGCCGAAGCGGCCGGAGCGGCCATCGTCGCCGAGATTCCTCCGATCGATGAGCTTGCCGATCCAAGTTACCGGCCGACTGAGGATCCCCAGCCGTTCCTGCTGCTGGAAGCAATGCGAAGTCTGGCCGCATCGCTGCCGCTTTCAAGCGCCGGCGCAACCAATCACTCGGTCATCCTATGTTGCAGCTCCACCCCCAGCGAGGGCAAGTCGACGCTGGCGCTGCACCTGGCGCTTTATCTTGAGAATTTGGGCTTCAATACACTGCTGGTCGACGCGGATCTTCGTCGCGGGTGCATTGGCGAAACCCTGGGGCTTGATCCGCAGCAGGGCGGGTTGGCCGAAGGGCTTGAGGCCGGCCGGAGCGGCTGGCTCATGGGCATACACCGCTTTCCCGATCGAAAACTCAGCATCCTTCCCCGCGGCAATCCCACCGCCCAAACAATCGACTTGCTGTCCCGCGGCCTCAGTCAGGATCTGTTCGCCGAACTTAAAGCCAGTTACGACGCAATCGTCATCGATTCATCGCCCCTTATTCCGGTGTCGGACTCAATCTCGTTCTTGCCGCATGCGGACCACATTCTGCTCATTGGCCGTGTGAGAGTGACCAAGCTCGACCTTCTGAAAAAAGCCACGGCCATCATTCGCCATAACTCTCGGCATGGATTCCGGCTCATCGCCAACGGATTGAAGGGCGATTCTCACATGTACGGCTATGGCTATCAAGAGCAGGACTTTGCAGGTTCCCCAGACAAAGTCGCAACCTCTCAGGGACCAGCAGTTTAGCCTGGCATCTGGAATAGGACGAGCGTCTCCCCGGGTAACCCCCGACACAACTTCAGGTTCGCGCTGGAGCTTGGAAAAGAGTTACTTGAGAACCGACTCGCATAGGGCGGCCTGCTGCGAGTTCAGGACTTTCGGATCGATCGAGCTGAGGACCTCCCGGGCTTCGCTTGAGCGACCTGCATTGGCCAATGCGAGCCCATAGGCAAAGGCGATTGAACTCGATTTTCTCCAGTCCGCCGAAATGGGAGCGAGCACATCGAGCGCCCGGGCGCCGTGTCCGTTCATCGCCAAGATGGCCCCATAACAGCAGCGAAAATACCCATTGGCGGGATCTGCAATCAAATTCTCCGCCGCGATCTGCTCGAACCTGGCGGGATCTCCAACCGCGGCCAAGCTGCCAAAGAAAGCACAGCTGACCGTCGCCGTGCGGTCGTTTGGACGCAGCTGACACCACGCGGCAAAAGCCCGGTGGAGGCCTGCGCTGTCCCGCTGGACCTGGTAATGACGGATAAGCATGCCGACCGCCTTGATGTCCACTTTGGGGTCCCGGCTGAGGACCCACAACAAGTCGGCCGCCTGGTCGGTCAGGCCCCAGGCATAGAGAAGCTGAGCGACCAGCATCGCTTCGGGACCCTTGCCGAGCGCGTTGCCCTTGAGCTCGCTCAGCGCAGCCTCAGCCATTTCCGTGTCGCCGGCCTTGGCAAGCGCAACCCAGCGGTAGTTCAGCTGCAGCAGGCTGACACCCGGGCCCCACTCGGCCAAGCCGGTCCACATCTCCAGGTCACGCCACTGCGAAGCCTGGCGGAAAATCTCGGCGACGGACACAAAGAGCGGTGGGCAGTTCACTTCCGCTGCGTTGATCGAGCGGGCCCATTCCAACGCTTCTTTCGTCCTGCCCATACTGCCCAACCAGCCGAGCAATTCAGCGGATCGGAGCTGGCTCGGAGCGAGCATCTTCTTGACCGCCGCGAACATGTTTCCAAACGTGGCTTCGTCGGCCGGGGCCACCGCATTCAAGCATGCGTGCGCGTCCACCAGGGTGCAAAGGGGATGAGCGAGCAGCGCCCGGGCCCATTTGGCCGTCTCGGCCTGATTCGATTTGGCCGCCGAATCAGACAACAGGTTGCGCAGTGCGAACCGGCCCACTGCGTCTTTGCTCTGCGAACAACGCGCCAGCAATTCCAACCCGCGGGTGCGATCTTCCGATATTCCCGTCTGGAGCAGCACCATCCCGAGTTGGGCTTCGTCCGAGCGTAAATCGGCGTTCCCGGCCTTAACGTCAACGGCCAACGCAGCGTTCAAGAAATCACGCGCAGCTCGGTAATCTCCCCGGCGGCCCGCCGTTTCAGCCGAAATTCGCAGGGCGGGCGAAGAGGCGCGGAGGTTTTCCGGGGCCAACTGCGCCAGCGCGTGACTGGCCTCGGTGAAATCGGCGCGCAGCAGTGCCATCCTGACCCAGGGCAGCACATAATCCACACGGTTTTCGCTGATTTCGGCCGCTTTCGCGGCGTACTCGAACGCCTTGCTGGTTTGGCCTTGCTTCCAAGCCAGTTGGGACGCGAGGCGCCACGGCTCGGGCCGATGGGAATCCAGAGCCAGAGCCTTCTCAACCTCTTCGGAGGCGCGCAAGAAACGCCCGGCTTCCATCCACCGCTGGCCGAGAAGAACGGTATTGCCCAGCCGCCAGCGTTTATAAATGTCAGGGATCAGCCTTCCGCCGAAGATGAGCAAGGAGGCCGCCACGACCAGCGTGGCCGCAAGGCGCGAGCGGAACCACCGTCGCCGCCGCAGCCCAATTGCAAGAGAGCTGCCGGCGGACTCGCCGGGGGCTTGTCGAGGCGGAGAAAGGAGCCCAATGCTGTCCGAAATCATCTGATGGGACCGGGAGTCCATGCGGGAAGGATATGGGTGGAAGGCTCTGCCTACAGTCCCTGTGGCTGAAGCTGGGTGAACAGGCTTTTCACCACCTCCTGAGTGGCGATCTCATCCCACGGACGGTTGCTTGAAATGCGGACAAACAATTGCTCGTGAGGCGGCTGGAATCCGAATTTCAACGCCAGGTTTAGGAATCTGAATAGGGAATACGGGTTTTGATCGTTGACTGGACGACCGCCGACCAGATGCCAAAACCACACGTGGAGCAGATGGCCTTCCCGGGCGAAGGCCCGGCATTGCGCCTCGGGAACCGTTCTTCCCTCCATTCGCGGCAAAATTTCCTGCTGCGAAGCTGGCTGTGCCAGCCAGCCGTTGCCCGGCCAGCATGCGTCGGGCGTATGAGCGGCCACAAGGCTGATCGGCGCCTCGCCGGGCCGCCAGTACGCCAAGTAGAAGGTGATTTCTGTCGGCTTGGCCGCATTCTCGATCCAATAAGTGCGGCTCGCGAGCGCCTTTGTTCTCAGAATCGACTGGGCAGCTTCCAAGTGGGTGTCCGTCTTCATCTTCCATCCTGTCGGGGCGGGCGGCATCAGTTCTTCCACATCCAACGTCGGTCCGGCCATATCCGGTGCCTTTGTCGTGATTCCGTTGCACACAAAGGTCAGCGCCAGCGCCCCGTAGCAAACCAACCCACCCGCTAGAAACCCTTGCCGTCTGGTCGACGGAAGGATCTCCGCCATTCTCCTGGCCGAGGGCGGATATCGGAAGGGGCGATCTCCGCAGCGCGAAGCGATCAAAACGAGAAGTCCCGTGGTTAGAACAATGATCGCAAGACCGGTCCCGTCGTGCCAGGGTCCGGCGATTGTAGTTCCCCGGCTGGCAAGCCAGGCCAGAATCAAGGAGCGAACGAAATTGAGCGCCAAAGCGGTCAGGGGAGCGGTTAGGATGATGAGGAGCCGGGTTCGAAGATCCGCGGCGAATACCGAGGAGATGAACAGGCCGGCTGCCACCGAAGCCATGAGGCTTCGGACACCGCTGCAGGCTTCGTCAACGCCAAGATCGGTCCTTGCCAGCTCAATGACGTTGCCGGCCTGATGAGCCGGAATGCCAGCGATTTGCAGCGAATTGACGACGCAACTCGTCACTCCATTCCGCAGCAGCATCGTGAATGAAGAGTAGGTGCCGGGAGGAATTGGGACAGCCAGAAACCAGAGCACAATTGCCGCGGCGACGGGCCAACTGGCGGGGACCCCCCGCAGGCGGCGATCGGCGAACGTGAGCCAGGCGGCGCCCAGCAGAAAAATCACCGACGACGCCACCATAAACTCAACCAAAGCATGCGACCATTCAAGAACCGCAGCGTAAATGCCGGCCACAGCCAAGGTGGCCAGGGAGACAAACACACATCCCACAGCCGCCCAATCTCCGGCCTGGCCCGAGTCGAAAAACCTCGGCAGGGGATCCCGCCGGCTTTCGGCTAGCAGGATCAAGCACAAGATGGGAATAAACAGGCCATGCTGAAGATCCGGGTCCCGTTTCCAGGCGGGGAAGAGGAACAAAGAGAGCGCTCCAACGATGGCAGCGAGAGCTCCCGCGTTGAGGCGGGAAATCCAGGACAGCCTCCGGAAGGACGGAAACGTTTCAATGCGTGCGCTCATTTCGGTGATGCGATGATTATCAGCACCCTAGGAATAATATCGGAACCTTTACACGGCACTTGACCGCTTTGTGAGGCGCCGCAGGGGACGGCGACCCGCCGACTGCCAGTTTCGCTCAACCTTCGGCCCAAATGGTCGTTAATATCCTAACGATGCGAAGTACCTGCCGCAGCGAGCTTCCTTCGACACGAGCCCAATCAATTCCCATGAAGCGGGCCATTCTTTTGCTTGGCTTGCTTGGCGGCCCGCCCTTCTTGGCTGAAAATGCCAGGGGGCAAGCCACAGCCACCGGGGACTCCGGTCTGTATGGCACTGGATTTACGACTTCAGGCACCCAAATCGCCGACGGAACGACCAGTTCGAGCGCTGCCTGGTCGGTGACGGGAGACATTGCGAACGGAGTTTCCGCCAGCAAGTTTCTGGGCACGGCCTATGTGGTCACCGGCTCAATCGTATCAAATTATGGTTTCGTCGCAGAGCAATCGAGCGGCATCTGGATTACCGCGCCGGGAGCGACAGAAGACGCGGGATCTTATCCCGGCAATGACTCCACAAAAATGAATGAAGGGGGAATTTACCTGCCTGGCTTTGGAACAAGCTATCAGTCGGATGGGAAAGGGGGGTATTATCAAGAGGGCGTGTACGTCTACACCCTTACTTTCAACATCACCGGCACCGGCTCTGCCGGGCAATCGGTGGCCAATTTTAGGCTGAATCTAAACGCCGCGGCCGACGATACTTATTCAGTTTATATCAATCCAACAGAGAGCAGTGGCCTGCCGACCGGTCCGGTCGCATACACCAGCTCCAGCAGTTATGCCGCCATGACTGCGCAAAACATCACGATCGGTTACGACGCCACCAAAGCCAATTATGAATTGGGGACGAATCAGCTGGTATTCGTAGTTGATAATACCGCCAACTCGTCGGGGCCCAGCAACGACAATCAGACGACCGGAAGCGGTTTGTTGGTGTATGGCCTGACCGCCGCTGTGCCTGAGGTTTGGCCCTGGCTGCCGGCTGCCGGCGCGATCCTGGCCTATGCCGCGATACGGTGGCTAAGGCGCCGGAGGCTGTGCAATCAATCCGATTTCACGCTCCAAAAGGGTCTTGCCTAAAACCTTGCACTCCGCTGTCCTGCAATGCGTTGGTCGCGCTTTTGGAGTATCCTGCTGGGGATCATCGGGCTGACTCCTCTGACGGGCCGATTATCGGGGCAAACCTGGTTCACGGACGCATTTCAGGATTCGCGAACCTCGACGGGCGCTCCGGACCAATCGGATGAAGGCTTCTTGAAGCTGGGCCCGATCGTCGTCGGAATGTACGCCTCCGCTTCGATCAAATACACGGATAATATTGATTTTTCGTCCGTTGCCCAAGCCGGCACGGAACTCAGCTCCGGACTTGGTTTCAGTGGGGATTGGCAGACCCTTCAAGCGGCCGAATTCAGCGTTTCCGGACAGTGGCTGGCGAACCATTGGATCACAGGTGATGGGCCCGACCAGGCTTTCCTGACGATTCAGCCCGGATCAACCCTTCGCTATTCTATCTATGTCGATTACGTGAAACTCACCCCTTTTGTTAATTTGGAACGCACCTACGATCCGGGTCTCGTTCCGACCGTCGGGAATACGCCAGTTTTCGAGCAGTCGAGTTACGATGGTGGGCTGGAGGTGGAGGTTCCGCTGAATAAACTCAGTGTCGAACTCATGGGTCTCCGAGGTTTCGCGACCACGAGCGGTTCGGGCCTGGACAATTCCGACACGAATCGAACGCTGCTCAGCGCACGGATTGTCCGGGATTTCAATTCACGCCTAAGCGCAGGGTTCGAATACTATGCGGTCTTCGAAAACTTCAGGAATGCTCCGGCAGCGTCCGGTACAAACGGAACAGGGAGACTCATCGGCAGCGCGCAGTTGACCGCTACGCTCAAAGCCGTCGTTGCCGTCGGAATCGAAGCAGTCACCTATGCCCAGCCGGCGACGGCCGGCGACTCCACCCGGCACACCCAGTTGATCGAAGATCTCAACCTGACCGAACAGCTTCGGAAAAACATCGGCTGCACCCTCCGTATTTCGGACCAGGTCTCTGACAACTTCACCACCGATTATTATCGAACTTTGTCGGCGGAATTTTCATCAGATCTCAAGCTGAATGAAAGGACGACACTGGCGATCGAGGCGGGTTGGCAGCACATTGTCCAGTCCGTGAGCGCGACGGGTTCCGGCGATTTTTGGACCAAGGGTGCCCAACTCCAATTTGCGGTCTCGGACAAACTCAGCCTTCACCTCGTTGCCCGAAGCCTGATCAACCATGTGGTGCAATCCGGCCAAGGTTATCGGGAAAACAATCTTGAGTTGAGCGCCGACCGGCGGTTCTAGCGGCGATCCCGCGCAAACCCGCTTCCGCTATCTGGTAAGTCCGGCGGCGATGCCCATGCTCCGCCCCAGCCGGATATGAACCGGCCTGCAAGGGCCACCACAGAGTTACTTCTTGAGCGCGCGCACGTAGGCGACGAGCGATTTGACGTCGGCGTCCGAGACTCCGCTGATTGCCTTCATGATGACTCTGCCTTTTGCGTCTTTCAGGCCGGATTTTATCGACTTGGCGGCTTCGTCGTCGGTGAACTTCGCTTGAAGGGCGGCATCGGTGAGATCGCTGATGTAGCGTTTGCTCCCCTCCTTCGTGTCGCCGCGACCGTCGGCGCCGTGGCAGGTGGCGCAGTCTTTCCGCCACAAAGCGGCCGCATCGGCCGCATGGAGCGAAGACGTGGCAAAAACGGCGAGGCAAAGCGACACGGCTGAGATACGACAGGGGATTTTCATGGTGGAATGACGGGGTGGGGCAAGCGACCGGTTATGCAGAAAGACGCGGCCCATCGGGCAAAGGATGCGCCGCAGAGACAGCTGGGTCCCGTGCATCGCCCCGATGGGCGGCACGACAAATCTCACTCACGCGACAATCGGGCGGGTGCGCTCCGTAAACACGGCGTAGGGTGCCTCGGCCAGCCTTTGCTCAAGCACCCCTCGCAGGCCGACGGCGGAAACGGGTGTGTAGTGCGGATTAAACCTCCCCATGCGGCAATGCTATCCGAATTGACCACCACCGATGATTCGCGTCTTTTCTGAAGCCGTTGGAACCAAATCAAAAGCATTCCGACAAGTGGATGGAAGCCTCACTTGTTTTCGGGGTGACGGCGCTCTCGATCGTGCTGTTCTACTGGCTCAGGCGGGCCTCCCTGTATTCAGCGGATTGGCTGTTCCAAGGCGAATCCTGGACGTTGACGGCAGCCGATGCAGTGCTCAAAGGGCAGTCCCTTTATCGAGACATCCAATGGAATTACGGGCCTTTCCCTATCTACTATTATGCGGCATTTGCCGCCCTGTTCGGCAACACGCCGGTGACGCTCATCGCTTCGAACGCGCTGCTCTACTCGACGGCCCTGGGGTGTTTCTATGTCGCAGCTGCCAGATGCATGACCCGCTTTTGGGCCATTGCGGGCTTGGCGCTAACCACGCTACCGCTGGTGATTGGTGCAAGCGAACTGGCGGAAAACACGGCTCCGTTTGAGCTTCTCTTCCTGTCAATTGTAGCCGCGCTTTACCTTCCCCCCGGGAAAAGGAGCTGCAAGAGATCCCTTCTTCTCGGCGCACTATGCGGCGCGATGCAATGGTCGAAGTTCGGCAGCGGAGTGGTTGCCGCAATAAGCGTAGTGCTTGTCGACCTCATGGCCCAAACGCGATCGGAGGACGGCGCCCCTAAGGGGGCGTCTTGGGCAAACCTGCTGGCCGGCGTCTCCGGTTTCTTGCTCCTGGAAGGGGCGAGGCTGGCGTATCATTTCAGCACTCTGCCACGGCCCTACGCTTTGGACACGGCCTTCCCGCTCTACCACCGGGAGTGGTACAGCTCCTACGTCACACCGGCCATTCGCTTTCCCCGATACGAGTCCCTTGGCTTCCTGCTGGGCGTTCAATTGCCCGCCATCGCCGGCTTTGCCTGCGGCCTCGGTATCTGTGCGTCGGCATTCTTCGGCGGAAAAGGCCGAGGTTCGCGTTTTCCGGCGTTTCCCTACGCCCTATGCCTTCCCCCTCTCTTCTATTTCCTGGGATGCATCGGCTATTTTCGCCACATGTACCATTTCTATGAGTACTCCTTGCTCCTCGGGGTGCCGATGGTTTACATCTTCGCCCGAACGAAGTTGGTCGGGCGAATGGGCGTAATTGCGGTAATGGTGCCCATGATCGGAAGCATAGGACGCGGAGTGTGGCGCGATACGCGAAGTGTGAATTCGAGCGTGCAGAGCGTGGCCTTGCTTCACGGCACGCATTTGCTTCTCAACCCAAGGGATCGCGAATTTGTCGCGGACCTGGCCCGCCAGCTCGCGCGCTACGATGTGAGACCTGGAGGTCGCCCCGTGGTCTCCTTCCCAAGCGGCGACGGTTTGGAATATTTTCTGGGATTCCCCCGTGTCGGGCGCCATTCGCACGTCGAACGGGTGTTGATGCGCCCGTACGAGCGTTTGGAATATTTTCGCCAAGTATCCTCTAGCGCCGGGATCCTGCTGCTGAGCCAGGTCGTGCTGGAAAAGGACGTGCGGCTCAATCCCAATAAGGCCGCCGTTGCGGTGTTCTCAATATTCACAGCAGACCAGGATCACGCCCTCATGGAGCTAATGAAGCCTCCCATGTTTATTGGCGATCGCGCCGTCTTTATTCCCTTTGGAGCGCCTCCGTCGGCCGGCGGCGCAACTCTGCCGGCCAAAGGTTGAGCCCGCAGTAAGGACCAAGGTTGAACCCGCACCAATGGTTTGCGACTGGGGTTGGAAGGAAATAGAAGGAGCACCGTTCGCCTGGACCGCCGGCACGCCTCCGTTACTCGTAACCGATCCGGCAGAGTTCGTTGCTGTTAGTGGAGCAGCCGCACCTTTTTGCGCACGATCTCCATCACCTCGGCCCGGGATTTTATGGGCTTGGAAATGAATTGAAAACGCTCACCAAAGGGCCAACGTCGGATTTGCCCTGAATTAGGCCAACCTCAGGACCTCATTTTGGGTTACTTATTGATCACCAATTCTTCGCGTAATTGGATACACCGAACGGCGATTGGATATTGGGGAAACAGCCGATGTACCGTTTTCCAGGGCTAGCGATTTTCTGTAAGTTTCCTTTGTCGCGAAAGTAAGTGATTCAATAATATGAATCCCGTTCGGAATAATCAAGCGTTCGGCAGAAACAGAATGTCTTGACATGCGTACGTTATGACGTACGCTGAGATTATGACCTCTATCCCTGTTACGAAAGCACGCGCAAAGCTCTATCAGCTCGTTGACGACAGTGCCTTCAGCCATGAGCCCGTGCAAATCACAGGGAAACGCAATAACGCTGTACTTGTGTCCGAAGAAGATTGGAGGAGTATCCAAGAAACTCTGTACCTGCTGTCCGTTCCCGGAATGCGCGAATCGATTCGCAAGGGTCTCAATGAGCCGCTCACCGGTCTGCCAACGACACTGAAATGGTGAACTGGGAACTCTACTACACCAAGCAAGCGCAAAAAGACGCAAGAAAGCTGGCGTCGTCAAACCTGCGACCGCAGGCGGAGCGACTTTTGGAAATTATCAGGAGGGATCCGTTCCAAAATCCGCCGCCGTTCGAAAAGCTCGTTGGCGACCTGGCTGGCGCCTATTCAAGGCGAATCAACGTTCAACACCGACTAGTGTATCAAGTCTATGTTGAGCAAAAGGCGATCAAGGTATTGCGACTGTGGACCCACTACGAATGAGAAACCTGCCGATACATCCGACCGAGCCGACGACTGCGTCCGGCACGGCGGCTGCGGGGCACCCGCCGCGGCAGCCGTAGCCGCGGCTCATCGCAACGTCGGCAAACAAATCAACCCTGCTTTGAGCACACCATCGATTCATGTCGTAAAATCCGGTAAAGGGCAGCATCGCGCTTCGTTTGGCGTTTCCTTTGACCTGCTAGCAATCGGGCCTGCGTCGATGAGCACCCGGATGCACTATCGTATCGGCAATCTCATTCCGTTTCACGCGCACCCCAATGAGCAAGCCGGCTATATTTTATCTGGAAAGGTTCGTGTACTGACGCGCGACTCAGAGTCAGAGCTTGGCCCCGGAGACTCGTACGCGATTCCGGCAGGGATCGAACACAGCATCGTCATTCTTGAGGACGCTGAGGAGCTTCAGTGTTTTTCTCCCCCTCGGGCGGATTTCCTTTGATACGATGAAGCAGGAAAGAAACATGCCGATACATCCGACCGAGCCGTTGCCTACATCTGACCCGGCAGCTGCGGAACAACCGCCGCGCTAAGTTGCAGATGAAGATTGCGGCACTTTTCCTGTCCGGTGCGCTCGTGCTGGCCGCAGCCATCATCGTTTGGCTCTTGCCCGGGTTCGTCCAACACGTGGTGCTGAACGGAACGGCGCACGGCCCCCGACGTCAGTCATCGCTTCGTGCGGGCAGTGAGTTTGTCGTTGCCCGCACTTCGGCGGGTTGCCTGGCGGTGACGACCACGCGGTACCCACGCCCAATCAATAACTAGGCCAAGGCGCGGCCGAATCCGGTCGAGCAGCCGGTGATGAGCCAGACCGGTTTTTTGGTAATGTCGTTGTGGCTGCTTTTGTCGGACATGGTTTTTACACTCCTGATGGAGATGGTTTGGATGGACCGATGGATTCTTCCCTAAAAGAGCCCGGATTCCGAAGGAGCGGTGGCCCGGATTCGATGCCGCATTCTGGACCGATTGGCCTGCGGAGACGATGGGGTCTAACCCGACCGGGTTTTGGGTCCGCTGCGAATGCGGGCTGGGTGCCGACCGGGCTCGATCCGCGTTACAAGGCATCTCTTGGATCGACGTCCACGAACTTTTGTTCGCCGGCGCAACCTCTTCTGTGCGGCAACTCCGCCTGATGGCAGAACCAACGACTTGGAGAATTTTAACCCTTCATGTCGGGTTTCATTACACTTTATGCATATCGATATGTGATAGACAGTTTATGTGAAATCTTTAGTAACTCTCCAACAATAACGTGTGCATGTATACCATAAGATGGCATAATCGATGCTATAACCGCGGACCCAATGAAGCCGATCACCCAAATGGCCTTTCTGAAGGCGACTGTGAGTCTTCTCATAGGCGCGTCAGTCCTCGCTACCGTTTCAAGCACCGCCTTAGCCAATCCGAACTCGGGGTCCGTAACGTCTTATTCCAACGGCTATATTTCCGGGGTCAACGGTACTTATGACATGGTGGATTGGTCTCCTCCAACTTCAACCAATTCGGATTCGTGGACTGGAACCCCTGGGGCGCTTACGGCCAATTCGAGTCTAATCGGATCCACAAGCGACATAACCCAAGTCTATGGGCCGATCAGCTACAGTCTCTCCGATAGCATTAGTGCCAGTTGGTCTTCTTCCGGCAATTCAGGCACGATTCGAATTGACGACTCCTTTGATGTTGAACACCCCATCGGCCTTGGCCTTATGAGCGGAACGAACTTCTCAGGTACGGTGTGGAGCTACACCTTCACCGCGGAAGCAACAGGAGAGGTGGACTTCAATTATCAAGGTTCGGCTTCTCAAGACATAACGGGATTGGACTATTTCGACCTTTCCGGACCGTTCAGCCAATCCAGCTTCAACATCTATCCAGACTCCACCGAAACGGAAGTCACCGGATCCGTGATCGCCGGCCAGCAATACACATTGGAAGTCCAGGACAGCCTAAGGTTCGTCCAATCCGGTGGGATAAGCGGTCCTAACGAGTCGATAACCGATTTCAGCTTTACCCTGCCTTCCGCACCATCCGATGTCCCCGACAGCAGCGCAACATTGACCCTTCTCAGCGGCGCACTCGCTGGTCTGGCCGCCCTCCGGCGCCGGTTCGCGAAGTAATAACGTTGATCCTTCCCCAGACAATGGCGGGCCTGAGAAGGCTATAGTGCACCAAGAGCGAGCGACAAACATCGAAGAAAATGTCGTCACTCAGTCGTCACTGACGACGGACGCCCCAAATCCTGAGAGGGAGTCGAACCTGCCATCGTCTGATGGTAGATCAGATGCTACAGTTCGACCCGAAAAAATGACCGAAAATGACTCTTCCGTCGTCTGACCCTGTTCCCACCAGAAAATGTCGTCACTTTGTGGTCACTGGGGGTTTTGAAAAAACGGGTGGAATTCGTAACCCCTTGATGAGCTGGCGCACCCGACAGGAGTTGAACCTGTAACCGTCTGATCCGAAGTCAGATGCTCTATCCAATTGAGCTACGGGTGCCCGCTTAATCGTCCATCTGCTCGGGGTTCGCCGGGGGAGGCAATCTCAAACTGAAAGCCAAGCTGCGAAACGCGCGTGCCCCTGCGCTTCGAATCACTATCCTAGGAAGCGGCGACCTTTAGGAGTTCCTGCTCGGCCGCCAGGCACCAGGCGCCTCCGTCGAGCTTTGCAGCGACGGTGGGGTAGTGCTTGGGCAATTCGGAGAGGGGAATAAGACCGACGTTGTGCAGCATTGGATACACGACGATCTTTCCGGCGAGGGTCCGATTCTCCACCGCGGCGATCCCGTCGGCAGCCCCGGCGATTCCTGAAATCGCGTCGACCGAGCGGTTGGTGTCCAGCTGGCGGTCGATCACCTTCTGGAGGACGATCTTCATGTCGCGAATGACCGAGCCGCTCGTGCCGAACATGTAGCAGTGATTGGCGATGTAGGTGTCCAGATCCAGCTCCTGCCTGGTGGTGGCGGGAATCCCGGCAAAGATGTTGATGAGGCATCCGGGCTTGCTGTCGCGCACGCTGGCCGCAACGAGGGCGCCGACCGGGGCCATGAGTGCAAAATAACTGAACTTCTCGGTCACCGGATTTTTCTGCGAATTTACGAGCTTCAGGGCGACCTTGTTGGCCTTCGCCAGCGGCTCGGCCTTCCGATGAAGCGCCGCAATCCGGGCATCGTCCACGTCCGTTCCGACGATCGACACATTCGCGATTCCCGAGCACGCCGTTCGGATGACGTGCATCTGGCCCATAGGTCCGCCTGCTCCGATCACGAGGATGGACTCGCCGGGCCGGATCTCACCGGTTGCGGGAATGTGCTTGTAAGATTCAGCTGCATCGGTGCCGTTGGTGCCGATCCAGCGGGTCATTCCATAGTGGACGCGTCCGATGCCGACGGAGACCAGCTGGCCGACTTTTGCCCCGCCGAGAACGACGTTGAAGATCGCCCGCGGAGCGAGCCTGTCGTTGAGAAGTTCGATCGACTCCTTTCGGGAGCCGAAATAGACGATGTCATCGAATTCGGCGCCGGAGAGGGCCGCCAGGTCCTGCGCGAAGGATGGGGCCATGGCTTTCAAAGCCGCCCTTTGCTCCTCATCGGTGACGATCGCCGTGATGGAAGCGGGGGCGTTCTTGCCGGCCAGTTCCTTAAGGCCCAAAACGGCATGGCCCGCATCGGCGACGACGAGGAGCCGGCCGCCTGCCTTGAGCGACTGGCGCTCCAAGTTCACGTACGAATCCTCCACGCAGGCCCAGGGCTCGACGAGCGCTATGGACGAGGCGCTCAGGTTCTCGGGGGCCGGGATGAGGAACCGCTCGCCGGTGGAATCGATCACCACGCGTTCGTCCATCATGACGTATTCCTGCAGCCCTCCCTCGAAATTGTAGCCGAAGGCGGCGTTGGAGTTGGCTGTGGGCAGTTCGCGGTAATCCGTCTGGACGAGGCACCGTTCGCCGACCTTGTGATGTGAGACACCTTTGCCGACGGCAATGATCCGGCAGGTCACCTCGTGTCCGGGCACGGTGGGCTTGTCTCCGGGAACATAGCTCGGCATCGAAGCCAGAACCTCCGCGCTCAGACCCGAAGTTATCTCGCTCTTGCGCGCGTGCTCGGAGAACTGCTTGAGAAGCTTCAGGTCCGAGAAGCAGAGACCGACGCATTCCACCTTGGCCAGGATCTGGTGCGGGCCCGGCTTTGCGACCGCCTTTGAGGGATTCACCTTCAGCTGGCCGGGTCCGACCAGCTGGATTGCGTGTTGGGTGGCGGGGATCGTGGTTTTCTTGCTCATTTGTTGATTTTTCCTAGCTCAGCATCACTTGGCCGCCGGTCACGGGAACCGCCTGGCCGGTCTCGTATTTCTGGTCCATGAGATAATAGATCGCCTTCATGACGTCGGCCGTCGTGCAGCCGCGGTTCATCGGAACCTTGGACTCGTACGATCGCTTCACGTCGGCGATTGTCTTTGCGCCGGGCACCTTGCCGCTGCGCAGGTACTGGACGAAAAGGCCGTTGTTCGGGTCGCTCCAGAGCGGCCCGTCGAAAAAGTTGCCCGGGCAGATCGAGTTCACCTTGATCCCGTCCTCGACCAGTTCCAGGGCGAAGGACTGGGTCAGTCCGATTCCGCCGAACTTGCTCCCCGCGTAGGCCCCGTTGCGGTTGGAGCCGACCAGGCCGCTCTTTGAATTGATCTGGATGATGTCGCTCCAGTAGTCGCGCCGGGCCATGTGCTGGATCGCAAGGATGAGGGAGGCGACCTTAACGCAGACGAAGTAGCCCTTGTAATTGACGGCCGTCACCATGTCGAATTCGCGCTCGGGCTGCGTCTTGACGCTGCCTGCCCGCAGCACTCCCGCATTCGAGACCAGCAGGTCGAATCCGCCGAAGGCTCGAACGGCCCGATAGACCGCCTCCTCGACCGAGGCGCCCTCCGTGACATTGACTGGCAGGCCGGTGGCCCGGCCGGCGCCGACCCGGGAGGAAATCTCGTCGGCGGCTTTCTTGACGCCATCGATGTTCATGTCGGTGAGGATGACATGGGCTCCCTGCGCGGCGAGGTCCTGCGAGATCTCGAAGCCGAAGCCCTGCGCCGCCCCGGTCACAAATGCGATTTTTCCGACCGCCCGGCCGGCGGCGGACGAGGCGGTGGAAACCTTCTTCCGGTACGACTCGACCTCCCAGTTCTCGATGAACCGGTACTGCTCGGCCGCCAGGGGATGAACGCCGGCGAGTCTTTGCGCTCCCGCCATCACCTTGATTGCGTCGAGATAGACCCTTCCTGCCACATCGGCCACGGCGAAATCATTTCCGGCCGAGAACATTCCCAGGCCCTTCACAAAGACGATGCCCGGGACGCTCCGGCGCCTGGCCTGGTGTTCGGTGACAGCCGCCTTGAGGCGGTCGACCAACTGCCCGAGGGACTCGCCCTGCGCGGGCTCGAACCAGAGCGGGAAGGAGGTGCAATAGACGATCTGGTCGGGGGTGATCGGGCCGGCCGAGACAATCGCCTGGCCGCCTTCGCCGCACGCCAGATTCATCACCTCGTCGTTGTCGCGGAAGGTGACGACCTTCAGGTTGTCGGAAGAGGCCAGCGTTGCGCGCAGCGCGGGGCCGATCTGCATCACCAGGGCGCGCGCCTCCGGCGCACCAAGCCTCGAGAGCGGGCCGAACGGCGCGGCGGCGGGGGCTGAAGCCAGGTGCCCCCGGATTGTCCCGATGATCTGCGCGGTCTGCTTGTGGATTTCCTCCGCCGTGTTGCCGCAGATGATGAGGCCGTGGTTCTGCATGAACACCGCGGTCGGGCAATCGCGGCCGGTGGCCTTTTCGTACTGGCGCAGCAGTTCATCGAGCGTTCTCGCCAGAATGTAACCGGGATCGACGTACGGGATCCACAGGACATCATGGCCGAAAAGCTTCTTCGCCAAAATATCGCCGTCGTTCGTGCACGTGATCATGTTCACGTACGTGGAATGGGTGTGGACGACGAGCGGGCGGGGGAGAAGGCTGTGCAGGACACATTCGACCGACGGGCGCTGCCCCTTTTCCGGGAAGAGCCGGGCGGCCATGACCGCCTGCTTGAACGCCTCTTCGCGGGCGTTGGACTCGGTGGGCAACTGGCTGGCCAGAAGGGCCGAAAGCGCCCGCCTGTCCATCTCGACAAAGCCGTCGAGGGTGACCGTGGCCAGGGAGAAGCCGCTGGCCTTGACCAGCAGCCGGTCCCCGGCCTTGAGGGAGGTGTTGCCTCCGCCGGCCAGGCAGAATTCCGCGTCGGCGCCGTAATGGCGCGAGACTTCGATCAGAGCGTCGATGTCGCGGGGGTTGAAGGGGGAGGGGGTGTCTTGTGTCGCCGTCATTGATTCGACTCCGGTTGGCAAATGGAATGACCCGGATCAGCGGGTGCGGATCCGGGCGATCGCCGCGGCGCCGATGCGCGCGAGTTCCCGGATGCGCGCATCGTCGGTCGCAAAATTGGGATTCGGCCGTCCCTGGCCGTCCGTAAATCCGCATTGGCCGTTCAACACGAGTTGCTGGTGCGCTGCCGCGACGCAGGCGCCTTCCCGAAAGATCGCCATGATCGCCGAGGGCACCGGTTGGCCCTTGAGGCAGGCCGGCTCGATCGGCACGAGATCGAGCGTATTGTGCTCGGTGCCCGCCGTCACCGCGATCCCCGCCGCCCGCAGAGCGGGAACGAATTTCTCGATCGTATCGACCGAGTTTCGCGATGGAATGAACTCCGCCATCCAGACGCCCGCCGAACGGAGGTTCTCGATCAGCTTTTCCACGGGAGCCTCAAAAGCGCTCATCGGGTTCTGGCCGTCGGCCAGGAGCGGATAGCAGGGGATGCCGCCCAGTTCGCAGATCAGCCGGTAGGCATCCTCGAGCTTGAGGAATGATTCCTCCACGAAAGCGGGCTTGCCCGCCTTCATCAGGTGCGAGCGAATTTCATTCTGGATGCCGACGGCGTCATCCGGCCGGCTCTTGGGGCCCGCGCCGAATATCTCCGCCAGCTTGGCTGCGCGGCCTTCGGCGGGGACCAGCTCGAAGAATCGTTCCTGGAAGGCCTGGCAAACGTGGCGTTCCTGGAGGTAGACGCGGCTGCGCGGGCAGTGGTGGCGGCGGACGACGCGATCGACGATCGCACTGGAATCGAGTGCGGTATCGACGCCGTGGCGGCTGAAAACCGCGGCCATTCGCGCGGTCATCGCCGCCATCCGGCCCGAATCGTTGCTGCGGATGACGCTGAGCAGCCGCGCCGCCTCGGCGTTCATCGGATCGAACCGCGTGATCGCCTTGCCGCAGATGTAGATCTTTCCGGGGTTGCCCGGGTCGTTCACCTTGACCCCGGCAAGCCTGAGCGCCTCGGACATGGCGATGATCTCGAGGCCGAAGAGCGGATAGATGCCGCTTTTCAGGGCGAGGGCCCCGAAATCGCCGTAGACCTCGTAGTCGTAGTAGTTGCTGGCTCCAAGGACACTGATCTGCTGTTGGCTGGCGAGGTCGACAGCCTGTTCAACCGTCTCAAACGCCGAAAAATTGGGCGGCAGATGGATGTGGGCGTTGATCCGGGCATCAAACGCTGGCGCTGCGAGGGGGGCTGCGGCGGTTCCAAGCCGCCTGAGTTGGGTAAGAACGTCCTGAACGGCCATAAGGATTTTCCGAGATTACATTATGCGACGGTACCCGCAAGGCGAAGAACCTTTCGCGGTGGCAGGTGCAAACCGGCCGAAAGGGCGTCCTCCGCGGCCTCCTTGAACGATTCGGAGATGGTCGGATGCGCAAAGACGGTGTCAGCCACGTCCTGCACGCCGGCCTTCATCTGCATCATGGCCGTTGCCGAGCCGATGCATTCGGTCACGTTGTGGCCGATCATGTGGACGCCAAGCAGGCGGCCGTCCTGGCGGTCGCGGATGACCTTGACGAAGCCTTCGGTGTCTGCGACGGCCATGGCCTTGCCGAGATGGGAAAGGGGGAAGAACCCTATCGATATCGGGCGTCCCTCGGCGCGGGCCTCCTCGGCCGTCTGGCCGACCGAGGCGATCTCCGGGAAGGTGTAAACGGCGCTGGGCACCGGGGCGTCCGCGGTGCGCTCGTGGCCGAGGGCGTTTTCCACGGCGACGACGCCCTGCGCCGAAGCCGCATGCGCGAGGAGGCAGCGTCCGTTGGCATCGCCGATGCAGTAAGTGTCCTTGACCGACGTTTCCATCCGATCGTTGACGCGGACAAAACCGCGGTCGGCCACCAAGCCGATCGTTGGCAGCCCCAGATCGGCAGTATTGGGCCTGCGTCCCGTCGCCACCAGGACCCGATCGGCCTCCAGAGTAGTGCCGTTGCTCAGTTTTGCCAGGGCCTTCTCCCCGGCGATTGTGAGGCTTTCGATCTTGGTCGCCACATGGGACTGGATGCCGCGCTTCCTGAAGATCTTGGTCAGGAGATCGGCGATCTGGCTGTCCATGTTGGGCAGCAGTTGCGGCAGCATTTCGACAATGGTCACCTCGACTCCGAGGGGCTGCATCATGCATGCAAACTCGCATCCTATCACGCCTCCGCCGACGATCAGCAGCTTCTTCGGGAGGGTCTTCCAGTGAAGCGCCTCATCGCTCGTGCAGACGGTAGCCGGATCCGTCGGCCAACCCGGAATCCGCGACGGCACCGAGCCGACGGCTATGATCGTCTTGGCGGCGGTGATGGTCTGGGTCGCGCCGTTCTGCTCGATCGCGATTTGCCCCGGTCCCGCCAGGGCCGCCCGGCCCTGGTACAAGGTCACCTTGCGTGCCGCAAGGAGCCCTTTGACACCGCCCCGAAGGGTCTGGATGATGGTGTCCTTGCGGGACTGGATCGTCGCCCAGTTGGCGATTGGCTTCCCAGAGAGCTCGATGCCGAGGTCGGCCGCGTGCTGGACGTGGTGCATGAGTTCCGCCGAGGCCAGCAGGGCCTTGGAGGGGATGCAGCCGACGTTGAGGCAGGTTCCGCCGAGATGTCCCTTCTCGATGATGGCGACGCTTGCGCCCATTTGGCCGGCCTTGAGCGCCGCCACGTACCCGCCTGGGCCGCCACCGATGACGGCAATGTCGAAATGTTTGCTCATAGGCTTTTTAAGAATTCCTGGCTTGATTCAAAGAAGCACCGCCGGCGCCTCCAATATCTCCCTCAGCCTGCCGAGGAAGCGGGCGCCCAGTGCGCCGTTGATCAGGCGGTGGTCGGCGCTGAGGGTCATCGTCATGACGCGGCCGGCCCTGAGGGCGCCGTCCTTGACGACGACCGCCTCGCGGGCGGTTCCCACGGCGAGGATTGCCGACTCCGGCGGATTGATGATGGCCGCGAATTCCTCGATTCCGTACATGCCCATGTTGGTGATCGTGAAGACGCCCGTTCCCATGCCCTCGATCTTTCCGGCGCGAGCCGCGGCCGCGATCCGCTTGGTCTCACTCGAGACCTTGGCCAGGGTCAGCCGCTCGGTGGAGGCGAGGACGGGGACGACGAGCCCCTCTTCCATCGCCACCGCGACGCCGATATTGGCCGTCTGAAACTCGATGATCTCGTCGCCGGCGATCTGGCTTCGAAACGCGGGAAACTCCATGATCACCTTGGCGCAGGCGAGGACGACGACATCGTTCAGGGTCACCGGATACTTAGTCTTCTCGGCCTGATAGAACGAGAACAGCGCCTCGGCGTTGATCGTCATGCGCACGTAGAAGTGCGGGATCGTCTGTTTTGAAAGCGAGAGGTTCCGGGCGATCGCCTTGCCCATCTGGCTTATGCGCCGGCGCGTGCCGCCGGGCGTCACGGGAGCGGCCTGCCGTGCGGACGGAGCGGAAGCGGGAACGTCCGTCGAGATGATCCGCCCTCCCGGGCCGCTTCCGGCGGACAGGATGGTCAGGTCGATTCCGCGGGAACCCGCAATCTTGCGGGCAGCAGGGGAGGCCTTTGCGCGGCCGTTCTCGACTATGGCGGGATTGGCCGGGGCTGCGGACGCGGTTGGGCTGCCCGCTCCGGCCGGTGCCGGCTGGGCTGCGGCCTCGGCGGGCGCCACTCCTCCCTGAGAGGCGATGTACGCGTCGACATCGGCATCATTGTCGGCGAGGTAGGCCACGGGCTGAAGGACTGCGATCGTGCCCCCGTCGGGCAGCACGATTCGGGACAGCCTGCCGCCGTCGGTCGCCTCGACTTCCATCTTTGCCTTGTCGGTCTCAATCTCGAAAATGACCTCGCCCTTCTTGATCTGCGCACCCGGGGCGACCAGCCACTTGGCGAGCATGCCTTCCTCCATCGACTGCCCGGCCTTCGGCATGACGATCGGAATGACTGTCCCTCCCGGTGCGGACGCTGTCGACTGGGGCTTGGCGGCCGCGGGCGCCGCGGGAGCGGGCTTGGCGGGCTCCGCTGCGGCCTTCTCAGCCAAAGTCACGACCCCGAGCGGCGCATTCGCGGACACCGTCTGGCCTTCAGCGGCCAGGATTTCCGATAGCGTTCCGCTCAAAGTCGATTCGATCTCGGCCAGGACGGATTCGCCTTCGACCTCGACGATGACCTCACCCTTGCTGACGGCTTGTCCCGCCTTCTTGCGCCATCGCCGGATCGTTCCTGATTGGATGTCCTTAGTCTGGGGAAGCGTGATTGTCGGCATGTCTCACCTGAATTTTGATTATAGCCTTTGGGAGATTTGACGGAGTCTCGTCATAGAATGTCTTAATTCAAGCAGAATGTTGCACAAAATGCTTGAAATTATCGACAAAACGTAAGAAGTAATATTTGAGTATATCGGACTCAACTTACCATGAACGGACCT
Source organism: uncultured Verrucomicrobiae bacterium (assembly GCA_963747795.1). GTDB lineage: Bacteria > Verrucomicrobiota > Verrucomicrobiia > Opitutales > Opitutaceae > Palsa-1447. The sequence continues at coordinate 163,995 of CAVVGS010000030.1, forward strand.
TCACAGCAACGCCGCCAGGAGATTCTCGCGGTGATTTTGGAGAAGGGTCACGTGACTGCGCGGGAGCTTGCTGAGCGCGTGGCTGTGTCGGAGGCCACTGTCCGCCGCGATCTCAAGTCCCTGGCCGATGAGGGCCGGCTTGAGCTCGTCTACGGCGGTGCGACTTTGCGGCGGCTGTCGGATTACTCGATCCGCTCAAAGGCACAGCGGAACGCCGAGGCGAAGCGGGCGATCGGCCAGTTGGCCGCGAGCCTGGTTGGGGACGATGAGTTGATTTTTCTCGATTCGGGGACGACCTGCTTCGAGATGTCGCCTTTTCTCAAGCGCCGGCGGAATCTGTCAGTCATTGTCAACTCCGCCCGGCTGGCCCTCGAACTCGACGCCCCGGGCCTGAGCGCAATCCTGCTCGGCGGACAGTATCGCCCCGACAGGCTGGATTGCGTCGGGCCCCTGGCCACCGCCACGCTTTCGCAGTTGCGGGGTTATGTGTGCTTTGTCGGCGCGGACGGGGTCGACATGGACTTCGGCCTTTCCGCCGCGGACATCGAAAGCGCAAACCTGTACAGGCAGGCCGTCCACAATGCGCGGCAGACGGTGCTCCTTATCGACCACACGAAATTCCACACCTTGTCGCTGTTCAAGATTGTCGACTGGGCCCAGGTCAACCGGATCGTCACCGACGAGCCGCCCAGCGAACAGTGGCAGGAATTCCTGTCCCGCCATCACATCGAGATTTTGCATCCCGGCAGCCGGGTCCCGGAAAGGGATCCGTTGTCCGCTGTCAAAGCCAACTCATAAGAAAAAACACCCGCCATGCCCAAGAGCCAGATGATCAGCCCGACCGAATCGAGAAAACGGTCGACCATTCAATTCCAGCCGATCCCGGTCAATCAATACGACCGGACGATCAAGGACGAGTTGGCGAACTATTCCCGCAAGGACCTGGTCCGCATCCAGCACGACATGGAGCTCATCCGCGCGTTCGAGAACATGCTCAACGAGATAAAGCTGCGTGGGAACTTCAAGGGCGTGGAATACAACCACAAGGGCCCGGCGCACCTCTCGATCGGCCAGGAGGCGACCGCCGTCGGCCAGGCGTTCCTGCTCGACGTGGACGACCACATCTACGGCAGCCACCGCAGCCACGGCGAGATTCTGGCCAAGGGTCTTTCCGCCATCGAGAAGCTCGATGACGCCGCGCTGATGAAGATGATGAGCGGCTACTTTGGCGGCGACTGCCTGCGGGTGGTCGAGAAGGACGCGAAAGGCTCGACCCACGATCTGGCGATCGATTACCTGGTCTACGGGGCCCTCGCGGAAATCTTCGGCCGCGAGACGGGATTGAACAAGGGCATGGGCGGCTCGATGCACGCCTTCTTCCCGCCCTTGGGCATCTATCCCAACAACGCGATCGTCGGCGGATCCGGGGACATCGCGGTCGGCGCCGCCCTGTTCAAGCACGTCAACAAGAAGAAGGGCATCGTCATCGCCAACATCGGCGACGCCTCGGCCGGCTGCGGACCGGTTTGGGAGGGCCTCTGCTTCGCCACCATGGACCAGTTCAAGCTCCTCTGGGACAAGGCGCACCGCGGCGGACTGCCGCTCATCATGAATTTCGTCAACAACTTCTACGGCATGGGCGGCCAGCCGGTCGGCGAGACCATGGGCTTCGGAATGCTGGCCCGGCTGGGAGCCGGCCTTAGCCCCGACCAAATGCACGCCGAGCGCGATCGACGGCTACAATCCGCTGGCCGTGGTCGATGCGATCGCCCGCAAGAAGAAGATCCTCGAAAGCGGCGACGGCCCGGTCTTCCTGGACACGGTAACCTATCGCTTCAGCGGCCATTCCCCCTCGGACGCCAGCAGCTACCGCGAGAAGGCCGAGATCGAGGCCTGGCAGCAGGTCGACCCGCTGTCGACATTCGCGCGCGATTTGGTGGCCGCCAAGGTCTGCGCGCAGGGCGAGATCGACGAGATCAAGGCCAAGTGCGACGACATTGTCTTCCGCGCCTTCAAGAAGGCGATCGACCTGAACATCTCCCCGCGCGCCGATCTCAAGAAGCAGGGGTCGCTTCTCGAGAAAACCATGTTCTCCAACCAGAAGATCGACTCGATGGAGACCGGCCGCTCGCCCGACACGCTGATCAGCCTCGAGGCCAACCCCCGGGTGAAGCAGCTGGCGACCCGCAGCCGGAGCGCTTTCGACGAGAAGGGCGCCCGCCTTTCCAAGGCGAAATGCGTTGTGATCCGCGACGCGATCTTCGAGGCCATAATCGACCGGTTTTACGCCGATCCGACAATCGTCGCCTACGGCGAGGAAAACCGCGACTGGGGTGGGGCGTTCGCCGTCTACCGCGGCCTCACCGAGGCGCTGCCGTACCACCGGCTGTTCAATTCGCCGATCAGCGAAGGGGCGATCGTCGGCACGGCGGTCGGCTACGCCCTGGAGGGCGGCCGGCCCCTGGTCGAACTGATGTACTGCGATTTCATGGGCCGGGCGGGCGATGAGATCTTCAACCAGATGGCCAAGTGGCAGTCGATGTCCGGCGGACTCCTCAAGATGCCAGTCGTCCTGCGCGTGTCCGTCGGCTCGAAGTACGGCGCCCAGCACAGCCAGGACTGGAGCTCGATGTGCGCCCACATCCCGGGCCTCAAGGTCGTCTTCCCCGCCACACCCTACGACGCCAAGGGGCTCATGTACTCCGCCCTGACCGGGACCGATCCGGTCGTCTTCTTCGAGAGCCAGCGCATCTACGACCAGCCCGAGGAATTCGTCAAGGGCGGCGTGCCCATCGGCCGGTACGAGATTCCTTTTGGCGAACCGGACGTGAAGAAGGCCGGCAAGGACCTGACCATCCTCACGATCGGCGCCACCCTTTACCGCGCCCTGGAGGCCGCCAAGACCCTTGAGGAGAAATATGGCGTCTCCTGCGAGGTGATCGATGCCCGCTCAATCGTGCCGTTCAACTTCGAGAAGGTGATCACATCGGTCAAGAAGACGCGCAGGATCCTCCTCGCCTCCGACGCCTGCGAGCGCGGCAGCGCCCTGCAGACCTTCGCAGCCAAGATCACGCAGTTCGCATTCGATGAGCTGGATGCTCCGCCGACCGTTGTCGGCGCCCGCAACTGGATCACGCCGGCCGACGAGGTGGAGGACGCCTTCTTCCCATACCCGTCCGACCTGATCGACGCCGTCCACGATCACCTGATCCCCTTGAAGGGCTACACCCCGGTGCGTTCCGGCAACGTGCCCGAGCTGATGCGCCGCAGCGCCGAGGGAATCTGACCGCTCGCGGATTGGATGTTCGGGTTGTCTGTGCGCACCCTTTGGGGTAGGTGTGCGTCTTAGCCTGCATTCATCACAGATTCCGACTAATCTTGCCCAATCTTCATCGGTTTTGTGATGGATGCAGGCTAGCGATGTACCCCTGACCAGATGAATACCCCTTCCGCCCCTGGCGTGAGCCGCCGTGAATTTGTGAAACTTGCGGGGACGGTCGCCGCGGCGTCGCTCCTGCGGGCCCCTCTGCGGGCGGCAGCGGAAGGCGGGCCCTTTGAGGTCTCGGCCAGCCTCTACGCATGGGACCTGCACGACGAGGGCGTCGAGCAGATCCTCGACAACCTGCAGGGCATGGCGGCCGTCAACTCGGTCTACCTTATTGGCGTCATGCATCCGGAGAGGCGCCCCCTGGGAGGGGGAAGCTTTCCCCACAATCCCGTCCGCAAGACATGGACGGCCGAGGATGCGCGGTGCTACTGGCATCCGGACCCGAAGCGGTACGGTCGCATCAAGCCGCGGCTGTCCGACAATGCCTGGCTGAATGAGACCGATTGGGTGCGGACCCTTGTCGATGCGGCCCGGAAGCGAGGGCTCAGGGTCGGAGTCGAGAATTCGCACGCCCTGGTGGACAAGCAGAGGGCGGAAGGCGAGTTCGCCGACTTGGCCGGGCGCAACATCCACGGCGAAATCACGCACGTGCGGAGCTGGCTTCGGCCCCTTTGCCCCAATCATCCCGAGGTCGTGGAGTACGCGATCAACGAGTTCTCGGAGCTCGTCGAAACCTACGGTGTGGATTACCTTATGTCGGCCGTCGTATCGTTCGACGAAGGGGGGGCCGCGGAAGGGGGCTGTTTCTGCTCCGCCTGCCAACGAGCGGCGAAGGAGGCGGGCTTTGACCTTCCCAAGGCGCAGAAGGCGCTGCTGGCGGACCCGAATTCGCAGCCGGCCCTGGCCGACTGGCAGAATTTCCGCTTTCAGTCGACGGCGCGTTATTACGGGGCGATTCACCGGCGGCTGCACGCGCTCAAGCCCTTCATCGACCTGCGCTACAGCCAGCACATGAGCGACCCGGTCCAGTGGGGGGTCAAGCTGAGCGTCATGCGGCCGAACCTGGATTCGGTGCGCATCCAGGAATACAGCGAGCAGACAGGCGATCCCTCTCTCATGCCCGGAAAAAGGCGGACGTTTGCCGCGGCTCGGAGCGAGCTGGGCCCCGGTTTTCCCATTCACGGGGCCCTGGGGGTTCGCATGAAGGCGACGCCGGAACTCATCAGCGAGGGCGTGCAAATTGCCGTGCAGTGCGGGCTCAACGGTGTCACGCTCGGCCACTATGACGGGGCGAGCTTTCCCATGCTGCGAGGCGTCCGCGAAGGCCTTGTCAAAGCGGGATTATTGGCCGGGTAGGCGGAAAGAACAGCCGGGAGCCGAAAACCGGGCATGAAACCGACGAGATACCGCTGGCTGATCGTCGGCATGGTCTTCCTGATCTCGGTGATCAACTATGTGGACCGGTCGGCGATCGCCTTTGCGATGCCGATCCTGAGCAAGCTGTTTCACCTCGACAGCTCTCGAATCGGGCTGACGCTGGGAGCCTTCAACATCGGCTATGCGGTCATGGTGTTCTTCGGAGGATTGATGGCCGACCGCTGGGGATCGCGCTGGGTGTTGCTCTATTCCGCCCTGGTCTGGTCGTTGAGCATCTTTGCCACCGCGTTTGCAGCCGGATTTGCGGCCCTGTTCACGGTGAGGCTCCTCCTGGGCCTGGCCGAGGGTCCGAATTTCCCGGCGGTCAACCGCGTTGTCGCCGACTGGCTGCCGAGGAGGGAACGGGCGGTCGCCCTGGCCAACGCCCTGGTCGCCGTCCCGCTCGCCCTGATGGTGGGCGGCCCCGTCGTTTCGTTCCTGGCGATCCATTTCGGCTGGCAGCGGATGTTCATGATCCTGGGAGGCCTTGGGGTGGTCTGGGCTCCGGTCTGGTTTTTCATTTACCGCGATTTCCCGGAGAACTCCCGAAAGGTGAATGACGCGGAATTGTGCCATATCCGCGAAACCGGCGCTATTTCCCGAGACCAGCCCCTGACGTTGATGCGGCGCGATCACCAGGCCGCGGCTCCCGGGGCCTGGAAATTCATGCTTACAAACCCGACGCTGCTCTCCAACGACTGGGCGTTTTTTGTCTTTGGGTACAATCTGTTCTTTTTCATGGGATGGCTGCCGACCTACCTGACGAGGGCCTATGGGCTGGATCTCCAGCAGGCGGCGATGTTCACGGTCCTGCCGTGGGCGCTGGCGGCCGTCCTCCTCTATGCGGTCGGCCACCTCTCGGATCGAATCCTCAGGAAGACCGGCAGCCTGAGGCTCGCCCGCTCCTACCCGATCTGGATATCGCAGCTTTTGGGCGGATTGTGCCTGATTCCGCTGCTAAGCGTTCATTCAGTTCGGTTCGCCCTCATCGGCATTTCCATGACGGTCGGTTTCAACCTGTCGGCCAACTCGGCCTTTTACGCGGTCAATGTCGACATGATCAAGGAGAAGTCGGGGACCGCGCTTGGCATCATGGATTTCTGCTTTGCGGCGGCCGGCCTGGTGGCTTCGACCGTCACCGGCTGGACCGTGCAGGCGACCGGATCATTCGTGAGCGCCTTCCTCCTTGTGATCGCCCTGAACATTACATCCGTCCTCGGGGTTTTGCTGTTTCACCATCCAGATTCCGAAACGAGCTCTGCCTTCAAACGCGCCTGAAATTCAATCAAACCCCATGAAAACCTCATTCGCACCGCGCCTTGCATTCAGCCAGCGAATCGCCGCCTTCCTTTGCCTGTCGGGAGCGGCGGTCGCGCCGGCCCTGCTCGCCGATCCGCTCAACTGCGACCTGTCCAGCTACGCGGCGCTGCCGGGACTGACCGCGGGCGTTTCCGGGGACGTCCTCACCGTCACATGGACCGGCGCGGCGAATACGCAGATGCGGGCGCGCTACGCCATCGACCACGGCCAGCCGATCGTCCGGGAGCTGGCGATTCGGGCGGCGTCCGGCAAATGGCTGTTTTCGCAGGGACAATGGTCCGTCCTGGGCACGGACCTGACGCCGGAATTCACGGTCCAGACCGGCCATCGGCGAATCGACTACGCAGGGCTCGCCCCGCTGCGCCTCCTCGGCATCGACATCACCTCCAAGGCGGTGATCGAGCGGGAGGCCTGGGTGTCGTTCTGGGATGCGCCATTCGTGATCCCGGGCGACGCGAAACGAAACCCCGGGTTGCCGCGCCTGCCGAGCGAGGTCCAGCGGGCCTCGGGGACCTTCGCAACGTCATCGTGCGACGTGAAGACCGATGGGGCGCGCCTCGAAATCAATTTTCCCGGGCTCTCGATGGGCATCTTCTCCGGTGGAATCCGCTTCACGCACTACCGGGGGACCAATCTGCTGCGGGTGGAGGCGATCGCCAAGACGGACCGCAACCTCGTCGCCTACAAGTACGCGGTCGCCTTCAAGGGGCTATCCACGGCCACCTTGCCCCGCGTTCGCTGGATCGACACCGGCGGCAATCCGCAGGTCTACCAGTTCGGCGGCGCCCGCCACGACAGCCCTGTGACCGTACGGGCCAAGAACCGCGTGATGGTGGCCGAGGGTCCCTCCGGCTCGATCGCAGTCTTTCCGCCCCCGACGGTGTTCTTTCCCGCGCGCGAAGTGGACACGAACCTCGGCTACGTCTGGTACCGCAAGGACAGCGACACGCAGTATGCGATGGGGGTCAAGCAGGCCGATCACGAGGACGACCCGCGGTTCCTGCAGAATTTCGCAGTCTACAATGCGCCCCCGGGAACGCTGCAGCGCATGGCCACGTACTTCTACCTGAGCCCGGGCGACGCGGTGGCCGCGCGCGCGGCGGTGATGGCGTTCACGAACAACGACACCTTCAAGGCGATTCCCGGCTACAAGATCATGGTGAACCATTTTCACCTCCAGTTCACCGACCGCCTGCGCGAGTCCGGCTCCCTGGACACGCAGATGCCCGACCTCGCCGCAATGAAGGCGCTCGGGCTGAACATCATCGGGCTCTCCGATTTTCACGCCGACAATCTGCGGCAGATGGATCCGGGGCCCGGGCGGTTTGCGGACCAGCACGACTATTTTGAGGGGACGCGCAGGGCCTCGGACAAGGATTTCCTCGTCCTCCCCTGGGAGGAGCCCAGCACGTTTTTTGGCGGGCACACGAATCTGATCAATCCGCGGCCGTTGTACTTTTCAAAGGTGCGGAGGGCAGGGCAGCCACTGACCGAGCAGGACCCGAAATACGGCACGGTCTACCATTCCGGCAGCCCGGAGGACATGGTCCAGATCATGGACGCGGCGGATGCGTATTGGTACACCGCGCACCCACGGACCAAGAGCTCGACCGGCTACCCGGATGCCTATTGGGACAAGTCATTTGCGAAGAGCGACCGCTACCTGGGCCTGGCATTCAAGGCGGGCATGGGGATGGACCTCTCGGACGTGAGGCTGGCCGAATGGCGGGTATTCGGGGCTCTCGACGAACTGAACAACAAGTATGCCGACACGAACCTTCTCCCCAAACTCGTGATTGCCGACGCCGACACCTACCAGAAGTGGCCTCACGACGACCTGTTTCCCGGATTCACGGTCAACTACATCAAGCTGGACCAGGTGCCGGGTCCGGACGAGGACTGGAGCCCTATCACAAAGGCTCTGCGCAGGGGCGATTTTTTTGTGACGACGGGTGAAATCTTTATCCGAAACTACGCCGTCCAGGGGACGGGCGCGCGGCGGACGATTGTCGCGGACGTGGACTGGACCTTCCCGCTCGAGTTCGTCGAGGTGGTCTGGGGCGACGGAAAGACGACCGGCCGCCAAGTCATCCGCTCAACCGATGTGGGTGCGATGGGCGCGAAGCACTTCGAGATCCCGTTCGACGCGACCGGGAAAAAGTGGGTGCGCTTCGCCGTCTGGGATTCGGCCGTCAATGGCGCCTTCGTCCAGCCGGTCTGGCTGCAGCGGTGAAGCGCCCGCCATCGGGATCCCAGCTTCCGATCGTAGGGAATCAAGCCGTGCATCCGGCTTGAATCGATTCAGATTTCCCAATACGGTCCGATTTGAAAAGCATCGCAGGATTCACTCCGCATTTCGGCGTTCCGGCAGCCGTTTGCGAACCACGCCGGCCGATATTTTCCCCGCTCGCTTCATGCGCCCACTCCCTGTCTTGGCCGCTGGATTTCTCTTTCTAGGGATGTCCGGATGGGCGCCTGTGCGCGCGGTGCCAAGCGAGGAGGTGCCAGACCTTGTGAAACCGGGGCAGCCTCGGGTGCTGATCCTGAATTCCTACCATCCGGGCTATGGCTGGAGCGACGGGGAGCTGCGCGGACTCCTGAACACACTGCGCGTCCAGCATCCGAGGCTCCTGCCGAGCGTCGAATACATGGATTGGCGCCGGTTTCCTTCGCCGGAAAGCGAGGCCCTTCTATTCAAGTCGCTGGAGCTCAAGTTTGGGACCCAGCCATTTGATCTCATCATCACGCTGGACGACCCGGCGCTGCTTTTCGCCTACAAGCTGCGGAGGCAGACGGGAGCCAAGACACCGATTGTTTTCGGCGGAATCAACCACTATACTCCTGAGACGATCCGCGGCGAGGAGCAGGTCACCGGTGTCGCCGAGTCCACGGACGTGGCCGGCACGGTGGACATGGCGCTTCGGCTTCAGCCGGACACGCGCGAGGTCGTGGTAATAAACGACCAGAACGAGAGCGCCGTTGAGAGCCGGCGGGCCGTTGAGGCGGTGATGCCCCAATTCGCCTCGCGCCTGAAGTTCCGATTCCTCGACGACTGGTCGGTCGATGAGCTCTTTCAGGCCCTGGGCGGGCTCAAGCCCGGGTCCGTTGCCCTGGTCTTGAGCGCGACCGTTGACAAGAAGGGCCGGCTTATCGCCGACGACACGGGTTTCGCGACGGCGCTCAAGCAGCACTGCTCCGTTCCGCTGTACATGGTCACCCAGCCGATAAGGCCCCTTTTCGGCGACAGCGATTGGAACAAGGACACGTGGTTCGGCCTTGGCGGCAGCATCTTGTCGAGCGACCGGCATGGAGAGGCGGTCGGAGCCATCGCGCTGCGCGTCCTTGCCGGCGAGGAGGCTGGGAACATACCGGTCCTGACGAAGTCGCCCACGCGCATGGCGGTGGACTATATCGAGATGAAGCGCTTCGACCTGCCGCTCTCGGCCCTGCCTCCCGGAACCGAGGTTTTCCACCACCCCGTCAGTTTTTACCAGCTGCATCAGCTGCAGATACTGGGCGTATTGGCGGTGGTGGGGCTCCTATCGGTGACAGTGCTGGTGCTCGGCGCCAATATCCTCCGGCGCAAAATCGCCGAATCGGCCCTGCTCCAGAGCAACGAGCGTTTCCAGTTGATCGCCCGGGCCACCAACGACGCCGTGTGGGACTGGAAGCCTGAGACCGGCCAGATTTGGTGGAACGACAGCTACGCGTCCATGCTCGGCGTCTCGGAGGATGCGCCGCGGAATTTCGAGTCGTGGTCGCAAAGCATCCACGCCGGGGACCGGGAGAGGATCGTCAGCGAGCTCAAGGCGGCGGCGGCGGGCGGCGCCCAGACTTGGATCGCCGAGTACCGGCTTAAGCGCGGCGATGGCACCGACGGGTTCATATTCAACCGCGCTTTCTTCCTGCGCGGCGCCGACGGTCGGGCTGTGCGCGTCATCGGCGCCATGACCGACCTGACCGAGCGAAACCAGGCCGAGCAGAGGTCACGGAGGCTGGCCGCCGTTGTCGAGCAGACCACGGGATTGATCGCCTTTCTCGACCTGCAGGGCGTCCTCGAATACGTCAATCCCGCCTTCACGCAGAACACCGGATTTTCGCCCGCCGAGGTCGTGGGAAAGCCGTTCGATTTCATCATCGACCCCTTGGACAAGGTGCTGCCTTTTGGCGAGGTCGCGACCCAGGTCGCCGCGACCGGTTCGTGGTCCGGCACCGTCAGGTTCCGCAGGAAGGACGGCCAGGGGCTGATCGTCCAGCTGGTGGTCTCGCCGATCCGGGACCGCAACGGCGGCCTCGTGAATTTCATCGTCGTCGCGCGCGATGTCACCAAGGAGACGAAACTGGAGGAGCAGGTGCGCTTTTCCCAGAAGATGGAGGCGATCGGCATGCTGGCGGGTGGCGTGGCGCACGATTTCAACAACATCCTGCAGATCATCGGCGGGCACACGCAAATGATCATGGACCTTGAGCTCACCGAGGCCGAGCGCCGCGAGGGTCTTTCCCAGGTGAGGGAAGCCGCGGAGAGGGCCGCCCAGCTGACCCGCCAGCTGCTGGTCTTCGGCCGGAAGCAGCCCCTGGTGACCGAGGATGTGGATCTGAAGGTGCTGGTCTCCGATCTGCTCAAGATGGTCCGGCGGCTGATCGGAGAGCACATCGCGGTCGATTTCTTCACGGGCGGCGTTCTGGAGAACGTCCGCGCCAACAAAGTGCAGATGGAACAGGTGCTCCTGAACCTGTGCGTCAACGCCCGCGACGCCATGCCCAAGGGAGGCCGGCTGACAATCGCCCTTGAGAATGTCCGCTACGAAGCCGGTTATTGCGAAACCCATCCCTGGGCGCGGCCGGGCAATTATGTCCTGATGAGCGTCACGGACACCGGCTCGGGCATGGACCCGTCGACCCTCGCCCGCATTTTCGACCCATTCTACAGCACCAAGCCAAAGGACAAGGGGACGGGCCTGGGGCTGTCCGTCGTTTACGGGATTATCCAGCAGCACGACGGACTGATCGATGTTCAAAGCATGCCCGGAGTCGGGTCGACCTTCAAAGTCTGCCTGCCCGCCGTTGCGCGAAGCGGGAGCGCGGCGGGGACGGCGGCTGTCGCCGCGGCGGAGCGCGGCACCGGGACTGTCCTGCTGGTGGAGGATGAAAGCGCCGTGCGCCAGCTGGCGACCAAGATTCTCGTCAGGGCCGGCTACCGCGTCATTGCGGCCGCCGACGGGGTGGAGGCGGTCGACCTTTTCAAGCGCCATGCCCAGAAAGTGGACGTTCTCGTCATCGACGCCGTCATGCCGAAGATGGGCGGCCGCGAGACCTACGAGCGCATTTCCGCGATGCGTCCGGGGATACCGGCGCTTTTCTGCAGCGGATACAGCGCCGACGTGCTCGAGCCCGATTTTGCGCTCGGACCCGGTGTTCAGCTCCTCCAGAAGCCCTATTCCGCCGAGGAGATCTGCCGGCGGATCCACGACCTGATTCAGGCCTCCGGCGGCGTCAGGCAAGCTTGAGTTCGCGCAAGGTCGCGCAGGCAAGGCCGTACCGGCCCGATGTCTTGAGGGCCTCGGTGGAGCGCGTCCTGGGCTGAGGCCAAGGCGCCGGCGCCTCTCCAGCCGCCTTGCGTTTGGCCTGTTTATTCCTTAAATCGGACGGTACGCCGGTCCAATTCTTCGAGTGGCTCGTCATGCGATTCGGTGATCCCGGGCAACCCCAAATCCCCATATCCCCAACGAAGAAGTTCCTTCTTTTCCTCTCGGCCGCCGCAGGCCTCGCCGCGTCCGCCCGCGCCCAGAACCTCCCGCGCGAATGGATCGATCCGGACACCGGTCACCGCATCGTGCAGCTCTCGTCCGATCGCGGCGAGGAAAGCCTCTATTTTACGCAGTATTCCTTCACGGCCGGCGGGACCAAGATGGTCATGATCGCGCCTCAGGGAAACATCGACCTGGTCACCTTGGCCACGGGCGAGATCGAGCACGTCTACCAGGGCCACGGCGCCCGCATCCTCCACACGGGCCGGAAGACCGGCGCGATCTTTTACACAAAGGAGGGCGCCCTTTATTCCCTTGATCCTGCCACAAAGGAGTCGCGGATGCTGGTCAAGGTGCCCGAGCACGGAGACATCGTCGCCGTCAATTGCGACGAGACCCTGGCCGTCGGCACCATCACCGAAGGTGGAGGCGTGAGGGAGGCCCGCGCCAAGACCGCGCCCGCCCAGCCCACGATCCTGCCCGGCGGCATTCAGCAGGGAGACATTCCGAGCCAGGTGGCCAAGCACGAGATGATGGACCGCCGGCTCGCCGAGCATATTCCTACCACCTTGTACACGATCAACCTCCAGACCGGCGTGATCACGAACCTGGTGAGCGGAACCGACTGGATCGACCACCAGCAGTTCTCGCCGACCGATCCCACGCTGCTCATCTACGCCCACGAGGGCCGCCAGTGGAAGATCGACCGGGTCTGGCTCATCCGCACGGACGGGCGCTCCCAGCCCATGCTGGTTCATCAGCGCACGATGAAGATGGAGATTGCCGTCCATGAATACTGGAGCAACGACGGGCAGTGGGTCTGGTACGACCTGCAGACCCCCCTTTCGGAGGACTTCTGGGTGGGCGGTGCAAATAAGATGTCATGACCCCCCCCGTTCATCCAAGCGCGCGCGAGCCGAATTGATGCCTCGTTTTCCCCTTTCTCAATTCCCTTATTTAAATGACAAAGAAGAAGCATCTCTGAGGTCCCAGCGTGAGCGCGCATGATTCTGGCGCCTCCTCCTCCTCGTATGCAACAGCCTGACTGTAATTTATGCGGCAACGTGAGAAGTGGATTCGAAATATTTTGCTGCTGCCGCTGCATATGTAATGTCTGTTGTGATGATTGCTGGGTAAGGTTTCACTTTGCTGCGTGCAGGAAGGAAGGAGAAGCAGTCTCTCTCTGTTAATTTTATTTGATGGCTCAATTTGTTTTCCTTTACTTCATTAAGTAAGTTTTCTTTCCTTTT
>CAVVGS010000031.1:0-13396 GCA_963747795.1 uncultured Verrucomicrobiae bacterium
CGAACTGACGTCTGGAGCATCGCGAAGATTCGGCTGGCGGACGAACGGAGTCGTGTTGAGAGATCCCGACAGGCCATTGCCAACGTCACCGCCGGCCAAGCGGTCATGGGCGAACTGTTTGCCATCTACCGCGGGCAAGTCAATGACCGAACCAACATCAAGCCCTGCACTAAAGAACACCTTCTGTACGCAATAGACAACGTGCTCAAGACTTGGCCTGAAATTGCCGATCTGGCGCCAGGAAAGGTAACCTGCGACGCGGTCATGGAATGGCGCAATCGAATCAGCCGCGAAGGAACGGGGAATAAGCCACCAGGTGTGACCGGGTCCGCTGAGAGGGTGTGGGGAGCGTCATCGGCAACGATAAACGACTGTGTCGATGCGATCCGCCACACTTTAGAGGTCGCAGTGGACAAGGGCCAGATCGCTGTAAACCCGCTTCAACGACGCGGAATCAAGCTAAAGAGAAAACCGCGCAAGCCCAATCTTCCCGAGCCCGCCAAACTGACGGCCATCTTTGATGAGATCGAGCGCGCGGGAAAACAGCCGGGCACAGGCTATGAAAGCGCCGATTTCTGCCGTTTTCTCGCGTATACCGGATGTCGGCTGAGCGAGGCTCGGGGCGTGATCTGGCGGGACGTGGACTTTGGGCGGGGCATTGTGCACGTCCGCGGAACCAAGACCGCAGCCGCAAACCGAGAAGTACCGATGGTCCCAGCCGCTCGAGCGCTGCTCGAAAGAATCTTTGAACGCCGCAAGAAAGCCGCGCCCAAAGCCGTTGACGGCGATCCTGTGATTGATCCGAGCACCCCGCTTTTTGCCTTTGGGAGCGCCCGGAAAGCGCTGGGTATGGCCTGCCGGAAGCTGGGCGTCGAAGCTCTAAACCATCACGATTTGCGCGATGCGTTTGCAACAGCCGCGATTGAGGCAGGCGTGGACATCCCGACCGTGGCGGCGTGGCTCGGGCACGCCGACGGCGGCGCCCTACTGATGCGCGTGTACGCCCATCACCGCCGACCGCATAGCTTGGCACAGGCTGCGAAGGTTCAATTTTAGGTGCCTGACCAAAGATCGGCGAAAAACGGTCGCCGAACTTCCTCGCCTATGGTGCGAGCGCCATTCGGAGGGATCTGTTTACAAGTCACCCTCTACCCGTGCCGGCCGGGATCGTTATGCGGAACTAGGGTTAAACCCCATAGCTCGTTCAGAATTCTGATGGCATGCTTGGCCACGAATGAAGCGCCTCGAATGCGGATGCAGCCGGGTCACAGTCTGTGTCATTCGAACGGATGAAGAGCTGAAGATTGCACGCCCCTTATTGCGTTCTTTCCCGCAGTCGCCGCAGGCCAAACAGAGCCGCGGGGGCATTGATCCCATCCTCAACCGCGACCGGAAAACTAACCTAACCTGATGCAAGCCCCCAAATTGCTGCACAACCTTGGCCAGAGCCTATGGCTCGACAACATCACGCGCGATCTGCTGAACAGCGGGACTCTCAAACATTATATCGACGAACTGTCGGTGACCGGCCTGACCTCGAATCCAACGATCTTTGATCACGCCATCAAGAACAGCCCCACCTACGACGCTGCGATACGTGAGGGCATGGCGAAAGGGAAGGCCGGCGAAGGCCTTTTTTTCGATCTGGCGCTGGCCGATCTCACCCGGGCCGCCGACCTGTTCCGGCCGGTTTTCGAGCGCACGAACGGAGTGGACGGATGGGTGTCGCTCGAGGTGTCGCCACTCTTGGCCCACGACACGGCCGGCACCATTGCCGCCGCCAAGGAACTTTCCGCGCGGGCGAGTCGGTCCAACCTATTCATCAAAATCCCGGGCACGAACGAAGGATTGCCGGCCATCGAAGAGGCGATTTTTGCGGGTGTTCCGGTCAATGTAACGCTGCTATTCTCGCGCGAGCAATACGAGGCCGCCGCTGATGCCTACCTGCGCGGCATCGAACGGCGCATCGCCGCAGGACTCAACCCCCAGATTGGCTCCGTCGCCTCGATGTTCATCAGCCGCTGGGACGCCTCGGCGGCCGGCAAGGTTCCGGAGGCATTGGAAAACCGGCTTGGAATCGCGATTGCCGGTCGCATCTATAAGGCGTATCTCGATCTGTTGGGCAACCCGCGCTCGCAGCGTGCGTACAATGCCGGCGCCCGGCCGCAAAGACTGCTTTGGGCCAGCACGGGCACCAAGGATCCCAAGGCGTCCGACACCCTTTATGTCAAAGCGCTGGCCGCCCCGTTCACGGTGAATACGATGCCCGAGGCAACGTTGAAAGCCCTCGCCGATCACGGCGAAATCGGCCGGAGCATGGCGGCGGACGGCGGCGACTGCGAAACGGTCTTGGACCAATTCGCCCGTGCCGGCGTGAACGCGGACACCCTGGCCGCCCGCCTCCAGGACGAGGGCGCACAATCCTTTGTGAAATCTTGGAATGAACTGATGGCAGTGATCGCAGCCAAGGGCGACGCCCTCAAACGGAAGACCTGAATCGGCAGTTTAATCATTGAAAGACAAATGAGTGCGATTATCGCCATCAAGCCGCTTACCCAGCGACCGGCCTGGAAGGCCCTCGCCACCCATTACCGGACGCTGCAGGGCTTGCACCTGCGGAAGCTGTTCGCCGATGACCCGGCCCGCGGCAAGCGCCTGACGGCCGAGGCGGTTGGCCTCCACTTGGATTACTCCAAAAACCGCATTACCGACCATACCCTCAGGCTTTTAATCCAATTGGCCAGGGAGTCCGATTTGAACGGGCGGATCGCCGCCATGTTCAGCGGCGAGAAAATCAACACCACTGAAAATCGCGCGGTCCTGCACGTCGCCCTCCGCGCCCCGGCAGGAGCAGCCATCATCGTGGATGGCAAGAACGTCGTGCCCGAGGTCCATGCCGTGCTCGCCAAAATGGCCGATTTCTCCAACCGCGTCCGGAGCGGCGCCTGGAAGGGCCACACCGGCCAACGCATCAAGAACGTCATCAACATCGGCATCGGCGGCTCGGACCTCGGTCCCGTGATGGCCTACGAGGCGCTCAAACACTACAGCAAGCGCAGCCTGACATTCCGCTTTGTGTCGAACGTCGATGGCATCGATTTCGTGGAGGCGACTCGTGATCTAAAGCCGGCGGAAACGCTGTTTATCGTTTCGTCAAAGACGTTCACCACGCTGGAGACCATGACCAATGCGCAAAGCGCCCGCGACTGGCTGGTAAACGGGCTTGGCCGCGACCGAAGGGCGGTCGCCAGACATTTTGTGGCGATTTCCACCAATTCTGAAAAGGTGTCCGCGTTCGGCATCGATTCGGCGAATATGTTCGGCTTCTGGGACTGGGTCGGCGGGCGCTACTCGATGGATTCGGCCATCGGCCTTTCCACGATGCTGGCGGTTGGACCGGACAATTTCCAAGCGCTGCTCAAGGGCTTTCGCGAAATGGACGAGCATTTTCGCACTTCGCCTTTCGAGAAAAACCTACCGGTGCTCATGGGACTCCTGTCGGTGTGGAACAACGACTTCCTCGGCGCACAAACGGTGGCCGTCCTGCCCTACGAACAATACCTGAAGCGCTTCCCCGCCTACCTTCAGCAGTTGACGATGGAGAGCAACGGCAAACACGTCACGCTCGATGGCAAGAAAGTGGATTACCAAACCGCTCCGATATACTGGGGCGAACCTGGCACCAACGGCCAGCACTCGTTCTACCAATTGATTCATCAGGGCACGCGGCTCATTCCGTGCGATTTTATCGCGTTTGGACGCGCACTCACTCCGCTGGGGCGTCACCACGACATTCTCTTGGCGAATGTATTTGCCCAGGCGGAGGCGCTGGCTTTTGGCAAAACAGCGGAGGAAGTCAGGGCCGAGGGCACGCCGCGGGCACTTGTGCCGCACCGCGTTTTCGAAGGAAACCGTCCGTCGAATGTAATCATGACCGATCGACTGACGCCCGAAGCGCTCGGCAAGCTCGTCGCGCTTTACGAACACAGCGTCTTCACGCAGGGCGTGATTTGGAACATCGATTCGTTTGACCAATGGGGCGTCGAGTTGGGCAAGGTGCTCGCCCAGCGCATCGTTCCCGAACTCGAGAGCAAAACAGTGCCCAAGCTCAAGCACGATAGTTCCACCAACACTCTGATCCGCCGTTATCGAGCCTGGAATGAACAAGAGGATTAACTTATGCTATTGAATATAAAACATCTATACGGCGTTAGCATCGCAGCGCTGGATTTCGTCGTCGGTGAAGTGAAAGATTTTTATTTCGACGACAAGAAATGGGTGATTCGCTACATGGTCGCAGACACGGGTGTTTGGTTGCCCGGGCGCCTCGTGCTGATCTCCCCGCACGCATTCGGCCAATTCGATAGCGAAGGAAGGGTTCTGTCCATAAAGCTGACCAAAAAGAAGATCGAAAACAGCCCCTCAATCGAGTTGCACCGGCCCGTCTCCCGCCAGTATGAGGCCCTGTACTTCAGGCATTACGGCTGGTCCAACTACTGGATTGGCGGCGGATTGTGGGGTGGCGGCGACTACCCGATGATCGGACCGCAATCGAAGGCCGGGTCGGAAGACGAAGTGAAGCACGATCATCGGGACGACGTTCATCTCCGGAGCATTCGCTCGATCACTGGGTACCACATCCAAACGGTCGACGGTACCATTGGTCACGTGAGCGGCCTTCTGGTCGACGACAAGAGCTGGGCGATTCGGGAATTGGTCGTTGAGACCTCCCATTGGTATTCGGGCAAAGAGGTCCTGATTTCGCACAGCAAGATTGAACGAATCAGTTACGAGGAATCCAAGGTGTTCGTCAGCCTCACCAAGGAAGACATTCAAAGGACAGCGGAACACGCCCCCGTAGGATCGAAATCCACGTGAACTCACGAACTGTCGGCCTTAGAATTTCGAGCGTGATCTTTGGGCTCATCAGCCTCGGTCACATCGCACGGCTGTGGGGACGAGTCGAAATCCTCATCGGCAGCCACCGCTTCGAACGAAGCTGGAGTTGGATTACCATTATTGCCACCGGCCTTCTCGCCATCTGGCTGGCGAAACTGGCGGGCCCATGGTCCGTTGAAAGCGGAAGATCGACAACGCAAGAATTCTAAATCGCAGGGTTTGTGTGGGAATAACACCCCGTATCCGGCACGCCGATTCCGCCCTATCCAAGGGAGCCCCTGCATGACTTTTCTTCTACCGATGAACTATCGAGATTTGCCGCCGTACACGCCCGGCGAAGGATTTCACGAGATACACCGCGCATTCGCGGGCCTGAGCGGTCCCGCCAATCGCCCTCCTCACGCCGCTCAACAGCAGAAAGAATTCGCATGTCACTTCGCGACGCATACCGCCAGAAACTTGAAGCACAGATCGATGAGCTAAATGCGCGACTCATGTTGGCTCGCGCCAAATCCAAGAAACTCGCCGCCGAGGGGAAGATTGCGGCCGCCGAGGAGCTTGCTGATGTCGAGAAGAAACTCGCGGCCGTGAAAGAACAATTGACCGCACTCGGCAATGCCACCGAGGGTGCTTGGAGCGAGATGAAAGGCGGTGTGGAGAAGGCGTGGGGTGATCTGCGGGATGCCGCAAAACGCGCGTTCGACATGTTCGGTTGAAATATGAAAACGGATTTTTCAACCGATAGCCTCGCTAATGAAACCGAGTTGGAGCAACCCGTTTTTAAGAGTGGCGGCGCGGGTGGGATTCGGACCCCGGGTACCTTGCGGCACACCTGATTTGTCGGATGGTCGGGATTACCTCGGGAGTGCGTTTCTATCGAGGAAAAGACGTAGTGCGGCTGGCGGGCGTGGCCGACAATTCATATCTTGCCTACCACCGCGGATTTTTGCATGGTCGCGCTTGTGGATCGGAGTGCGCAAAAACGGACGGAGCGGATGCGACCAGTAGCAGAGCCCGTTCCGCCGTCGGGGCCTGTGAATCGTCCGTCGAACGAAGCGGCACCCTTTTTGGAACGACACCCCCAGCTCGCCGCGCTCATCCTCGTCGCAGTGTGGCTGTACGTGGCGGCGCTTTGGCTGCTCGCGCTGGATCAGACCTTCAACTGGGGCATCTTCGGGCCGAAGGTTCCGCCGACCTAACCGCACCGGCGGGCGTTCAATTCGTTCGGGACCTCCATGCGGCGTTTGCCCGCCACGACCTTCGAAATGATCGAGGCCGAGTTCCTCTTTGGGTTTGCGGTAGCCAGAAACCTGTGGGTAAAGAACTTTCCGACTTGAATCCCCGGTCTTTTTGACGGCAACTGACGCCACCATCCTGAATCGCCGAAAAATGACACCTCGCAAGTGACCGATTTCGGAGACCAGTAGTCGTAGTCGGACGATGACGTCAACATCATCTGCCTCGGCGGCCTTTTCGCCGGCCACGCGGTCGCGTGGGAGCTGGTCTGGACCTTTTCCGCAGCGCGCTTCAGCGTTCATAGCCGGTTCGAGCCTGCGCTCGAGCCTTTCCTCATCGGCCGGTTGGTTGATTGCACTGAGCGCGCCCGAATTCGCCGATTTACAGGCTCGTCATCGTAGCTCCAACTCAGCTTTGCAGAGAGTGGCGCCTGGTTCCCTGGCAATTCCAAATCCGGCATCGCGGCAGACACATATCATTTCAGCGTTATCGGGCAGAATATCGCCGGTGATGCGTTTGAGGTTTTCGTCGCGGCCGATCTGCACGAGCGTTTTCAATAGTTGCGTCCCGAGACCGCGGCTCTGCCATTGATCGCCGACGACCAGGGCGAAGCGCGCGGCGCCCGTATCGCGCAGTTTGCTCATGCGGCCGATGCCCAGGATTTCCCGTTCACCGGTATCTTGATCCGCATGCTCGACCACCAGAGCCATCTCGCGGTCATAGTCGATGAAGCAGAGCGGAGCCAGCCGCCCGTGGGCAATGCGCTCCGCCAACCGCAACGGTTCGAGATAGCGGTTGTTGACGCTGCGGGCGGAAAGGGTCCGGTGAAAACTCACCATCGCGGGTTCGTCCTCGGGCCGGATGGGGCGGATCGTTACGGGCGTGCCGTCCGGCAGCCTCCAAGGCGTCACATATTGGTCCGGGTAGGGCCGGATGGCGGGTTTAGGCAACTGCTCCTCGCGCACGTCCGGATGATGCAATACGATTCGGGCGTCGAGCGCGAGGAGCAGCTCGGACGAAGCCAGCAGGGGATTGATGTCGATTTCGCTGATCCACCTCTGCTCGGCAACAAGCTGGCTGAACCGCACGAGAATCTGCTCCAGCGCCGGGAGGTCGACGGACTGCCGGCCGCGAACACCTTTGAGCGCCGTGTAGATTTTGGTCTGCTCCATCAAACGCCGGGCGAGCGTGGAGTTCAATGGCGGAAGGCCGAGCGCGCGGTCGCGGAAGATTTCCACAAGCTGGCCGCCGGCACCAAACAGCAGCACGGGTCCGAACTGGGGATCGATGCTGCTGCCGAGGATGAGTTCGCAGCCGGCCGGCGGGACCATCCGCTGCACCGTGACGCCGAGAAAATGTCCGTCGCCGGCCTTCGCGCGAACCCCCTGTTCGATCGCCTGCCATGCGAGGCGCACGCCGGCAGCGTCGCGCACGTCGAGTTGCACCCCGTTCACCTCGGTTTTGTGGGTGATCGTTTCGGAATAGAGCTTCACGGCGATGGGGAAACCGAGCCGCTCGGCTGCTGCGACGGCGTCGTCCTCCTTCGTGGCGACGAGCGTCTCGACCACGGGGATGTCATAGGCGGCGAGCACCTGCTTGGACTCGTGCTCGGTGAGCAGCACGCGACCGGCCTGGCGTGCGGCCGCGATTATGCTTTCGGCACGCCCCTGCCGCCCTCCTCCGGCCGGGCCGGCGGAGGAGAGTGCCGGTGTCTCGTAAAGCGCGTTCAAGTTGGAACTGTAGCGCCACATTCCGGCAAAGGCGCACGCAGCGAGGTCGGGATACTTGAACGTCGGGATTCCCGCCCGATGCAGGATCGCTTCGCCGGATGCGACCCGATCGCCGCCCATCCAGCTCGCGAGGATCGGCTTGCCACCTTCGAGCATGGCTAGTGCCGTCATTTGCTCGGCGGTCGCGGTGGCGTCGGTCATCGCCTGCGGCGTCAGGATGGCGAGCACGCCATCGCTGGCGGGATCGCGGGCCGCGATCAGGACCGCATGTGCAAAACACATCGCGTCAGCGTCACCCAGGACGTCGATGGGATTGCCGTGACTCCATTGGGGCGGAAGCAACTGGTCCAATTCGGTGATGCTGACGGACGAAAGCGGCGCAATTGCGCCGCCGGCGGCGACCAGCGCATCGACGGCCAGCGCGCCGGGTCCGCCGGCGTTGGTGACAATGGCGAGATTCGGCCCTCGCGGGCGCGGTTGCTTGGCCAGCACCTCCGCCATGTCGAAGAGGTCCTCGATAGTGTCGACGCGCAAGACACCGACGCGGCGGAAGGCGGCGTCGAGCACCTCGTCGCTGCCGGTGAGCGCACCGGTGTGCGACGCGGCAGCCCGGGCCGCCGCCGCGGTGCGGCCGACCTTGACGACTATGATCGGCTTCGTGAGCGCCACCGCCCGGGCGGCGGAGAAGAACGCCCGCGCGTCACCAATCGACTCCATGTAGATGACAATGCTGCGGGTGTGCGGATCGTCGCCGAGGTAATCGATGAGATCACCCCAGCCGACGTCGAGCATCGAGCCAACCGAGATGAAGGCGCTGAAGCCCACGTTTACCTGCAGGCTCCAGTCGAGGATGGCGGTGCAGAGCGCGCCGCTCTGGCTGATCAGGGCGACACTGCCCGGCCGGGCGGCGGAGGCGGCGAAGGTGGCGTTGAAGCCGAGGTGCGGCGCCATCACGCCCAGGCAGTTTGGACCGATTATGCGCAACGCGCCGCGCCGGGCCTCGGTGAGAACACGCTGTTCGAGTTCCGCCCCGTCCGCGCCGCACTCCTTGAAGCCTGCGGAAATGATCACGGCTGCGGACACGCCGGCGGCCACGCACTCGCGCACGATTCCAGGAACCGTCGAGGAGGGTGTCGCAATCACCACGAGGTCCACGGCTTCCGGGACGGTCGCGATGTTCGGAAAAGCAGGGACACCGAGCACACTCGAGTGCTTCGGATTGACCGGGTACACGCGGCCGGAGAATCCGCGCAGATTTTCCAACAGCGCGCGACCGACGGTCCCAGGCTTTTCCGAGGCGCCGATCACGGCGACCGAGCGCGGGGCGAGAAGAACATCAAGCGAACGCAGCCGCGCCGGCCGGCCGATCGGGAGGGATTCCTGCTTTGTGTCGAGTCTTGGGTTGGCGGTGCTCATGGCGCCGGCTTTTTCAGACGCAGCGCTGAAGGCGGGTTCCTATCAAGCCGGCGAGGTCAAGCGCAAGTTCTGTTTAGGGAGGTGCCGACTGCCACTCTAGCAACGCGGAAGCAATTGCACGAGGATTTTGCGGCAATGCTCAGTCGCAAAGCTCGTTGGCTTTGGGAGCCGCGCGACAAGCCTTAACCGATTCCGGATTTCGGCTGTAAACGGCGCTCCGAATCAGCCCCCACTGAAAGTCGCGGCATGCGATCCGACTCCAGCCGGACCGAGTCAGGACATTCTCGGACGGCGGAAGCTTCGAAACGCTAAGCCCCGTTGACAGCCGGAAAAAAGAATAAAGAACCCTGAGCCATACGCGGGCGCGGAAAAGCGCCATTCCCCGCAGAGGTAATGCAAAGTCGGCGAATAGCCATACAGCCCCCGGTCGCAGCGAGGCGTCCATTCGCGCGACGATGGAGGCAACTCCGACGGCATCAAAACAATCCAGAAAGAAAAGCGTTGCCACTGCGTCAAAGCGCCCAAATTCCGGAGTGAACGAATGGACGTCACCGCATTTGAACGTCACCCTGCTGCACGAAAGGCCCCCTCCTACCCTTCTTGAAGCGCGCTCGATCATCCGTTGGCTCGAGTCGACGCAAAGTATCCGCGCACTCGGTGCCAGTCTTGCGAGCCGCTCGGCACACCGTCCATCGCCTTCCCCAAGCAGGAGGATCTCGCGGCTGCCGGAGAGCCGGTCCAGGAATTCAAACCGGGCGCGTTCAAGGTCCCTTCCGAATGCCATGAATTCCAGCACATGGTACCACCGCGCGAGTCGGTCGAAGTCTGCGTTCACACGGTCCATGGAACGACGGTTGCGAGCAGCGGAACCAAGGGCGTCATGAGTGCAAGATCCGCCAATACGTGCGCTAGAATCCGGCCGATCCGCGCTTCCTCGAGATTGACAATACCGAGCAACACGCTGCCAACCGTTGCACAGGCGGCGGCCGGGCCGGCCTTTGGCCCGGCCGCAAGCCAGGCCACAGCCGAAAGAACGGACAAAGCCCACGGCAGGGCCCTGACGAAGGCAATAGCCCCGGGAAACTGGATTGCAAGCGAGGTCTGTCCGTGACTGCGATCAACCTCGTTCTCCCACATTGAAATCGATGCGCAGTTGGAGAAGCAGAGAAACACGAAAAGCGTCAGTGGAATCGCCATGCGCAGGATATCCACGCCCGGCTGGCATGCGGGGAATAGGGCCGCGCCTCCCCCCAGCAGGACTGCGATGCACGCCTCTTTGGGAGGCCGCCATTGGATGTTGCGGTGCAGTAGTTGATGGGAGAAGAGGTATGCGGTGACGGGCACGAGCATGAACGCGCCGGCCCTGATTTCCGAAGTGGACAGTCCCCGGAATGCGGCGCCCATGTCCAACCCAAGCATGGCGATCCAGACGGCCATAATGGGCCAACGCCTCTTCCTATAAAAAAAATGCCGGTGCGTCCGGATGCTTTCGGGCGATAGCCGCCATCCCTCGATCCATCGATCGGCAGCGTAGGCGAGCCACACGGAGCATCCCAGCACAAACATCTCGGCCGCTCCGACCGTGACTGAAGCGCTTCCGGCAATGAGCCGCTGCCAAAGAACAACTACTACTGGAGCGTCGAGCGAAAGAATTGTGGGCCACAGCCACCATTGGGGAGCCTTTGCAACACTGGATTCCACAGAAAAGCGGCAGCTAATGTAATTGCGACGGATTCACAACTCCGCGTGGCCCAGCACAAGACATAAGACATGATCTGATCGCGATTCTTGTTTCCTAGGGTCTGGACCGCTCTTATCCAGTGGCGCAGGTGCTTTTGGCATCGGGCAAAGATATTCGGCGGCCGACGAGAGTTTCCCGACCATCGGAAAAAGATTCCCGCCTCCCTATCCCGGCCGCCGAGATGGATTGCCGGGCCTACCGCGAACAGTCGTCCACTGCTTTCCGGGGTGCCGTCCTGGGAGAACGTCACATGGGGCCGCACAGGCGACCGTCAAATGAGCGAAGCTCGCGCGTCGGCATCGGCCGCCGTGGGCCCGGCTTCGAGCCGCTCCCGCTCGCCACGGAGCTCCGCGATCTCCCGTTCCGCCTCTGCCGGTGAACTGACGAGTGGGCGTTTGGGGCAGGGCTTTTTGTCCGTGACGCGAACACTTCCGCGACTGGAGGAGGAGGAGGACTTGGGTGTTTCCATATGCTGACGCTACGCCCGGGACTGGTTTTCTTCTATGGGGCATAACCCTGCCATTGGGGGTGCCACCGCCCGCCGAAGGCGGATTCAGTCAAGAAATCCATTGGGTTGCATCGACCGGGAAGTGCTCGTCCGACACCCAGCCTTTTGCCTTCGCCAGCCAAACTACAGCCGCGTGATCACCCGAATCGGATGGCCCGGCGGGGTCATCGTCTCCACGTTCAACAGATACGCCACACTAACTTGTTCCTGCTTTTTCCCACGCATGCCTTTTTTCAACGTTCACTCCGTGCCGGATTTTTCGATAGCCTGATAGAGCGTGCATGTCGTAAAGAATGTGGTACCCATAGTCGATTCTGATGAGCAAGCCGATGGATTACGCCTTGTCGCCGCCGAAACGGGGGATTGTGACAATGGCATTGCTCTTGGCGGCGTTGATCGGCGTGTCGGATTATGTCACGAGACACAAATTTAGCTTGGCGCCCTTTTATCTGGTCGCGATCTGCTGGGCGTGCTGGGCGGCGGGACGCCGCGCGGGCTTGCTGCTCGCGGCGATCAGCGCGGGCATCTGGCTGGTTGCGGACGTTGCCGTGGGCAATTCTTACCCCAATCGACCCATCATGTATTGGAACGCGCTGATGCTGCTGGTTCTGTTCATCGGCGTGGTTTTCCTGCTGGCGGCGTTTCGGACGGCGCACGACCACCTCGAAGAAGAGGTGCAGCGGCGAACGGCGGCGCTGCAGCAGGAAATAGCCGACCGCAGGCGGGCTGAGCAGGCAAAGCTCCAAGCCGAGCGTCTTGCTACCGTCGGCACCATGGCCGCCAAGGTGGCCCACGAGGTCCGCAACCCACTCGGTTCGATTACGTTGAATCTCGACCTGGTCGGCAAGGAAATCGCCGCGCTTGCGAAAGATAGCCGGCATTCCGCGGAAGAGGGGAGCCAGCTCGTAGAGGAGATTCGCAGCGAGATTCATCGGATCAAGCATGTGATCGACGATTACTTGCAGCTCGCCCGGCCGAGAGCACCAGAGCGGCAGCCGCTGGCGGTGAACGCCTTGCTCGAGCGAAGGCTGGCTTTCATGCTCGCCTCATTCGAGCAGGCCCGCGTGAAACTGCGCACCGAGTTCGATCCGGCGCTGGGCGCCGTCCATGTCGACGTGGACCAGATCTGGGAGGCGGTCCTGAACTTGATTCAGAACAGCCTGGAAGCGATGCCCGACGGCGGTGAACTCTTCGTCAGCACCCGGCGCGAGAACAAGTATGCACTCATATGTGTCACCGATACGGGCATCGGCATAAACCGGGAGAAGATCGCAGTGGTGTTCCGGCCCTTCATGACGACCAAGAGGCAAGGCACCGGTCTGGGGTTGACGCTTGTCCAACAGGTCGCCCTCGATCATGGCGGTCACGTTGATTGCGACAGTGTCGAGGGCCGGGGCAGCACCTTTACGATCTTCCTGCCGCTCACGGAGGGATTCTGACATGCCCATCGAACCGACGATATTGCTGGTGGATGACGACGAGCGGCTGCGCCGCGCCGCCGGCAAGGTGCTGGCCGGCGCTGGTTACCGGGTGGTAAGCGCGTGTTCCGGGCGGGAGGCGCTGGAGACATTGCAGGAGCATCCTGTGGCGCTGGCGATCTGCGACCTTCGCCTGCCGGATCTCGATGGCATCGCGCTCCTGCAACAGGCACGCCGGCTCCGGCCCGACATCGAGGTGGTGATGATCACCGGGCACGGCAGCGTGGAGAAAGCGGTCGAAGCGATGCGGCTCGGGGCCTACGACTTCATCGAGAAACCCGTCGACAGCACCGGGCTGTTAAAGGTGGTCGGCAAGGCGCTCGAACGGCGGCGACTCAGCCGCGAAAACAAGCGGTTGCGCCGGGAGCTGGACCAGGGACGCGGTGAG
>CAVVGS010000032.1:0-7130 GCA_963747795.1 uncultured Verrucomicrobiae bacterium
ATCCCCGGGGTCAGATTGAAAACCTTGTGGTGCGTGCGAGGCGAAGCCGCGCGACGTGGCCAGCCCGCGGCCGGGATGGCCGCTGTGCTGCGGTGCTTGAATTCCGAACCGGACGGCAACGGCTGTGAAGGCGACCCCGGTCTTCAGTGCGGCGCCAATGCCGGGTTGATTCATTCCCATGCCTTATCCAAATTTACAGGCATGCGGATCCACGTTGAAGGCACGAGTGCATTGGCCATGGGAACAAGAGGCCGGACCAGAACGTTGGGAGCATGAACCGCAAGTCGCGCCACAAGACCGATCTGATGGAGCAGGCGATCGAACTGGCGCTCAACCCGGGCGCCTTCATCCCGGATCGCGCCTGCTTTTCCTTCGTAAGCGACCTCGACGAGGTGGCGGCCAAGATCGCGACGCTCATTGCGAGTGATCCGTCACGCGCCGTCACCCTATGCGAGACGTTCCTCGCCGCGTGCCACGCGAAGGCTGAGGAACTCGACGATTCAAGCGGCAGTTTCGGCCAGTTTGTCGGAGATCTGTACTGCGGCTGGATCAAGGCTCGTCAGGCAGCGAAGGCGAACCCGGACGAGACCGCAGCCCGCCTGCTCGGATGGATGGACTATGATGACTACGGCTTCTGCTATCATCTCGAAAAGGAGGCTGCAAAGGCCTTTGACAAGGCTGGCCTCGTCGCTTTCGTGACGCAGGTCCGAGCGAGATTCGCCGCCGCCGCCAAGGCCTGCCCGAAGGCGGACGCCACGGTCAGGGACAATCCTGACTACCTCCGTCGCCGGTGGGGAGAGGTTCTCCGCACGCTCCACGCCGCCCAGAATGACGTTGCCGCGTACATTGCCCTAGCTGAGGAAACCAGCCTCACCGCGCAGGATTGCCACGCGATCGCCACGCTGCTCGTCGGCCGGCGCAAGCCGAAAGAGGCCCTCGACTGGGTGGGGCGCGGCATCGACCTCGATCAGGCAGCGCCACACGGATCCATGGCCGGTCTCGATCTCGCGAAGCTCAAGCGAGATCTCCTGACCAAGCTGGGGCGCGGCGGCGAGGCGCTCGACGCCGCCTGGGCCGACTACCGCGCGCACCCGAGCAAGTACACCTACGAGGATCTCATGAAGTATGTGCCGAAGGCCGAGCGCCGCACGTGGCATGAGAAAGCCATCGAGGCGGCCACGGGAGCCGACCTTTCCTCCGCCATGGATCTTCTCGTAGCGGCCAAGGAACTAGATCGACTTGCCGATCTCGTGCGCAGCGCCAAGGACAACGCGCTGGAAGGCCTGAGCCACTACACCACAGAACCGGTGGCCGAAAAACTCGAAAAACCCCATCCCGATCTCGCTGCGCGGTTGTGGCGATCGCAGGGCATGCGGATCATCAACGCCAAGAAGAGCAAGTACTACGCCGCCGCGCTGTCGAACTTCGAGAGCGCCAAGCGTTGCTTCGAGCGGGCAGGACTCGACGCCGAGTGGAAGAAGACCGTGAGCCAGGTGCGTGTCGGCCACTATCGCAAGAGCAGCTTCATGTTGGGATTCGAGCGCCTGGCGGCGGGCATCGGGCCGAGCGACGAGCCGTCGTTCCTTGAGCGGGCAAAGGCGCGCTGGAGCGAGCGTGAGCGGAGAACCCGATGATGAAGATGAAAAGCGACGACGGAAGGAACGCGGCCGAATTGGATCAGTTGATTGTGCAGATAACGACTGGTGCCCATGGCGACGACGAGCAACTCCGGGCCTTTCACCGCGCGATTCAGACCGGTGTCGATCGTCCGTGCGACGCGTTCGTCATCGGCGAGCCTGTCTCAATTCTCTCGTTCGGCTACGACGGCAACCAGCGACGCGGCCTGGTCGCCCGTTGCCGACGGGAGGACGGCTCCGAGCACGTGGTCGCGGCAGCCGATGTCGTCCTTGCGCCGCAATCCCGTGGTAGTTACTTTCTGGCGGCTTACCGCAAGTGGCTGGGCCTCGATTCCGGGCTTGAGCCGGTCATTGCTCCCCCTCGCCGTCAGCGCCAGCACAAGGTCGCCGCGACGGACATCGACCTGAGCCGCCCCGTCGAGCTCGTCGTTCTGTCAGTCAAGGAGAAATCAGCGCGTTGCCGGCCGCTTGGGAGCGACCGCGTCATCACCCTGCGCGCGAGTCGCCTGTGGACGATCGTTCCTGGCGAAATCGCTGTGGTGAAGCCGGGCAAGCAATGGAGCTACGCCGGCCATCCTTACCTGTCAGGCGAGATTGAGTCCGCACGGCTCGATGTTGCCGCGCTCGGTCTCGTACCGCTCAAGCTCGAGGATCAAGGTTTGTGGACACCCGCCGAGCACTACTGGGGCGAGGAGAACGACCCGATCGAGGAATGGGCCAAGCCGATCATTGCCCGGGGGCCGAGAAAAGAATTCGAGATGGAGCAGGTCGTTCCGGGCAGGGATCCCGGCGACGACGATTCCGACCCGATCTGCGATTCCAGCGACCTAAAGGAGGCCGGCGACGAGGCGGCGGCCGTCAAGGTCCTGATGGAGCTTTGCCAGATCGACCTGCGTTGCCTGGACGCCCATGCGCACCTCGGCCACTTCTGCTTCGAACACAGGCCGAAGGATGCGATCCGCCATTTTGAGGTCGGCGTCCGCATCGGCGAACTGTCCCTTCCTTCGGGCTTCGATGGCCTCTTGCCTTGGGGGCACATTGACAACCGGCCGTTCCTGCGCTGCCTGCACGGATACGGGCTGTGTCTATGGCGCCTCTCGCGGTCCGACGAAGCAGAGCGCGTCTTCGACCGGATGCTCTGGTTTAATCCGTCGGACAATCAGGGCGTGCGCTTTCTGATCAACGATGTGCGAGCAGGGACGTCATGGGAGGAACGCCGGGAAAAGCGATAATCCTCACGCCCTTTCTGCTATGAGCGAATACCAGTATTATGAATTTCAAGCCATCGACCGGCCCCTGACGGCCGACGAGATGGCCACCCTGCGCAATTGCTCTACACGCGCCCGCATCACGCCGACGGGCTTTGCGGCCGAGAAATCCGCAGCAGAAAAGGCACGGCGTGCGCGCGAGGCTGCTGCCGTCCGCGCCCAGTATCTCGACTCGCTCGCCGGTCGCGAACCGCAACTCTGGCGTAAAATCGAGGACCTGGTGGCAACTCGGTTACCGAAGGACTACAATGAGGCGGTCCGGTTGCTCGCCGATCTGCGAGATCTCGCAGCCCGGAACCAAACCACAGCGTTTCAATCGCAGCTTGCCGGCTTCCGGACCCTTCACGCTCGCAAGCCCAGCTTGCTTACCCGTCTCAAGCAAGTTGGACTGTGAGAGGTTGCCACGGGGAAACTCTTCACCGCTCGGCCGATTCTGCAGCAAGCTGCTGCAGAATCTTGGGCTCCGCGTAATCGGCGAAGAGACGGGCACGTACCAGAGGTTGCGGGCCGAGACCCCGCGTATGTCGGGGAAGTCCCGCTGGAGGTCCCGGGCGAGGACCGCGACGACCGATTCGCCCCAGCCGTGCGAATGCTGCCGTTCGACGACGCCCGCCGCCTCTTTCATCGGTGATGCGTCGGTGCAGAACTGAAGTAGGGATACGACTGTCGTGGCTATGAGGGCATTATGTCCAACCAAGGACAAAGCGCGTAAGTCTCGCGAAAACGGCCGGGCTGGTCGAAGCCATCAGGCCATGTCAGGGGACGGCCAAAACCAGCCTAACTTGTTAGATTAAATCACAAAGGCTAGTTATATTAGCCTCTTTAGCTGGAATTTAAAACTAGAACATTGAATCTAAGTTGCCATAAAGGCTAATTCAATTAGCCTCTTTGACTGATATGTCACACAGACTTCTTCAGCAATTCTTTGCTGAACACCCGGTTTTCGCGACCGAAGCGGTGTCGCAATTCCTCGCAAAAAACGGGTCCAGCAATCGGTGGACGCGAAAGGCTTTGCTTGCGCACCACCAGAAGCGAGGTCGGATTCTCCGCGTACGCCAGGGTCTTTATGCGGTGATTCCGTTCGGTGTCGAGCCGGCGAACTTCGAGCCGGACGCCTTCCTTGTCGGAGCCTGCGCGACTGAAGACAGCGTGCTCGCGTATCACACCGCGCTGGAATTTCACGGCCGAGCCCACACCGTCTTTGCGCAATTTCACTTTCTAACTCGCCATTTTTGCCGGCCATTTGAATTCCGGGGGAGGCGATTTCTTGGCACGCCGCCGCCCAAATCGGTTGCTGGTGCGGCTGAGCCGACCGGGGTGAGGCAGATCGACCGAGCCGGGCTTTCGATCCGAGTAACAAGCTTGGAACGAACCTTGATCGATGTCCTCGACCGGCCCGACCTAAGCGGTGGCTGGGAGGAAATCTGGCGTTCGCTGGAAACGATCGAGTACTTTGACCTCGACGAATTAGTCGCTTATGCCCGGCTTCTGGACAACGCGACCACCGCGGCAAAAGTGGGATTTTTCCTGGAGCAGAATCGTGATCGCTTGGGCGTCAGCGAGGCCCATTTGGAACCGTTGCGCCAGCTTCGGCCCAAGCATCCCACCTACCTGGAGCGAGGCAAGAAGGGCCACGGCAGTCTCGTCAAAGCCTGGAACCTGATCGTCTCCGACGCGGTGCAGTCCCGCTCCTGGCAGGAGGTCGCATGAGAATTTCTCGCGAAAGTTTGGAACGTGACGCCGCGGCGACCGGATTCCGCGCGGAGATCCTCGAGAAGGCCATCCACCTTTTCAGCCTCCTGGATGGCTTCCACAAGCACCCGTTCCTCAAAGCTAAGTGGGCGTTGAAGGGCGGCACCGCCTTGAACCTTTTCTGGTTCGAGGTGCCCCGGCTCTCCGTCGATATCGACCTCAACTATATCGGCCAGGTCGAGCGCGAGGCCATGCTGGCCGAACGCCCGAAGATCGAGGTGGCGATCCAGGCGGTCTGCTCTCGCGAGGGATTCACGGTTGCGCGCATTCCCTCCGAGCACGCGGGCGGCAAATGGCGCTTGCGCTACGAGAGCGGAATTGGAGCGGGAGGCAACCTGGAGGTCGACGTGAACTTCATGCTGCGGCTGCCGCTTTGGCCGGTGACGTCCAGCGATTCACGGAGGCTGGGGAGCCGTCAGGTCGTCGGCGTGCCGGTCCTTGACTTACATGAATTGGCGGCGGGCAAACTGGCAGCCCTTCTGTCGCGCCACGCCAGCCGTGATCTCTTCGACGCGCATCAGTTGCTCACTCGGGCGACGCTGGATCCCACGAGGCTTAGGCTGGCATTCGTGGTCTACGGTGCGATGAATCGCAAGGATTGGCGGACAGTGACGGCAGCCGACGTTGGCTTCGCTCCGGCGGAAGTTGAGCGCGAGTTGCTGCCGACCCTTCGCCGGGAGGGCGAAAGCGCGTCCGACCGTGAGGCGGCTAGTACCCTATGACCCAGTGCTCGCTTCTCCCCTCACAAAAGAACTTCGCCGATCTTCGCGAAGTTGCGGACGGCCTTCTAAAATCGAGCAATGACAATGAACTGAGGCTTCTCGCCGAAGTCGTCAGCTCGGCGCTATACCGCTGCGATTACCTGGAACGCGAGGTCGAGCGTCTCGGACGCGGGCAGCCAGCGATTCCTTCCGGAGTCAGGCAACCAGCCTAACCCGTCAGGCGCGCGGTCGGTATGAGGGGCCAACCCCCCGGGTGGATTGAAAGGTTGAGGGCGGTCATTCGGGAGAAGAAACGTTGATCGGCGCCCCATAAAGCGTGACGCTGTCCGTTGGAGCGGCACAGAGACTTCATGTTTTTTGCGCTAGGC
Source organism: uncultured Verrucomicrobiae bacterium (assembly GCA_963747795.1). Taxonomy (GTDB): domain Bacteria; phylum Verrucomicrobiota; class Verrucomicrobiia; order Opitutales; family Opitutaceae; genus Palsa-1447. The sequence goes on from CAVVGS010000032.1 coordinate 5,748, forward strand.
ACAGAGCGACTCTCGTTGCGACACCTAACACCTGGTGACGCCGCCTTCCTGATGGAGCTCATGAACGAGCCGCCTTATATCGACAACATTGGCGATCGAGGGGTTCGCACGATTGCGGATTCAATCCGGTACGTCGAAGAGAAGTACACGCCGAGCTATGTCCGCGATGGATTTGGAATGTATCTCGTGGAATTGGTCGAAGGGGCAGTGCCGATAGGAATCTGTGGTTTGGTGAAACGCGGATGGCTCGATCATCCCGATCTCGGATTTGCGCTTTCGAGTCGGTATTGGTCCAAAGGTTATGCGATCGAAGCAGCGGAAGCCACCCTCCTGCATGCCCGGGACGCCTTGAAATTACACCATCTTTACGGCGTGGTTTCGTCGAAAAATACCAGGTCGATTCGTTTGTTGGAAAGATTGGGTTTCCAGCACCAGCCATCGTTATGTGTGCCCGGGCAACCACCGGGAACCGTCCTATACCAGGCAGCGCTAGTCGGAAAACGCCTTGTAACGCGGATCGGGCCGGGCCGGCAACCAGCACGCAATCGGACCTGCCCCAAGACCCGGTCGGGTTAGGCCCCATCGCCTCCGCAGGACAATCGGTCCAGAATACCGCATTGAACCCCCGGCACCGCTACCCGGAATCCGGGCCCCTTCAAGGGAGAATCCATCGGTCGATCCAAACCATCTCCATCAGGACCACAAAAGCCATGTCCGACAAAAGCAGCCACTACGACGTCACCAAGAAACCGGTCTGGCTCATCACCGGTTGCTCGACCGGATTCGGCCGCGCCTTGGCAGAGCTGTTGATTGGGCGTGGGTACCGCGTGGTCGTCACCGCCAGGCAACCCGCCGAGGCGGCCGACCTGGCTGTGCGCGGGGAAACGTTGGTCCTGAAGCTCGATGTCACCGACCAATCCGAGGTGGTTGAAGTGATCGCGGCGGCAGAGAAGAGATTCGGACGCACCGACGTTCTCGTGAACAATGCGGGGATCGGCTATTTTTCAGCGATTGAGGATGGCGACGACCAGCAGGTCCGCGGCCTCTTCGACGTCAACGTCTTCGGACTGAGCCGGATGATCCGCGCCGTCCTTCCGGGAATGCGGCGCCACGCGTCCGGATCAATTGTGAATATTTCGTCGGTGGGAGGGCTGCGGTCCTTTCCGTCCCTCGGGTATTACAGCGCGACGAAGTTCGCCGTGGAAGGCCTGTCGGAGGCACTTTGGCAGGAGATCGAGCCCCTGGGCTTAAAGGTCATGGTGGTGGAACCGAGCGGATTCCGCACCGACTGGGCGGGACGTTCGGCGGAGGAGAGCAAGCATCAGATCGGCGCCTACGCCGCAACCGCGGGGGCGTCACGATCCCAGATTCGCGCCTCCTCAG
>CAVVGS010000033.1:0-5991 GCA_963747795.1 uncultured Verrucomicrobiae bacterium
GGGGCGGCCAACGGGACTCGAACCCGCGACCCCAAGATCCACAATCTTGTGCTCTAACCAACTGAGCTATGACCGCCGTAAATGATATTCAACATCTTGCGATGTTTTGAACCGTTGCCTTCGATGCCTTTCTACAGTCATTTTCTACACGACGCGAAATGCCATGAGAAAGAACGGGAAAAAGTGGGAGACCACACGGGAACCAAACCTGTTAAGGAACGTGCCGAGCGGTAGGTTCTACGGGCGCTTCGCCGTGGCTGGCAAGCAGAAGTGGATCAACCTCAAGACCGACGTTTGGACCGTCGCCAAGATACGTCTCGCCGACGAGCGCGCGAAGATCGAGCGGGGACGTCAGGCCATAGCGAGCGTTTCGGCCGGCGGGGCGACGGTCAGCGAGCTGGTCGCCATCTACAGGGGCCGTGTAGAAGACCGCACCGACATCACGCCCGGGACGAAAGCAGGGTCGCTCCGCGCCATAGACGCTGTGCTCAAGACTTGGCCTCAATTCGGGGCCCTTGCCCCGGACCGGATCACCCGCGAAGCAGTCATCGAATGGCGGAACAGGGTCAGCCGCGATGGCACCGGATTCATGGCCCGCGGAACCAAAGGCCCCAGCCCAAAGATGTTCGGCAAATCGGCTTCGACGATAAACCACTGCATCGATGCGATCCGCCAGGTTCTGGACATTGCCGTTGACCAGGGGCAGCTAGCCGCAAATCCCTTGCAACGGCGCGGGGTCAAGGTGCGAAGCACTCCCCGGAAGCCGAAGCTGCCCGAAGCGGCCAAGCTCGCGGAAATCTTTTCTGAAATCGAGCGCGCGGGCGGCGGGTTCTCCCGGGATGCCGCCGATTTCTGCCGCTTCCTGGCATATACTGGATGCCGGCTGAGGGAGGCCCAGGGCGTGACGTGGGCCGACGTGGACTTCAACCGGGGCGTTATGCGCGTCCGGGGAAGCAAGACCGAAGCGGCGAACCGCGAGGTTCCGCTAATCCCTGCAGGCAGGGCGCTGCTCGAAAAACTCCTTTCGACAATGCAGGAGTCCGCCACCGCGGCCGCTGATGGCGTTTCCCAGGTTAACCCTTCTGCCAAGGTCTTGAAGGTTGGCGAGGCCGGAAGATCGCTCGCGAATGCCTGCCGGAAACTCGGCGTGGAGCGGCTGACGCATCACGATCTGAGAGACGCCTTCGCGACCCTCGCGATCGAGGCCGGCGTGGATATCCCGACCGTGGCGGCATGGCTTGGGCACGCGGATGGCGGCGCGCTGCTCATGAAGGTTTACACACACCATCGCCGCGCGCACAGCGTGGCGCAGGCGGCTAAAGTCAAGTTTTAGCCATCCCAATCGGCGACTTTGGAGCCGAAGTTCAGGCGAGTTGCGCTGCGCAGGGATAAGATGGGTACATCGTCCCAAATAGCCGGAAATTAGCGGAGGACAGCATTCTTGCGGAGCCGGTCCGTGAGGAACGCCCTTACGATTGGCGTTAAGGAGTGGGGCGTTCCCGCAAAACGAAACGGGCATCCGTTTCGAGAAACAAAGCCGGGACTCCGGCCATCGTCGGAACGGGCGATCGGCGTCAAACCCATGCATCGCAGACGCTCTCCGAGCGAGACTTCGCATTATTCCCTGACTATCAATCCGTTAAAATTAGGAGAAAATGGGGCGCCCATTCTCTCCCTATTTCGATTTTGAAATGTGCGCGATACTGCGCGCATGGAAACCGAAACTCTTCCCACACATACCACGGAGCCTAATGCGGCTGAGACCCGCGGGCCGACCCTCGAACCACTCACGTACTCGGTCGCCGAGACCGCCCAGGTCCTCGGCGTCTCGATGCCGACCGTGTACCGCCTGATCGTCCGGCGCCTGCTGCGTCCATTGCCGCACCTTCGGCACAAGCGCATCCCGAAACGCCAGGTGCAGGCGTTTATCAACGACGCTTCGAACCTAGGATAGGCTCGGCCCACTATTTGCCATGTTGATGGTCAAAGCACAAACCAACGTCAGGAACGCCCGGGCCTATTTCCGCGAGCATCTCACCGTCGGCGACTATTACTGCGAGCGCCAAGCGGTCCCCGGTGAATGGCTGGGCCAAGGGGCCGGCTTATTGGGACTGTCTGGAAAAGTCGGCGAGAAAGCATTCCTCTCCCTGTGCAACGGTCGCCATCCGGAGACGGGCGAACGGCTCATGCAAAGGCTCAATTCAACCCGGCGGGAAAGGAACAGGATCGCAGCCAACCGCCGCGTCTTCTTCGATTTCACGATCAGCCCGCCAAAAAGTGTCTCTGTCCTGGCACTCTGCCAAGACGCCCGCATCGTCGAACTGCATAACGCGGCGGGCCGCGTATGCGCGCTCTCGCCACCGTCCGCTGAGTTCTCACGACCGACGACAGCCAATTCGTGGCCGCTCAGAGGGAGCGGCACTCTCCCGACCCGATGGAACGAAATAACCTACGAGTGCGACGCAATCGAGAGTGTCGAAACGCCGCCCGTGCGCACGGGTGCCCATCCCGAAGCCGACATGTTACTTGAGCCAGTGGAAACGGTGATTGGGCCAACCCAAGTATAAGTGCTATTCGGGTTTGGCGCCTCGTGCGCTTTCAATGGGTCAGGCGGGATGTCTTGAAAAGAATAAACAGCCATACCGGCAGCGGCGCCGGTGCCAACGATGGTTTGGAACGCTTTCACGGAATTGATCGTATTCTAATAAATACCGCCGCCAGCGCAAGAAACCGCACAGCATTATCGGCCCTTGCGTCGCGAGGCGCCAGGCGGCAGCGGCGCGGCGATGACGCGCCGGTCTAGGGTGAGCGATGCAGGGGCTGACCAATTGACGGCGCCGGGGTAATCCGGGTGTTTCGGGTTCAGGATGAAATTGAACTCCCCGGGCACGATCGCACTTGGAACCTGCAGTGCCACGCTGGAGCCGGATCTCAACCATGCGTCCCCAAACCGCTGCGTTATCCCGGTGTCCGTTTGGCTGCTAAAATTCGCGGGGAGGGTGTCCCTGAGAAGCACCTCGACCGCGTGTTCGTCTAGCGTGATCGGAAAGTAGACCCGTGGGTTCGCCCGGGTTTTCGGCGTCAGATGAGCGAGGATTTCCAGGATACCCAACGACAGTGACCCGGCGCAGTAAACGGCTGCGCTCCCCGGGGTGTTCCAACGGCCGCCGGCCAAATAGGCGCCACGGCCCTCCCTGGCAAAGTCCGCGAACTTCGCCAGCTCTACGTGGTAGACAAAGACGCTCATAGGGCCGTGCCCGCTTCAATCCGGCCCAGGAGGCTTTCGACCTGGCGGGCCCCGGTTTCGGTCCGGGCATGCTCGAGCGGGACAATCCCATTCAGCCCTTGCTGCGGGGTTGCGAGCCACTCCTGCGCCCCTTCCTCGGATTCAAAGACACAGGACGCGCGGTCGAAAAGCCGGGCATACCGCATGATGTGGTCCGACTCGTTCCGGGTGAACCGGCCCCCGCGCCGCCGGAAAAACGTGGCCTTTGGTATCCCGACATAGTCGGCGAACTTGTCCAGCGTGAGCCCGAGCGCGCCGGCCAGCCATTCGGATTCTGCGAAGACCAGGCCCTTGTTTACCTGTGAGATCGCTTCCGCGTCGGAGAGGGGATGAGGGAATCTCGTTGGCATAATTGATACTAATTATCGAATCAATTGAGACTGTCAAAGGATTTTACGTTTTGGCCTGTTAGATTTTGCGTCCGTCGGACGGCTGGCTTCGTACCGATCGCCTAGGCGTCAGGCCGCGAGCTGCCCGAGCCGACCGCCGGGCCTGGTCTGCCCGCTTCGGGGCGGTCATCGCATCCGGCGGTATCGTGCAGGTCTCGGCCGTACGCGGGGGGAGGGTGACGCCCAATCCTTGCCCGTCGTCTGTTTTCCCAAAAGCGGCCGGGCCGAGGCGCGGCCGAACCTTTTCCGGCCTTCGCTTCGTGCGTTCAATTCCGCGGTGCGGTCGTGCTTGGAGGGCAGTTCCGCCAGGCCGGAACGTTCCTTTTTTTGTGGGGATCGTCCTTGCTCTCTCTTGGCGGACCCTCCGTCCGGGACGCCGCCGCGCGGCCGGGGTCGGGTTGGGTCCTCCTTGAAAGGAATCCCCCCAACCGGCCCCTCGCCCCGGGCGGCACCCCCGCCCCGGGACGAGAGAGCAATTCCGCTCGCTCACAAAATAAAAAGGAAACATATGCCCTCCACATCAACACCATCCGCCCCGCAGACCAAGAGCGCCGCTGGCGCGAAGCCGCCGGTTCAGACCTTCCGCCTCGGGCGAATCAAGGCCGCCGTATGGGAAAACGAAGCCGACAACGGCCAGAAGTTTTTCGGCGTGACCTTCTCCCGCGGCTACCGGGACGAGGCCGAGAACTGGCACGACACCGACAGCTTCGGCCGCGATGACCTGCCGCTGGTCGCGAAACTGGCAGACCGGGCCCACACGTTCATCTTCGAACGCCTCGCAGCCCTGAAGGCCGACTAGCGATCGGTTCCAAAGGTGGCCGCCCTCAAGCGGCCGCCTTTGCTTTGAGCCCCGGCCAGCGTGGGCGCCATCGACGGACATAGCGAGCGGTTGAATTGCCGATGACATCCCGCGGCGCGTGGCGGTCCGCGGCTGTTCCCGATCGCCGCTTTCTAGGCGAGGCGACGATCGTAATAGAAAGGGTAGGGGCCTTTTACGTCGTCGATCTTGAATACTGGATGCAAGGGGTTGACGATGACGTTCCTTTCGCGGGGTATCAAGGCCGTGGGCACCACCAAGCCGACGGCCCGCCCAGATTGCAAAAACTTCGTTCCAAAATCGCGCGATTCGGGGGAAACGATCTCGACATTCCATCCCACCGGAAGCTTGGCGAGGGAAGGTTCCTCCAAGAGTTCGTCGCGGATCTCCACCTCAAAGAAAACGCTTGCGGGAAATACGCGCGGGACCGGGCGGATGTGGACGAGTGTCTCAAGGCAGGCCCCGGCCAATGTCTCGGAGCAATAAACGGCTCGAATACCCCGGAGATTCCAGCGGCCAGGGTACTTTGCGGCACCATCGCCGCTAAACGCGGCCAAGGCCGCACCACGGTCCGTCCTGGTGCCGGCCCGTGCGATTCTGTAAAGCTTCACAGATAGGAGCCCTCTTCAATCGCCCCGAGAACGTTCAGCACTTCTTCAAGGCCAACATCCAAGGCAAGAAGGTCTAGCGGCCGCCTTTCCCCGAGTGCGCGCTGCTGCGTTTTCAGCCACTCTCGCGCTGTCTGCTCGTCGCCGAGCACCTCTGTTGCCCGGCGCAGAACCCGAAACGCCCGGAAGCTGCGCTCCGCCTCCTCGACGTTGAGTTTGCGGCCGCGATTACGGAGTGTGCGCGCGCTTAGCCCCAAGGATAATGCCAAATCCTTCGTCGAAAGATACAGGCGCGTGGCGAGGGCGGGGAATATCGTCGCGGGGAGACCCTTTTTCAGCTGCTCGACTCGCGCCACGCCCGAAGCCTTGTAAAGAATTTCGAGGGGTTCGGTAGGATTCATAGCAACACGATCGGCGGTACTCTTGCCGCTGTCAAGGGGCAACTATGCCGCCTTCCGCCCCAGGCCCGGATCTTGTTGGATGAGCGAATACCCCACCGATTCTTACTTCCCCGCCTCCAATGGCACATAAATATCCGTGAGCCCAAACGGCGTCGGCATCCCCTCCGGACCATTCACGGACACCAAAAACGACGGGGCCTTCCGTGCTTTGCGACCGCTCTTGGGCAGCCATGAGCGGAACAATTTCTCATAGCCCTTGGCGAGCGCCCGGATCGGACAACTCCTCGCCACCACATAATCGCCGCCCGCGATCGTTTGCACCCGCACCGGCTTCGTGGGCACATACTTCTCATCCACCGTCACGCAGGTGTCATAACGTAATTTCTCCGGCGGTGTGACCTTCGGATTATCCAGGGGCACGCCGATGAGCAACGAATCTCTGCGGGGCAGCCCGTCCTGCTTCAGCTTCGTCATAAAATCCATCCATCCC
>CAVVGS010000034.1:0-31529 GCA_963747795.1 uncultured Verrucomicrobiae bacterium
GCGCTTCCACGAGCCGACGTCGGTTGCCGGATACCCGGTGAGCGGGAATCCGCCCCCGTCGTGAGTGGCCCGGAAATTCATGACCGTGCCGTTCAGCAGCAGATGTTTTCCGTCGGCCTTGATTTCACGGAGGCCAAAGGTCAGCTCGCGCTCGTCATCCGCCCCTCCTCCCTTGAGGACCACTTTCAAATGTTGGAGGACCGGGGTAAACTCACCCCAGGGCTTCGCATCCGCGCCCAGGGGCACATTGACTTCCGCCCTCCCTCCCGCGGCATCCCAGCTCACCTGCTCCTGAACGGCGCCCGCCGATACCGTGCCCGATCCGGCCTTGCCGGTTGAGTTGCCAAGCTGGATCCTGATGCGGACGCTCTTCCTCTCCACATCCGGAAAGGCCTGCGCATCCTCGATCCACACCGGCGTTGTCGCGGTCAGCTCGATTCTGCCGACGATTCCGTTCCACGCGGCGCCCTCGGCGTCGGATACGCTGTGCCCGTCGGGCCGATATGGCAGGATCATCCGATTGTCGATGCGGATGCTCAGCCGGTGCCTTCCCCGAGGGACGTCGCCGAGGTCGAATATGTGCGGCGCGACAACGCTGTGGCACGATCCGACGAGCCTGGCGTCGACGTAGACGGTTGTTTCCCAGTGCGCGCGTTCGAGGGTCAAGACGATGTGCCTGGACTGCCACGATTCGGGAAGGACGATGTCCCTCTGGTACCAGGCGACGCCCAGGTAGTGCCTGGGCGGCTGCGAAAGGTAGGGCACTTTCACGTTGCCCGGCCGGGTGTACGCCTTGTACTGCGGAAGGAGATACCAGCGCATGTCCCTCGGCAAGGCCGCCACCCAGGGCGTGTCGACGCTGATCTCATCGCCGTAGCCCTGCGCTTGAAGAATCCCTGGAAGCTCGATTCGTTCCGGCAGGTCCCGCGTGAACCACTGCTCCTTCGCGCCGGCGTCTTCGCGGTCGAGGGCGAACCGCCATTGGCCCGCGAGGGACTGGGTCAATCCGCCCGCCGGAGCCGCGGCCATCGCGCAACGGGTGAGAATAAGCAGGGCTGCCGCCCATGCGGCTGGATTAAAGGCGGGCAGGATCCGGCGGGAGATTGATGGCATGGGTGAAGGTGCTGCAAAACCGGGGGTTGCGATGCATGCCGCAGAGGCGGCCGGAGCAGGATCGCGTAGGGACGGACACATTCCATGCAGGCAAAGCGACGCCTGTCGAACCAGTAGAGAAAAGCAAACGCGTGTTCGATTCAAGAAGACGGGTTCGCGAGATCCGGAAAGACTTGGTTTCTGTTCCGGCTTCGTTGCACAAATCAGGGTCGTATCCGGTGCGGGATAGGCCGCGACGGGGAATGCTGTTCCTATCGGATGCGGCGCCAGAGAGAGCGATAGGCTGCAATCCAGTGGCTTGCGGCGTGTCCGCGGACATTCAACTCGGTTTCCAGGCGGCCCCGCAGCGTCGGATGGGCGAGAGCGGATGGTTCCCACAAAAGCAGCGCCATCGAGCGGAAGATTCGCTGCCGGGGATGGCGCCAGGGGCTTGGATGGATTTGCAGCCGGAATCCGAAGTTGCGCAGGTTGAGCAAAAGGTTGATGGGCGGGGATGACTCCGGACATTGGTCGCCCGCATCCTCCGCATAGGCGCGAGCGGAAGGAAAGGCGCGACCGAGGCGGCGGGCCTCCAGGCGCAGCCAGCATTGAAGAGAGAGGGCGGCGATTTCGCCGTGCAGGGTCGTGAGTGCGCCGTGCGGGAGCCCGCCCGCGGTGGGATGAAGCTTGAATTCGACTCCCGTTCCATGATGGGAAAGCACGGCGTCCAGCCAGGGCGAGGGCTCGGCGAGCGCGAGGCGCTCCAGCCGCCGGTGCCGTTCGAGGCAGCTCCAGTGATATTGACCGACTGCCGCGAGCACGGCATCGCCGCACGCCAGCTGGACTTTGGCAATATTGCGGCGGACGAAATCTGCCGCGGCCGGGGCAAGCGGCTCCCGCCCGAGTTCGACGCGGGCGAACAACAGGCCCGAGCAGCGGTTCATGAGCAAACGGGCCGCTTCGGCCGGCGGAATGTCCTGCGGGCGCTTGTGATGGTCGCAGCCGGGCAGCCGCCCGGAGGCCATGCCCCAGAGGCGGCGATGGCCGGAGATCAGATCGTAGGAAAACATGCTGATCGGCCGGGCCGCCAGTTCCGCGAGGGAGGTGATCTTGAACTCGACTTCCGCGTCGGCGAGGTGGGAGAGGATTTCCCCCAGTACTTCCAGGCGCCGTTGGTAACGGAATTCGTTGAGGTGGCGGTTGCCCCTGATTGCGACGTAGAATTCGAGGTCGTTGTACGGCCGGTCCCCTGCCGGTCCGCGCAGCACGCCGCCTTCGCCGCGGCCGTATCCGCCCCCGAGCAGAACCGCCTCGAGCCTTTGCGGCGGAAGGAGCCCCCGTATCCCGCTGAGCACGCGGGCGCAGGTTCGGTCGAGGTGGCGCTCCAGGGCGTCGTCACCGTCGAGCGTGAATCGCGCCGCCGACCCGGACCCGGCGGAGGCTCCGGCAACCTGCAGGATCCGGCCGGCATCGGTGGCAGTCATAACACGCGATCGACTCGGTGCATCCGCCAGCCGGCGTGAAACCCGTGCAGGCGGCCAAGCCGTTGCTGCCAGCGGGTTGCCAGGGCGCGCGGCCACTGGCCGAGGCGGCCCGTCCGGCGGCAAAAGCGCAGGTCCCCCATCGCATCGCGCAACCAGCAAAGAAGCAGCGAGCGGGGCACGTTGAAATCCTTCAAGGCCCCGCGCCACACCGCGGCGAGCGCCCACGCTTCGCCAAAGCTGCGCTTGTAGGACTGCCGGGGCGCGTAATTGTGCGAATGCATCACGATCGAATCCGGGCAGTAGCGGATGCGATAGCCCGCGGCGCGGCACCAGCGGGTGTATTCGTCATCCTCGGAATACTGCAGGGTCTCCAGGAACCCCCGGCGGGCCCATGCCTCGCGGCGCAATCCGCTGCTGACCATGCTGAAGAAATGATCCCAGCGCGTCGATTCGCGGTCCGCGCCGAAGCACCGCTCATAATCCCGCGCGAAGGCCGCCTCGCAATCGGGCCGCGGAATCTGCCGGCCGAAGACCGCCGCCACCGCCGGGTCGTCGAGCGCCGCCACGAGCGGCCCCAGCCACTCCGTTCCCTGCGGCGTGGCGTCGGCGTTGAGGAATATGGCCCGATCCCCGCTGGCGAGGGCCATGCCCTTGAGCGGATCCCTCTTTTCGAGCCACCTTCAGAGTCGGTCTGGATGGTTAACTGATGTTGATAGGGTTGACGCTGGTTGTCCATCCCTGGCGGAGGGAAGGCCCGGCTCGGCGGGCCTGACCGGAGCCAGGGATGGAAGTAGACTCGCCGCGTAGCGGGCCGGGCTTTGGTAGCCAAGCTTGCTGTGCGGGCGGATTCGATTGTATCTGTTCCTGTAGTCTTCGATCACGACGCGGGCCTCGGTCAGGGTCCAGAGCTGCTCGCGGTTCAGGCACTCGTCCCGGAATCGACCGTGGAAGGATTCGACAAAGCCGTTTTGCCAGGGGCTTCCCGGCTCGATGTAGATGGTCTTGATCTTGTTCTCGGCCAGCCAACGCTGGAGCGCCTTGGCGATAAACTCCGATCCGTTGTCGGACCGGATGAACTCGGGAGCCCCGTGCTGGACGATGGCCCCCTTTACCAGGCTGATGACGTCGCCGGATTTCAGGGCCCGATCAGCCCTCAGTACGTGACATTCCCGGGTGCACTCGTCCAGGACGCTGAGCGTCCTCAAGGAGCCGCCGCGCACCGTGGCGTCGGCGATGAAGTCCCAGGTCCACACATGGTTCCTATGCGTCGCCTTGGTCGGCAGCCCGGTAGAGTGGCCGCGGCGGGGGATCTTTCTGCGGGTGGGCGGCACCCTCAAGCCCTCCAGCCGGCGCAGCCGCCGCACCTGGCGCTTGCCCACGTTCCAACCTTCCTGCCTGAGCAAGGCAGCGATCCGCCGGTACCCGTACCGCGGGTTTTCGTCCGTCAGGGCATGAATCCGCTTCACCAGCTGCTCCTGGCGGGTTGATCGCCGGCCAGCCCGGTACCAGTACCCCGATCTCGACAGTTTCAGTATCCGGCATCCTGCCCGCCCGGAGCACACCCCATCCTTAACGGCCGCTTCCACGATCTGCTTTTTGTGCCCCGGGCTCACAATTTTTTTTCGAGCGCGTACTCCAGGACCCGCTTCGCCAGCATCGCGTCAGCGAGCATTTTCTTTAGCTCGGTATTCTCTCGTTCCAGCTCCTTCAGCCGCCTGGCCTCGTTAAGTTCCATGTGGCCGAATTGTTTCCTCCAACGGTGGTACGTTACGTCCGAGATGTTCTTCTCCCGGCAGACGTCCACGATGCTTTCTCCTGCGTCCACGTCCCTAAGGATGCGGACTTTTTCCTCGGTACTGAATCGTTTGCCTTTCATCGTCTGGGTCCTTTCTATTGGCCCAGACCGACTCTTCAAGCGGCTCGAATTTCCGGAATCACGTCACTCACCCTGCCGCCCGGCGGTTACACCGCGGAGGTCACCAGTGTCAGCAACGCGGCGGGCAACGTCATGATCGAGGTCTACGAGGTGCAGTGATTTGGGCCGGAGCAAACGACGTCAAACAAGGCGTTGCGGCGGAAGCCGCCGGGCTTTCGCACGGCGAAACGCCTGCGCGTCAGGGTGCAGGCGAAACGTTGGCGCGGTCCGCTGCAAACGAAACGCTTTGCGCTGCTTCCGCCGCTCGTCGGAGATGGGGTCAACCCGTGTTTTCCAGGCGGGCGCCGTTGCCGGAGAATATGGCGAAACCATGATCTTCTCCGCTCCCTGCCGGGGCCGCAAAATGACTGAGCCTGAGCCAGGCGAGGAGGCAATTGGCTAGATTCACCAGTCCGTCGAAATTGACAGGCTTCACCAGGTACGAGTTCGCTCCCAGATCATAGGCCTGCTGGATGTCCTCCGGCCGGCTCGACGAAGTCAGGATGTAGGTGTGCAGATGCCTGAATGCAGGCTGCTGCCGCATCCAAGCCAGCACCTCGAAGCCGTTTTTCCGCGGCAGGTTCAGGTCGAGCAGCACGGCCGCCGGCAGGGGAAACTGCTTGCGGTCGCCGTAAGCCCCGTCGCCAAGCAGGTAGGAGATGGCTTCATCGCCGTTGCGGACCAGCCGCAGCGACTGCCCGAACCCGGCGCGCCCGGCGACCGTCCGCATGAGCAGCGCGTCCTCCTCGCAGTCCTCGACGAGGAGTATGGTGGGATTATCAATGGTCATGGCATCTTCCTTGGTGAATGGAGGGCGGCTGTCGCGGTTGGAGCCCGGGCGAGCTCTATCCAGAATCTGCTGCCTGTGCCGGGCGTGGACTCGACCCCTGCGCTCCCGCGCATGCGCTCCATCCCCTTGTGCACGATGGCGAGCCCGATGCCCGTGCCGTCATACGCGGTCGTGTGGAGGCGCTGGAAGACCTGGAAGATTCGCGTGTGGAATTCCGGGTCGATCCCGATGCCGTTGTCCTCCACCCAGACTCGGACTGTCCCGCCGGGCCGCTCCTCCGATCGGAGCCGCACCCGCGCCGGTTTGGACGCGACAAACTTGATGGCGTTGCTGATCAGGTTCACGAGGACCTGGCGCAGCGTGGCTTCATGGGCCATGACGGTCGGCCACGGCGGGATGTTTTCGATGACGGCCCTGTTTTCGCGAATCTGCGCGTCGCAGCCGGAGAGAGCGCCCAGCACGACCGAATCGAGCGCGACCGGCATCAGCTCGATTTTCTGCTGGCTTACGTGGCTGAAGGTCAGGAGGTCGGCCAGCAGGTGATCCATCGTCTGGGCCGATGTGTTGATGAAATTGGCGTACTTCTTGCCCTCCTCGTCCAGATCGGCCGCGTGCTCCTGGACAAGGAGCTGGGAAAAGCCCTGCATCGAGCGCAGGGGCGCGCGCAGGTCGTGCGCGATGGAATAGACGAAGGTCTCCAGCTGCGCGTTGCTCAGCCGGAGTTCCGCCGTGCGCATGCCCACGATGGCCTCCAACTCGGCGTTGCGCCGCACCTGCTGCTCCTTGGCGTGGATAAGCGTGGATTCGGTCTTTTTCCGCGCGGATATGTCGCGGATGTTGCATTGGATGATTTCCGAATCGCCTTCGCGGTAAAGGTTGCTGACGAATTCCACGTCGACGCGCCGCCCGTCCTTGGTCTGGAGCGGCAGGTCTTCGTATCTGATATAGCCGTTCGCCCGGAGTTCCCGGAATGCGGCCTGGCTGGCGGCCTCATCCGTGAGAAGGCCTATCTCGAAGAGTTCCTTTCCGATGAATTCAGCGTGGGTATAGCCGAGAAAACTCTCCAGGAACGGATTGACATCGATGATCTTGCGCGTCGTGGGATCGACGATGAGGATGCCGTCGTGCGCAGCCTCGAAAAGGCGGCGGTAGCGCAACTCCGAGGCGCAGAGGGCGGGTGATATCATGGGCTTGTGGTCCGGTGCGACTGCATTTCCGGCATTTGCAGCATAGCCCGATCAGCGCGCGCCGTCCATTGGGTGAGCACCCCATAGGCCCGGCGGCGCAAAAGCCAATTAATGCCATGCTTTCGACAACTGATGCGGTGTCGGCGACGCTTGGCGGATCCAGAATGAAAGCGTGTCCAGCCGGGCATTGCTGCGGGTCCGGTCGGTCCGCTCCTGTCCCATGGCCACGCCATTATCGAGTCGCCGTCCGTCCGCGCGCGAAACCGCCGCCGCAGCCGCCGTATGCCTGCTTCTCGCAGCGGTCCTTGCCTGGCTCATCCGCGGCCAGACCCAATTTTCGCCCGCCGTGACGGTCGCACTCGCCCAGGCGACCTCCGGCTCCCCATCCGTGCCGGTGCAAGCAGCGGTCCCGGATCTGGTTTCCCCCTGGCCCGCGGTCCTCCGTCCGATGAGCGCCGCCGAGGCCTTTTCACCCGCAACCCTTTCGGACAAGATCGACGGCAAGGCCGAGGTGTATCTTCCCGCGGGCGTCGTTAGCCTGCGGTGCCAGCGTGCGACGCTTGTCAGCTCCCCGCAGACATGGCTCGAGATGTTCATCTTTGACATGGGCCGGCCGGCCAACGCCTATTCCGTCTTCAGCTTCCAGAGGCGCCCGGAGGTGACCGACTTGAGCTTCGGCGACTACGCGTATCACGCGGGCAATGAACTTGCATTTGTGCACGGCCGATTCTACGTCGAACTTGTCGCCACAGACGAGGCCCCTGCGACAATCGCCGCCGCGACGGCCCTCGCGAATGCCTATATAGCCGCGACCGCAGTCGCGGAGCATGCGGACGTGAGCACGGACCAGGCCCTTTTTCCCAGCGAGGGGCTGGTCGCCGGCAGCGTGACCCTGGTGAGCGCCGACGTGTTCGGCTTTGACGGGCTGAAGGACGTGTTTGCAGCGCAGTACCGCGACGGCGCGGATGAACTCACCCTGTTTGTCGCAAGGCGTGCGGGCGCGGCGGACGCAAGCGCCGCGGCGGACGCCCTTGTCGGTTTCTTTGTCAAGGACTGCGGCGGCAAGGAGATCGGACGCCTGCCGTCGCCCGCGGGAGCCGCCATCATCGATTCGGGCGGATCGTTCGAAGGCGTGTTCGCGGCGGGCGCATTCCTGGCCGGCGTGCACCAGGCTCCGAGCCGCGAAAGCGCCGAGCGCTGGGTCAAACGGCTCAGCCAGAACCTTCCCTTGAAGCCATGAGCGACTCCGACCCTTCCATGCCGCAGCCGGAGCCGAGCCGGCGGGATTTTCTTCGGAGGAGCCTGAAGGCGTGCGCTGCGATCGCGGCGACAGGCGGCCTTGCCGCCTATCTTTGGGATCGCCATCCCCCCGGAACCCTCGGCCGGGGCGAGGCAGGCCTGTCGCTGCCGGACTTTTCGATCCGAGACGGCGGCGCCCGGATCGCGATCATCACCGGCTCCGACCGCGTGCGCACGCTTCGCCGGGGACTGGACGCCCTGGGCGGCATCGGCCGGTTCATAAGGCGGGGGGATCGCGTCCTGGTGAAGGTCAACGCCGCCTTTGCGGCGCCCGCCGTCCTCTCGGCGACCACCCATCCCGACGTCGCCGCGGAGCTCGTGCGGCTTTGCCTGGGCGCGGGCGCATCGGGCGTGATCGTGACCGACAACCCCATCAACGACCCCGAGAGCTGCTTTGCACTGACGGGGATCGGCGCGGCCGTGGCCTCCGCAGGCGGCACCGTCGTCCTGCCTCGGGCGGGCGATTTTGCCCCGGGGACCCTGCCGGGCGGCCGGCTGATCCGCGACTGGCCCGTACTGCAAGGGCCGTTCCGCGGTGTGACGAAATTGATCGGCGTGGCGCCGGTCAAGGACCACGCGCGGGCGGGAGCCTCGATGACCATCAAGAATTGGTACGGGCTGCTCGGCGGCCGGCGCAACCAGTTCCACCAGGACATCAATGGCATCATCGTCGAACTGGCGCAGCTGGTCCGCCCGACGTTTGTCGTCCTCGACGGAACCACGAGCATGATGACCAACGGCCCCACGGGAGGCTCGCTCGCCGACCTGAAGCCGACCCACACGCTGGTCGTCGGCACCGATCCGGTTGCGGCCGACGCCTTTGGCGCCACGCTGCTCGGCAAGACCTTCCGCGATCTCCCGTACCTTGTCCGCGCGGCGGGGCTTGGCTGCGGGACAACCGATTTCGATTCGCTGAAACCCGTGCGCGACGCCGTGTCATGAAAATCACCACCGCGCGGCGCCTGGCGCAGATCTTCTTCTTTGCGATTTTCGTTTGGCTGGTCCTCGTGGCTACGGTCGGCACAGGCTGGACGCAGTGGCGCGGCTGGCCGATCTCGTGGTTCCTGCAGCTCGACCCTCTTGTGGCGGCCGGCACGGCCCTGACAACTCATTCGCTGAATCCAGGACTTGCGTGGGCCCTGGCGACGATCGTTTTGACGATCCTCTTCGGCCGGGTCTTCTGCGGGTTTGTGTGTCCTTTCGGCGCGATTCACCAGTTCGTCGGATGGCTCAGCCGCCGGATTCGCCGCCCCAGGGAAAAAATCGCCCTCAACGCCTACCGGCCCGCGCAGGCCGTCAAGTATTACATCCTGGCCGCGTTGCTCGGGGCCGCTGCGTTCTCCACGGGCAGCGCCTTCGTCGGCAGGCTGCACATTGGGCTGCTCGACCCGATTCCCCTGCTGAGCCGCAGCTTCAACCTGGTCGTCCTGCCGGCGGCAGACCTTGCCTTTGAGCGGGTGTTTCCGGCCGGCCGTTTCTCGTCCGGCGCCGCCCTGGTCGGCGGCCTGTTCATCGCGTTTGTGTTGCTGAATCTCTGGATTCCCCGCTTTTACTGCCGGTTTGTCTGCCCTCTGGGGGCCCTGCTCGGGATCTTCGCGCGACGCACGCTTTGGGGAATCGGAAAAACCGGCCGGAAATGCAGCGAGTGCTCGCTGTGCGACGTCGATTGCGAGGGCGCGTGCAATCCCATGGGCCCGATTCACGTCAGCGAGTGCCTGATGTGCATGAATTGCCTCGACACCTGCCCCGGGGCGGAGCCCCTCGGCTATCTCGAGCGGCCGTCGCAGGGCGGGGAGGTCACCTCGCACGGGGTCACGCGGCGAGGCTTTCTGGTCGCCGCGCTGGGCGGGCTGTCTGCGGTCCCGCTTGCGCGGCTCGGCGGCGCCCGGACGGCCTGGTCGCCCGCGCTCATCCGGCCGCCCGGCTCCGTCGCCGAGGAGGAGTTTCTAGCGCGCTGCATCAAGTGCTGCGAGTGCGTGCGCGTCTGCCCCACCAACGTCCTGCAGCCGGCCACCTTTGAGCACGGCTGGGAGGCGCTTTGGACCCCCGCACTCAACAACCGGATCGGCACCAGCGGCTGCCAGCTCAACTGCATCGCCTGCGGCCAGGCGTGCCCGACCGGCGCCATCCGTCCGCTCTCGCTCGATCAGAAGCAGGGCAGCGGCGGATTCGAGGCCGCGGGCGCGGTGCGCATCGGACTCGCGAGCGTCGACCGCGGCCGCTGCCTGCCCTGGGCGATGGACCGGCCATGCATCGTGTGCGAGGAGAACTGCCCGGTCACGCCGAAGGCGATCACCGTGTCGGAAATCGAGCAGACGGTGCGGGACGGGGCCTTTGAGGTCGCCTCGGCAAAGGGCGCGGTTCTCAGGATCCGTGGCGCCAGGCTGGCCCCGGGCCAGTTCGCCTCTGGCGACTACGCATGCAAGCTCGCCTCGGAGGAGCGAGGGCGGGCGATTGTCGCCAACACCGAAGACACGCTCACGATCGATGCCGCAGCGGCCTGGCCCGAACCGCCCGCGCAGGGCGCACGGGTCGAGGTGCAAATACGCCTTCAGCGGCCGGTTGTCGATCCGTCGCGCTGCATCGGCTGCGGGGTGTGCGAGCACGAATGCCCGATGAACGGGCTCAGGGCGATCCGCATCACCGCTGACAACGAAACGCGGGACCCGCGCCACTCCGTCCTTCTCGCCGCCCATGCGGCCGAACCGTCCTCCCATACCTCTCCATGAACACAAATCATACTCCGCTCACCCGCCGCCGCTTCCTGCAGACCTCAGCCCTGCTCGGCGCCGGCGCACTCCTCATGCCATCCGCCGGTTGGGCCGCCGAACCGGCGCCATCGATACCGCGCCGGAAGTACGGGAAAACCGGCGTCGAATTGCCGGTCCTCGGCCTCGGCTGCATGTTCGATGTCCTGCGCAACTCGGTGATCCTCCGCCAGGCCTACGACAACGGCATCACCTACTGGGACACGGCTGCCGGCTATCGCAACAGCGAGCCCGCCCTGGGCCAGTTCTTCGAGAAGAACCCCTCGGCCAGGAAGGACATTTTCCTCGTCACCAAGGCCTCGGGTTCGCGGGACACGGACGGAATGACGGAGCGCCTCGCCCAGTCGCTCGAACGGATGAAGACCGACTACATCGACCTTTATTTCATGCACGGCATGAGCGACATCAGCGAGGTCGACCAGCCCGAGATCAAGGCGTGGGTCGAGGCGACGAAGAAGAGCGGCAAGATCCGGCATTTCGGTTTCAGCACCCACAGCAACATGGAGCAATGCCTCACCGCCGCCGCGAAGCTCGGATGGATCGATGGCGTGATGTTCAGCTACAACTATCATCTGATGGACACGCCCGAGATGAAGGCCGCGATCGACACGTGCTGCGCCGCGGGCGTCGGATTGACCGCGATGAAGACGCAGGGCCAGCGGCAGGGCGCCGAAACGCCCGCCCAGGCGGCCCTCCTCTCCGTCCTGACGGGCAAGGGCCTGACCCCGGGCCAGGCAAAGCTCAAGCTGGTCATGGACAACCCTCAGATCTCAGTCGCCTGCGTGCAGATGCCCAACCTGAAGGTGTTCCGCGAGAACCTGGCCGCGGCGCTGACCCCGGCCGGTCTATCGACGGCGGAGCACGTGGCGCTGCAGCGCCATGCCGAGGCGACCCGCAACAGCTACTGCGCCGGATGCAGCCGGTTCTGCGAGTCCGCGTTTGCCTCGGATGTGCCCGTCCGCGATGTGCTCCGCTGCCTCATGTACCACGAGCATTATGAGGAGGTTGACGCGCGCTCGCTCTTCGCCGAAATCGCCCCGGAGACTCGCGCGGCCCTTGCAAATCTCGACTATTCCGCCGCGGAGAGCGCTTGTCCGCGGCGGCTGCCGATCGGAAACCTGATGCGGGAGGCCGCCGCCCGCCTGGGCTGCTGATCAGGGCACCAATCCCGGGGTCGCCTGCGCCAGGCTGTCATACACCTGGGGCAGGCGGGTCTCGAGACCGTTCACTGTCTCAGCCGGCTTTGACTCGATCTGCACCTCGGCGGGAGCCAGGCCCTCGCGCGTGGCCTTGAGCGTGATTGTGCCGGACTCCTCGGTCGAGCGGATCGCCACCCGGTTGATGCCGCATTCAGTGCTGAGGTAAAGATTGTTTGTCGAATCGAGCATGGCGCTGTTCAGGCCGCCGCGCCAGACGGCGGGACCTTCGATTGCAAAATCCACCCGCGCCTCGTCGGTCGGGCAGCGGCGGCCCTGCGCATCCACTACCTCAAAGTCGACCAGGGCAACATCCGAGCCGTCGGCCAGCAGGCCGTGGGGGCCCGCATGAACGCTGAGGCGGATGGCCGCGGGCGCTCCGGCGGTCTCCAGTTCGGTCTGCGCAACCACTTGGCCGCCCTTGGATGCCACGGCCTTGAGGGTTCCGGGCGCAAAGGCGACGCCGGGGAAGGCATAGACGCAGCCCGTGTTCTCGCCGATCAGAAGCTCGCTGCCCTGTTGCCTGCCCCCCCTGTAGGGGTCGACAAAAGTGGCCGGCTGGGTCTGCACGCCCAGGGACTTGCCGTTCAGAAACAGCTCCACCTGGTCGCAGTGCGACGCCGCCACGTACATGGTCTTCTTGGTATTCTCCGGATAGGTCCAGTGGCCGATGATGTGGATGTCCGGTTTCTCGCTTTGCATCACGCGCGAGACAAAGAACAGCTCCTTCGGCAAACGCGCGCCGTCCACCTTGCCGCTCACCCGAAGGACGTAGCTGCCCTGCTGGCGGCCGTCTGCATCGGAGTCGGTGAAGTAGATCGAGGAATAGGCTGACCATTTCGAGTGCGTGGGATCCGGGTTGTCGATCCGGTTGCGGACGTAGCTCGCGTAACGGGTGGCGGCGGCGAGGCAGAACGTCTCGGAATTCCAATGCCAGCTGTCGACGGGACGGCCGCCGATCGAGCCGGTCTTGGGCTTGAAGCCGAAATGCGGCGGCGAGAAATCGTCCCAGATGTTGCGCCCCGCCTCGTCGCGAAAGTCCTCCGTCTCGATCAGCGGCGCCTTGTCGCGCCGGGCGATGCTGTACCCGCGGAAGATGTCGTCGCCGGCAACCTTGTCGGCCTGGGGCGCCTGGCCGATCATGACCCCGTAGTACTCGGAAACCGGGGTGAGGGCCTTGTTGGCATCCGCAAGATCGTTGTCGCGGGTGCCCATGACTCGCCCGCCGTTGGGATCCCACTGCTTGCGCAGGGCGACCATCTGCACCATCTCCTCCGGCGTCACGATCGTGTTGCCCGCCTCCCAGAAGAAAATGCTCGGATTGTTGCGGTAGAAGACCATCGAGTCGCGCATGACCTCGACGCGCTGGTCCCACTGGCGGCCGGTCACCATCCGCTCCTTGTCCCCCGCAGGGCACACCTCGACGACCCCGAGCCTGTCGCAGGCCTCGACGTCCGCCCGCTCGGGCGAGACGTGCATCCAGCGCATGTAGTTGCCGTTGCTCGCCCGCAATAGGGCAAGCGTGAAGTCATGCATCCAGTCGGGATACGCCCCGCCCAAGCCGGGCCAGTCGTTGGCCGCACGCTGCGAGTAGCCGGTGAGCCAGATGAAGCGTCCGTTCAGCCAGACGCCGCCAGTGCCTGCGCCGCCCTTGAACTCCGTCTTCCGAAAGCCGGTCTGGGTGCGACAGACATCCACCACCTTGCCGTTCACGGACAGGAGCGAATAGACGCTGTAAAGGTACGGGTCGTTCACATCCCAAAGGCGCGCGCCGGAGAGGGTGCCCGAGGCCGTGAACGTCTCCGACTGCCCGCCGACCAGGTCGGAGGTGTTGCCGTCGAGCTTGGCCCGCACGACGCCGTCGGCGTCGACCACGACGGCCGAAAGGGTGATCGGAGGCGTAATCGGCCGTCTCATTGGCGACCTCCGCCTCCACCTTCAGGTCCGCTGTCCTGGCCTTGAGGTCGATGGCCTCGCGGATAGACATACACGCCCGTCGTCTGGAGATTCTCATACAGCGGCAGGGTCTGGTAGATCTTTCCCGCCACGATCAGCTTCGCATCCCGGTTGAGTCCGCCGAAATTCGGGTTGAAGTCCTTGGCGTTCCATTCAAACGGCGGTTCCGGTGGCCTCCTCCTTGTAGTTGGGGCTGTTGTCCACCTTGACCGCCAGCACATTGTCCTGGCCGCCGAAATTGGCGAACTTGGTGATGTCCACGCCGACAGCCGTGACGCCGTTCTCGTACTTTCCGACTGGCTGCCCGTTGAGGAAGAAACGGGCCGCCTGCCGCATTCCGTCGAACTCGATGAAGACCTTCTGGCCGTCGGCGCCGGCGGGCAGCCTGAAGTGCTTCCGGTACCAGCCGATTCCCATCATCTTCTCGCTCTGGTCGCCTCCGCTGTGGCTGATGTAGGCGCGGTAGGAGTCCGTCTCGTTCCAGGTATGGGGAAGGCTGACGGCGGTCCAGGCCGAGTCGTCGAAGTCCGGCTTGTCGGCTCCCGCGGAGTCGCCGAAGGCGAATTTCCAGCCGGGGTTGAAGTTGTAGACCGCGCGGGGCGAGGCTGGAGCGGCGAATTTCGCGCCAACGGCGAGGCCGCCCGCGTCGGTGGACGGCGGCTTGGCGGTTTTGGAGCAGCCTGAGAGCAGCAGGCCGAGCGCCAAGAGGAAGAATGGGACATGATGTGGTTTCATAGGGGCTGGGGATTCTGAGCGGCCGGTCCTTGTGGCCGACTGCCGGAATTGGTTTTCGGAAGAATGAACCTTGGGGATACTTCCGATAGCCGGCAAATCCGCCAGACGATTTCTTGGCCAAAAAGGTGCAATAAATGCAGCGGCCTCCATCGGGTGATGTCAGCATGGGCCGCGGTGCGACGGCGACAGCCGTGGGAAATACACCCCATACCAAGTTATTGGCCGGGCGCGTACCCTCAAGAGCAATTGCAGACCCTATCGTCACGCTGGCAAAACTGGACTGCCAGGCAGGCGCGACCGCGTGCGAGCGAGCCGCCCCTGCGGGCCGAGTTGTTCAGCGTCGAACAGTTCGGGCGCCATGCCCATGTCCTTGCGGCGGACCATCGAATCGCGGCCCGGAACAGCTCCAACAGGCTGCTGGCCCGCCTGGGCGAGAACGAGCAGCGCCTTCGGGCCTTCAATCGCGCGACCCTGGCCGTGGATCCCAGCCGGCGCATCACTCCCGCGGCCGAATGGCTCCTCGACAATTTCTACCTGATTGAAGAGCAGGTCCAGATGGCCAGGAGGCATTTGCCCCGCGGATACAGCAGGGAATTGCCCCGCCTTTCGAACGGCCCTTCGGCGGGACTTCCGCGCGTTTACGACATCGTGCTCGAATTGATCTCGCATGCGGATGCGCAGATCGATGCGGGACCGCTCAGCGCCTTCGTCGCCGCCTACCAGGCCGTGTGCCCCCTCAAGCTGGCCGAGCTTTGGGCCATACCCATCATGTTGCGCCTCGGGTTGATCGAAAACCTTCGGCGTGTCGCCACGCGGCTGACCGCAGCCCGGCTGGATCGGGATCTTGCGGACCTCTGGGTGGATCGATTGCAGGGCATGGCCGAGACGAATCCGTCCCGGCTCGTTGTTGTCGTGGCGGACATGGCGGGATCCGAACTGCCCGTCTCAAGCTCGTTCGTGGCGGAATTCTGCCAGCGGCTGTCGCGCCAGAGCCCGGCCTTGTACCTCGCACGCAGCTGGCTTGAACAGCGGCTCGTTGAGCAGGGGCTGTCCATCGAGCAGTTTGTCCATCTGGACAGCCAAAATCAGGCGGCGGACCAGGTCTCCGTCAGCCACAGCATAGCCAGTCTTCGCTTCCTGAGCGCCAACGATTGGAAGGATTTTGTGGAGGCCCTGAGTCTCGTCGAAAGGACCCTGCGCTCGGATCCCGGCGGCGTTTACGGGAGCATGGATTTTTCGACCCGCGACCGCTATCGCCATTCGGTCGAGTTCCTTGCCCGGCACAGCCGGCTCCCGGAGACCGACGTTGCGCGCAGCGCCATCCAACTGGCCGAGGATGGCGCCCGCCTGAAGGGGCGCGAAGACCGCACCGCCCATGTGGGTTTCTATCTTATAGACAAGGGCCAGTCCGCGCTGGGGCGCGGAATGAAAGTGCGCTGGCCCTGGAGAACGGTCATCGAGCGGGGCATACATCGTTTCCCGCTGGTGTTCTACGCGGGCGGCGTGGGCCTGCTGACCTTGCTCGCCACGCTCGACTTTGTTCAGGGGGCGGGGGCGTTCGAAGCGAGGGGATGGAGCCTCGTTTTCTTCGTTTTGGTCTTCCTGCTTTGTTCCAGCCAGCTGTCCACGGCATTCATGAACTGGCTGTCCATGCGGCTGGTGAAGCCGTGTCTACTCCCGCGGCTCGATTATTCAAAGGGCATCGCTCCGGAGTGCCGCACCATGGTGGTCGTCCCCGCGATGCTCACGAGCCTGGACGACATCGACCGCCTGATCGAGACCCTGGAGATTCACCACCTCTCGAACAGGGATGAGCACCTTCACTTCGCCCTGCTGACGGATTTCCGGGATGCGCCGCAGGAGGTCCTGGCCGGGGATCCGGCGCTGATTGAGCGGGCCAAATCGGGGATTGAGACGCTGAACAGCAGGTATCTGCCGGACGGGAAAGGCCGGTTTTTCCTGCTTCACCGCCCGCGTCGCTGGAACGCCGCGGAAGGCCTGTGGATGGGCCATGAACGCAAGCGGGGAAAACTCATGGAGTTCAACGCCCTGCTCCGGGGCGGCCGCAGCGACTGCTTTTCGCAGATCGTCGGGGATGCCGCGATGTTTCCGTTGATCAAGTATGTCATCACGCTCGACGCGGACACCCAGCTGCCGCGCGACGCCGCCCGCCAGCTCGCCGGAACGATGGCCCACCGGTTGAACCGGCCGGAATTCGATCCGGTGCGCGGAATTGTGAAAGAGGGCTACGGCATTCTGCAGCCGCGCGTGGGGGTGAGCCTGCCGAGCGCACGGCCGGTCCTGGTTTGTCCGGCTTTTTTCCGGCGATGCGGGAATCGATCCCTACACAAGGGCGGTTTCCGACGTTTATCAGGATCTCTTCCAGGAGGGCTCCTTCATCGGGAAGGGCATCTACGATGTGGACGCCTTCGAGCGGGCGATGGCCGGACGCTTCCCGGACAATGCCATTCTCAGCCACGACCTGCTGGAGTCCTGCCATGTCCGCTCGGCCCTGGTCAGCGATATCGAACTCTACGAGGAGTACCCCTCCCGCTACGATGTCGACGTCAACCGGCGCCACCGCTGGATACGGGGCGACTGGCAGATCATGCCGTGGCTGCTGCCGCGGGTTCCGGGGGGGGGCGTCCAGCGCATAGCCAATCCCCTCTCCGGGCTGTCGAAGTGGAAGATTTTTGACAACCTCCGCCGCAGCCTGATTCCAGCCGCCCTGGTGCTTTTCCTGCTGGGCAATTGGACGCTCCTTTCCGGAGCGGGCGGCCTCGGAACACTGCTCGTCCTCGCGATCATCATGCTCCCGGGCCTGCTGGCGGCGCTGGCCGGGCTCATTGGCAAGCCGGCCGACCTGCCCTGGGCGATGCATCTGCGGGAAGAGGCCGCGTTGGGCGGCCGCCAAATCGGCCAGGTCCTCCTCACGCTGGCATTCCTGCCGTACGACGCCCTTGTCAGCCTGGATGCGATAGGAAGGACGCTGCTGCGCCTCCTGGTGACCCGCAGGAGGCTTCTGGAGTGGCGGACATCGGGCGACTCCGAGCGGAGCTCCAGCAAGGGTCTTGCGGATTTTTTTGCCACCATGTGGATCGCGCCCACCCTTGCGCTGGCGAGCGCATTCCTGCTGGCCACGCTGCAGCCCGCTCACCTGCCCCAGGCGCTGCCGATCCTTGGCCTGTGGCTGGCGGCCCCATGGATCGCCTGGTGGATCAGCCGGCCAATCGAATCGGCGGCTCCGGACCTGACGGCGGAGCAATCGGCCTTTCTGAGGCGAATCGCCCGCAAGACCTGGCATTTCTTCGAAAGCTTTGTGACAGCGGAGGAGAATTGGCTGCCCCCGGACAATTTCCAGGAGATTCCCGCCCCAACAGTCGCTTCGCGGACCTCGCCCACAAACATGGGCCTGGCGCTGCTTGCCAACCTGGCCGCCCGGGACCTCGGATACCTGTCGGTGGGGGCGCTTATCGATCGGACGGAAAGCGCCTTCGCGACGATGCAGCGGCTCGAGCGTTACCGCGGGCATTTCTACAATTGGTACGAGACGCGGCAGCTACGCCCCCTCCTCCCGCTTTACATCTCGAGCGTCGACAGCGGCAATCTCGCGGGGCATCTGCTGACGCACGGCGCGGGACTGCGCGAACTGGCGGACGAGAGGATCCTCGCACCTCAGGTCTTTGCCGGCCTTCGCGATACGGTGGAGGTGCTGTGGAGCCTGGCTGCCAGCGATCCCGCGCTTGCGGAACTCGATGCCGATCTGTCGAGGGCGCCCGGCACGCTGGCCGCCGCGTCCGCCCTGCTGGACCGGGCGGCAAGCCAGGCGGCCGGGATTGCCGCGTCATTGGCGGATGAAGGGGAGGAATTGAAACGATGGAGCCGGATTTTGGAACAAGGCTGCCGGCAGCACCGGGACGATTTGCATTCCCTGGCCCCGTGGCTGGCGCTGGCCGGTCCTCCCCCTGAATCGGGCGGCGGCGCGGGAGATTCCGCGGCGCCGTCCGGCGCGACGGCGAAACTGAAGGATAGGCTCGCCCGGCTGGACCAGGTCCCGACTCTGCGCGAGGTATCCATCCTGGATCGGTCCCTCGGCCCCTTGATCGAGGAGGCGCTAAGGGGATTGGAAGGGGAGCCGGCCCAGCCCCGGGAGCCGGAGCGCGCATGGCTGTCAGAGTTGTCGCGCTGTGTGCTCGAGGCAGGCGAGCGCGCCCGCGAGCGCATCCTGGTTCTGGAAGAACTTGCCCAGGAGGGCGACGGCATGGCCGAAATGGACTTCAAGTTTCTTTCCGATCCTGAGCGAAACCTGTTTTCCATCGGTTACAACGTCGCCGAACGCCGGCTGGATTCCAGTTTCTACGATTTGCTGGCCTCTGAGGCGCGCCTGGCCAGCTACGTCGCCATTGCCCTTGGGCAGGTTCCCCAGGATCACTGGTTCGCGATGGGCCGGCTGCTCGTTCCGTCGCCGCGGGGGTCGATCCTGGTGTCCTGGAGCGGGTCGATGTTCGAATATCTGATGCCGCTGCTTGTCATGCCCAGCTATGAAAACACCCTGCTGGATCGCACCTGCCAGGTGGCGGTGAGGCGGCAGATTGAGTACGGGGAATTGCGCGGCGTGCCCTGGGGAATCTCGGAATCGGGCTACAATCGGATCGACGTTCACCTGAACTACCAATATCGCGCCTTCGGCGTGCCGGGCCTTGGCTTGAAGCGGGGCCTGGCGGAGGACCTGGTGATCGCACCGTACGCCACCGCGATGGCACTGATGGTGGAGCCCCAGCAGGCCTGTGAAAATCTCCAGCGGATGGCGGCCGATGGCCGCGAAGGGGCCTACGGATTCCACGAGGCCGTGGATTATACCCCGTCGCGACTGCCGCCGGACGAATCGAGCGCGACCATCCGGTCATTCATGGCGCACCACCAGGGAATGACCCTGCTGGCGCTGGTGAATGTGCTGCAGGACAGCCCCATGCAACGGCGCTTCATGGCCTGTCCCATGCTCAAGGCGGCTGACCTGCTTTTGCAGGAACGCGTTCCCAGGACAGCCCCCAGCGGCTTTGCCGGGGACCTTGCGCTGGAAACTCCGCAGGGGTTTTCCAGAGAGGCGGAAAGCGGAATGCGCGTCATGACGGATCCCGCGGCCCCGGCGCCGGAGGTTCACCTGTTATCCAACGGCAGGTATCACGTCGTCGTCAGCAGCGCCGGCGGCGGCTACAGCCGCTGGCGCGACCTGGCCGTCACAAGATGGCGCGAAGACGCCACGCGCGATTGCTGGGGGACCTTTGTTTACCTCCGCGACCCCGCGACGGGTGAATTCTGGTCCGCCGCGCATCAGCCCGCCCTGCGGGCTACGAAGCGCTACGAGGCGATCTTCACCCAGGCCCGGGCCGAGTTCCGCCAGGACCAGGCGTGGCTAGAGACCCACACTGAAATCAGCGTTTCGCCGGAAGACGACGTGGAACTGAGGCGCATCAAGCTCACCAACCGTTCGTCGTCGGTGCGCGTCATCGAACTGACAAGCTATGCGGAGGTGGTGCTCGCGGCTCCGGCTGCGGACGCGGCGCATCCCGCCTTCGGCAATCTTTTCGTGCAGACGGAGTTCATGGGTTCCGCCTCCGCCATCCTCTGCACCCGCCGCCCCAGATCCGTGGAGGAAAAGGCGCCGTGGCTTTTGCACCTCATGGTGGGCCAGGGAGGCAAGCAGGGCGAAGTCTCCGGCGAAACCGATCGCTGCCGGTTCATCGGGCGGGGCGGAACGCCGGCCGCGCCGGCGGCCCTTCTTGAGGCCGGCCCGCTGTCCAATACCAGCGGGTCGGTCCTTGACCCCATCGTCGCGCTGAGGCGCATGGTCGCGCTGGAACCCAATGAAACGGCCGTCATCGACCTTGTGCTGGGGGTGGCGGAGAGCCGGGAGTCGGCGCTTGTGCTTGTGGAGAAATACCAGAATTTTCGCATGACCGACCGGGCCTTCGACCTGGCCTGGACACACAGCCAAGTCACCCTGCGCCACATCGATGCGACGGAGGGGGAGGCTCAGCTCTACGGCCGGATGGCCGGGGCCCTGATCTACGCGGATCCCGCGCAACGGGCCAGCCCCGGCGTTTTGCGCAGCAACCGGAGGGGGCAAAGCGGCCTTTGGAGCTACGGCATCTCGGGCGATTCGCCGATTGTCGTGCTTCGCATAGGCAATGCTGAGAAGATGGAGATCGTCCGGCAGCTGGTCCGGGCGCACGCCTACTGGCGGATAAAGGGGCTGACTGTGGAACTGGTCATTCTGAACGAGGACGTTTCGATTTACCGCCAGTCCCTGCAGGATCAAATCACCGGACTGGTCTCATCGGGGATCGAAGCGCAGAAGCTGGACAAGGCGGGGGGAATCTTCGTCCGGCGCCTGGAACAGGTTCCCAATGATGAACGGGTGCTGCTCCAGTCCGTGGCGAGGATTGTCCTGGACGACGAAAGCGGAACCCTGGCCGAACAGATGGAGCGGCGGAGCGAGGTCGAACCGGCGGTCCCGGCGCTGGCGCGCACCCGCCGCGGGCGGTCCGAACCGCGGGAGACGCCGCCTGCACGGGAGCTGATTTTCCAAAACGGCCTCGGAGGCTTCACCCCCGACGGGCGCGAGTATGTCATTTCCCTCGGGGCCGGGCAGAGCACTCCGGCCCCGTGGGTCAATGTGCTTGCCAATCCGTCCTTTGGAACGGTTGTTTCGGAGAGCGGAGGCGCCTATACCTGGGGCGAGAACGCCCACGAGTTTCGATTGACGCCCTGGAGCGACGATCCCGTCCAGGACACGACCGGTGAAGCCTTGTACATTCGCGACGAGCAGACCGGTCGGTTCTGGTCGCCGACGCCCCTGCCTGCGCGCGGCGCAACGCCATACGTCGTCCGGCATGGTTTCGGCTACACCGTTTTTGAACACACCGAAAACGGCATCGCCTGCGAGCTGTGGATCTACGTGGCGATGGACGCGCCGGTGAAGTTTTCGATCTTGAAGCTGCGCAATGTCTCCGGCCGGCCGCGAAGGGTCTCGATCACCGGCTACTGGGAATGGGTGCTGGGCGAGCTGCGGGAGAAAAGCCTGCTGCACGTGCAGACTGAGGTGGACCTCAAGACCGGCGCATTGCTCGCGCGCAATTTTTACAACACCGAATTTCCCGATCGCATCGCGTTCGTCGATGTCAACGATCTGGCACGCACCGTAACCGGGGATCGCAGGGAATTCCTGGGCAGGAACGGAAGCCTGTCGCAGCCGGCGGCGCTGAAGCGCGCACGGCTTTCCGGCAGGGTGGGAGCGGGATTGGATCCCTGCGCAGCGGTCCAGGTGGCCATCGATCTGCCCGACGACAAGGAGCGGGAGACGGGCTTTCGCCTCGGGCTTGCCCGGAGCACGGCGGAGGCGCAGGGCCTGATCCAGCGGTTCCGCCGGGCGGACGCTGGCCGCACGGCGCTCGAAGGGGTGTGGTCCTATTGGAACCGGACGCTCGGCGCGGTGACCGTGGACACGCCCGATCCGGCCGTGAATGTGCTGGCGAACGGCTGGCTGCTGTACCAGACCCTGGGCTGCCGCTTATGGGGCCGGACGGGCTTCTATCAATCCGGGGGCGCCTTTGGATTCCGCGACCAGCTGCAGGACGTGATGGCGCTCGTGCACGCCGAACCGGCGCTGACCCGCGAACATCTTCTCCGCGCCTCGGCGCGGCAGTTCCGGGAAGGGGACGTGCAGCACTGGTGGCATCCACCGGCTGGACGCGGCGTTCGGACGCACTCATCCGACGACTACCTGTGGCTCCCCTATGCCACCTGCCGTTACGTGGCATCCGTCGCGGACACCGGCGTCCTCGACGAAAGGGTTCAGTTCATAGAGGGTCGGCTGGTCAAGCCGGAGGAGGAGGCGTACTACGATCTGCCGAATCGCTCCGAGGAGTCGGCCACGCTCTACGAACATTGCACCCGGGCCATTGAGCGCGGATTGAGGTTCGGCGAGCACGGCCTGCCGCTGATCGGCTGTGGAGACTGGAATGACGGCATGAACCGGGTGGGCAACCAGGGGCGGGGTGAAAGTGTCTGGCTCGCCTTCTTCCTTTACGACGTACTGACCCGGTTTGCGGCACTGGCGCTCTCGCGCGGCGATTCCGCCTTTGCCGGGCGCTGCCTTGCCCAGGCCCAGGAGCTGCGGCAGAACATCGAGCGGCACGGCTGGGACGGCCAATGGTATCGCCGAGCCTATTTCGACAACGGCGAGCCGCTTGGTTCCGAAACCAACCCGGAATGCCAGATCGATTCGCTGCCGCAAAGCTGGTCTGTGATCAGCGGTGCCGGAGATCCGCTGCGGTCGCGCCAGGCCATGCAATCCGTCGACAGGCGCCTGGTCCGCGCGGACGCCGAATTGATCCAGCTTTTCGATCCGCCCTTCGACAAATCCGCGCTCAACCCCGGTTACATCAAAGGCTACATTCCGGGCGTGCGCGAGAACGGCGGACAATACACGCATGGCGCAATTTGGACGGCCATGGCCTTTGCCCTGATGGGAGAGGGCGAACGCGCATGGGAGCTGTTCGCCCTGCTCAACCCGATCCACCACAGCGGGACGCCCAGCCAGATCGCCACCTACAAAGTCGAGCCATACGTCGTGGCCGCCGACGTTTATGCCGTCCCGCCGCACGTGGGCCGGGGCGGCTGGACCTGGTACACGGGCTCGGCCGGCTGGATGTACCGGCTGCTGGTCGAGACCCTTCTGGGCGTCAATCTGGAGGGAGACAAGCTGCGCCTGGAGCCCCGGATGCCGAAGACCTGGACGAGTTTCAAGATTCATTACCGCTACCGGCAAACGGTTTACCACATCGCGATCGTCCGCGCCGGCGGCGGACCGGACGGCGGGGACCGCCTGTCCCTCGACGGTCGGGAAGTGCCCGGCAGGACGATCCCGCTTCGGGACGACCGCATTGAGCATGCCGTCGAACTGATGATCTGCGGACGGTAGGGTATTACCGTATCGCAATTTGACCCAAACAGTTGTTTAATAGGAACAAGACGGGCGGTTAGCCCGAAGATTTCATGAAAACGGCCAAAGATCGCCAAACCGCCGAGGAAAAAGGGCCAAAGACGACCGAGGTGTGCTTGCAAGCACATCGCAGGGAGTCTGAGGCCCTTTTTCGAGAGCGGTTTGGATGAGATTTGGACGAATTTCATGAAATCTTCGGGTTAGCCCCGGTTACGATCTCCTTCAGGGCAACCAATCATTTGAAACCACGCACTGGATCATATCCCACCAGAAAGATGATCGACGGAAGGTCCCAGTTGATGGGCAGGGGTCGCAGGCTGCTGGCCGCGCGATACGTGGCGGCGCTCGGCGCCGAGCTCGGCGGGCATCGGCCTGGAAGGGACGGGCATGCGAAAGAGCTGGGCCAGGCCGCCCTTGACGGAGGGCTCGCAACGCTGGACGTGGCCGTAATGCACGGGCAGGCGGTGAGCACCCTGGCATCGTCGCATAATTTTGCCGACTTGCGCAACGGCTCCCTCAAGCGGGCGGGAAACTTTCTCATCCAGGCGCTCACTCCGCTGGAGTTGGCCCAACGCGACACGCGGGAGACAAACTGGCAATTGCGAGGGCGAAACGAGACCCTGCGCCGGCTCACCGTTGAATTGACGAAGGGAAGCCGCACGCTGAAACGCGAGGTTGCGCGGCGAATGGCCGGCGAATTGGCGGTCAGAAAAAGCAGGGAGCAGTATCGGATGCTTTTCCTCGAGTCGCAGGTCATGCAGAAGAAGCTCCGCCAGATGACGCGCCAGATCATCATGGCGCAGGAGGAGGAGCGCAAGGAGATCAGCCGCGAACTGCACGACGATGTCGTCCAGACGCTTGTCGGCATCAATGTCGAGCTGTCGGCCCTGGGCAAGGGAGCCTCCGTCGGGCTTCGCGCCCTGAAGAAGAAGATAGCGCGCACCCAGCGGCTGGTCGAGAATTCCGTCAATGCGGTACACCGTTTTGCCCGCGAACTCCGGCCCGCCGTGCTCGACGACCTGGGCCTGATCCCCGCGCTTACCGCGTACAGCAAGAGCCTTGCGGAGCGGAAGAAGCTCAGGATCCAGATGACGGCCTTCGGGGGGGTCGAGGCGCTGGGCAATGTCAAGCGAACCGTGCTCTTCAGGGTTGCGCAGGAGGCCCTCACCAACATTGCCCGGCATGCGCAGGCCACCGAGGTCACGATGAGCATCAGCGAGATCTCGGGCGCGATACGGATGGAGATCAGCGACAATGGGCGGTCATTCAACGTCAAGAAGGCCCTCTTTTCCAATAACCCGAAGCGGCTGGGCTTGGTTGGCATGAAGGAGCGCGTCGAGATGGTCGGCGGAAAGCTGACCATAGAATCATTGCCCGGCAAGGGCACGACCGTCCGGGCCGAGATTCCCTTTAAACTGGAGAAAGAAAGAAAATGACATCCTCGAAGCAAATAACGATCCTGCTGGCCGAAGATCATGCCGTGGTGCGGCAGGGCCTGTGCGCGCTGCTGAGCGCGGACGGACAATTTCTGGTGCTGGGAGAGGCCCAGACCGGCCGCGAGGCGGTGGAAATGGCGAACAAGCTTCGGCCCGACGTAATCCTGATGGACATCGCCATGCCGGTGCTGAACGGACTGGAGGCGACGCGGCAGATCCTGGCCGCCGATCCGAGGGCAAAGGTCGTCGTCCTTTCGGCCCACAGCGACGAAGTGTACGTCGAGCGCATGAACGAGGCCGGCGCCGCCGGTTTCCTCGAAAAACAGACCTCTGCCGAGATTCTCACCAAGGCGATTCGCGAGGTCGCCCAGGGCAAGGAGTTCTACAGCCCGTCCATCGCCAAGCGGCTGCGTGAAAATCAAACCAAGCCGCTTGATCGTAACGGGTTGCATAAAACGCAAAGCGTCCGGCTGACCTCCCGCGAGTCCGAGGTCCTGCAGCTCGTTGCCGAGGGCTCTGCAAACAAGCAGGTCGCGTCGGAACTCGGCATCAGCATCAAGACGGTCGAGAAGCACCGCCAGCATGTGATGCAGAAGCTCAACATCCACGAGACGGCGGGTCTGACGCGTTATGCAATCGCTCAGGGTATCATCGAGAACAGCGTTCAGGTGACAGTCACCTGAACCAGGCGGGAGCAGCCTGGGAGGGGGCGCGTCACCCGCCGAGTGCGTCGCAGCACTTGCGGAAGTGAAAGCCGTAGATCGACAGGGTGACAGCCATCGGGACAAGCTTTGGCCGGCGAAAACACGTCCACAGCAGCAGACCCCAGAAATGAAACCGCTCGCGGCCGATCACGCCGAGGCGGATGCTCGCGCGGGCCAGGGCCCTGACATCCCGCGATGTCACTGCGCTGGAGGCGCGCTGCGGACGGAACTCGCGCAGGAACGTGCGGATCCTCCGGTAATACGGGCCGGGAGCGTAAAGGTAGTCCATCAGCTGCCGGTAGCCGAGGCGCAGCGTCTCGCGATTCATTCGCGGTACGAAATTCGTCGTGCCGTCGACGTTGTCGCCGGTGGTCTCGCCGAGCAGGCGGCCCTGGAGCTTCATGCGCGCGTACAACGGGGTGCCGGGAATGGCCTGCAGCAGGCCGACCATCGCGGTGACAATCCCGCTCTTCTGGATGAATTCGGTCTGGCGCTGGAAGACCGTCGGCAGATCGGTGTCGAAGCCGACAATGAAGCCGCCCTGCACCTGCAGGCCCGCGCGCTGGATGCGCTTGACGTCGGCGACGAGGTCGCGGCTCCGATTCTGGCGCTTGTTGCATTCGGCGAGGCCCGCCTCCTCCGGCGTCTCGATGCCGATAAAAACCTGGTCAAAGCCCGCCGCGGCCATCTGCTTCATCAGGTTTTCGTCATCCGCGAGGTTGATGGAGGCCTCGGTGAAGAATGTGTAGCCGCGCCCTTCGGCGCGACGGCGAATCAGGGCCGGGAGCAGATCCTCGCGCAGGGAGCGCTTGTTGCCGATCAGATTGTCGTCGACAAAAAACACCGCGCCGCGCCATCCCTGCCGCCAGAGGCCGTCGAGTTCGGCGGTGATCTGGGCGGCTGTCTTCACCCGCGGCCGGTGGCCCAGCATGGCCGTGACGCTGCAGAAGTCGCAGTCAAAGGGACAGCCGCGGGAGTATTGCACGCTCATCGAGGCGTATCGCCGCAAGTCGATCAGCTCCCACAAGGGCTCCGGGGTCTCGCCCAGCTCGGGAAGGAGGGCGGACGTGTAGACGCGGCGCGCGCGGCCCTGCTCGAAATCGCGCAGAAACTCGGCGAGCGTCGTCTCGGCCTCGTTCAGGACAAAATGGTCGACATCCGGGAACCGCTCGTGCTCGACGGTGAACAGCGGTCCGCCTGCGACAATGGTCTTTCCGGCGGCGCGGCAGCGCGCGATCAGCTGAACCGCCGAGTCGCGCTGGGCTATCATGGCGCTGATCATCACGATGTCCGCCGAGGCCAGGTCCCTGTCCCGCAATCTGCGCACGTTCACGTCGACAAGGCGCTTCTCCCATTCCCTGGGCAGCATGGCGGCGACGGTGAGCAGGCCCAGCGGGGGGAGCGAGGAGCGCTTGCCGATGAATTTCAAGGCGTGCTTGAAACTCCAAAAAGTGTCGGGAAATCGCGGATAGAGCAGCAGAACGTTCATGCTGAGGCTGCGGGAATGATCTGCGCAAAAAAGGGTGGCATCAAGGACCGATTGTCTGCCCGTGGATGCGCGGGC
The DNA here is from genome assembly GCA_963747795.1 of uncultured Verrucomicrobiae bacterium. Classification (GTDB taxonomy): domain Bacteria; phylum Verrucomicrobiota; class Verrucomicrobiia; order Opitutales; family Opitutaceae; genus Palsa-1447. The sequence continues at coordinate 27,131 of CAVVGS010000034.1, forward strand.
CGATATGGGGTGTTGACCTACCCTCGCGGCGTCTGGGCGGACGCGAATTCCGGGCATTCCCGGGACAGTTCGCTGCGAAGACTCTCCCTCGCCCGCGCAATGCGGCTCTTTACCGTGCCGATGTTGATGCCGAGCGCCCGGGCAATCTCGCCATAGGAGCCGTTCAGACTGTTGCGCTGAAAGAGGGCCTCGCGACGGCCCGGTGTGAGCCGCTCCATGCACGCGGCGACCAAGCCGGAAAACTCGCTGATTTCCGCCTCCTGGAGGGGGCTGGGGGCGTCGCTTGGGATGAGGCTGGCAAGCGTCTCCCGGTTGTCGTCGCTGAACGCGCTGTCGAGCGACTGCGTCGTGTGGTGGCAGCGGCGAAAGAGGTATCTATAGCGGTTGTGGGAGAGATTGAGGGCGATCCGATGCAGCCAGGTGCCAAGCGCCGAGTCGCCGCGAAAGCGGGCGAGGCCGCGGTACGCCCGGACAAAGGTGTCCTGGACGATCTCCTCGGCGTCGGCGTGATTCCGCAAAAGCGGAAACGCGACGGCAAACACCCTCCCGCGATGGTGCGCGACGATCTCGGCGAAGGCATCCTCGTCCCCATTGTTGAAGCGCCGGACGAGCGTTTCGTCGCGCAGGGCCTCCTGGCTGCGAAGGGTGGCGCGGGCGGCGGTATCCGCGGCGCCATCGGCGGAATTTGAGGAACCGAGAAAGGGAATCGATGCGATCATGCCCGACAGTACGCTGGAGGGCTGCCGTTGAAAATGGGGTCTAGCCCGCATGCGGGCAGGCCAACACCCCATAGCGCCCGGAAGCGTTTGGGCGTAACCTCAGGCCGAAACATCCAGGCTTTCCATCACGGAGAGTCCGAGCGCGTTCGGCGGCGGCCGTCGCACTTCGCTCCTTCCCGCCAGTCAAAAGAACTCCCATGTCACTTCTCGGAATCATTCTCCTGTTTTTCTTCATCGCCCTTGTGCTTGGCGCGCTGCCCGCGTGGCCGCACAGCCGCAACTGGGGCTACTATCCCAGCAGCGGCTTCGGCGTGGTGCTTGTCATCCTGGTCGTCCTTCTGCTCATGAACCGGATCTGAACCGGATCCTCAGCTCCCCCGCCCATGGCCCACCTCGTCCTTGCCCTTTTCCTCATCGTCTTCGGCCTGAACCTCCTGTTCGGGCTCTCCATCCCAATCTGGGTCAGCGGACTGCTCGCGCTGATCGCCGGTGTCATGCTCGTGATGGAACACTTCCGGGTCCGCGTGGACCGGAAATGACCACGCAATCAACGCTGAAAAGACACCGCATAGCCAACCTGCCATGAAAACAAACATTGGACTAAGCGACGAAGACCGCCTGGAAGTCGGTCAGATCCTCAATCTCCTCCTCGCTGATGAATACGTGCTCTATGCGACCACCCGCGACTATCACTGGAATGTTACGGGCCCGGAGTTCCAAAGCCTCCACAAGCAATTCGAGGAACAGTATGAGCAGATCGCGACATGGATCGACGATGTGGCCGAGCGGGCGCGCGCAATCGGCGCGGGCGCGCGCGGAAACTGGGCGGACCTGACGAAATCCGCGCGCACCTCGGCGGATCCCGGCATAGATCTGTCCGACGAGCACATGCTCTCCGAGCTGCTCGCCCTGCATGAGGAGATGATCGTGCAGCTGCGCACCGACGGCGCCGCCTGCACCGAACGCTTCAAGGACGCAGGCACGGCCGACTTTCTCACCGGTCTGATGGAACGGCACGAGAAGACGGCGTGGATGCTTCGGGCACAGCTCGACACGGAGGAAGAGGGCTCCTCATGACCGCGACGCAATTCATAGATTCAGACCAATAAGCCATGAAAAACCACCGAGAGATCCACCACACTCCCAAGGAAATCGCCAGCGAGCTGCAGGGGCTCCTTGCCGAAGCCGAGGCCATGATAGGCAGCCAGCCGGCCGAACATCCGGACGGGGCCGTCGATTCATTGCGCTCGCGCCTTGCCGGTGCGCAGGAACAGCTGGCCGACGTCTATGCCACAACGCGGAAAAAGGTCGTCGAAGGTGCCAAATCGACCGATGCGGCCATCCGTGCGAATCCCTACCAATCGCTGGCCATCGCGCTCGGCGTCGGGGTGCTTCTGGGCGTGCTGGTCGGACGCCGGAGCAAATAGCGGAATCCGCCCCATGGAGCCCACAATGCCAGCTTCAGGCGGGATTCTCGGTTCGCTCCGGCAGCTCGGAGACGGCTTCCTGGCATGCGTGCAGGACCGGTTCGAACTTCTTGCCGTCGAGATTCAGGAGGAGAAGTTTCGCCTGATCCAGACGGTCATCTGGATCAGCGCGGCGGCCTTCTCGGGGATGATGGCAATCGCGTTTGCGAGCCTGACCCTGGTTTATCTGTTCTGGGACGGCGCCCGCCTGGCCGTGCTTTCCGGACTGGCCCTCTTTTATGCGGCGGCCACGGTTGGAATCATAGCCGCTTTCCGCCGCTTCATCGCGCGCCAGCCGCGCCCGTTTTCAGCAGCACGGCAGGAAATCGGGGAGGATCGCGCATGTATCCGCAACGGGAATTGACCCGCCTGTCCGCCTACAAGGCCGCGCTCCGGCGGGACATGGCCTTCCGCCGCGACCGGTGCCTGGAGGCCGCGATTGCCGTCGCACAGCCCGTGGAGTGGCTGGACCGAACGCTGGCCTTCTGCCGGCGCCTGGCGCCCGCCGCCCTCTTTGCGGGCGTGCCGCTGGCGTTTCTCGCCGGGCGCGTTCTTCTTCCCAGCACAAAAGCCCCAGCCAGGCTGCTGCGCTGGGGCCTGCTCGTTTTCGGGGCCGTGCGCCTCATCGGTTCCGCGGCCAGGGCGCGCCCGGAAGCATAAACAATCCTCGTAAGGACGCATGACGCAATGGTGCAATGAGATCCGCACTCCGTTCATTGCCCTTCGGCAGGGACCGGGAAAGGTCAAATCATGGACAAACTGCCTTCGATGCTAATCCTCGTAGGGGGTGTCGTGCTGGTCGTCTATGGAGCCAGCGCTCCAAAACGGCTCAGGGACGAGCTTCCCCGGTCGGACACCGGCGCGCCGGCCGACAAGCCGTTTTGGCTGGTGATAGGCGGGGCAATCGGGACGCTCGCGGGGCTCGTCGGGCTCCTGCACGGATCCCTGGGACAATAGCCGCGGATGGGTTACACCCCATATCGCCCGCGAAGCTTGTCGACTATAGTCCAGCGACGAAGACCCGCGGACCGCCCCGAGTGGAAACCAACCTTGGCGCGTCCCATGGCCCTAGCCACTGGGGAGCAGATTCCACAAGACCCAGCTCCTGAAAGATCAAAACCATGAAACTCAAAACGAACCTTCTCGCCGGGGCAATCATCGCCGCCGGCCTTCCGCTCGCAATCTGGGCGCAGCCCGACCCCACCCATACGAATTTCGGGACGGAAAAACGTGTCTACGACTTTCAGAACATAGAGGTCAAGAACCTCCAGGACGAGAGTCTCGGCCGCATAACGGACCTGGGCATCGACCTGCAAAACGGCCGCATCGTCGAAGTGCTGGTGGCTTCCGACAGCTCGCTTGGCACGAGCGGCAGGATCGTGGCCGTGCCGCCGCTGGCCCTGATTCCCGACGTGCTCAACCAGACCTACCGGCTCAACGTGAGCGCCGAGGCGTTCAGGTCCGCCCCCGCAATCGACCTCTCGAAGTGGGTCGATTCGGGACGGAGCGAGCGCGTCGCCGCCGCATACCGTGTCTTCGGACAGGAGCCTTACTTCCTGGAGGAAGGCCAGGCGGCCAGCCAGACAGCCAGCCGGCCCAGGGTGCCGCTCGGCTACGTCGAGCGCTCGAGCAGGATTCTCGACATGCCGGTTGCAAACCTTCAAAATCAACAATTCGGCACGGTGAGTTCCATGACCTTGGATATCGCAAAGGGCCGGATTCTCTCCGTGATCGTCCTTGCGCCGGGCAATTTCAAGACGAGGAGCGTCATCCCGGCTATGGCCCTCGCCTTCAATGCCGGCCGCGACGGGCTTCTGCTCGACGACACCAAATTGGAATATGCGGACGAGCCGCGGTACGTCTTCATCGAACCGGCATTCGGCCAGAAGGCCTATTCGAAGGAGGAGCCTTACCAGGGTCCGCACACGCTGGTTGCGCTCGAACAGGGTGAGAGCTACCGGGACGTTGACAGGACCGTCCGCATCAACAAGGACATCCGGGCCGCGCACATCAACAATTCGAACGTCGATGTCGCCACCATCAACGGCCGCGTCACCCTGCGCGGATGGGTCGACAGCGAAGAGGACAGGAAGCACATCGGCGATATTGCGATCGCCGACTCGCGCCTGGAACTCGTGGACAACCAGATAACCGTTGGAAAGCCGGTCACGTCCGGTTGACGGCGGCGCATTATTCAATTGTTGTTAGTGTGTT
>CAVVGS010000035.1:0-34399 GCA_963747795.1 uncultured Verrucomicrobiae bacterium
CGAGGCGCGGATACTTGTCTTCGAGCGATTGCTTTTCCTTCTCAGCGTCGGCGATCCGGACTCTAATGTTCTTCACCTGCTGGTTCTGGTCCGTGAATTGGGATAGAAGCTGCTGCTCGGTCCTCTGCATCAACTCGAGCCTTGAGAGGAGATTGCGGTAGGCATCGATTTGCGTGCTGGGAACGGGAGGTTCGGCCGGACCGGCTTTGGTCGCCAACGTCTTTGGAGCCGAGGGTGCCTGTTTGACAAGTTCATCGTATCGCGCGGAGCGTTCCGCCAATTCGGCATTTGCACTGAAGATTTCCTCCTGGAGCTTGGCTTCCTGGTCGCTGAAGACCTTCTTCGAATCGTCGAGCGAAATGATTCCGGCCTTGTCCTTCTGCTTCCTCAGTTCGTCTTCAGTCTGCTGCAAGCGGGCGCGAAGCTGGTCGGTCTCCTGGGAGAGAAAATCGCCGATCGCTCCTGCCTGGCGGTGGACCTCGACGTGCTTCTTGTAATAGGCGTCCACAACTGCGGTCAGGACCGGCTGAACGACGGCGGGGTCAGAGTTCTTGTAGGTCAGGTGGATCACGCTGCTCTTTGGCAGGGGCTCGATGATGAGATTATCCCGCACTGCGGCTGCGGCAGAGTCGCGGTTCCGTTCTTTGGGATTCTTGACCTTGGTTAGGATCTTGTCCGGTCCGACGGAATCGGCAACTTGGTTGGCGATGTCCAGACTGCTGAGGATGTCCACCTCGGTGTTGAGGACCGTTGCGCCCCGATCCAAATCGGCCAGAGAAATGTTCTTGGCCTCACCGGCACCGGGAAGCCCCGGCGCGCTGTTCTCCGTCACGTAACGGATGAAGAGCATGGCCTCGGATGCGAACGGCGGAGGCATCAGAAAATACAGGGCCGCCGCCGCTCCCAGGCCCAAAACCGTGCATATGGAAATCTTCCACTTATGTCGGAAGAGAACATAGAAGATGTCGTTGGCCGACATGGTGGCGGCCGGAGCGGGAAGAGCGGCTATTTCTGGATTGTTCATTTATTGGAGCCGTTAGGCCACGTGCTTGTACGTAATTGCCCCGATCAGCCGTAAGATCGGGTCGGGGAGAACTTGGAAAACGCGGGATAGGCGCCCGGAGGACGGCGGCTTGGCCGCGGCAAATTGGCCGGTGCGGACGTCTTGCCTGACGTAGTCGATCGGAGTGTTCGGTCGCGCCCCAACTCAGCTTGAACTTTCGGAGACCCTCGTTGTCGAGTGCGGTGCGCCCGAAGTCGAGTGTCGTGAAGCCGTCGGCGGCGTGGCGCTTGATGGCGTCCCACATCACCAAGTTGTTGGCTCTGAGGTGCTGAAATTTCTCATTCGAGGCGCCGTACTTGTAGATCACTGTCTTTCCGAAATGAAAATAGATGGCCCCCGCCACGGGAACCCCGCCGTGACGGGCCAGGACCACCAAACCCTGGTTTTGGGCCAGGATATGGCGCTGGATGCAGGCGAAAAAATGGAAAGGCTGGGGGGGCACGCCGTGTCGGCGGCGGGTTATGCACATCAGGCGGTGAAATGTCCGGACCGATTCCAAGTCGCGGGAGAATTCAATCTGGAGGTTGCTCTGTTCAGCTTTGCGGATCGCCCGGCGGGTTGAGCTTTCGAATCGGCTGAAAACCGCGGCATCGCCTCCGGTCAGGTCCAGCCGATGGCCGTAAAAACTTTCGAAAGCCGGCACGTCGCCGAAAAGGGCTCGGCCGCCGCGGCATTCAAGGTACTTCCAACCGCGCTGTTTGCCGTGGGCCAGTGCGGCTTCGTGCAGGATTTGGAATGACGGGAGGTCGGAGACCAGGGGGGCGGATGCGTCGGTGAAGGGGAGGGCGACTCCGCGGCGACCGGTCAGCCAGCTATCAACCTCCATCATTGGGAGGAGCGTCCGGATGCCGGACTCGCCGCCAGTCACGAGATAAACCGGTCGGTAGCCATAGGCGTCGTGAAGAACGCGGGCCCAACCGGCGGAATGGAAAAAGGTGGCTCCCGGGCAGGCGGCAAGATCAGCGTCCCAGCAGGGATCGTCCAGCGGATTGACGATGCGGACGGAGGCCGAAATACTGATGCGTTCCGGTACGGGATGCGAAACGCTGGCGCGTTCCGCTACGGGTTTCGATGCTGTGGAGATCTCAGGCACTGATGGCCTCCGCGCCCTTCAACTGGGGCAGCAGCGACTTCAATTCCGCTGCAACCGTCTCAATCTGGTCAGGTGTCAACTCCGGGAACATCGGAAGCGAAAGAAGCTCTTCGGATTGGCGTTCGGCTACCTGGAAAGATCCCGGGCCTAGTCCCAATTGGGCGTAGGCGGCCTGGAGGTGGATCGGCTTGGGATAGTGGATTCCGCAGGCGATGCCGCGCTGGCCCAGAGCCGCCAGGATGCGGTCCCTGTCGGCGACTCGAACGACATATAGGTGGAAAACGGAAGTGCGGCCTGAAGCGACGGTCGGTGCGACGACACCTTCGATTCCGGCGAGGAGTTGGTCGTAGTGTGCGGCGTGGGCCCGCCGGGCTGCGTTTCCGCTCTCCAGGTTCTTCAGCTTGATCCGCAGGGCCGCGGCCTGGATTCCATCCATCCGGGCGTTCCAACCGATGTGGGAGTGCAGGTACTTCTTGGACTGGCCGTGCTCGCGAAGGCACTTGACCCGGTCGGCGAGGGCGGGGTCGTTGGTCGTGACGGCGCCGGCTTCACCCAAGGCGCCGAGGTTCTTTCCGGGATAAAAGCTGAAGGCCCCGGCGTGGCCAATCGACCCGGCGCGCCTGCCCTTGTACTCCGCGCCGTGCGCCTGGCAGGCGTCCTCGATCACGAAAAGGCCGTGGCGCCCGGCGATTTCCATGATCGAATCCATGTCGGCCATCTGACCGTACAGGTGCACGGGGATGACCGCCTTGGTGCGCGGGGTGATTGCGGCTTCGAGGCGCGCCGGGTCAAGGGTGTAGGTCTTTTCGTCGACATCGACGAAGACCGGGGTGGCCCCGCAGTAGCTGATGGCCTCGGCGGTGGCCATGAAGGAGTTTGGGACGGTGATGACCTCGTCTCCGGGACCGACCCCCAGAGCAAGGAGTGCGAGCCAGAGGGCGTCCGTGCCGTTGCCGACTCCGACGGCGTGGGCGGTCTTGCAGAACGCCGCGAAATCCTCCTCGAATCGGGCGACGAATGGTCCGCCGGCGAAGGCGCTGGAGTCGATCACCTCGTTGATTGCGGCGAGAAGCTCGGCCCGGATCGGGTCGTGCTGCGCGCGCAGGTCAAGAAACGGAACTCGCATAAGGTTGGGATTCTGGGTGGGCTTCACGGATTCGGGCCGGATTGCCGGCGACGATCGCGCCGGGTGGCACATCCTTGGTCACGACGCTGCCAGCGCCGATCAGGGCATTTTCACCGATTGTGATTCCACAGAGAAGGGTGGCGTTGGAGCCGATGGCAGCTCCGCGCTTGACGAGGGTCGGGATGCATTTCCAGTCCGCCTCGGTCTGGAGGCGGCCGTCCGGGCGGTGGCGCGGGGGAACAGGTCGTTCGTGAACATGACGCCGTGGCCGACGAAGACCTCATCCTCGAGGGTGACCCCCTCGCAAATGAAGGTATGGCTGGAGATCTTGCACCGAGAGCCGATCTTGGCGCCTTTTTGGATCTCAACGAAGGTGCCGATCTTCGTGTCGTCGCCTATCTCGCAGCCATACAGGTTTGTGAAACCGTAGATCCGGACATTTCGGCCGAGCTTGACGTCTGGGGCGATCAGCGAGGTGGATCCGGGTTGGGTCATGCAGCGACGGAAGCGGCGAGGGGACGCGTTTTCAGACTTGTGGCGGCGCGCTGGACGGAAAGGTCGATGGGCGCCCCGTCCTGCTTCACGGACTTCGAAGAGGCCTCCAGGATCCGGACAACTTCGAGACCCTTCTCGCCGGAGGTCAAAGGTGTCGTGCCATTGCGGATGCTGTCCACGAAATGCTGGCATTCCGTCTTCAGCGGCTCGTCCTGCTTGATGTGGGGGCAGTACATGTCGCCGTAGTGGTAGGCGTAGTGGAACTCGGCGAAGGTGTCGTAGTGCGGCGGGCGCTCGACACGAACGTCGAAGATCTTGATCTTCTCCTGGGTGGCGATGTCGTCGTAGACGATCATCCGCTTGGTTCCGACGATCGTCATTTCGCGGATCTTGCGCGGGTCGAGCCAGCTGCTTTGCACGATTGCGGAGCGATCCTTCGTGAACTGAAGGTTCATCGAGGTCACGTCCTCGATTCCCGGGGTCACGTGGGCGGTGCCGCGGCAGTTGAGGCTGTAGGGCGCCTCGCCCATGATGTGCAGGATGATCGAAATGTCGTGAGGGGCCAGGTCCCAGGTGACGTTGATGTCGGTCTGGAACAGCCCGAGATTGAGCCTGCGGGCGGAAATGTAGCGGATTTCGCCGATGTCCTGGTGGTCGACGATCTCCTTGATCCTGCGGACGGCCGCGGAATAGAGGAAGGTGTGGCCGACCATGAGGACCAGGCCGTTGTGCCTGGCGATTTCGATCAGCTCCTCGCACTCGGCGGCGGACGCGGCCATCGGCTTTTCGATCAGCGTGTGCTTCCCGGCGAGCAGGCTCGCCTTGGCCATCGCGTAGTGGTGCTTGACGGAGGTCGCGATCACGATGGCGTCGAGATTGGCTCCGTTGAGCATGTGCTCGAAGCGGGTGTCGCCTTCGACCTCGGGATACAGGGAGTGCAGGTGCTTCAGGCGCGACTCGCTGACGTCGCACATCAGCTTCATCTGGCAATCGGACAGGGAGCGAAAATTGCGGATCAGATTCGGCCCCCAGTAGCCGCATCCGACGACTCCGATACTTGTTTGGTTGCTCATGGTGTCACGTTGTTCGGGTTACATGGATCCCCTTGGGCGGTTCGGGCTGGCGGACTTCGTGGGTCCGGCGAATCCGCGTCTTGTCTTCCCGGGCGCTGCGGACCTCGCGGATCTGCAGAAGCAGGGCCGGGCCGGTCATGAGAATGATCTTGGCATCGAGCCAGAATGACAACTTGTCGTGGTATTCATGGTCCAGGCGGATCATCTCGTCGAAAGTGGTGCGGTTCTTCCCGGAAACCTGCCAAAGGCCGGTGAGGCCGGGGGTCGAGGCGAACCGCTGCTTTTGCCAGGGCGTGTACTCCTCGTACTCGTAGGGGATGCACGGGCGGGGCCCGACAATGCTCATGTCGCCCTGAAGGACGTTGATGATCTGCGGCAGTTCATCCAGGCCCGAGGCCCGTAGGAGCCACCCGCCGGGGATCAGGCGCTTGTCGCCCTGGGCGTCGAGCTTGGCCATCGGCACATTGGACGTGATGAGCGTGCTGTAATAGGCCCGGTGCGCGGCCACGTCGACTCCGGTGAACATCGTCCTGAATTTGTAGATCTTGAACCGGCGTCCATCCCGGCCGACCCGCTCCTGCGTGAAGAATATCGGCCCGGGCGAACAGAACTTTTGCATGACGGTCATGAGCAGCACACAGATCCCAAGGATCGGCATCACGGCGAGGCTGACGGCTATATCAATGCTTCGTTTCCAGGTGGGCATGGTCGGTGGGTTCAAACAACTTTGGTCAGTTGCCAGCGGCTGATCGTCAGCCGGACATTGCGTTCGAGAATGGAGAGAACAACGGCCACCCGCTCGCGGCCGCCCATGTCGTCCTGGATCACCGCTTCGAGCCCGCGCATCGGGCCGTCGGTGATGCTCACCCGGTCCCCGGTCTGAAGGGAGGGGTTGGCGGTGATGATGTCGACCGAGTCGCCGGCCCAGCCCTTGAGGCCCTCAATGAGGGAGTCGTCCACGATCGCTGGGACGTCGCCGAAGCTGACGACGTCGAGCACATCCGGGGCAAACTTGACCGCGCGGTAGCGCTGGCCGAAATCGAACCGGCAGAAAAAATATCTCGGGAAGAGCGGCCCGGTCACGAGGCGCCTCACCCGCCGGATCGTCCTTTGCCGGCGGAGCCGCGGGTAATAGGTGTCGAGGCCGAGCGTCTGGCCGAGATGGGCGCACGCTCGCGCCTCTTTCTGGGGTCTGGTATGCACGCAGTACCAATTCATATGAATTGCCGCGATTTTCCGGGGAACGAAATTGGATGTGGACCGGGCACGAGAGGGAAGAGTCAACTTTGCGGCGGAGTAGGCCAGCTTTATACTGTAAGTATTAATGCTGATGCCGAGTGGCGGCGGTCTTTTGCCTTCCGGAAGCACTGTCGGGAAATTCGGCGAGAATGCTGAGAGTTTTCTTGAGCGTTTCGCACTGCAGTTTGAGTCTTGCATTCTCCTCGCGAAGCTCGGCGATCTCCTCCTCCATCTCGCGCATGTACTGCGCCGCGGCACTCCTGTTGGCCGCCGGTTTCAGCTCGCGGCCCCAGGCGTACAAAGTCGCCGTGCTGATCCCGAGTTCGCCGGCTGTTTCCCGCGCGGAGCGGTGGCTTGCCTTCCAAAGCCGGATCGCTTCGAGCTTGAATGCCTCGTCGTAGCGGATCCTGCGGTCTTTGCTGTCTGTGGCGGTCAGCGCGCCAACGTTCTGATCGTTTGTGGGGGTTTGCACGTTTTCTTGGGATCAGGTTTTTGGGGTCCGAAGCCCGGGTCCGGGCAAGCTGCCGCCATTCCGGTGCAGCACCGTTTTCTTTGAGGGCGCCGCCGTCAGGAGACGGAAGGACGCATGAAGTGGATGGACCTGACAGCGCGACCGGCCGATCCGTCAGCCGGACTGCGCTTCCGTAGAGTCTAGCAGTCTGCAGGGAGCGAGTGAGCGGGAGATGCGAGCGATTCGCGGGCTATTGACCCGGCTTCGCGAGAACCAGCCATTTCCCGGACTCCAGCGGTAAAACGATAAATGGCAGCAGGAGTGGGTTCCTCCAGGGGAAATACCCCAACAGTAGCCGCGGTGATGCTGGAGATCATTATGGTTAAAGACGGGAACGGGGCAGAGCTTCAGCAGTTCCAGATGTCTAGCAACTCAGTTTTTGTAGCAATTAATAGTAATTGTTACAAAACGGCAAAGGCGCCGCCAAACGTAATATACCCTCCAAGCATGCACAAAATGTTATCCAATAATAACTAATGATTCGCGTTGGCGCCAAGGACGGCCGCAAATCCAACGAGTTCAAAATTTTGACAATACGCAATACTACGTACGGGTCTTGACCCCAACCTGAGCGTTTCTTGTCGGGCAGCGCGCATTTCTTGGCCAAAATGGGCCATTGTTCGCGGGCAGCAAGAACATTGTCCGGAGCCGCGCAGGGCTTCGGAATTGTATGGAATGGGACGTTACACGGGACCCCGCCGGGAACGAGGGCCGCCTCAGGCGGCGCGGCTGGTCGTCGTATGTATCTCGTGGATCTCGTGGATCTCGGCTGTCCCTGGAGAGACCGGCGCCACGCCGGGATGAAACCCGTGCTCGTCCTCGTATCCAACGATGGCGGCCTTGTGCGCGCGGTGGAGCGCTACGAGCCCGGCCAGTGTGAGAATCAGAAGGAGGAGAATGGAATAAAGGATCATTTGGCGGGGGTTCCTTCCTTTGTATCGGCAGTATCTGGGGTTTCTTAAGTGGAATTGGGGCCGTTTGTCGTAGGATGAATGTATCAGAAAGTGCGAAAACCGGCCATAGGGTGAAGCCCTCATTTTCGATGGGGTATAACCCTACCGGGGGGGTGTATCAAGAATTAGTAACAGAGGGCGGTCTGCAACTCCCGAACCTGTTCTTCCACGGGGCCGATGAGCCCCTTCACGTCCTCTTCCACAAGGCCGGCCAGGGCAAGATTCTCTGGAGCAAGCTCCCAGGCACCGTGTTCGCCCGGCAGGCCCAGCCCGATCTCGTTTGTGACCCAGCAGGCCAGATGCAGGACGGCCGCACCTCGGGTCGGATCCTTTGCCCCGGGGGTGAGGCCGTGCCCCCGGACCGAGTCGACGACGTCCTGGGCAAAGCGCCACTCGCTCAAGACGACGGCGGTCACGGCCGCATTCCGGATTTGCATGACCCGGCTCTCCCACGAGGCGTAGTCCGAGTCCCGGGCCGGGTCGAATACGTCGTGGGAGTCGCCGAAACTGCGCGCCAGCCGGTCGAGCACCATCATTCCGATCGGGCGCAGAAGGCCGGCCGTATAGAGATGGCGGGGGTTGCACCGGGCGCTCGCTGCCAGTCTTTCGGCTGCGACCGCGTTGCAGACCATGTTCTGGCGGAGCATGGCCGTTTCGATACCGTAATAGCGAAGCGTGCGTTCGGCCAGGACTCCGGATGCGGCCCATCCGATCATGCGATGCACTTCGGCAAAGCCGATCCGGCTCACCGCGGACTCGATCGAACCCACTCCTCCCGATCCATAATAGGCGCTATTGCTGATCCTCAGGACCGCGGCGGCGAGCGGTCCGTCGCGGCGGAGCACAGAGGCCACCGAATCGACGTCAACACTTACATCCTCAAGCAATTCAGCTACTTCCGCCAGTATCCGGGGAGCGGCGGGCAGTTTGGCGGCGATCGCAAAGATCTCCTTTAGGCTTGGGGCTAACATTCCTTGCCAATCGTTATCGGCATGGAATGCAGAAAAATAAGCCCTGCTCAGGGTTTGTCCGCGGGGGGTCTTCGCGTGCGGGCCATGACGTCCGAGGGGGAGGGCAGGGAGGAGGTCGACCAGCCGCCGCCAAGGGCGGCGACCAGGGCGACCGATGAGGTCAGCCGCGTCTGCTGGATTCCGAGGAGGGTTTCGCGGTTGTTCAATTCGGTGACCTGGGCGGTGGCGACCGTCGTGTAGTCGACCGTTCCGGCGTTGTATTCGTTGAGGGCGATACGGGCCGCCTCGGCGGCCTCGTCGACGGCCGCGCGCTGGATCGTCTCCTCATCGCTGAGTATCCGAAGTGTGGAGAGGTTGTCCTCCACCTGCTGGAACGCGCTCAGGACGGTCTGCCGGTAATTGGCGACCTCAGCCTGGTAGGCCGCCTTTGCCGCGAGCACCTGGTCGTGGCGCTGGCCCCAGTCGAGAAGGGCGTCGCTGATGTCACCGCCGAGCGACCAGAACCGGAATGGCGCGGAAAAAAGGCTGTGAAGCGGAGCACCCTGGTATCCGTCCGAGCCCGAGAGGGAGATGGCCGGAAAATAGGCCGATGTCTGGATGCCGACCCTTGCATTCGAGACGGCCATGCTCCTTTCGGCCTGCGCGATGTCGGGGCGCCGCTCAAGCAGGTCCGAGGGGATGACCGCCGGGACGTCGGGGGCGGGCGGTATGGGGGTCGGGCGCGCATCGATGGCAAAGTCCGCGGGAAGCTTCCCGAGAAGGACGGCTATCGCGTGCTCGAGCTGGGCACGGGCGACGTCAGCCTCGACCAGCTGGGCGCGGGCGTCGTCGAGCTGGGTCTTGGCCGAGATGACGTCGCTCTTGGCCGCCACGCCCGCATTGTAGCGGTTTGTGGAAATTGTCAGGGTGCGACGGTACGCGACCACGGCGTCGGACAGGAGGCGCTTCCTCGCATCCACGACCCGCAGCTGGATGTAGTCCTGCGCCAGGGCCGACTGGACGGAGAGTTCCACGGCGGCAAGCTCGGCGGAGTCTGCCTGGGCGGTTGCCACGTCGGCCTGGGTCGTGCGCCGGATCCGGCCCCAGATGTCGGGCTCCCAGGATGCCTGGAGGGCCCCCTGATAAACATTGCCGATCGTGCCGGACCCGGCAGAGCGGGAGCGATTGGCGGATCCCGATGCCGAAATCTCCGGAAGAAAGGCGGTCCTGTCGGATCTCGCCAGTTGCCGGGCCTCCTCGTAGTTGGCGGCGGCCTGCAGAACCCCTTGGTTCGAAAGAGCGACCTGGGACTCAAGTTCGTTGAGCAATGGATCGGTGTAAATCTCCCACCACGGCGCCCTCGCCGCGGTGTCGGCCGGGGTCGCCGCTTTCCAGCCCGCGGACTCCTTGAAGGCCGCAGGCACGGCGGTTGCCGGTTTCCTGTAGTCCGGGCCGACGGCGCAGCCGGCGGCGCAGAGCAGCGCCGCGAAAGCCAGCGGCCATGCGCGCCTGGCGAAGCCGGAGAGAGTCGTCGTGGGAAAAGCCATGGTTGGAAAAAGCTGGATTACGCAATGACCGGGGTCTTGCCGCCTTCGACGGCCCGGCCGGCCTTGCGGTCGCGGAACCGGTGCCGAATCCTCACACCCCAGGAGCGCATGCGCCCGACGTAAAGATAAACGACGGGCGTTGTCAGCAGCGTCAGCATCTGGCTCACGATCAGGCCGCCAACAATCGAGATTCCGAGCGGCCGGCGCATTTCGCCGCCGTTGCCAAAGCCCGTAGCCAGGGGAATCGCCCCGAGGATCGCTGCCATCGTCGTCATCATTATCGGGCGGAAGCGCAGCTGGCACGCCTTGAAGATCGCGTCCCGCGAGGACAGCCCCTCGGTGCGCTCCACGTCGACCGCGAAGTCAATCATCATGATCGCGTTCTTCTTGACGAGGCCGATCAGTAGGATGACGCCGATCAGCGCTATCAGGCTGAATTCAGTGTTGAAAAGCATGAGGGCCAGCACGGCTCCCAGCCCGGCCGATGGAAGGGTCGAAAGGATCGTGATCGGGTGGGCGTAGCTTTCGTAGAGGATGCCCAAGACGAGGTAGATCGCGATGACGGCGGCCAGGATGAGGATCGGCTCGTTGCCGATCGCCTCCTGGTAGGTCCTGGCGGTCCCCTGAAAGCTCCCATGGATCGAGCTGGGCATGCGGATTGCGGCGACCTGCCGGTTTATCGCATTGACGGCGTCGCTCAGCGAGGCGTCGCCGTTAAGGTTGAAGGAGATTGTCGCGGCGACCGCCTGTCCCTGGTGATTGACCGACAGGGGCGTCGTGCCCGTCTCGTAGTGGGCGAACGCGGCCAGGGGCACCATCGTCTCCTTTCGCGTGCTGACAGCCTGGCCGCTCGAGGCGGAGGAGCGGCCGACCGAGGCGATCGAGTTGAGGGCGGCGTTTCGCGCGGCGTCCGATGCGACCGACTGCGATTGAGTCTTGGACGAGGAGCCGCTCGAAACCGTTCCGGCCACTGCGTTGCTCGCCTGGGTGGCCGCAACGGCGCCGCCCGAGGTGCTCACGTAGATCTGATTCAGGATGGCGGGATCCTGGAGGTACTTCTGAGCCACCACCATGACGACATGGTACTGGTTCAACGACTCATAGATCGTGGAGACCTGCCTCTGGCCGAATGCGTCGTAGAGGGTGTTGTCCACCTGGATCGCCGTCAGCTTGAGCCGCGAGGCCGTGTCACGGTCGACCACCAGATCGGTCTCCAGCCCCTTGTCCTGCTGGTCGGAATTGAGGTCGGTGAGGTCCGGCTCGGCCTTCAGGGCCTCGAGGAGCCTGGGCGTCCATTTGCGCAGATCATCCAGATTGTCCGCCTGGAGCGTGTACTGGTAGGTGGAGTTGCTCATGCGCCCGCCGACCCGGATCTCCTGGCCGGTGCCCAGGAACAGGGAGGCGCCAGGGACCTGGTTTAGCTTCGGCCGCAGGCTGTTGATGATCTCAAATGAGGTCGATTTCCTTTCCGAAATGGGCTTGAGGCCCACAAACATCTGGCCCGTGTTGGCGCCGCGGCCGGCGCCAGCGACCCCGACGACGGTGGCGACCCCGGGCTCCTTCTGGATGATTTCCGTGTACCGGCGGAGCTTCTCGGACATGCGCTGGAAGGAGACGCTCTGGTCGGCCTGGATCCACCCCTGGATGCGGCCCGTGTCCTGGTCGGGGAAGAAGCCCTTGGGAATCGCGCGGAAGAGGAAGAAATTCAAAACTATCGTGATCGTGAGGCTGACGAGCATGAGGGGCTGATGGTCCAGCACCCAGCGAAGCGCGTCCTCGTAGAGCGCTCGGGTGCCCTCGAACAATCGACCGCAGAACCGAAGCACAAGCCCATACTTGATTTCGCCGCCCGGCTTGCGCAGGACGCGCGAGCACATCATTGGGGTGAGGGTCAGCGAAATGAACAGCGAGACTCCGACAGAGGCGGAAAGCGTGATTGTGAACTCCCTGAACAGCCGGCCGACGACGCCTCCCATGAGGAGGACGGGGATGAACACCGCGATCAGGGATAGGCTCATCGAGACCACCGTGAAACCCACTTGACGGACGCCGATCAGGGCAGCCTTGAAACGGGGCACGCCGGCTTCCGTGTGCCTGACGATGTTCTCCATGACGACGATTGCGTCGTCGACCACAAATCCGGTGGCGACGGTCAGCGCCATGAGCGAGAGGTTGTCCAGGCTGTAGTTCAGCATGTACATCGCCGCAAAGGTGCCGACGAGGGAGATCGGAACGGCGGCGGCCGGAATCAGGGTGGCCCGCCAGTCGCGAAGGAAGAAAAAGACGACCATGACGACGAGGATCACCGAGATCGCCAGCGAGGTCTCGACGTCGCGCAGCGAGGCCCGGATCGCGACGCTCCGGTCGATCGCGATGGCGAGGGTGGCGGCCGGCGGCAGCGATGCCTGGAGCCGGGGCAGGAGGGCGCGGATCTGGTCGACCGTGTCGATGATATTCGCCCCGGGCTGGCGGCTGATGATAAGGACCACGGCGAGGTGCCCATTGGCGATGCCGATGTTGCGGTTGTCCTCCACGGAATCCTGCACGTTGGCCACGTCCGACAGGCGCACGGCAGCGCCATTGCGGTAGGCGACGACCAGCTGGCGGTAGTTGGCGGCGGCGCGGGCCTGGTCGTTGCTGTAGATCTGCCAGTGGCGCTCGTCATCCTCGATCGCCCCCTTGGGGCTGTTGGCGTTGGCCGCGGACAGGGCGGCGCGCACGTCCTCGAGCCCGATGCCGTACTTGAACAGCGCCTGGGGATTGAGCTCAACCCGGACCGCGGGAAGGGAGCTGCCGCCCACGTTCACATTGCCGACGCCGGGCAGTTGCGAAATCTTCTGGGCCAGTATCGTCGAGGCGACGTCGTAGAGCTGGCCGGGGCTCAGGGTCGCCGAATTCATCTCCAGCACCATGATGGGCTCGTCGGCCGAGTTGGCCTTCCGGTACGTCGGGTTGCTGCGCAGGGCCGTCGGCAGGTCCGCGCGCGATGCGTTGATCGCGGCCTGCACGTCGCGCGCCGCCCCGTCGATGTCACGGCTGAGGCCGAACTGCAGGTTGATGTTCGTGCTGCCGACAGAGCTCATCGAGGTCATCTCGGTGACGTCGGCTATCTCGCCCAATCGGCGCTCAAGCGGAGTCGCCACGGAGCTTGCCATCGTCTCGGGGCTGGCGCCGGCCATCGAGGCATTGACGCCGATCGTGGGCAGGTCGACCTGGGGCACGGGCGCGACGGGCAGCTTCGTGAAGGCGATGACGCCCGCCAGCGCGATCCCGGCCGAGATCAGGATCGTGGCCACCGGCCTGCGGATGAACGGCTCGGAGATGTTCATCGGGTTGCGAAGTCCCTCTCCTCCTCGTCCACGCCGACGCGCTCGCGCAGGCGCTCAGCCAGCCGGGCGAAGACGAGATAGATGACCGGGGTTGTGAAAAGGGTGAGGACCTGGCTCACGATCAGTCCGCCGACGATCGTGATGCCCAGGGGATTGCGCAGTTCGGAGCCCATGCCCGAGCCCACCATGAGGGGGAGTGCGCTGAGCATCGCCGCCATCGTCGTCATGAGAATCGGCCGGAAGCGCAGCAGGCACGCCTGGTAGATCGCCTCCCGGGGAGGCAGCCCCTCGTGCCGTTCGGCGTCGAGCGCGAAATCGATCATCATGATCGCGTTCTTCTTCACGATGCCGATCAGGAGGACTATGCCGATGATCGCGATGACGCTGAGGGAGTGGCGCGTGATGATCAGGGCGAGCAGGGCGCCGATGCCGGCGGAGGGCAGCGTCGAGAGGATCGTGATCGGGTGGATGAAGCTCTCGTAGAGGACGCCCAGGATGATGTACATCGTCAGGACGGCGGCCAGAAGCAGGAACACCTCGTTGGACAGCGACGACTCGAAGGCGGAGGCCGCGCCCTGGAAACTCGTGACGATGCTCGCCGGCATGCCCGCGTCCAACTCGGCCGCGCGGATCGCCTTGACCGCCGCCCCCAGCGAGCCGTTGGCCGGGACGTTGAATGAAATCGTGTTGGCCGGGAACTGGCCCATGTGATTGATGAGGAGCGGCTCAGGGCGCTCCTCAATCCGGGCGATAGCCGTCAGCGGCACCTGTCCGCCCGAGGATGAGGGCACGTAGATCTCCGAAAGAGAGGAGGGCGATTTCTGCAGGTCGGGCGAGGCCTCCATGATCACCCGGTACTGGTTGGACTGGGTGAAGATGGTGGAGATGATCCGCTGCCCGAAAGCGTCGTACAGGGCGTTGTCGATCGTGGCCGCCGTGATGCCAAAGCGGGCGGCCGTGTCCCTGTCGACGTTGATGTAAGCCGCAAGCCCCTGCTCGGCGAGGTCGGTTGCGACCTCGGTGAGTTCCGGCGCCTGCGCCAGGCGGGCCATCAGCAGCGGGATCCATTTGGCGAGCAGGGCGGGATCGGCGCACTCGACCACGAACTGATACTGCGTCCGGCTCACCCGGTCGTCGATCGTCAGGTCCTGGACCGGCTGGAGGTAGGCTGTGATTCCCTCGACGGCCGCCGCCTCGGACTGGAGGCGGCTGATCATGGCCGCGGCTGTCCCCTTTCGCTCCTCGCGGGGCTTCAGGTTGATGAGCATCCGGCCGGTGTTGATGGTCGTATTGGTGCCATCGACGCCAATGTATGACGAAAGGCTTTCGACGTCGCGGTCGCGCAGGAGGGCCACCGCGAGGGCCTCCTGGCGCCTTGCCATGGCCGCATACGAGACGGTCTGTGGAGCCTCGGTGATCACCTGGACCACCCCCGTGTCCTGCAGGGGGAAGAACCCCTTCGGAACGACGATGTACAGGACGATCGTCAGGACGAGGGTCCCCACGGCGACGGCGAGCGTGAGCGGCTGGTGGTCCAGAACCCAGTTGAGCACCTTGCCGTACCAGGCGATCACCGCGTTGAACCAGGCGCCCGCCTTCCGGCTCCAGGCGGCCTCCTCGGATTCGGGGCGGTGGCGGACGAGCTTGGCGCACATCATCGGCACGAGCGTCAGGGAGACGACGGCCGAGATCAGGATCGTGACAGCGAGAGTGATCGCGAACTCCCGGAACAGGCGGCCGACGACATCGGCCATGAAAAGCAGCGGAATCAATACGGCGATGAGCGAGACGGTGAGGGAAATGATCGTGAAACCGATCTGCTCGGAGCCCTTGAGGGCGGCCTCCATCGGCGAATCGCCCTTCTCAACGTAGCGGGCGATGTTTTCGATCATGACTATGGCGTCATCGACGACAAAGCCCGCCGCGATCGTCAGCGACATGAGCGAAAGGTTGTTGAGGCTGAACCCGAGCAGGTACATGACCGCAAAGGTTCCGATGAGCGAAAGGGGGACGGAGAGGCTCGGGATGATCGTGGCGGGGATGTTGCGCAGGAACACGAAGATGACCGCGACGACCAGAATCACGGCCAGCGTCAGCTCAAGCTCGACGTCCCAGATCGAGGCCCGGATGGTCACCGTCCTGTCCGTGAGCACCTCCATGTTGATGGCGGAGGGAAGGACCGCCTGAAGGGCCGGCAGCAGTTCGCGAACGCTCTCGACGACGCTGATGACATTCGCCCCGGGCTGGCGCTGAATGTTCAGGATGATCCCCGGAGTCGAATTGACCCAGGCCGCGAGCTTTGTGTTCTCCGGGGCGCTTTCGACGGTGGCGATGTCCGAGAGCCGGACCGGCGCCCCGTTGCGGTAGGCGAGAACCAGGGACTTGTACTCCTCGGGCGACAGAAGCTGGTCGTTCGCATTGATCGTGTAGGCGCGCGACGGCCCGTCAAAATTCCCCTTGGCCGTGTTGACGTTGCCGTTGCTGATCGTCGAGCGCATGTCGTCGATATTGAGGCCATAGGCCGCAAGGGCGCGGGGATTGAACCGGATCCGGATCGACCGCCGCTGGCCGCCGCCGATGCTCACGAGGCCGACTCCCGGCAACTGGGAAATCTTCTGCGCGATGCGCGTGTCGGCGAGGTCCTCGACCTCCGTCAGCGGGATCGTCCTCGAGGTGAGGGCCAGCGTGAGGACCGGCGTGTCCGCCGGGTTGACCTTTGCGTACACGGGGGGCGCGGGAAGGTCGGCCGGAAGGAGGTTGCCGGCCGCGTTGATGGCCGCCTGCACTTCCTGCTCCGCGACGTCGAGGCTCAGGTCCAGGCTGAACTGAAGGGTTATGACCGAGGCGCCCGCCGAACTGGTCGAGGACATCTGCTTCAGGCCGGGCATCTGCCCGAGCTGGCGCTCGAGGGGAGCCGTCACCGACGAGGTCATCACGTCGGGGCTTGCGCCAGGGTAGAAGGTCTGCACCTGGATCGTCGGGTAGTCGACCTCCGGCAGCGCCGACAGCGGAAGGAAGCGGAAGGCGACCAGGCCGACGATCATGATCGCCGCCATGAGCAGCGTCGTGGCCACCGGCCGCAGAATGAAGATCCGGGAAGGGCTCACGTGGCCTCAGTTCCGGCCGCTTGTGGAAGTCTCGGGGCCCGTTTTAGCTCCGGGATCCCCTCCGCCGGCGCTGCGGCGCCTGCGAGCGGGTGGGGCGGTTCCCGTGCCGGATTCGGAAGTCTGGACGATCACCTGCATGCCTTCCTTCAGCTTGTCGGCGCCGTCCACGACAACGCGTTCGCCGACGGCGAGCCCCGTGAGCACCGCCACGCGCTCCCCCTCCGTCGTTCCGAGGGTCACCGCTCGCGATGTGACGGTGTCGTCCGGCTGCACGACATAGACGAATGCCCCCTGCTGCCCGCGCTCGATCGCGGAAGTGGGGATCACGGTAGCGCCCTTGTCGATGGTGAGCAGCATCCGGATGTTGATGAATTGATTCGGAAACAGGCTCTCGTCGTCGTTGGGGAAGAGCGCGCGGAGCTTGAAGGTTCCCGTCGTGGGGTCGACTTCGTTGTCGATCGTCGAGAGGATGCCGGCCGCCACCTTGTGGGTTTGGGTCCTGTCGTAGGCGTCTATCGGCAACTGCGCCCCCGAATGCACGCGGGCGACAACGCTCGGGATGTTGTCCTCCGGAAGGGTGAAGATAGCGGCGATAGGTTTCAATTGTGTCAGCACCACAAGACCGTTGGCATCGCCGGGCGTGACGTAGTTGCCGAGGTCGACCTGGCGAAGGCCGACACGGCCCGGAATCGGAGCCGTGATGTGGCAGTAGGTCAGGTTGAGTGTCGCGCTGTCTATCGCGGCCTTGTCGACCTGCACGAGACCCTCAAACTGGCTGACCAGCGCCCTCTGGGTATCGACCTGTTGACCGGCGATGGAGTCCTCGACGGCGAGCTTTTCGTACCGGGCGAGATCGACCTGTGCCTCCTTGAGCTGGGACTGCGCCTGAAGGAGCTGGCCCTGCGCCTGTTCGAGCGCTACCTGGTAGGGCCGAGGATCGATGACGGCCAGCAAGTCGCCTTTCGCGACCATCTGGCCTTCCGTGAAGTGGATTTCGATGAGCTGGCCGCTGATCTGGGTTCGGATCGTAACGGTGGCGAGCGGAGTCACCGCACCAAGACCGTTCAGGTAGACATCCAGGTCGCCCTTGACCGCGGGTTGGGCGACAACGGGCAGAGGTCCATTCATCATGCCGAAGCGTCCGAAACCGCCACCACCGCCGCGGCCGCCCTGCCTCTGATTAACTTCTACTCCTGTATGGGTCTTCCAGTATATGACGCCGCACCCAGCCAATATCACCGCGGCGACAAGGAGGAAGATGCGGCGACGCCTTCGGCGATCGCCGGGCGTTGATTCCGGGTGGATTTCTGGGGTCGGTACATGGCTCATCGGTTACTCGTTGGACAGCTATGGAATTGCGAATCTGCAGCGGCAAAGATTGCCCGGCAGAACAGCATCTCGGACGACAGACGCAAGTTTTTGGTAAAAGGTGACAATGGAGAAGGGCTGAACGGTTCGAGAAGCGCCTCAATTGGTGATCGCAGCGACCGCCAGGAGAGCGTTACTGACTTCCCGAGCTCCGTCGGTCAATTCAATGACCTTGGAACGGGCCTCAGCAAGGCTCCTGTTGACCGCCGCTTCCTCAATCTGCTGGGCGATGACGATTAGCCGGGCATGTTGAATGATGGAGAGGTGTCCGACAATCTTGTGGGCGGCGCGCTGGAATGGCTCGAAACTTCCGCAATTCACAGAAGAAGCGATCTCATCGACGTACGCATTCAGCTCTCTCACATAGGCACCCAGCCTCCGCTTGAACTCCGCGGGTACGTCGTTGGCTATGTAACGCAGGGTATCCAGGCGGTAGGGCGCGGAAAGGCCCGCGTCCGGTCCTGCGAATAATGCAAAAGGCGCTTTCCCGACGGGGTTTAGGCAATTAAAGACGGAAGTGCTGAGCCTGGGCAAGGTGACCGGCTTGCCGATGAATCCGTCCATGCCGGCTGCCCTGCAATCCTCGGCGGCCTTTACAGTGGCATCGGCTGTCGTCGCGATGATCGGCAGATGGGTGGCCGGCCCCTCCGTCCGCCTGATTGCGCGCGCCAGCTCGGGTCCGCTCATCCCCGGCAGTGCGCAATCGACAAAGGCCAGCAGGTAATCGGTTTCCGCTACCATGCGGAGCGCTTCTTCGCCGCTTCTGGCGACCTCCGCGTTTATGCCCAGCCTGAGGAGCATGGCAACCAGCCCGGCCGAATTGAATTCCTGGTCTTCAACCACAAGGGCGGGTGTCCGGAAACAATACGGGACAGGAGACGGCCCGCTGGCGACATCGCCGATGGCCGGCTCCAAAAGCGGCAGACGCAGGATGAATCGGGCGCCGGCGCCGACATCGCCCTCCACCAGGGCCACCCCGCCCATCCTATCAGCTAGGGTCCTGCAGACCGCGAGGCCGACCCCGGCTCCGCAGGGATTCTGCGTCTGCGCGGCGTTGTCCCTTTCCCGCCTGCTGAACAGGGCCGCCTTCTCGCTCGTCGACAAACCCGGACCTTCGTCCGCCACCGTGAAGGTGACCTCGATCCCCGGGTGCCGGATCGGAACGGCGCGGGCGCTCAAGGTAACGCGGCCGCGGCCGGCATACTTAAGCGCATTTCCAACATAGTTGATCAGCACCTGCTGGATCCGGTGGCGGTCGCCCACGAGAACCGGGGGCACGGACCGATCGACCGAAATGTCCACGGGAATGCCCGCGGCGGCGCTCTCCTCGTAGGTGACGGCGCGGACCGAATCCATCACCTCCTGGAGATCGAAGGCCTCGGCCAGGACCGGAATCGTGCGGGCGTGGACCTGGGATTGATCCAGCAAGTCGCCGATCAGCGAGGACAGATGCTCGGCGCACCGGCGCATCATCCCGAGCTGGTGGCGCTGGCCCGGATCGAGCTCCGTTTGCTCGAGGGCGAAGGCCAGTCCGATGACGCCATTGAGCGGGTTGCGGATTTCGTGGCCGACGTTTGCGACGAACTCCTCCCGCGCGGCACCGGAGCGCTCAAGCTCCAGCGTGCGATCCCGGACGAGACGCTCCAGTTCCCGACTCTTCGGGCGCATTGCGCCCAATCGCCGGCGAATGCCCAGGGCGGCGCAGGCGGCGACAGCCAGTCCCGACAGCCACAATGCGATGTTTTCAGTCGGGCTCAATCCGGGATGCGGTTGAATATCCAAGGGCAAGGCAAAAAAAATTTTGCGCATCGTAGGGATTGCCGGGCTCGCTGCAACCGGGATCCAGCCTGCATCCATCACAAATTCCGACGAATCCTGCCCAATCTTCATCGGTTTTGTGATGGATGCAGACTAGGCGGACGGGCGGCCGTCAATAATGTTTCAACGTGTTGCATCCCAGGCGCAGGTTTGCATGATCAGGCCCATGAGACGCGTTGGCTCCGCATGCGCGGGCCTGTTGTTGCTGACCCAGGCACTTCTGCCGGATGTGCGGGGGCAGGTGCATGCCTCGCTCGTTTCGTCTGAAACATCGATCCAGCCGGGCAGGGCCTTCACGATCGCCCTGCGTTTGGAGCATGAACCGGGCTGGCACACGTACTGGCAAAACCCAGGCACCGGGCTTGCGACCACGCTCGAATGGAAGCTTCCCCCGGGATGGAAGGCCGGCGAAATCCAGTGGCCCTCGCCCGAAGTGCTCACCGACGACAAGGGAGGGGTCACGGGCAACGGCTACGAGGGCGACTTGCTCCTGCCTGTCAAACTGAGTCCGCCCGCAAGCCTCCAACCCGGGGCGCAGGTTACCCTCGCGGCAACCGCCGATTGGCTCATGTGCCGGGATGTCTGCAAACCCGGCGAAGATGCCGTCTCGCTTTCCCTGCCCGTCACGGACAGCGCACCTGTTCCGGATCCGCAATGGGGTGCGCGAATCACGGCAGTCGTCGAAACCCTCCCGCGGCCCGATCCGGCCTGGTCGCTGAGCGCGATCCGACGGGGAAGATCGGTCGTCCTTCGCGCAATGCCGGTTGCGGCCAATGCAGGGACGCATGCGCCAAGGGACATTCACTTCTTTTCCGACGACAACCTCGTCGCCTACGACCAGCCGCAGGCGGTTGCCGATGACGGCAAGGGTGGGGTCGAGCTGACGCTTGTCCTCTCCCCGGACGGTCCGGCCAAGGCCGCGCGACTGCTGGGGGTTCTCACCTCCGGAAGCGGGTGGGCGCCGGATGGGGGCCGCCCGGGACTTCGGGTCGAGATTCCCCTGCGCGATGGGCCGCTGCCGGCGGCGGGCCAGGCGGCCCTTGGCGGAGCCGGAGGCGCTTCCCGCGGATTGGCCGCCACGCTCCTTCTCGCCTTTGCCGGCGGGCTGATTTTGAACCTCATGCCCTGCGTGTTTCCGGTTCTCGGCATCAAGATCCTGGGCTTCGTCAACCAGGCCGGAAAAGAACGCCGGAAGGTCGTGCTTCACGGCTTGGTATTCGGGGCGGGAGTCGTTCTTTCGTTCTGGGTGCTGGTCGCAATCCTGGTCGCGCTTCGCGCAGGCGGCGACCAGCTCGGGTGGGGCTTCCAGCTTCAATCCCCCGTTTTCGTCTTTGGGCTGAGCGCGGTGATGCTCGTCTTTGGCCTGAACCTGAGCGGAGTCTTCGAGTTTGGACTTGGGGCCACCGCCATCGGCTCGGGCCTCCAGTCGCGCACCGGCCTCGGCGGATCGTTCTTCACAGGGGTCCTTGCGACTCTCGTCGCCACACCCTGCAGCGCCCCTTTTCTTGCGCCGGCCCTCGG
The DNA here is from genome assembly GCA_963747795.1 of uncultured Verrucomicrobiae bacterium. GTDB lineage: Bacteria > Verrucomicrobiota > Verrucomicrobiia > Opitutales > Opitutaceae > Palsa-1447. The sequence goes on from CAVVGS010000035.1 coordinate 21,194, forward strand.
TGCGGCCCTGACCCTTTCTCCGATCGAGTCGTTTCTCGTCTTCACGGTGATCGCGATCGGGCTTTCAACCCCGTACCTGCTCCTTTCGATCTTTCCCGGGGCCGTGCGCGTGCTGCCCAGGCCCGGCGCATGGATGGAGACCTTCAAGCAGTTCATGGCATTTCCCATCTACGCCACGGTCGCCTATCTGCTCTGGGTGATGGCCGGCCAGGTGTCTGAGTACGGGCTCCTGGGCGTCTTCATCGGCCTTGTCCTGATCGCCATGGGTGTTTGGGCATACGGCAAATGGCATGGCTTCGGGGCATCCCCGGGCCGCGCGCGATTCGGGTTTCTTGCGGCGGTGGTGCTAATTGCGCTCGGCGCATGGACCGGATGGCCCGAGCCCGCGGCGCCCACCGATATCACCTGGGAAAAATGGAGCCCGGAGGCGCTGGGAAAGCTGCGCGGGGATGGCCGGATCGTCTACGTCGATTTCACGGCGCGCTGGTGTGCCACGTGCCAGGCGAACAAACGAGTTGTTTTCCACTCGGATGAGGTCCTGCGCACCTTCCGGGAAAAGGGGATTGCGACGCTGCGCGGCGACTGGACCAGCAAGGACCCGCAGATTTCGGCCGAACTGGCCCGATATGACAGGAATGCGGTGCCTTTTGACTTGATATGGTTTCCGGGCAGGAGCGAGCCGGTGATCCTGCCGGAAATCCTGACGCCCGGCATCGTCCTGAAGGCGATCGGTGCAGGAAACTGAGGCGGATCGTTAGTGAAAATCGCCTCGATAGGAATCGGACAACCCCAAAGACTTAGGCCAGTACCTTGGCCAACCACTCCGGAAGAGGATCAACCCCGTTGGTGCGGCTGCCATCCCTCTCGTACACGAGGCGGAAGGGTTCTTCGTCCGAGGAATTGTCGTACACACGCACCTTCGGCACGAATGCCAATGCGGCCTGAAGGTTTAGGAGTGACTGCTCATAGCGGCGCGGCAACCGCTCTGACGGAACGTCATGCCCCCCTTCAGCCACTCTTTGGACCACCCGCGCTTCGGAGAGATCGGGTCCGGCCAAACCAATATATATCAGGGTGACGGAGTAGCCCTTCGCGATGGCGTCCCGCATGAATTGAAGCTTGGCGCCCACCGGGTCAGAGAAAACGGTCTCCGTGATAAACGACTCCCCCATATTCAGCAATTCGCCCCGGAGGGCATCGGCAGCACGGGCCGCATCACCCACCGATAGATCCACCTTGGCAGCGATGTCGTCGGCGTTCAGGTATTGGATATCCGACCTGCGAAGGAATGCGCGATAGAAAGTTGACTTCCCGGCGCCATTGGGACCTGCCAAGACAACGAGGATCGGCGCGCTCATTCCGTCTTCACTGCCGCCAAGGCCGTGAAACGGCGGTTGACGAACCTGCCACGGCGCCTGGCACCGTCAGGCATCGACTCGATCAGCACTCCGGGCTCACTCGGATCGGCGCTGTAGGTCGGCCCTTTGTGGCGGTGAATCACGGCCAGGGCCCGTTTCTTGCCATCGGGGGTGGAAGCCATGGCCAGCAGCTCATCGAGATTCTTGACCCGCGAAGCCTCCTTCACGGTCACAATGGCATCATGGGTTAGCACACCCTCCATGACCCGACCCAGCTTCGCCCAGAACTCGATCTGCGCCGTCGGCGTCCGATCCATCAACGCGGCTGATTCGCGGGCCTCGTTGACCAAATCGGTATCGATGCGGAGTGGGATGGTGCTCATTGCCAGCAATGCTGTAGCATTGTGCTACAGTGTCAAGCAAAGACTTCGTCGCCGCCCGGGGATTCCTGCAGCGAGTACCTGCTCGAACTCTGTGATTGCTTGTAGGAAGGTGGCGGTTCATAAAATGTTACGTAAGTATGAGAGGAAAGGCGTTATATGTGGTATGGACGCGATCCGTCTTGAGATGTACGGTCGTTGCCGAAGCGAAGAACGACACTTCCCTGGGCTTTTATCGAAAGCATGGTTTCCTTCAGCTTGGCGTTGAGCCGAATCGGGTGTATCTGGCCATGGGGTCTGTTGAGCAGCTGGTCCGTTCCGCGGGTTGAGCGGCGCGTCGCCTTTTTCAACCCGCCATAGAAATGGCCAACTTAGCTGTGCGCAAAGCATTCAGGGCGCCAAGAAGAAAACACGCCGGACGCCGGCCATGCGACTGCCGGAGGCGGCCGTAGCCGCCCCACGCCAGTTCATGGGCTGATAAGCTTCGCCAACCGAGGGTCGAAAGTGAAAGGCTCTGGGAGTCCGATATCCAGCCTCTTGAAATCGGGGTGGGCAGGGTTAATGACGTAGTTCTCCTCCTCAGGAATCAGTGCGCACGGGATCGCAAGAACTGCCGTCGCACCGCGGCGATACCAAGCTTCCCCAAACCGCTGAGAGTCCGCAGCCACCGGTTCCGCCCGCCAATTCGCCGGCAAGGTCGAGATCGGCGGTCTTTCAATCGCAACACCGCTGAACATGATCGGGAACTTGATGAATTTCATGGTCGGCGGGATGGGTTTAGGCAGGTGCACGAGTTTCTCAATGGACGCCGTGGAAAGATGCTGGCTGACGTAGACGACATGCATTCCGGCCGGGTTCCAGCGACCGCCAGCCGCCGCCGCCCCAAACCCGGAAAACGTCGAAGCCCTCCACTTCTCGCTGTCGATGCGCCACGCGTCAGGCATAAACGCCATAGTCGATTCGAGTGAGGAGCTTTTCGACTTCCTGATAACCTTGTGTGGACTGCGCGAAATCAATCGGCACCGCGCCGCCCAGTCCAATCTGTGGCTCGCGAAGCCACTTTCCGGCCGCTTCGGGGTCCGAAAATACTTCAGTGGCGTGATTCAACAGCGACGCATAGCGCGCCACCATGTCAGACTCCATGCGTCCGAGCCTGGCCTTGGCTGTCTTCTTCCGATGGAATGTGGCCCGGCTCATACCGCACAGGGCGGCAAACTCGTCGACTCTTAGTCCAAGACCGGAGGCGATGTGGGCGACAACATTGACTGGCAAGCCCGCCTGGATGAATCCATGCAGTTCCAGCGGGTTGGACAGGGCGCTGTCAAAAGTGGCTGTTCTCATGTGAGACAATATTTGTTGCACTTGAGATGCTGTCAAGGCTGTTCGAGAAGGGCGCGAGCCTCCCGCGCCGCCCGAGCCGAGCGTCCGTCTAGTCTCATAATTCGGCGTCCGGCAAGGGGTTGTCCGGATGGACTCCGTCCTCAGATAGGGGACGGATTGTGAGCCGAGGATTCCGGCCGTCTCACGCTCGCCCACGAGTTCGACAGGCGACTGGGCACGGGTGCATGACCGGGACACGGCCTGCCGGCTGCCCGCCGCCACGGGCCGTAACCCGGCATGATCCTGAGCGTCGTTAAGCTTGGATCCTTTCGCACCCCGACGGGCGCTTCAGGCCGATCCGCATGCGCTCCCTCTTTTCCCTCCATACAATCTTCCTTGCGACGGTCATCCAATTTTCTCCGCCGGCGGGAGCCGCATCTCCCTATGACGGCCCGGCTGCATCCCCGCCGACCAATCCAATCGACAGCATCGTGTTCGGGCGGCTTGCCGAGCTGGGAATTCCTCCAGCGAACCTTTGCTCGGACTCGGCCTTCGTGCGCAGGGCCTATTTTGATGTCATCGGAACCCTCCCGACCGCGGCCGAGGCCCGCCAGTTCATACTCAATGGGAATCCCGACAAGCGCCGGGCGCTCATCGAGCGGCTCCTGCAGCGCGACGAATTCGCGGACTACTGGGCGATGAAGTGGTGCGACCTGCTCAAGGTGAAGGCGGAGTTCCCCGTGAACCTCTGGCCGGATGCTGCCCAGGCCTACCACCACTGGATCCGCGAGGAGATAAGGAGCAACGTCCCCTATGACCGCTTTGCGCGGGACCTGCTGACCTCGAGCGGCAGCAATTTTCGCGTCGCCCCGGTCAATTTCTTCCGCGCGGTGCAATCGAAGGACCCTGCCGCCCTCGCGCGCGCGGTGGCGCTGACCTTCATGGGAGAGCGGGCGGAGAACTGGCCCGCCGAGCGGCTCGCGGGCATGGCCGCCTTCTATTCGCAGGTGGGCTACAAGAGCACCCAGGAATGGAAGGAGGAGATTGTCTATTGGGACCCCGCGAAGCGGGATCAAAGCAGGGCGATCCTCCCGGACGGGAAAGAGGTGCAACTGTCCCCCGAGCGCGATCCCCGGCAGGTGTTCGCGGACTGGCTCATCGATCCGGCGAATCCATGGTTTAAGCGCAATATCGCCAACCGCGTTTGGTTCTGGCTCATGGGCCGGGGAATCATCCAGGAACCCGACGACATCAGGCCCGGAAATCCTCCGTCCAATCCCGAACTTCTCAACTTCCTCCAGGACCAGTTGGTCGCCGCCCATTACGACCTGAAGCATCTATTCCGGCTGATCCTCAATTCCCAAGCCTACCAGCTCTCGTGCATCCCGAAAAGCGACAACCCTGCGGCCGCGGCCAATTTCGCCTCTTACCCCCTGCGCCGCCTGGACGCAGAGGTGCTGATCGACGCCCTTGATTCGATCACCGGAACCACCGAATCGTACTCGAGCGCGATCCCGGAGCCGTTCACCTATGTTCCAGTCGAGCAGCGTTCGATCGCGCTGCCCGACGGCAGCATCACGAGCCCCTTCCTTGAGACCTTCGGGCGCTCCCCCCGCGACACCGGGCTCGAGCTAGAGCGCAACAACCATCCCTCGGCGACGCAGGAGCTGAATCTTTTGAATTCGGCCGATGTCCGACAGAAGCTCCAGCAGGGGCCCGGCATCCAAACAATCCTCCGCTCCGGCGGACCGGCGAATCCGGTCATCGACCAGCTGTACCTGGCCATACTCTCCCGTTTTCCGACCGCGCAGGAGCGCAGTGAGGCCGCCGCATACGCCAGGTCGGCCAATCTGCGGCCGCGCGAGGCCGCAATTGACATCGCCTGGGCCCTGATCAACAGCGCCGAGTTTCTTTACCGGCATTGACAGTAATATCTACGACATGAATACACCATCAGACGGTCAAAAAGGCTGGTTCTGCCCCGAGGATGGGAGGCGCGTCCGCGCGCCCTCCGGCGGGGGAATGACGCGTCGGGAAGCGCTCCGCGCGGGCTTTGCTGGCGCCGCCGGCGTCCTGATGGCCGATCACCTGGCCACCCGGGCCTTCGCGGCGGCCCCTGCGCCCAAGGCAAAGGCAAAATCGTTCATCCAGATCTGGATGTGGGGAGGTCCCTGCCATATCGACACCTTCGACCCGAAACCCGACGCCGGGTCCGACTACACCGGCCCGCTCAACAAGGCGGTGTCCACCAACGTCGACGGAATCCGCATCATCGACCAATTGCCGCTTCTGGCAAAGAACGCGGACAAATACGCCCTCATCCGCAGCATGACGCACGGCGTATTCGCGCACGAGACCGCCTCCTATGCCGTCCAGACGGGCAGGGCGGCGGGCGGGCGCGACGTCTATCCGGGCGTCGGCGCAGTCGTGTCCTACTTCAAGGGGTATAATGCGGGGTACAGCGGGCTGATTCCGCCCTACGTCGTCCTCACGCAGCTCCAGGGCCGCTTTTCCGAGGCCGGCTTTCTCGGCCCCCGCTACAAGCCTTTCGCGACGGGTGGGGATCCGGCCCGTTCGCCCTTTGCCGTCGAGGGAGTGGTCGCCCCGGGGATCTCCGAGGCCCGCCAGCAGAGCCGACGCGAACTGCTTTCAAAGCTGAATCTCCTGCCGCAACTGCTGCCCCGCGACCCCGAACTGTCGGCCTATACGCGCAGCCAGGATGCCGCCTACGACCTGATCCTCGGCGATGCGGGAAAGGTATTCGACGCCTCAAGGGAGAAAGCCGAACTGAGGGAGCGGTACGGGCAGAACACCTTCGGCCAGTCCTGTCTCGTCGCGCGCCGCCTCGTCGAACGGGGCGTGCCTTTCGTGACGATCAACTATCAGGGATGGGACACCCACAAGGAGCATTTTCAGATCATGCGGCGCAAGCTGCCGGAATTGGACAAGGGCCTGTCCGCCCTGCTCCAGGACCTCTCTGAACGCGGCCTTCTCGACAGCACGATCGTCTGGTGCTCGGGCGAATTCGGCAGGACGCCGAAGATCATGTGGGAACCGCCGTGGAACGGGGGGCGGAACCACTGGGGCAAGGTGTTCTCCGCCCTGGTTGCCGGAGGGGGATTCAAGGGCGGCCGCGTCGTCGGTGCGTCCGACTCCAAGGGCGAGGAACTCAAGGACCGGCCCGTGTACCCAGGCGATCTGATCGCCAGTTTCTATGAACTGCTGGGAATAGACCCGGAGGCCGCGCTGCCGCATCCGGAAGGCCGGATTGTCCGGGCCTATCCATCCGCCGACGAGTCACTGAAACTCGGCGGACGCCTGAGCGAGATCATGTAACCGGAAGGTAAGGCCCATGAACGGCTTGCTCACTTTCAAGGCATTCAGGCGGGCCCTTCCGAAAATGGCCGCGGTCCTGGCCCTCGCCACGTCCGCGGCGGCGCAGCCGCAGATATTCCTCGGTTCGCCGCACATCGGCTACGCCTATCCGGCCGGCGGCAGGCAGGGAACGACATTTGAAGTGGCTCTCGGCGGCCAGAACCTCAGCGGCGCCTCCGACGTCCTGTTTTCCGGAGGAGGGGTGGAAGCCACCATTGTGGGTTATGAGCGCCCCATGACCCAAAAGGAGTTTCGCGACCTGCTTGAGCAGGCGCAGCAACTCGCAAAAAGGCGGCAGGAGGCGCTGGGCATTTCACCCACCGGCCAAACCCAGACGGCACCCCCACCGCAGAATGCGCCGCCAGCGCCCAAGCCCGCATGGACGCCCGAGGACCAAAGGAACCTGGCCGAACTTCGCCAAAAGCTCGAGACGGGGAACCCAAATCGGCTGCCAAACCCGGCGATCGCCGAGGCGGTGAGGATCCGCGTCACCCTGGCGGCGGACGCCAGCCCCGGTGAAAGGGAATTGCGGCTTCTCAGCGCTGCGGGACTCTCCAATCCGCTCGTCTTTTGTGTCGGACAGCTGCCTGAGTACGGCGAAGAGCGGGCCGCCGCCGCCGTCCCGCCGACGGCATCAAAACCGGAGCCCGCGACGGCGCACCGCAAGCCGCCCATGGAGGTCGCCATCCCCGCCGTCCTCAACGGGCAGCTCCTCCCCGGCGCAGTCGATCGATTCCGATTCTCCGCGAAGAAAGGCCAGCGGCTTGTGGCCGCCGTGAGCGCCCGGTCGCTCATGCCATACCTGGCCGATGCCGTTCCGGGCTGGATTCAGGCCGCATTGACCCTGCGCGATTCGAAGGGGCGCGAGCTGGCCTACAGCGACGCCTTCCGGTTCAACCCCGATCCGGTGATCTCGTTCATTGTGCCGGCCGACGGCGCCTACACGCTCGAGATCAACGATGCCATCTACCGCGGGCGGGAAGATTTCGTGTACCGGATCAGCCTGGGCGAGCTGCCGTTCATCACTGGCGTGTACCCGCTCGGCGGGACGGCCGGCAGGCCGACTTCCGTCGAATTGACCGGCTGGAACCTCCCGCAGCGGAGCCTTGTCGTGGACCCGGCGTCCCGAGCGCCGGGAATCGCCCATTTTTCGGTCGCCAGCAACGGAATCGCCTCCAACGAAATGCCCTTCGGCCTCGACAACCTGCCGGAGGCAAGCGACGCGGGATCGGGCCGCACGCCATCGACCGCCCAGCCGGTGGCGCTTCCCGTCATCGTCAACGGCCGGATCGAGCGGCCGGGACAGTGGAAGGTTTTCAAGTTCGAGGGCAGGGCCGGCCAAAAGATCGTCGCCGAGGTGATGGCACGCCGGCTGGATTCGCCGCTGGACTCGGTATTGAGGCTCACCGACGCCTCCGGCCGCCAGCTGGCCTATAATGACGACATGGACGACAAGGCCGACTGGCTGCACACCCACCACGCCGATTCGTACCTCGCGGCGGTCCTGCCGGCGCAAGGGACGTATTTCATCCATCTCGGGGACATTCAGCAAAACGGCGGGCCGGAATACGCCTATCGCCTTCGCCTGAGCGAGCCGCGGCCCGACTTCGAGCTGCGGATTACGCCCTCGGGTTTGAACGTGCGAAGCGGCGGTTCGACGCCGCTGACCGTGCACGTCCTGCGCAAGGACGGGTTCACGGGGCCTGTCTCGCTCGCCCTGCTCAAGCCTCCCCGGGGCATAGTGCTGAGCGGCGCCCGAATTGCCGCGGACGAGGAAAGCATTCAGATGACCCTCTCCGCCCCGTTCGGGCCGCTGGAGGCTCCCGCCTTCCTTCAGATTGCGGGGCAGGCTGAAATCGGAGGACAAACGCTCACGCATGACGCCGTTCCCGCGGAGGACATGATGCAGGCATTCGCCTACCGGCATCTCGTGCCGGCCAAGGCCCTCGTCGTCGCGACCGTCGGGCGGGCTTTCCCGAGGGTGCGCGTTCGCGTGTACGCCAGGCCCCCGGTCAGGATAACGGCGGGCGGGACGGGAAGGGTGCCAATCGGCATGCCGGCGAACCCGCCCCAGGGCAGGCTGCGCCTGGAGCTCAGCAATGCGCCCGACGGGATCTCGCTGCAGGACCCGAACCCCGGCCCCGGCCCGGCGGATCTGGTGATCGCCTGCGACGCTGGGAAGGCAAAGCCCGGCATGACGGGAAACCTGATCGTCCAGACGTATATCGTCCGCAACGCCGCCAAGGCCGGCGGGGCGGCGAACGGCCAGGCGCTTCTTCTGGACACGCTCCCGGCCATTCCGTTTGTCGTCGTTGCGCGATAGGGTAGTGGGCCAGCGATAGGCATTGCTTGCGCCGCGGTCGGGTTTGATCTGCGATTGGCATGAATTGAAGAATCCCCCGCACACCCGCGCCGTCGGCCAGCTCGTCCTGGCGGCGCTTTGCTGGAGCCTCGGGGGTCTGCTCATCAAGTCGGTGCCGTGGCCGCCCCTGGCGGTCGCCGGGGGCCGGGGGCTGATAGCCGGCCTCTTTCTTCTGGCAACGAACCGCGGCCTCAATTTTCATTTTTCAAGGCGCCAGGTTCTGGGTGCGCTGGGCTACGCCGCATGCACCGTCACATTTTGCACCGCGACCAAGCTGACGACCGCCGCCAATGCGATCCTCCTCCAATACACGGCTCCCGTGTGGGTGGCCCTTTTTGGCGCGTGGCTGCTGGGCGAACGGGCCACCCGCTATGACTGGTTCACGATAGCGGCCGTTCTGGGCGGCATGGGCCTGTTCTTCGCCGACAGCCTTGAAACGGGCCATCTGGCCGGCAATGCAATCGCCGTCCTGAGCGGCATCTGCTTTGCAGGGATGACCATTGCGCTGCGCAGCCAGAAGGATGGGTCTCCCGTCGAATCGATCATTCTCGGCAACGGGCTCGCCTTCCTCGTGGGACTTCCGTGGATTGCGCACGCCCCGGCGCTGTCCCCGGCGGGCTGCTTTTCGCTCGGCGCCCTGGGCCTGGTCCAGCTGGGCGCCTCCTACTGGCTGTACGCAAGAGCGATCAGGCACGTCACGGCCCTGGAGGCGGTTCTCATCCCCGTCATAGAGCCAATCCTGAATCCGGTGTGGGTGCTTCTTGCCGTCGGCGAGCGGCCGAGCGCCCTTTCGCTCGCGGGTGGCGTGATCGTCCTTGCGGCTGTCACGCTGCGGGCGTTGCGCTCGATACGCGGCGATATCGTCGAGTCGCTGCCCGTCCCCGATTGAGCCGGCGCAACGCCAAAAACCTCAGCCTCCAGTATTGAAATCGCGGTGCCCGCGATTTCAATACTGGAGGTCTCAGGTCTTACCCTACGACTGCAACCGTTACGGGATGTTGTAGACCTCGACCAGGGCGAGCCCGGTCGAGGTGTTGTCGGCGCTTGTCACCGTGGCGGTGTAGGCTCCCTGCCCTCCGGTTCCTGACGGCAGGGTGACCACCATTGCGCAATCCGCGGAGCCCGGGGTAATCGTGCTGGCATAAACGCTGTTCATGATCGCCGTCGTCGCCTGCTGGATCCCCGCCGCAACGGTTGAATTGCCCGGGACCGGGGCGGTTCCCCATCCGGAGTTGGTCGCAATGACGTTTCCGGAGACGTCGTACAGGGTCAGCTTGGGCTTGGCCAGGGTCGGCGCGGGAGCACCGTTCAGCGACGGGCCCACCGCACGGATCAGCAGGGTTTGAGAGGTGGTGCCAAAGAGGGTGAATCCGGCGTCCAGGTATTCATACTGGCCTATGCCGGTTCCGCTGCCCGATCCGCCGCTCGCTCCGACATACCCGCGAGTGGAGATGTTGGCCAGGTATGAGCTTGGCGCGATCGTGGGGAGGGCCTTGAACGAATCGACGTCGTCCACCTCGACGAGCGCAAGCCCGGGGCCGCCACTATTGATAGTCACATCCACCGTGTAACCGTTGGATCCGTTTACCGTCACTGGCTGGGTGATCGCCGTGTCATTGGAATTGGACAGGAACACAGGGGCGTAGACCGCCTTGATCGCATTGGTCAGGGTCTGTCCGCCGCCCCAGGCCGCATTAGTCCCCAGAGTGGAAGTCGGGGAGGGGTATACGCCATCGAAAGTCAGTTCCGGAGCGGCGAGGGCCAGGCCGGCAAATGCAGCGCTGCCGCCATTGGTGGCATTCGACAGATTCGGACCCGCGCCCATGACCAGGATGTTCTTGGTGCCCGATCCATAGATGAAGTAGCCCGCATCCAAATCCTGGCCGGTGCCCGAACCCACATAGCCATAGGTGGAAATGTTGTACAGGTATGAGTTGACGGAAACCGCAACGCTCGCCGGGTTTGAGGTCACCGACCCGAGGGCGTTGGAAACGACAACCGTGTAATTGCCCCGCTGGGTCGTGCCGATGTTTGTCCCCGTGAGCGACGAATTTGTCGCGCCGGGGATGTTGGCCCCGTTCAGTTGCCACTGGTAGGATGCGGCGTTCGTGGCGGAGACACTCAGCGTGCCGCTTGCCCCGGCATTCAAGGACATCGATGCCGGCTGGGTTGTTATGGAGGGAGCAGCGGTAACCAGGGACAGCGTCACGGTCTGGCTCAGTGCGAGTCCGCCGCCGTTGATGGCTTCAAGAAAGTAGTTTCCCGCGTCCGAGGCCGCGACCGCATTGATGGTCAGCGCACCCTGGGTCCCGCCAAAAAGAACGTACTTGCTGCTTGGATTGAGCGTCGTCGGGCCGAAGTTCGGATCGATGAACCACCATAGATAGAAGTTGCCGTATGGCGACGTTCCCGACCCGCTGTAGGTGATCGTCGGGCTGAAGGTGGCGTTTGTGCCCGAAACAACACCCTGGTTGGCGGGCTGTGTCGTGATGGTTGGCGGCGTGATCGACGGCGAGTATTTGCCCACGACATAAACGACAAGCGACATCATGTAGCCGCCGACCACAGTCGTGCCCGGAATCGTCGTCGTATCCACACTGGTGACCGTGAAATACTGAAGCTGGATCCGGTACGGCAGCCCGGCCGTCAAGGTGTGGGCGGGCAGCGTGTAGGAGGTGAAGGGCGTGGTCGAAACCGTTGCTCCGGCGACAGGAATTGTGGCGTAATCCTGCTTGATGTTCACATTGTCGTTCCCGCTCTCGCTTGAGATCTGGAAACCTTCGTAGGAACCGACGCCGCTCGACCCGTATGTTGTGAATGTATTGAAGTTAAGGGTGTAGCTCTGGGTCGGGTCTATGACGAGAACGTTGTTCTGCCACGTGCCGTTGGTCACTTGCGGCGCGACCGGGTAGAGATCGCCGCTCACATTTACCGTGACGGTCGGGAAGCTTCCGCCGGCCAGTTTGTAATTGCCATTGGGATACCTCGCGTCGAGGGCCACCTTCGTCGAGAAAGAGCCGCTTGCCTCGTAGTCGGTCTTGTTCGAATTGTAGACCAACGCCTGGGACGCCAGGCCCGGAGGGGTGAGGGTGCCCGCGGCCGCCGCCTGGACCGCAAACAGGTAGGGCCCGAGCTGGGTGTAAGGGGTGGGGGCTGCAGCGCTCGTTTGAACGTAGATCTGCTGCTTTTCGAAGATGTCGACTTGGGAAAATGCGGAGGTTGCGAAGGCGCAGAAAAATAGCCAAGAGAGTAATAAGCAAAATTTCTTCATTGTATTAACACTGGACGTGTTCGATTGAGCTCACGCCGGTCTGCCGGTCAATAGCAATCCGGCAGTACGCAGCCTCCGCCCCTATCCAGTGGGCCGAGGCCGGATTTTCGGCGGAGGCCTCAACTGGACCAGCACGTTTGCAAGGGTGATCAGCCCGCCGCCGACGATAAGGCTGGCCGAGGCCGCTTCGTTATCGTACGCGATGCCGGCCCAGCGGGAGAAAATCCCCGGCAGGAAGAGCGCAAAGAGGGAGCCGAATATCGGCTCGAAGCAGTACATGAGGCCGGCCTCCGTGGCCGTGATCCTGGGCTGCCATTTGGTCATTATCGAGAAGGCCCCCAGCGTGCAGAAAATCGTCAACAGGAGGGTCAGCCCCAGCCAGGGGGAGAAGCACCAGGGCCGGATGAGCGAGACGGCGCTCGGGGCCGAGGCAATCGCCATAGCGCCAAATGCGACGGCTTCAAGCGCCAGCCAGACCAGCGTCACCTTTTCCGGCCGGGTCGAGGCGAACGTAGGATTTTCCAGGGAAAGAATCTGCACCATGAAGAAGACGGAACAAAGAATGGTCTCCATCTCGCCGCGCCCCAGGTGCATCTGCCCCCAGTCAAAACGGCCGAGGATTGCGACGCCGGCCATCACCAGGGCGCAGCTCAGCCACACGCGGACCCCCGGGTTCCGCCTGTGGCGCAGGGCGAGCCACAGCGGTATCAGAATCGCGTAGAACTGCGTCAGGAAGGCCGAAGTCGATGCCGCTGTGAAACGCATGCCATCGTTTTGAAGCAGCATCCCCGCGATGCCGAAGGACCCGACGAAGAGCCCGTGTTTGAGTTCCTGGCCCGTCAACCACGGGCGCGGACCCGCGCCCGCGCCGGCCCCGGGTTTGCGGGCTCCCCGACGGCACTGCCATGCGGCCAGGACCAGGGCGCCGATCAGGAACCGCGGTGCCACCGTGCAGGCGACGGCAAAGGCCGCGTTCCCGGGTGCGAGGCGCGCGTTTAGGACAAGAAGCGCCTTGATGAGGGGAAAGCTCAACCCCCAAAATACGTTTGCCAGCAGCAGCATCCCGAGGGCCTTGGTGTGCAGCGCGGCGGATGTCTTGCTCATGGGCGATTGGCCAACCTGCCCACCCGCGCGATACGC